>NZ_JCADBQ010000012.1:0-176121 GCF_059359355.1 Micromonospora sp. ZG13
CTAGCCGTGCGCTACGAGGCCACCCTGACCATCGCGGCCATCAACCAGTACCTCCGGGACATATGAAACACGGGCTAGGAACCGCTCCGCCAACCAGGAGGCCTTCGTGTCCCACGCTAACGCCGCTTTGACTCCTCGTGCACGTCTTCGCCTGGCGCGTTTGATCGTGGATGAGGGCTGGCCGGTCGCCCGTGCCGCGGAACGCTATGACGTGTCCTGGCCGACGGCGAAGCGGTGGGCGCTGCGCTATGCCGAGATGTGCATGTGTCATCTGTGATCTTCGAGGGCCTAGCCGGCGGGTGTCCGTGTCAGGACGCCCTCTGATCAGCGGAAGGGCGCTCGGCACTGCCGCGGCCGTGCTGGTTCACGGGCGAGCAATCACGATGGCTTCGTGTGGGCGATCGAACCAGTCGCGATCAAGACGGATACCGGTACGGCGCTCGACGGCAGCGAGCATTCCTGCCACCCGTAGACCGGGAGTCCGCATGGCGTCGTAGAGATCAGCAAGCTCGGCGTCGAGCGCGTCGGGTCTGACTCCTGCACGTGGCCAGCCAGTTTCCGTCGTGGTGATGAGCTCGCCCTGTGTGGCAAAGCTGAACCGTGTCATCGCGTCGACATCCCACCAGGCACTGTGAACCTTCGCGTCGATGCTGAGCGCCCGCAGCACCTCCGGGCGGGTGCCCTGGAAGCCGTTGTTCTCGAAGATGGTGACAGCAGGGCCTGCCTGATCGAGATGCAGGACCCATCCGTCGTTCGGGCCGATCTCGTAGGCTTCGGACAGGTCGAGCACTTCGAGATCGTCGGGGTCGCCACCAAGGCGGGACGCGACGTCCTCGAGGGTCAGGGCAGCGCCGAGCGGCTGTGTCACCGTCCAGCACATCGCCACCGGCAGTCCAGTGGTCTCAAGGTCTTTGTAGTAGGCAAGAACGTCGGAAAGCACGCGGCCATTGTCGATCGCTCCCGACGGGCGCGCGGCCTCCTCCCAACCTCCCGTAGCGTCCGAGGTCACTTCAGCGGACTGGCGCCGCGAACACATCGAGCGGATCGCGGCAGATCCGGATGTTCAGTCGCGAGGGCCGCGCGACGCGTACTGCTGTTGGTCCGAGAGATCAGGAGGACAACTCGTACTCCTCCGCAAGCTGCTCGGCGTAGCTACGTACCAGGTCGTCACCGGTGGCGCGTACCCGCCGGACCAACTCAGCTGCTTCACCGGTCGCACCCCGGTCCGACAGCAGCGCAGCGAGCAGGCATCGGCAACGGTTCTCCAGCAGCGCGGCACCTCGACGTAGCACGGCCTCCGCTTCGACCTGTCGCTGTGGCGCCGTCAGCAAGAGCGCGCCGAGGATCGGCAGAGCACCGGTGTCGCCGGCCTCCATCTGGCGACGGCGATGCTCCATCGCCTCATTGAGCTCGCCGGGCTCGCCGTGGTTGCGCAGGAAGGCTGCATACATCGTCAACGCGTTGACGTCGCCGGACTCGATGCCCTTCGTGAACAAAACGCGAGCTTCGGCCGTGTCTCCCTGCCGGGTGCGCAGCGCCGCCAGAGACGCCATCGACTGAACGTCACCGGCCGTGATCGCCGCCCGATATACGGCCTCCATCGCAGCGGGGTCCTCCCGGATACCGGGCCAGTTGACCAGCTTCACGACGGCCCGGTCGTCTCCGGCTTCTGCCGCCTTGCGGTATAGGGCCTCTGCGATAGCGTGCTCGCCCTCGGCCGACATCTCCTCCGCGGCCCGGACCAGAGCAGCGATCGCCCGTGGCCGCCTCGCTCTGCGGAACGCCACACGCGCGAACTCTGCGGCGAACGTTTCGGCGTAGGAGGACGACAAGCGATCGACGATGGCTGCCCATCGCGCCCGTGAACCCATACCGCCGATTCTGGCAACACCGTGCATGTCGCAGTATCCGCGGTTCTGCGTTGCGCATGGATCCGGACTACCCCCGATGCGTCCAGCGACGCGAGTCCTCTACGCACTCATCTCGGCAGAGCCGTGAGCGGCTGCTCGAGTTGGCACTGACATACGAGCGGTGGGTCACGTGCGGGGATAACTGGTGATGCCGTCCAGGATCGTGATCAGGGTGTGATGGAAGGTTTCCTCGGCGTCGAGGTGGGCGCCGTCGATGACGAGCCGGGCGACGGTGGGATAGCGGCCTGTTTCGAGCATGCGTGTCAGGTAGGGCCCGAGGGCAGCCTGCCAAGCGGACACGTCGGTGCCGGTGGAACGGGCGGTGCGTCGCTCGGTGATCTCCCTGCGGACCGCTCCGACGACGAACGCGTTGAGGGCGTCCACCGCCCGCTGCAGATCGTCGACGCCGCGCACGCCGGGGGCCTGGCTGAGCGCCGCCGCGGTCGATTCGCCCACGGCGAGCGCGTGAGGTCCTATGTGCGGCCTTGCGCCGAGCAGGTCGGCGAACCACTCATGGTCAAGGGCGGCTTCGCGGGTCGCCCGGGCGAGGGCCAGCACCGTGGCGCGCCACTCGGAGTGCTGGTCGGCCTCGGCGATCTCGGCGTACACGGTGTCGACCATCAGATCGAGCAGTTCGGATCTGTTGATCACGTAGTCGTAGAGCCTCATCGGACCGACGCCGAGCTCTTTGGCGATCTTGCGTACCGACAGCCCGTCGAGACCGTGTGCGTCGGCGAGCCGGATTGCCGTGGCGGCGATCTTCGCGCGGCTCAGCGGCACCGGCGCCGCCCGGGGCTGGGGCTCGGGCCGTTCCCAGACGGGCAGGAATGCGTTACCGTACGGCGTATCCATAAGATACACCGTACGGTAACGGAGATGACGATGCGAATCGCGATCGCCGGCGGTGGCCTCGGCGGCCTGACGCTGGCCCGGATCCTGCACCGGCACGGCATCGGCGCGGTGGTGTACGAACGCGAGGCGAGCCGATCCGCGCGATCGCAGGGCGGATCGCTCGACCTGCACCCGGAGTCCGGGCAACAGGCCCTGGCCGATGCGGGCCTCGCCGACCGGTTCCGGTCCGAGGCGCGGCCCGAGGGCGAGGAACATCGCATCCTCGACCCGGCCGGACGCACCCTCGTGCACCACAAACCACAACCCGGCTCGTTCTCCGGACGCCCCGAGATCGACCGCGGCGCACTGCGTGATCTTCTGCTCGATTCGCTGCCCGCCGACACGGTCGTGTGGCAGCGCCGGCTCGTCGCGGCGACGCCACAACCAGACGGAGGCTTCGGGCTGACGTTCGATGGCGGCCACCGCGCCGACTGCGACGTGCTCATCGGCGCGGACGGCGCACGCTCGGTCGTCCGGTCGCTGCTGACCGACGCGAGGCTGTCCTCCGTGGCCACCTTGGTGGAGCTGAGCGTCCACGACGCCGACCGGCGCCACCCGGATCTCGCCGATCTGGTCGGCCCCGGAAACCTGTGGTGCATCGGCGTGAACCAGATCCTGGCAGCACAACGCCTCGGCGACGGCAGCATCCGAGTCGGCATCTCCCTACGCGCGGACGATCGCCCTCTGTACACCTACCGCAGCAAGCGCGCTCTGCTGGACATGTTCGATGGCTGGGACCCCAGCCTCACCGCACTCATCGAAGCCGGCGACGGCCCGCCGAACCCACGCAGGATCGAGACGATGCCCACCGTTACACGCTGGGCCCACCAGCCGGGCATCACCCTCATCGGTGACGCCGCGCACCTCATGCCGCCGGTCGGCGAGGGCGCCAACCAAGCCATGCTCGACGCCGCCGAACTCGCCGCCGAACTCGCCACCAACCCCGCCGACCCCGACTCGGCGATCCGGACGTACGAGGAGGCGATGTTCACCAGGATCCACCCGATCTCCGAGATGTCCGCACGGGTCCAGGCAATGATGCTCTCCCCCACCGCGGCCGACGACATCGTCCGCTTCTTCACGCCAGGGCCTACCGAGCCGGCACCCGCAGTGGGCGGGCCCTAGGCTTGCGGATCGTGACGACATCCCTCACTCCGGTCGAGGTGGCCTTCGCGTTGTTGCGGGAGGGCCGTATGGGCGACGCCGAGAACGTCATGACGCGCGAGTTGCAGGCCGTCACGGACAAACACGGTCACGGCAGCCCGGAATGGGCCTCGGCCCAGTGTGACCTCGGCAATGTGCTGCTCAACGCCGATCAACGCGACCGCGCGATCGAGTGTTACCGCCGTGCCGTCTCCGCGACGCCGCGCGATCAGGAGTCCCGCAAGGACCAGTTGACCTACCGGCTCAATCTGGGCTCGGCGCTGCGCATGGCTGGACGACTCGACGAGGCCGAGACGGAGTTACGCCAGGGCGTTCAGGAACGGCTCGCCTTCTACGGTCGCGAGCATGCCGGGTACGCGTTCGGCCTCGAGCCGCTGGCGGACCTGCTGCGGCAGCGTGGCGACGTGGCAGGTGCCCGGCAGGTCGTCGAGGAGGCGGTGGCCAACCTGTGGCGCAACGGGCACGAGCGGGTGGCCTCCGCGTTGGCGCTGCGAGCAGCGATTGTGCACGCCGGTGGCACCGGCGAGCCGCTCTTCGTGGGCCTGCACCAGCTGCCGGACGAGGTCGTCGAGCAGGTCGGGCACGTCGTCACCCAGATGCTCAACCATGACGACCCGGCATCCGAGGCCCTGCTCACCTCCCTGGTCGCTGCGTTGGAGGAGCGGCTCGGCATTGACCACCAGGCGACGCTCAACGCGTTGTCCTCGCTGGCGAACCTCGGCCGTGGTCTCGGTGACCGGGCGGGGCGGATCGATGCGATCGAGCGCGTGCTCGCTTCGTACGACCGCCAGGGCCGGCAGGAGGAGGCGCTGATGGCAGCGCTCGGCTTGGCGATGGCCCAGGACGAAGCCGGCGATGCCGAGGCGGGGCTGCGCACGTACGCGTCGGCGCAGGCGCGAGCGGAGCGCATCGGTCGTCCGGAGCTGCGCAGCCAGGTGCTGCGCAACTGGGGTCTCGCGCTGAAGGAGGCCGGCCAGGTGGGCCTGGCGGAGCAACGGCTGACCGAGGCAGTGCACCAGGCGCGCCGCGGCAGCGACCATGACACGGTCGGGCGGGCCTGTATCGCTCTCGGTCTGTTCCTCCAGCATGAGGCACGGTTGTCGGAGGCCCGCACGGTCCTGGAGGAGGGCCTGGCCGTGATGGATCCCGTACACCCGGACGCGATCGTCGGCCGCAGCCATCTCGGTGCGGTCCTGGATGGCCGCACCTGCGGGTGCGGCGACATGGCGGGCACGATCGCCGACGCGTTCCGCGAGTTCGTCATCACCAGGCTTCCCGCGGACCTGCTCGACCGCCTCGACGTGGCAATCGTCGACGGCGACTTCAAGATCGATGTCGGACTGCGGCGAGAACCGACCGAGACTGAGACCGAGCGGCTCAACGACGTCTTCCAGACCGCTCACGCGGAGTTCCGCCGCCGAATCAGCGAGCCCCGCTACGCCTGACCCGTCCGACTGCCCTTGCCGTACCAGGCCATCGGCGCACGAGGCCCAACCTCGACCTCGCCATGGTCACACGCACTTTCTCGGCGCGACCGCGCGGTCGGCGGCAGTTGAGGACGTCCGAGCAGTACGAACCTCAACCCGCCCCGGCTGCCTCCCGACCGTCGCACCCTGGCGACCTGCCTGCTTTCACTACACTGACGCGGCAGCACGACGAGGGGCGAAGACACCTTGAGCTGGGATGTATTCATCTTCAAGGCGCCACCGCACGCCAACTCGATCGACGAGTTGCCAGAGGACCATGAACCGCCGGTCCTGGCTGCCGCGAGCGACGTCAGGCAGCGGCTAGTCGACAGCTTCCGGGACGTCGACCTCTCCAATCCGGCGTGGGGCCACTTGACCGGGCCCACCTGGAGCATCGAACTCAACATCGGGTCAGACGACCCCGTTGATTCCATCATGTTGCACGTGCGTGGAGGCAGCGCCGACGGCCCCCTTGAAGTACAGAAGTAGGTACAGCTGATCTTGCAGAGATCAAGCCGGTCACCAGGAACAGAACTCCGCCCCGATCGGCCGGTACCGCCGATGGCCCGGTACCGGCGCGATCGCGGCGGTCGTACGACTGCTGGCCACCGCCATCGAGGAGAGCCGGGGCCTGTCCTCGATGAGTGACGTGCCGGCCGGCGCCGCCTACCGCCTGCTGCTGGCCTGGTGGTGGGCCTCCGGGTCTGCGGCTAGCGAAGATGCCGGGCGAAGAACCTTGCCGCGTCCTGCCCTGCGAAGTGAGGGACACCGGTGTGTCCGCCCATGTTGGCGTGCAGCGTCTTCTCCACGGAGCCGAAGGCGTCGAACAGGTCCAGGGCCGCCTGCCGGTCGTTGCCTTCGTCATCCCACTGCAGCAGGACATGCAGCGGAATGGTGACCTGTCGGGCCTCCTCGAACATGGTGCGAGGCACGAAGCTCCCTGCGAAGAGGCCGGCGGCCACGATGCGCGGCTCGACCACCGCCAGCCGGATGCCGATGGAGATCACTCCCCCCGAGTACCCGACCGGGCCGCCGATCTCGGGCAGCGACAGGAGGGCATCCAGGGCGGCCTGCGATTCCGGGACCGCCTTGTCGACGAGCGGAAGGACGAGGGCGTCGATGATCTCGTCGCTGACCGGCTCGCCGGCCTCCATAGCCCGGCGCAGGTCGGCGCGGGCCTGCTCGGCGGCGGCCCAACGGGGCCGGTCACCGCTGCCGGGCAGCTCGATGGCGGCTGCGGCGAAGCCATCCGCCGCAGCGTGCCGGGCCCGCGCCACCAGGCGGGGGTACATCTTGTGCAGTCCGAGCGGGGGGTGCCCGAGCAGGATCAGCGGGACCGGTGCCGAGGCGGTTTCGGGCGTCCACAGGATGCCGGGGATCCCGTCGAGGGTGAATTCGCGTTCGAGGACGCCGTCATCGAGGCGCTGCTCAGTAGTGAAGCGCATGGTCGTGCCTTTCGGAGTGCTCGTGAACGGCGCTCCCGGACGACCTATCGCCCGACCGTGACCCCAGAGGGGAGCACCCATGTCGAAACGTTCACGGGTACCACCTCCTCGGTCTCTCGCACGGCCTCGGGAAAACTAGCAGCGGGCCCGTGATCCGCCAACGTGTTTTCTGTGGCGGGCTCCGTGGCCGGATGCCACGGACAGGCCGCATGCGGTCAGGTGCGATGTGAGCTCACCGATCACGTCCAACGACGTGACCCTGGTGTTTCCTTCCTGAGCCCCGCCCTGCCCCGACCGGCGGAGGCGGAACCTCAAGGTCCGGCCAGTGCTTGGTCGTACGCGGCTCTGCACGACAACCAGTACGCCGACACTTGTTGCTCTGCGAGTCGCTACAGCAGGTCGAGCAGCGTCTCTATCCGTGTGGCCAGCACCAGATCCATGGTGCGCCATCGACGCGGACACTGACCACTGCGCTACCCGGTGACTGTGCCAGTCGGATTACCAGCGTGGGCCCGGACGACCAGAAGTACAGGTCGTAGCTCACACACAGCAGCGTAGCGACCTCCGGGCCGGTGCACTTTTCTCGACACGACCGCGCACCGCCAGCCATGGACAGCGGCTCTGCCCCGTGACGCGCGGTCGGCGGCATGAGCGGACAGCGCGTCATCGTCGAGATGGTCGGCCGGCGTACCGGCCGACCATCTTCGTTCGGGTTTCCGCATCGAAATCATCCTGCGGCACGCCGCGGTCATCGCCGAGGGATGCGACACCTCGGCGCTGAGGGTCAGCCTGCGCTGAGGTTGGTGCGGCGGACGATTATCCAGACGGCGGCGAGGGCCACCGCGGTCAGGCCCAGGTAGCCGGTCGCGACGATCAGATGGAAGTCGGGAATCCGGCTGCCCGGCTGGTACTGCAGGTGCTGCAGGAGATGGTTGTTGGAGTAGCAGGAGAGCATCGTGGCGGCATCGTTGTCGGGCGGGCAGAGGCGTTGCAGCTCGACGCCGCTGAGCTGGCGTCCAGAGGCGTCGAACGCGCCGGACGGACCGTCGCTGCCGTAGTCGATCATGCCGCCCTTGACGACCAGGGCGTTGTCGCGCAACAGACCGCCGTCCGGCCCGCCCACCTGCAGGTGCGCGGACAACGGCTTCATGAGGGTGGGGTAGCGCCACTGGACGAAATAGGTCAGGCCGATGAAACCCGCGATCACGCCGAACACGGCGGGGAGCGTGCGTCTGATCGCGGCGCCGAGTGCGACGCCGACCGCGAACCAGCAGATGCTGATCACGACCGGCAGCATCCCGGTGTTCAGGAACGGCACGTAGTCGAACAGGGTTCCCGGAGCGACCAGAGTCCTCATTCGCTCCAGGTGGTCGCTGACGCCGGCGACGGCCGCGGTCACAGCCGCCACGAACAGGCCGAGTAGGCCGAGCCTGGTCCACAGCCAGCGCGTCGGGGAGACGTCTTGGCTCCAGGCCAGCAGCAGGGTTCGCTGCTCGTGCTCCCTGGTCAGCACCGGGACGCCGATGAACACGCCGATCAGCAGCGGCATGTACTGCACCACCCGCGACAGGGCACCCAAGGTCAGGACCAGGCTCGAGGACCCGGCGAGCCGCTCGCCCTGCGGGGAGTTCTCCGGGCAGTACGCGTTGCCGCACTGGTGCCACAGGTCCGTCAGTTCCATGGACAGGTAGGTCATCCAGCCCACCAGGACTGCGGCCAGGACGAGCATGCCGATCAGGGTCCAGCGGTGCTGACGCCAGGTCAGCCACAGCAGACCGCGGACGCCCTCGGCGGACCCGAGATCGTCCTGGCGGTTCGTGGCGGCGGGCGCGTGGGTGACCGGGCTCATGCTGCTGTCTCCAGATCACGATGTGCCTTGGACGATGCCTTGAGGTAGGTCAGGATCAGCTCGTCCAGGGTGATGGGCTGGGCGGTCCAGCCGGGGGCGACGACGGCGTGCGCCATCGGTGGCGCTGGCTGCCGGAGGACGAACGTGGACTGGCGGTCAGTGTGCTGCGCCTGGACGATCGCGCCCGGGCCAGGCGGTTGGTCCGCGCGGGGCCCGGTCAGCCGCACGTGGCTGTCGAGCAACTCCTCGACATCGCCGGTGAGCACGGGCCGTCCCGCGTCGAGCAGCAGCAGATGGTCACCGACGCCACTGAGCTCGGCGACGATGTGGGTAGACAGCATGACCGTCATGTCGCCGTCGGCGGCCTCCGCCATGAGTTCACCGGTCACCTCAGTGCGGGCCACCGGGTCCAGGTTCGCGAGAGGCTCGTCCAACAGCAGCACCGCCGGGCGGGAACCCAGGGCGACCGCCAGTGCGACCTGCGCCCGCTGCCCGCCGGACAGCTTGCCGCAGCGCCGGTCCAGCGGGATGTCGAAGCGCTGAAGCCACGACAGCGCCCGCCGCTGGTCCCACACCCGGTTGGTGGACCTTCCGAAGCGCAGCATGTCCGACACAGTGAAGTCCCGGTACAGCGGCTTGTCCTGGGCCAGGATCGCGACCCGGCTCCCGGCAGAACCAGCCCCGTTGGTGGACCTGCCCTTCACCACCGGCCGGCCGTGGACCAGCAGCGAGCCGGAGGTGGCCGCCAACGTGCCGGCGATGATGCTCATCAGCGTCGACTTGCCCGCGCCGTTCGCGCCGACCAGCGCGATGATCCGATTGGCGGGCAGTTGGAAGCTGCACTTCTGTAGCGCCCAAACGGTGCCGTAGCGCCTGCCCACGTCGCGGGCTTCCACGGCGATGGACTGCTCGCTCATGCGGCGCCTTCCTTCTTCTGGAACCCAGCGCCCGGTGCCGGTGCTGCCTGCGTCCGGTCGTCGCCACCCTGGGTCCTGCGCGCCGAGTTCTCCGCGATCACCGAGGCGAGCAGCGCCTGGACGTCCTCGTCCTCCAGACCGGCCTCGCGGGCCTGGCCGAGCCACCGGGCCAGGCTGCTGCGTAAGCGGGCCATGGCATGGGGATCCGCGTGACCGAGCGTTCCGCTGACGAAGGTGCCCGCACCCTGTCGCGCCTCCACCAGGCCGGACAGCTCCAGTTCCCGGTAGGCCTTGAGCACCGTGGTCGGGTTGACCGTGCACGAGGTCACCACGCTGCGCACGGTGGGGAGTTGGTCCCCGGGCTGCAACGTCCCGATCCGTAGCCCCTCGCGCACCTGCCGCACCAGCTGGGCATAGGCGGGGACGCTGCTGGACCGGTCGACATGAAAGTTGATCACTTAGTCGTCTTCCTTATCCGTTCCGGGCATCGCGAATTGTTCTGGTAAAGTAGAACACCAGTTAACCAACATGGCAAGGATGTGCCCGGGCACCCGCACGACCGGTCGCGGGCCGCGCAGTCATGGGGGTTGGCATGCACTCCGTCGGACGAGGGAATACCAGCTCGGGGGGGCACAAAGGTGCGACCCCCGGCGCTCGACCGCACGGCGCCCGCACATCGGCATGTACGTTTGCCTACGCCTTCCGGCGTGGCCGCGCCCCGCTAATTCGGATGGCGGCGTTGCTGGTCGGTGCGGGTCGTGTCAACGGCTGCCCACACCTACTCGGTGGCGGGCTGGCGGGCCGCAGCGCAGGATGACCTGGTGGCACCAGCCGAGATGGTTCTATCCGATCTTCGTGACGCGTGGAGTCCCGCGCTGGCTGGTGAGCTTCTGGGCCTGTACGTGCACGGCTCGCTGGTAGCCGGCGACTTCGCCGAAGATCGCAGTGATCTCGACCTGCTCGCGGTACTCGACAGCGACCCGGACGAGAACCTCCTCGCCGTGCTCGCCGGACTGCACACAGACCTTGACCGGCGACACCCGCAATGGGCCGGCAGGATCGAGGTGGAATACGTGTCACTGGCTGCCGCACGCGACGCGGCGCACGGTGGCACCAGTCGGGACCATGTTGTTGCCCGGGTCAGCCCCGGCGAAGTGCTGCACCTGTTACCTGCCACCACCCACCGCCTCGTGACCTGGTCTGCCGTCCACGATCACGGCCGCAGCCTGCTGGGCCCGCCGGCCGACATCCTGCTACCCGCCGTCGACCCCGACCGCGTCCGCTCGGCTCTGCTGGACCACGTCCGCGACTGGCCGGCCTGGGTGACCCAGATGAACACCTCCGGGGCCCAGTCCTACGCGGTGCTCACCCTCTGCCGGGCCTTCCAGCGCCTCCAGAACGGCCAGCAACTGTCCAAACGGCAGGCCGCCGACAGGACCATCACCGCCCGCCCCCGATGGGCGCACCTGATCATCTGGGCACGCGACTGGTGGTACGACTCCGGCCCGGACACCGACCCCGGCAGCGCCGATGACGTCCGGGCATTCGTGACCGAACTCAGCGCCACCATCCTGGCCTCGGAACGTGCCACACACATCGGCCTCACCCGGTGACTGCCGGTCAAGGAGCTCACTGTCCTCGGCAGTGACGCTCGGTCGGCGGCAGATCAGGATGCCGCGGCATGTCATGGTCCGAGTGCTCCGCAGCATCCCGCCTGGCGCCTGGTGAGCGGGGCCCACTACTCGCACGAGCCGGTACCTCGCGTGCCAGAATCCTGCATGACGATTCGCCGTGCCGTGCCGGATATCACAACCGCCGATCCGGTCGCGAGCAGCGGCTTCTACCAACTTCTGGGCTTCCACGAGGAGATGAACCTGGGCTGGGTGGTCAACTTGGTCTCACCGTTCGACCCCACCGCCCAGGTCATCCTCATCACCAAAGATGCAGCGGCCTCCGTAAACCCGGACCTCAGCGTGGAGGTCGCTGACGTCGACGCCGTCTACGAGGCGGTACGCGCGACGGGCGCAGAGATTGTGCACCCGATTACCGACGAGCAGTGGGGCGTCCGGCGCTTCTTCGTCCGCGACCCGGACGGCAACGTGGTCAACGTCGTCAGCCACCGCTGACCGGCAGAAGGGCCAACGGCCTACCGTCCCGACAAGCCCTTCGAGTCTGGCGAGCTGGTGACTTGTGCGGAGCGTGACGTCTCCGCCGGTCAACGAGCGCCTTGGCAGCGGCAGAAGCGGATGTCGGCTGCGATCATCTGGCGCATGCGAGCAAATGTCCTCGTGGTGCATCCAGGCACACCGATGATGGTCGACGCCGTGGTAGCGGGCGTGCCGGTGGGGGCAGAGTGGGTTGGTGTGCCGCCCAGGGCCGGCGAGTCCGTCGACGTTGAACTCGACGGCGACGCCATTCTCGGATGGGCCGACGCGATCGCGGTGGACGGCGCTGAGGCGATCCTGCGGGATGGCTCCCGGTTACGTGGAACCGTAGAGCTGCAGGATCAGGAGCTCCTGACAGTGCGCATAGCCGAGGGACCTGTGCAGGTCCAAGTCGACGATGCTCCATCGACGTCCGTGCTTCACGATCACGGGCGCCGAGCGGCGGGAGTCTGAGGACGTTTCCGGAACGGTGTCGGATCCGCCGCGGGTCGTTCGTAGAACAGGTATGGGCAGTCGGTCTGGCCTCCCGGGACAAGGGAGTGGTGAGACGGCCCGAGACTGGATCTAGTTTGATCGACCATCGAGAGGTAACGGCATGGGCAAGCTCATCTACGTGACGAACGTGTCGCTTGACGGCTACATCGAGGACGATCGGGGCGCGTTCGACTGGTTCCCGATCGGCGACGAGGTGTTCGCGTTCCACACCGACCTCCTGCGGTCCGTGGGCACGTGTCTCTACGGGCGACGCCTGTACGAGGCGATGGTCGTCTGGGAGACCGACGCCACTCTGGCCGCGCAGTCCGACCTCATGGCCGACTTCGCGAGCGCCTGGCAGGCGGCGAGCAAAGTCGTGTATTCCACGACCCTCGCCGCGGTGTCGACTGCCGACACCCGACTCGAACGCCGCTTCGACCCCGCCGCAGTACGCGAACTGAAGGCCACGGCCAGCAGCGATCTCACCGTAGGAGGCGCGAACCTCGCGACGCAGGCTTTCAAGGCCGGGCTGGTCGACGAGTGCCGGCTGCTCGTCCTGCCCATTGTCGTCGGCGGGGGCAAGCCAGGGCTGCCGACAGGCATGCGCACCGACCTCGAACTCCTCGATGAGCGCCGATTCCGAAACGGCGTCGTACACCTCCGCTACCGCCCTCTCGGACAGTGAACGACAACCCTGTCCGAGCGCCGACGCTTGCATGCGATCTTTCGCACGCCTCCACCCTCCGCAGCAGAGTGCGCAGAGCTGATGCGAGCGGTCGTCCTCGACAACGCATGAGCTGATCCACCTGGGCCGCTTCGAACCAGATCTCGTGAGTGCCGTCATCCGCGGAAGGCGAAGCGATCAGCAGGAGGCACCCTCATCCGAGGGTGCCTCCACTGCGTTACTCCGATGGTGGGCGGTACCGGGATCCAATCACCGCATCGTCCGCATCGAACGGCTCACAGACCGGAACGGGCATCGGCCGGCTGACGGTCCAGTCCGGGTGCCGGGCACTCGCTTTCATCGAGTTACGAGACGGCCCTCAGCGGGGAGCGCTGCCGAAGGCGCTGGAGAGGTACGCCCGGGAGTCGGCGATGGCGCCCTCGATGATCCGGGCCGCCTCGCGGGCCTCCTCGGGCCGGTGCCCGGCCTGCACCTGAAGCCGGAACCGGGACGAGCCGGTCGGGGTCACCGGGAACTCGACCATGAATGCCAGCACCCCTCGGTCGAAGAGCAGGCGGTTCGCCGTCCGCGCCAGCTTCTCGTTGCCGATCAGTAGCGGCACGATCGGTGACGGCTCACCCATGCAGGTCAGACCCCGGCCGGTCAGCTCGTCGCGCAGGGCGTGGATCGCGGTGAAGAGCCGGGCCCGCAGCACGTCCCCCTCGGCCGACCGGATGATCCTGGTGGCCTCCCGCACCACCGCGGTCTGCACCGGCGACAGCGCGTTGGAGAAGAAGTGCGAGCCGCCGAACATCTTGATGTACTGCTTCAACGCCGGCGAGTTGGAGGCCACGAAGCCACCGTTGGAGCAGAACGTCTTGGAGAAGGCGCCCATCACGATGTCGACGCTGCCGAGCAGGTCCTGCATCCCCAGCACGCCCGTGCCGCCGGGCCCCATCGAGCCGAGGTCGTGCGCCACGTCGACCAGCAGCGTGGCATCGTGTTCCCGGCAGATGCGTTGCAGGGTGACGAGGTCCGGCCAGTCCGCGTCCACCGAGAAGAGCCCATCGGTGACCACCAGGATGCCGTTGCGGGTGTCCGTGGCCCGGATCTCGGTCAGGTGCCGGCGTACCGCCTCGACGTTGAGGTGCTCGTAGCGGACCACGTTCCGGGTGGCCGCCCGTGCCCCCTGCTGGAGGCAGGAGTGGGCCAGCCGGTCGATCAGGATGTGGTCGGACTGCCGGACCAGACCGACGACCGCGCCGAAGCCGGCCGCCCAGCCGGTCGGAAAGAGCGTCACGTGGTCGAGCCCGACCAGGTCGCCGAGGGCAGCCTCCAGATCGTCGGAGATGCGGGTGTTGCCGAGCACCATCGGCGAGCCGGCGCTGTGCGGCCCGTAGTCGTGCATCGCCTTGGCCGCCGCCTCCCGGATCGCCGGGTGGGTGTTGAACGACAGGTAGTCCTGCGAGTTGAAGTTGATGCCGCGGGCCCGCCGGCCCAGGTCGTTGGTGATCTGGGCGACGCTGTCCGGTGCCGCCTCCAGCACCCGGGAGTACTGCCACGTCTCCGTGCGGCGACGGGCCTGTACCCAGCCGTAGAAGTCCTCGGTCCGGGTCAGCAGGTTGCGGCCGGCGGGCCGGTAGAAGTCGTACGCGTTCTTGTCCAGGGCGTACTCCTCGTCGGGGTCGACGGGGTTGCGCAGGTGGGCCGGCTCCCACATCTCGGTGAGGTCGGCGACCACCTGGGCCAGCTCGTCGTCGGCGCCTTCGAGCGACGCGAGGTCGTCCCACGGGATGTGGGTGGCCCAGTTACGGGTCATCTCGGAGACCTCGGTCGCGGTACGCGACATGGTCTCGAAGTCCCGGCAGTGTGCCGCCTTGAGGATGATCCCGATCAGTTCGCCGTCTTCACGCTGGTCCAGCTCGGTGGTCACGGTTTCGTCTCCCTGGTGGATCATCAGGCGAAGAGGTTCTGCTGGTAGCTGCGGGAGGTCTCCGCGAAGTCCTCGAAGACCGCGTGGTCTGCGGAGGACTCCTTCGCGGCGTCGTTGAGCAGGAAGAGGTTGGAGGCCTGGAAGAACTCCGACACCGGCGCGACGTCGGCGTGTGTGGCGATGAACCGGTCGGTCTCCTGCTGGTTGCCGCGCAACGCGACGAACAGTTGCAACTCGTCGTGCCGGTACGGACGCATCTCGGCAAGGGTGCAGACGTAGTCGTGGTAGGCGGCAGCGTTCTGGCTCCGGCGGCGGTCCCCGTAGGCGGTCATCGCCTCGTCGATCGACGCGTCACCGCGGAGCCACCGGCCGAGTGCGGCGCTGACCAGCTCGGCGTCGCGGAAGGCGTGGGTGATGCCGATCGCGGTGCACTGGTCCTTGGCCGACTCGGCGTCACCGACGAGCACCCACCCGGGCCCGTGCAGTGGCCGGAGGAAGGCCGACTGGTCCAGGGTGCCGTAGATGCGTTCCTCCCTGGTCCCCTTGGTGCGCACCACGTCGCCCAGCTCCGGACTGACGAAGTCCAACGCCTTCTGGTAGTTGCCCGGCACGTCACCGCGAAACTCCCGCGACCACTCACTCGGCCCCCAGACCAGGACCATGTTCTGGTTGAAGTTGGTCGGCGCCACCGCGCAGGCCAACCGGCCGCGCCGGTGCAGTTGTGCCGGGCCAAGGTCGAAGCCGGACCAGTAGCTCCAGTAGGCGAACGTGCAGCGGGGCCGCTCGTCGTACTTCGGCAACGCGAGGGTGCGGGCGACGAACGAGTTCCGGCCGTCGGCACCGACCACGATCCGGGCCCGCTCCTCGACCAGCTCTCCGTCGACCGCACGCCCCCGGATACCGACGACCTGCCCGTTCTCGACGATCAGCTCCCGAACGGTGAAGTTGGTTCGCACCTCGGCACCGGCCTTGGCGGCCGCGCCGACCAGGATCTCGTCGAGCACCCGCCGCCGCACGGACGCATAGCTCTGCACCACGCCCGAGTCGTCGCCGTGCAGGTCCCGGAAGTACTCACGCAGCAGCTCGGTCGGCACCGAGCCGGTCAGCGAGATGCCGTCGTTGACCACCTCGACCGTGGTGTGCGCCGGAGTGACCGCCAGGACCTCGTCCAGCAGTCCCCACCGGTTCAGGTAGGACATCCCGTGCGGCCAGAGGAAGTGCGTCGAGATGACGTCGCTGGGAAACGAGGAGCGGTCCACCACGAGCACCCGGTGTCCACGCTGGGCGAGCAACAGGGCGGTGGACGCACCCGAACAGCGGGCGCCGATGACGATCGCGTCGTACAACAGAATCGGTCCTTCGTTGATGTGGCGGCGCAGGTAGCGGCGGCGGAAAACCCACCCAAGAGCGGCCCCGGGGTCCGCGGATCACGCAGGTCACCCGGGGTTTCGTACGGCGTCGGCCACCGTTGCCGGTGGCTGCCTCTGCCGCACGTACCGATCGAGTCGGCAGGCCCGGCGGAGAGCGTAGCTTATGTCCACAGTGGATCAAACCCGTTCGGAGTGAGCCTCCTGCCGTACTGCTGGCGCCGTACGAGGCGATGGATGCGCACCCTGGGACGCTCGTTCCTCAGGTGGCCTCTCCCCCGCAGCCAGCCGAGGAAGCGTTGATGCAGCGCCCCGCCGGCACCGAGGTCAGATCCTCGGAGGCGCCCACCAGTTGGGCACCCAGGCAGAAGGCCACGGAGATCGGCTCCAGATCGGCAGCACCGGGCCCTGCGTGCTCACGCGCGGCCTCCCCAGCAGAGCCGCCGTCACTGCAATGATGACCGGATGCCGCTGTACGAGATGACGTCCAACGTGTTGGAGCCGGTGCCGTCCACCACCTTCACGGCGGAGCAAGTGCTGGAGCGGGCTGACCTGCAGCGGCTGCTTCGCGCGCGAATCGACATGATCGTCGACGGCGTGATGGTCGTGGCTGAGGAGTTCGGAGCCTTCACCGATGCTCGACGCCGTGTCGACCTGCTGGGAGTCGACCGCAGTGGCCGACTGGTCGTCATCGAGCTCAAGCGCACCAACGACGGCGGTCACGTGGAACTTCAGGCGCTGCGGTATGCCGCGATGGTGTCCGTCATGACCTTTGACGACCTCGTCGAACATCACGAGCACTATCTGGCCCAGGTCGAACCCGAAGCGGTCGACGAAGCCCGGTCCAGACTGGCGGAATTCCTCGAGGACGCCGGCGGGGAGGAGACGGTGCTCAGCCGCGAAGTACGCCTGGTACTCGTGGCTGCCGGGTTCGACCGTGAGATCACCACGACTGTGCTCTGGCTGACCGACGTGTACGGACTTGACATCCGTTGCGTGAAGCTCACGCCGTACAAGGTCGCCGAAAGGCTGCTGCTGGACGTGCAGCAGATCATCCCGCTGCCCGAGGCCGGCGAACTGACCGTCCAGATCCGTCGTAAGCAGAGCCAGGCCCGGGCGGTCAGTGCCGATGGCCGCGACTGGACCCAGTACGAGATCGTCACTCCCGAAGGCCGCAGTCGTCCTCTGCGTAAGCGCTGGGCCGTGCTCACCATGGCGACAGCCCTACACAAGGCAGGAATTACCGCCCAACAGCTCAGCACCGCCATCCCACGCTCGAGATTCCTGCCAGTCGAAGGCCTGCTGAGCGGTGAAGAACTCGCCAAGGCGTTCCTAGCGACCTACCCGGGATCCACCAAACGCCTCGGCCGTTGGTTCCTCGACGCACCCCTGCACGATCAAGGACGCACCTGGGTCGTCTCCAAGATGTGGGGCGCCAATACAAAGCCCGTCCTCGACCGACTCATCGCCTTGGCGCCAAGCCCCGAATTCAGCTATGAGCCGCTGGAGCCCGGTGCGGCTTGAGCGGTCCGCCACCACCGCACCTGGGAAGTCTCCGCCTCCGCACTCGGCGCGGATCGCGGCACAAGCAAGAAGGCAAACAAGGAACGCTGCTCCGAGCAACCCGCAGGCACAACGGGTGGTCGAGCTGTGGTCTGGCGATAGATTCCGCCTGTGGCCTTGCCTGTCTTCTATGCGCGCCCGGAGTCCATGGGAAGCGCGCTGAGCGTTCCGCCTGCCCTGGCCAGCTGGGACACGGCTGGGTCACCTGGCCAGGTCCGCTTCGCCGCGTTTGCCGCCGACGTCCAGTCGGCCGTCGCCATGCAGTTGGGCGTCACACCGGATCCGCTCGCGCTGCGCGTGGACATCGGGCTGCCGGACAAGGTGCCCCTGCTCGCGCTCAACGACCTCGACAACTACCTGTTTCCGCTCGTCCCGCAGTTGACCAAGGGCATCGGGCGGCAGTTCGCCTCGGTGTGGGCGACCAAGCGGCATGCAACGAGGTCCTCGGTCGCGGTGTGCCAGACGCACGCTGTCCAGGATCCCGGCGGGGTGTGCTCGCTGCAGGTGCGCACGACTGCGTCAGCCAGTACCACCGCATACAAGCGGCAGATCCGCGACCAGATCATCGCCGCTCAACCACTTCTCGATGGCGGTATCGCCCTCCAGCTTGCGTTCGTGGTCGGGCCCCGCCGCGCCTGGCCGAACCTGTGGAAGCCCACGATCGACTCGCTCGGCTCAATCTTGGGAAGTGACGCTGGTGCCCGCGAGTGGGACCCACGCGACGGCCGCATCACAGACCTCGGACTGCACTGCGTCATCGACCCCGCCGCGGGGAACCAGGTCACCATCGCGATCCGAGCCGACACAGTTGGCAAGCAAACGGCCCGCTGACGAGACGCCGGTGCCGCAGCAGCGGCGCTCAGATGATTCGGTAACACAGGGGGTCCCCTGTCTCAGCGCGACGGATCCTACGACACCTCGTCACGCCTCGTGACTCTCGGGCGGCGGCAGATCCGGTTGGCAATTGTGACGGCGCCGGGCATCATCATCGCGTGGATGCCCGCCGGACGATCGTTCTGGTCGATGACCTTCGTTCGTTCGTCGATGGCCGCAGCGCGGAGGTGGCCCCTACGAGCGCTGCCGGAGTCGAACTCCTCCATCGGTACCGGGACGGGCACGTGGATGAGCTATGGCTGGATCACGACCTGGGCGGCAACGACACGATCTGGCCGGTCGTGGAGGTCTTGGAACGGGCCGCTTTCGAGAAGCGCCCCTTCTACATCGGCGTCGTCAACGTCCATTCCTGCAACCCGGGCGGCGCCGCGAAGATCGCACAGGTCCTCCGAAACTGGGGCTACCGCGTCCGCATCGCGTCGGGTTCCACGGACGTCGGCTATCTCGATGCGCCTACATCTGACGGCCATCGACGCCCTGCCTGAACAGGACGCTGGCTTCAACCTCGCTCCAATCGGTCCCCACCGGCACGCTGCGGGGGCCGACGTGACGGAGCCTCGTCCGCACTGGCGACCGCTTGTCAGCCGATCCGGTCATTCGGTCGAGGGCCTGCCCGTCGTGCTGTGCTGTTTCCCGGGCACACTGAAGACCCCGGGAGACACGGCGTGCGAGGTCGCTGAGGTCGTGGAACTACGCAGACCGTGGTGGGCCTGAATGATGAACAACTGGTGGAGCGGCTCCACTGACCAGCTCGCGGTTTGCTCGCGCAGTGCCTTGGTGGAGCTCGCCGCTGCGCTACCGGCAACGGGCAGGTTCGTCGTCGCCCGGCTTGACGGAACGAGGATGACGGATGCCGACCACGCCCTCTACGAGTTCTCCGACGCGCTCCTCTTTCCCGGCTACTTTGGCTGGAACTGGAACGCGTTGTCCGACTGCCTTCGTGATCTGAACTGGCTGCCGGCGGACGGGTACCTGATCGTGGTCGAGAACGCGCCCCAGTTGCTGTCGAGCAGTGCCGAGGATCAGCACACGCTATTCCAAATCCTTTATCAGGCCGTTCGTCACTGGGCGAGCCCGCTCGGCCAGCCGGACGGCAAGGGCATCCCGTTCAGGGTGCTGCTGCTGTGCGACCGCGACGAGGAGGCGGCGCCGTTGCGGCAGGAGATCGCCTATGCAGTGGACAAAATATAGCGAGTCGTCGATGCGCGCGGCCACCGCCTACCGTCCGCTTATCGGCAGAGGAGTCGGCGTACCCCATGTTGGCCACGCATCGTGGAGAATGCGGGGGGTGCAACTCGACCTGAACAGCGTCGACTGGGCCTCGTTGACGCACGCATACGGAAGCGCCGAGGACGTACCCGGCCTCATCCGTGACCTGCGCTCACCCGACGGCGAGGTCCGCAGCGCAGCGATGTACGAGTTGTACGGCAACATCTTCCATCAGGGCAGTCGCTACGAGGCCAGCGCATACGCAGTCCGGTTCCTGCTGGAATTGGTGGCCGACCCCACCACGCCGGCCAGGCACGAAGTCATTCGCCTGCTCTCCAGCCTTGCCGTCGGTTACGGGCACGACCACATGGCCACCGGCTTCCCGGTCGCCGAAATGCGGCACGCCGTGGCCCAAGTCCCCGAGGAGACCTGGCAGCGCTGGTCGCGGACGATGAAGCACTGGTACGACGTCGTCAGCACAGGGCAGAGACAGCCCATCCCGCTGGCCAAGGCCGAGCGGCGCCTGTTGGAGACCAGGCACGAGCTCGTCGCGTACGACGCCGTCCGGTCCGGCGTCCCGGTGCTGCTGAAATGCCTGGCTGACTCCGACGCCGAGGTCGCAGGCGAAGCGATCCAAGCTTTGGCCTGGTTCCCGGAAGAAATGGCCTCCATCCGCCCCCGCCTCATCGAAGTCGCCTCCGACGACCAGCAGCCAGTGCGGATAGCGGGAGCGGCGCTCGTCGCCCTGGGACTGGTCGGCGGCGCGTGTACACAGCATGTGGCGGACCTTCTCGACAGACAGCTTGGAAGCACAGATTCCCACCTGAGATGGTCGGCTGCACTGACGTGGGCGCTCCTGGCAGGGGAAGGGGCACCGGGCTCTGCAGTAGCCGAACTCCGCTCATGGGCGATCCTCCGGAAGCGGAACATCGAGCAGACCATCTGGGAAGCACACCCCGCCGATCTCGCACTCGAAGTGCTCGACCGCGTCGCCGAGCCGATGGCCGAGCAGATGCGTGCGGACCTCGTCGCCGTGGTACTGGCCGAGCAACCCACGTCGAACTGGCACAACCACTTCAACGTGGTGCTGGACTACGCGTTCCCGCACATGGAATCGGACCACGGCCACACCTTCCAGGAACTGACGGCGGCACAGCGGGCAGTGGTCCTCTGGCTCACGCAGAATCCACACGTATTCGGCCCGTCGGGCCCGGACGGCCCGCTCCGCCAACACGGCCTGCCGACAACCTACGAGGCGCTGCGCGCCTACGCTGGCGGGGACGGGTAGCCAACACCACGTGGATGGCGGTCCCCCTACGCGTGGCCTTGAGGTGGGCGATGAGCGGCGCTCCAAACAGCGACGACAAGCGCGCTATCGGCGGCAGATCAGGATGTCGGCGGTGGCCGGCGGCGACAGGTGGGGGCGGCACCTGTACGGCTGGGATGATCGTGGCCATGCGGTTGGAGTCGCGGTGACGGCTACGTCGAATCGTGGAGTGGTGGAGTGGGGCCTGTACACGAATCCCGGCTGGCCGGGCTGGAGAGGTCAGCCCAGCGCGGCCGCCTTGCGCAGCAGCACTGAGCGTTCGCGCTGGTTGGCGCACAGCCGGGCCGCCAGCTCCAGCTCGGCGCGCGCTTCCGGCCGCCGGCCGATGCGGGCCAGCAGCTCCCCGCGTACGGTCGGAACCAAATGCGAACCGGGGAGCCGGGCCACGGCGATCAGCTCGTCCACGATGGCCAGGGCTTGCGCCGGACCCGAGGCCATGGCCACGGCGACGGCCCGATTGAGCTCGACCACCGGCGAGGGCGCGACCCGGCCGAGCGCCTCGTAGAGCACCACGATCCGGTCCCAGTCGGTCGCCTCCACAGAGGGCGCCGACGCGTGGGCGGCGGCGATCGCGGCCTGCAGGCCGTAGGGGCCGAGGCCGCGAGTCGATGCCTTGACCAGCGCGGCCAGCCCACGGCGAATCGCCGAGAAGTCCCACCGCCGCCGGTCCTGGTCCTCCAGCAGGACCGGCGAACGTTGGACAGGCCGCCGACCACGCGCAGGGTCAGCGCCACCCGGGCCTCGGGGGAGAGCACCGGGTGGCAGCTGACGAACATCAGCGCCAGGACGTCGTCGTCGATCTTGTCGGGGTCGACTTCTTCGTCGACCGCCGGGTCGGCCGCCAGCAGGGCGTATCTGTCCTGGAGGGCAGTCCGGCGGCGGATCGCGTACGGAACAGGGCCGACGGGTGGATGTCGAGCGCGCCCAGTCGTCGCGGTTCGCCCATCGGGACATCGCTTGTCACCGTTGCTGCCATCGGCCTGGTTTCTGATCTTCGGGCCGGTGTTGGTGCGGGTGGTGAAGGGTGGGCGCGGCAGGTTTCGAACCTGCGACCCCTCGCTTGTAAGGCGAGTGCTCTCCCACTGAGCTACGCGCCCGGAACCCGTACGAGCGGGCCGGAGGTTGGCTAGCTTACCCTGCCCTCCACCGGCCCGGTCGTACGGCGTGCCCGGTTGGTCAAGCCGCGACGGCGTCGGCGAGGGCCTTGCGCCAACCCTGCTGGTCGCGGGCCTCGCCCGGCATGTTCATCTCGGCGAAGCGGACCACGCCGGCCTTGTCGATCACGAAGGTGCCCCGGTTGGCGATGCCGGCGACGTCGTTGAAAACGCCGTACGACTGGGCCACCGCGCCGTGCGGCCAGAAGTCGGCCAGCAGCGGGAACTGGTAGCCCTCCTTGTCGGCCCAGATCTTGTGGGCGTAGACGGAGTCGACGCTGACCGTCAGCACCTGGACGTCGTCGTTGACGTAGTCGTTGAGGTTGTCCCGCACCTCGCACAGCTCACCCTGGCAGATCCCGGTGAAGGCGAGCGGGTAGAAGACCAGCAGCACGGTGCGCTTGCCACGGAAGTCCGAGAGCCGGACCTCCTGGTTGTTCTGGTCCTTGAGCACGAAGTCCGGCGCCTCGGCGCCAACCTCGATCGGCATGCGAGCTCCTCAGGATGGGGTCGGATGGGCAACAGCCTGCCACACCCGGCAGCGGGCGCCGCCGGGTGATCGCCGGCCTCGGTCTACTTCTTGCCCTTGGCCCCGCGGCGCAGGACGAGGCGGGCGCCGCTCCAGTCCCGGCCGGCGTTGACGGTGGAGGTCTGCTGGAGGCCTGCGGTGGGCGCGGACTCGGCGACCTCGCTCGGCTCCACGTGCCCCTCACGCCCCGCCTTGGGCGTGAGCAGCCACACGACGCCGTTGTCGGCCAGCGGGCCGAGGGCGTCGACGAGGAGCTCGAAGAGATCACCGTCGCCGTCGCGGTACCAGACCAGCACCGCGTCGACCACCTCGTCGGTGTCCTCGTCGACCAGCTCTCCACAGCGGTCGGTCAGGGCGTCCCGGAGATCCTGGTCGACGTCTTCGTCGTACCCCATCTCCATGACGACCATCCCCGGTTCGATCCCGAACCGGTCCGCCAGGCTGCGTACCCCGTCGGCGGCCTGACCAGCGGTCGCGCTCACTGTCGCGTGCCTCCTCATCTCATCCCTGCCTGCGGCGTCACGTCGACGCCGTCAGGCAAAGTCCACACAGTTGTGGCTCCCCGCGCAAGTGGCGCACCGGGTGCAACGGAATTTACCGTGCCAGGAGCGTGCGGGCACCCTGGGTAATTGCTTCCTCGGAGACCAGAACCTGACGCGCCGCCGGGCCTAATGGTACAAACGAGTCAACTCCGGCCACTCGGCGCGCCGCTCCGACATATCCGGCATCCACCAGGGCCGCGATGACCCCCTCGCCCACCCCGCCGGAGCGGCGGGTCTCGTCCACGACCAGCACCCGGCCGGTCGCCGCGGCCTCGCGGATGATGTCGGCCACCGGCAGCGGGGACAGCCAGCGCAGGTCCACCACCCGGGTGCCGACGCCCTCGTCGGCGAGGGTGGCCGCCGCGCGCAGCGACATCGGCACTCCGTTACCGAACGTGATGATCGTGACGTCCTCGGCGGAGCCGACGCCGTAGACGCGGGCCCGCCCGATCGGCACGTGGCCGCCGGTCCACGCGCCGGGCTCGGCGTAGTGGGCCAGCCACTCACCGTCACCGTCGGCGTACAGGTCGCGGGTGTGGTAGAGCGCGATCGGCTCCAGGAAGACGCAGACGGTGCCGTCCACCGCGGCGCTGGCCAGGCAGGTGCGCAGCATGGGCGCGGCGTCGTCGGGCCGCGCCGGCACGGCGATCACCAGACCTGGCACGTCCCGGAGTACGGCCACCGAGTTGTCGTTGTGGAAGTGCCCCCCGAAGCCCTCCTGGTACGCCAGGCCGGCCACCCGCACCACCATCGGATTGCGGAAGGCTCCCTGCGAGAAGAACTGCATCGTGGCGGCCTCGCCGCGCAGCTGGTCCTCGGCGTTGTGCAGGTACGCCAGGTACTGGATCTCGGGCACGGGCAGCATCCCGGCCAGCCCGGCGCCGAGCCCCAGCCCGAGGATCGAGGTCTCGTCGAGCAGCGTGTCGAAGACCCGGGCCGCGCCGAAGCGGTCCCGCAGCCCCTTCGTCACCCCGTAGACGCCGCCCTTGGCGCCGACGTCCTCGCCGAACACCGCCATCTGCGGGTGGTCGAGCATTCCGTCGGCGAGCGCGGCGTTGATGCTCTGCGCCAGCGTCAGCGGGCCGGTCAGCTCGGGCGGCTTGCCACCGAACGCCTCCGTCCGGGCGCCGGCACCGGGGCCCGCGGCGCGGGCCGCCGCGTCGGCCACCGCCCGGGCGAGGCGGGCCGGCCGGCGGGGGGCCAGCGGGGCCACCACGTCCGCCGGCGCGGTGAGCTTCGGCTCGTCCAGCACCTCCTCGGCGATCCGGCGCACCTGCCAGCCGATCTCGTCGTAGCGGGCCAGCAGCTCCTCGCCCGTGGCCACCCCGGCGTCGACCAGCAGCCGTGCCGTGCCGGCCAGCGGGTCGCGGTCGAGGTCCGCGGCGATCTCACCGGCGCTGCGGTACGCGGTCTCGGCGTCCGCCCCGGCGTGCCCCATCAGCCGCACCGTCGACAGGTGCAGCACGGCGGGACGCCGGTGCCGCCGCACCCAGGCCGCCGCCTCGGCCGCGGCCTCGTACGCCCGCACCAGGTCGTCGCCCTCGGCGGCGAAGTAGCGGATCCCCGGCTTGGACCGCAGCGTGGTCTCCACCCACCCCTTCGGGGAGCGGACGCTGATGCCGAGGCCGTTGTCCTCGCAGACGAAGAGCACCGGGATGCGCAGGCCGGTGTGGTCGTACCAGCCGGCGGTGTTGAACGCGGCGGTGGCGCTCGCGTGGTTGACCGAGGCGTCGCCGAACGAGCAGACCACGATGGCGTCCGGCGGCCAGGGCGCCTGCTCGGCGCCGGCCTGTGCCCCGTCGCGCCGGCCGGAGGTGTCCAGCCGGCGGAGCCGTTCCACCGCCAGTCCCATCCCGACGGCGCGGGGCAGGTGGGAGGCGATGGTGGAGGTGGTCGGGACGACGGCCAGGTCGGCCCGGCCGAAGACCTTGTGGCGTCCGCCGGCGATCGGCTCGCGGCTGGAGGCGACCATGCCGCGCAGGACGTCGCGGGCCGCTTCGGCGTACGCCGGGGAGAGCGGCTGGTCCGCGACGGACCCGGCGCCGCCGGCCGGCTCGTCCGGGGCGGGGGCGTCGGGGGCGGGGGCGTCGCCGGAGCCGACCGCGTCGCCCGGCGAAGCCTCGGCGGGCCGTTCGGAACCACCGTGCCCGGCCCCGACCCGCTCGGCCTCGGGCCGCGCGGCCTCTGGCTGGTCGTCTTCGGGACGCTCGGCCTCCGGCCGCTCCGCCGGCACCGACCCGCCGGCCTGGGCCGCGCGGACGCAGTAGAAGGCACCCGAGCGGTAGTGCAGCAACGCCGGATCGGTGGCGCGCAGCGCGGCGGCCACCGCGGCGTTGCCCTCGTGGCCTGCGGAACCGATCGTGTAGAAGCCCTCGCCGAAGCTGCGCAGCCACCGGCCGGCGAGGTCGAGCTGGCGGCTGGTGGCCTGCGCGTCGAAGAGTTCCAGCGCCCGCGCGCCGGTCAGAGTCGTGTCGTCGGTGACCGGCCGTGCCGGGTCACGCCGCTGCGCCGGGGCGGCCAGCGCGGCCAGCGTCTCCCGGAACCGGTCGTCGAGATCTTGCGGGGTGGTCACGTCGGACAGCATTACCGACGAGCGGCCCGCGCGCCCACTCGGACACGAACGACGCGGTGTCGGTCAGTCCTCGTCGCACCGCTCGGGGCAGCCCCCGTCGGAGACCTTCCAGACCAGCTCGCGCAGGGTCGCCAGCTCCCGCCCGCTGAGCCCGGCGAGCAGCCGGGAATCCGACATGACCTGCTGCACCCGGGCCCGCACCTGCCGTCCCGGCCCGGTCACCACCAGCGTCTTCTGCCGCCGGTCGGCGGGGTCGGCGTGCCGCTCGACCAGCCCGGCCCGTTCCAGCTTGTCCACCAGGGCGGTCACGTTGGAGCGGTCGCAGCCCAGCCCGGCGGCGAGGTCACGGGCCGGCAGCGGCCGGTCGGGGTCCAGCTCGTGGAGCGCCCGCGCGGTCGCGGGGGTCAGCCCCAGCTCGGCGATCTCCATGCCCTGCTGGTGGCGCAGCGCGGCGGCGATGTGCGTGATACGGCGCACCACGTCGCCCGCCAGCGCCGCGCGGGCGGGATCCGCCGGGGTGGAGGGGACGGTGTGCTGCGCCATGCCGCACATCCTACTTTCGGCCGACAGTTCGGCACCCGGACCGCACGGGGTCTGCCGGCGGCACGACACCCCTTGCCGGGGACGCCGACCCGCGCGTATGGTCTGTTCAGAACTTATTGAACGTTCGAAACGAGGAGTCATGACGGAAGCGTCCGCCCAGCGCCACTACGCCGAGGAGGCCGCCGTCGTGCTGAGCGGGCTCGGCCTGCCACCGGCGTACGGCAAGCTGCTCGGCTGGCTGCTCGTCTGCGACCCGCCGTGGCAGACCAGCGCCCAGCTCGCCGAGGGGCTCGGGCTCTCCAAGGGCTCGGTCAGCACCGGCATGCGGATGCTGGAGACCAGCGGGCTGGCCCGGCGGGTGCCGGTGCCGGGCCACCGCGGGCACGCCTACGAGGTCAGGCCGGACGCGATCATCCGCATCGCCGCCGACGCCGCCAAGTTCCGGGTGTTCCGCCAGCTGATGGAGCAGGGGCTGACCGTCGTCGGCGGCGAGGACGCGCCCGGCAGCGAACGGCTGCGGGTGATGCGGGACTTCTACGCGTTCGTCGAGCGCGAGGTGCCGAAGCTCGTCGAACGCTTCGAGGCCGAGTACGACAAGAGGGGAGGCAACGATGGCTGACCCCGCCATCGAGACCGGCGAACTGGTCAAGACCTACGGGCGCAACCGGGGCCTGACCGGGCTGGACCTGCGGGTCGAGCGCGGCGAGGTGTACGGGTTCCTCGGTCCCAACGGAGCCGGCAAGTCCACCACGATCCGGCTGCTGCTCGACCTGATCCGCCCGACCAGCGGCCGGATCAGCGTCCTCGGCGCGGATCCCCGCCGCGACGGGGTCGCCCTGCGCCGCCGGATCGGCTACCTGGCCGGCGACTTCGTCGTGGACGGCCGGCAGAGCGCCCGGGAGCTGCTCACCTACCTGGGCAATCTGCGCGGCGGGGTGCCCCGGGCCCGGATCGACGAGTTGGCCGCCCGGCTCGACCTGGACCTCGGCCGGCGGATCAGAGGGCTCAGCAAGGGCAACCGGCAGAAGGTCGGCGTGGTGCAGGCTTTCATGCACGACCCGGAGCTGCTGATCCTCGACGAGCCGACCAGCGGGCTCGACCCGTTCCTCCAGCAGGAGTTCCTGTCGTTGGTGCGGGAGGCGCGCGCCGACGGCCGGACGGTGTTCATGTCCTCGCACGTCATGAGCGAGGTGCAGCAGGCCGCCGACCGGGTGGGCATCATCCGCGAGGGCCGGCTGGTCACCGTGGCGCGGGTCGAGGAGCTGCGCGAGCGTGCCGTACGCCGGGTGGAGGTCACCTTCGCCGAGCCGGTCGCCGAGGCGGAGTTCGCCGCCCTGCCGGGCGTGAGCGAGGTGACGGTCGCGGGAACGACCCTGCGCTGCCGCCTCGACGGGCGGGCCGACGCGCTGGTCAAGGCGGCCGCCGGGCACACCGTGATCGGGCTGCTCTCCGAGGAGCCCGATCTCGAGGAGTTGTTCTTCGGCTACTACTCGCGCGAGGAGTCCGTCCGTGCTGCTGCGTGACCCGTTCACCAAGGCCCTCTACGACGCGCGCCGGTCGCTGTTCGGCTGGACCGTGTCGATCGTCGCCGTCGGGGCGATGTACGCCTCGTTCTGGCCGACGATGCAGACGCCGGAGATGACGAAGGCGTTGGAGGCGTACCCGGAGGGGCTGCTGGAGGCGTTCAACTACAGCGACCTCACCAGCGCCGCCGGCTACCTCGGCAGCGCCGTGTACGGCCTGCTGGTGCCGCTGCTGGTCGCCGTGTTCGCCATCGCCGCCGGGGCCCGCGCGGTGGCCGGCGACGAGGAGGCCGGCACGCTCGACCTGGTGCTCGCCCACCCGGTCGGCCGGACCCGGCTGGTCCTGCTCCGCCTCGCCGCGGTGGCTGTCGGCATCGTGGCGGTGGCCGTCCTGCTCGGCCTGGCGATGGTCGCGCTGAGCGGGCCGTCGCAGTTCGACGGCATCGGCGTCGGCGGCTTCGCGGCGATGACCCTGCACCTGGCCCTGTTCGGGCTGGCCTTCGCCGCGCTCGCCTTCGCTGTCGGCGCGGCCACCGGGCGGCGGGCCGTGGCGCTCGGGGTCAGCGCCGCGGTGGCCGTGCTCGGCTACCTGGCGAACTCGGTCCTGCCCCAGGTGCGGGGGCTGGCCTGGACGCGGGAGCTGTCCCCGTTCCACTGGTACCTGGGCGGCTCGCCGCTGCTCGACGGCGTGCAGCCGGTCGGGGCGCTGCTGCTCGCCGGCGCCACCGTGGCGCTGGCCGCCGTCGGCGCGGTCACCTTCGCCCGACGCGACATCGCGGTCTGACCCGAAGCACGGAACGCGCCGTCGCGGTCGGAACGGGCGGTGCGGAACGCGCCGTCGCGGCCCGACCGGGCGGCTCGGAGCGCGCCGTCAGCCGGGCAGGAACGAGAAGCGGACGCTGCGGGTGGGGTTGTCGCCGTTGGGGTCGACCAGGCAGACCGACTGCCAGGTGCCCAGCGCCAGCCGGCCGTCGACCACCGGCAGCGTCGCGTACGGGGGGACGAAGGCCGGCAGCACGTGGTCGCGCCCGTGCCCGGGCGAGCCGTGCCGGTGCCGCCAGCGGTCGTCGGTGGGCAGCAGGTCGTCGAGCGCGGCGAGCAGGTCGTCGTCGGAACCCGAGCCGGTCTCGATGATCGCCAGTCCGGCGGTGGCGTGCGGCACGAAGACGTGCAGCAGGCCGTCGCCCTGCCCGGCGACGAAGCGCTCGGCCTCCGCCGTGATGTCCCGGACGGTGGGCCGGGCCCCGGTCTGGACGGTGATCACCTCACTGCGCATACGACGCATTCTGCCCGAGGCGGTAGCCGGCCGCCCAACTCCCACCGGCCTGGCCGGTTGCGCAAAGTTACCGACGGGTACCTGTGTCGCGCGTCGCGTCTCCGGGCGGTGGGCGTGACGGCGGGTGCCACCAGGGGGCAGGATGGCGCTAGAGACCTATCCCACACAGAACCGAGGGAACGCCTGTGGCTACGGAACGCAAGCGCCCGGTGATCACCGCTGGTCTGCCGAGCCAGCTTCCGGACATCGACCCTGAAGAGACCGGCGAATGGGTCGAGTCGCTCGACGGTGTCATCGACGAGCGCGGGACCAAGCGCGCCCGCTACGTCATGCTGCGCCTGCTGGAGCGGGCCCGCGAGCGCCAGGTCGGGGTGCCGTCGCTGACCACCACCGACTACATCAACACCATCCCGCCGGAGCGCGAACCGTGGTTCCCGGGTGACGAGCACGTGGAACGGCGGATCCGGGCGTACGTGCGGTGGAACGCGGCCATGCTGGTGCACCGGGCGCAGCGCCCCGAGATCGGCGTCGGCGGGCACATCTCCACCTTCGCCAGCTCGGCCTCGCTCTACGAGGTGGGCTTCAACCACTTCTTCCGCGGCAAGGACCACCCGGGCGGCGGCGACCACATCTTCTACCAGGGCCACGCCTCCCCCGGCATGTACGCGCGGGCGTTCCTGGAGGGGCGGCTGACCGAGCACCAGCTCGACGGGTTCCGCCAGGAGCTGTCACACCCGGGCGGCGGCCTGCCGTCGTACCCGCACCCGCGGCTCATGCCGGACTTCTGGGAGTTCCCCACGGTCTCGATGGGCCTGGGCGGGCTGAACGCGATCTACCAGGCGCGGTTCAACCGCTACCTGCACCACCGGGGCATCAAGGACACCTCGGACCAGCACGTGTGGGCGTACCTGGGCGACGGCGAGATGGACGAGCCGGAGACGCTCGGCGCGATCGGCGTGGCCGCCCGCGAGGAGCTGGACAACCTCACCTTCGTGATCAACTGCAACCTCCAGCGCCTCGACGGGCCGGTGCGCGGCAACGGCAAGGTCATGCAGGAGCTGGAGGCGTTCTTCAGGGGCGCCGGCTGGAACGTCATCAAGGTGGTCTGGGGCCGGGAGTGGGACCCGCTGCTCGCCGCGGACACCGACGGCGCGCTGGTCAACCTGATGAACACCACGCCCGACGGTGACTACCAGACCTACAAGGCGGAGTCCGGGGCGTACGTCCGGGAGCACTTCTTCGGCCGCGACCAGCGGACCCGCAAGATGGTCGAGGACCTCAGCGACGACGAGATCTGGAACCTCAAGCGGGGCGGGCACGACTACCGCAAGCTCTACGCGGCCTACAAGGCGGCGATGGAGCACACCGGTCAGCCGACCGTCATCCTGGCCAAGACGATCAAGGGCTGGACGCTGGGCTCGCACTTCGAGGGCCGCAACGCCACGCACCAGATGAAGAAGCTGACGCTGGAGGACCTGAAGACCTTCCGCGACCGCCTCTACCTGGACATCCCGGACAAGGCGCTGGAGGACAACCCCTACCTGCCGCCGTACTACACGCCGGGCGAGAAGTCCGACGAGATCGCCTACCTCAAGGAGCGGCGCCAGCAGCTCGGCGGCTACCTGCCGTCGCGGCGCTCCGGGCAGAAGCGGCTCGCCATCCCCGGCCCGGAGCGCTTCGCCGACGTCAAGCGCGGCTCGGGCAAGCAGAAGGTGGCCACCACGATGGCCTTCGTCCGTCTGCTCAAGGACGTGATGAAGGACAAGGAGTTCGGCAAGCGCTGGGTGCCGATCATCCCGGACGAGGCCCGCACCTTCGGCATGGACTCGCTCTTCCCGACGCAGAAGATCTACTCGCCGCACGGGCAGCGCTACACCTCGGTCGACCGGGAGCTGTTCCTGTCGTACAAGGAGTCCACCGGCGGGCAGATCCTGCACGAGGGGATCAACGAGGCTGGCTCGGTCGCCTCGTTCACGGCGGCGGGCTCGGCGTACGCCACCCACGACGAGCCGATGATCCCGATGTACATCTTCTACTCGATGTTCGGGTTCCAGCGCACCGCCGACGGGCTGTGGGCCGCCGCCGACCAGATGGCCCGGGGCTTCCTGCTCGGCGCCACCGCCGGCCGGACCACGCTCAACGGCGAGGGGCTCCAGCACGAGGACGGCCACTCGCTGCTGATCGCCGCCACCAACCCGGCGGTGGTCGCGTTCGACCCGGCGTTCGCGTTCGAGATCGCGCACATCGTGGAGAACGGCCTGCACCGCATGTACGGCGAGGCGCAGGAGAACGTCTTCTACTACCTGACGATCTACAACGAGCCGATCCTCCAGCCGGCGGAGCCGGAGGGGGTGGACGTCGAGGGCGTGCTCAAGGGCATCTACCGCTACTCCCCCGCCCCGTCGGTGGGCGACGACGCGCCGAAGGCCAACGTGCTCGCCTCGGGCACCGGCATGCAGTGGGCGCTGAAGGCGCAGCAGCTGCTGGCCCAGGACTGGGGCGTGGCCGCCGACGTCTGGTCGGTGACCTCCTGGACGGAGCTGCGCCGCGACGCGGTGCAGTGCGAGGAGCACAACCTGCTCAACCCGGGCGGTGAGCAGCGGGTGCCGTACATCCAGCAGAAGCTGGCCGACGCCGAGGGCCCGAAGGTCGCGGTCAGCGACTGGATGCGCGCGGTGCCGGACCTGATCGCCCGCTGGGTGCCCGGCGACTACACCTCACTCGGCACGGACGGCTTCGGCATGTCGGACACCCGGCACGCCCTGCGCCGGCACTTCCACGTCGACGCCGAGTCGGTGGTGGTCGCGACGCTGCGGCAGCTGGCCCTGCGCGGCACGGTGCCGGCGAACGTGCCGGCCGAGGCGGCCAAGAAGTACGCCATCGAGGACGTGAACGCGGCCCCGGTCGGCGAGACCGGCGGCGACAGCTAGGACGTACCCGACGAAGGGCCCGGCGCGGGTGCGCCGGGCCCTTCGTCGTCGCCGGTCGGGCCGGGCCGTGGCGGCGCGTGAAGCGGAACGGCGGTGGTCCCGGGGGTCCCTGGCGGGGACACCGGGCCACCGCCGTCGCGGGTGACGCCAGGACGTGCCCGGCTCAGCCGACGGCGGCCAGATCGGTCAGCCGGGCGAGCGAGTCCTCCAGGTCGGCGCCGACCCTGCGCAGGCCGAGGCGGAGCAGGGCGGCCTTGACCGGACCGGCCGGCCAGCGTACGACGATGAGTCGCACGATCGTCCCGCCCTCCTCCTCGTCCGCGGTGAGCTGGACGTAGATCTCGGTGCGCGCCTCCGCCCGGGCACCGGCGCCCTTGGCGCGTTCGCGCCAGCCGATCAGGGTCGGCTCCTGGTAGGCGATCACCTCGGCCTCATGCGCCGCGCCACGTCCGGCCTGGACGAGTTGTCGGCGCCCGAAGCCCTCTCCCGAGAGCACCTCGGCCGCGCGGACCCCCGCCAGCCAGGCCGGCAACTGCTCGGCCCGCTGCACGACGTCCCAGACCGCTTCCATCGGCGCCATCACGTGCGCACTGCGTTCCACGAGGATCATTTCCGTCTTCCTCCAGTGAGGACATCCCACGATATCGGCACTCTATGCGCAAATTCGGACGTACCTGGACGGGTTTGGAAAAGACACGCCGAAATCCATTGCGCTGCGGCGCCGGAAGACCTATGGCGCATCGATCGACGGCGCTCTAGAGTCGCGAACACGATTCACGTACGCCGGGAGGGCGCATGTCGACCGCAGCGATGCCCGAGTTCCCCGCCGGATTCCGCTGGGGAGTGTCCACCTCCGCCTACCAGATCGAGGGCGGCGTCGGCGAGAACGGGCGGGGAGCGTCCATCTGGGACACCTTCGCCCACTCCCCCGGGCGGATCGCCGACGGCAGCACCGGCGACGTGGCCTGCGACCACTACCACCGGCACGCCGAGGACGTCGCGCTGCTGGCCGGGCTGGGCGTCTCGGCGTACCGCTTCTCGATCGCCTGGCCCCGGGTGCGGCCCACCGGCGACGGCCCGGTCGACGCGCGCGGCCTGGACTTCTACGACCGGCTCGTCGACGACCTGCTCGCCCACGGCGTCGATCCCGTCGCCACGCTCTTCCACTGGGACCTGCCGCAAACCCTCGAGGACGCGGGCGGCTGGCTGAACCGCGACACCGCCCACCGCTTCGCCGAGTACGCCGACGCGACCGCCGCCCGCCTCGGCGACCGGGTGAAGCTCTGGATCACCCTCAACGAGCCGTTCATCCACATGAGCCTCGGCCACGGTACGGGCGAGCACGCCCCCGGCCGGACGCTGCTCTTCGACGCGTTCCCGGTGGCCCACCACCAGCTCCTCGCCCACGGTCTCGCCGTCGCCGCGCTGCGGGCGCGCACCGCGAGCCCGGTGGCCATCGCGAACAACTACTCGCCGGTGCGCCCGGCCGGGGACGCCGCCGCCGACCGGGCCGCCGCCGCGGCGTACGAGGCGCTGCACAACCGCCTCTTCACCGACCCGCTGTTCGGCCGGGGCTACCCCGCCGAGCTGGGCTTCGACACTGCCGTGGTGCGCCCCGGCGACCTCGACGTGATCGCCGCGCCGATCGACGTGCTGGGCGTCAACTACTACAACCCCACCGGCGTACGCGCCCCGCAGGAGGGCTCGCCCCTGCCGTTCGAGTTCGTGCCGCTCGACGGGTACCCGCGCACCGCCTTCGACTGGCCGGTCGCCCCGGACGGGCTGCACGAGCTGCTCGGCTGGCTGCACCGCACGTACGCCGACGACCTGCCGCCGATCCAGATCACCGAGAGCGGCTGCGCGTACGACGACGCGCCCGACGCCGACGGCCGGGTGCACGACCCGGAGCGCATCGCCTACCTCGACGGGCACCTGCGCGCGGTACGGGCGGCGATGACCGAGGGCGTCGACGTGACCGGCTACTTCGTCTGGTCGCTGCTGGACAACTGGGAGTGGGCGGAGGGCTTCACCAAGCGCTTCGGCCTGGTGCACGTCGACTTCGACACCCAGCTCCGTACGCCCAAGTCCTCGTACGCCTGGCTGCGCGACCTGATCGCCCGGCCGTGACCACCGTCGACCCCACGCCGGCGTCGCTGCCGGCGGCGCTCGCCGAGCCGACCGTGCCGGTCCGGCGGGGCTGGATCGCGCTGATCTTCGCCGCGAACCTCGGGGTCTGGATGGCGTTCTTCACGCCCATCCAGGTGCTGCTGCCGCAGCAGCTGGAGCGGATCGCGCCGGCCGACAAGGAGACCGCGCTCGCCGTGGTCACCGGCCTCGGCGCGCTCGCCGCGGTGCTCGCCAACCCCCTCGCCGGGGCGCTGTCGGACCGCACCTGCCTGCGGCTGGCCGGGCGGGAGTTCGGCCGCCGGCACGTGTGGACCGCCGGCGGGGCGCTGCTCGGCGCGGCGGCCCTGGTGCTGCTCGCGCAGCAGCGCACCGTCGCCGGGGTAGCGCTCGGCTGGGTGGCCGCGCAGGTCTGCTTCAACGCCATGCTGGCCAGCCTGACCGCCGCCGTGCCGGACCGGGTGCCGGTCGTCCAGCGGGGCGGCGTCTCCGGCTGGGTCGGCATCCCCCAGGCGCTGGGGCTGGTGCTCGGCGTGGTGCTGGTGAGCGGCACCGCCGCCGGCTACGCCACGATGGCGGTCGCCGTGCTGCTGCTGGCGCTGCCGTTCGCGCTGCTCACCGCCGACGACCCGCTGCCCCGGGCGCACCGCCCGGCGCTGCGCTGGCGCGCGCTGCTCGCCTCGATGTGGGTCTCGCCGCGCCGGCACCCCGACTTCGGCTGGGCCTGGATCACCCGCTTCCTGGTGCAGCTCGGCAACGCGCTCGGCACGCTCTACCTGCTCTACTTCCTCACCGACGAGGTGCGCCACCCCGATCCCGAGGGCGGCCTGCTGGTGCTGATCCTGCTCTACACGGCCGGTCTCGCGGCCACGGCCGTGGTGGCCGGCCGGCTGTCGGACCGCTCCGGCCGGCGCAAGGTCTTCGTCATCACCGCCGGCGGGATCATGGCGGTCGCCGCGCTGCTGCTGGCCGTCGCACCGGTCTGGCCCGTGGCCGTGGCCGCCGCGCTGCTGCTCGGCGCCGGGTACGGCGTCTACCTGTCGGTGGACGCCGCGCTCATCACCCAGGTGCTGCCCGCCGCCACCGACCGGGCCAAGGACCTGGGCGTGATCAACATCGCCAACTCGGCCCCGCAGGTGCTCGGCCCCGCGATCTCCGCCCCGCTCGTGGTGCACCTCGGCGGCTACCCCGCGCTCTACGCGGCCACCGCGGCGGTCACCGTGCTGGGCAGCGTGCTGGTGCTGAAGATCCGCTCGGTGCCCTGAGGCGTACCCCTTGACCTAATCCGGTCGCGCGCCGCCGTAGGCTGGGGGACGTGACGGTACGTGTGCGCTTCGCCCCCTCCCCGACCGGGATGTTCCACGTCGGCGGTGCCCGCTCGGCGCTGCAGAACTGGATCTACGCCAAGCAGCAGGGCGGGGTGTTCGTGCTCCGCATCGAGGACACCGACGCGGCCCGCAACAAGCCGGAGTGGACCGAGGGCATCCTCTCCGCGCTGGACTGGATCGGCATCGAGCGCGGCAGCTACGAGGGCCCGTACTTCCAGTCCGAGTACGCCGGCGAGCACCGGGCCGCCGCCGCGCGGCTGCAGGCGTCCGGCCGCGCCTACTACTGCGACTGCACCCGCGAGGCCGTGCAGGCCCGCACCGGCTCGCAGTACCAGGGCTACGACGGCTTCTGCCGGGACCGGGGCCTGCCGGCCGGCGAGGGACGCGCCCTGCGCTTCCGTACGCCCGACGAGGGCGAGACCGTGGTGGTCGACCTGATCCGCGGTGAGCCGACCTTCGAGAACAAGCTGATCGAGGACTTCGTCATCGCCCGGGGCGACGGCTCGCCGGTCTTCCTGCTCGCCAACGTGGTCGACGACATGACCATGGGGATCACCCACGTGATCCGGGCCGAGGAGCACCTGCCCAACACCCCGAAGCAGCAGCTGCTGTGGGACGCCCTCGGGGTCAAGCCGCCGATCTGGGCGCACGTGCCGGTGGTGGTCAACGAGAAGCGGCAGAAGCTCTCCAAGCGCCGCGACAAGGTGGCCCTGGAGGCGTTCCGGGACGAGGGCTACCTCGCCTCGGCGATGCGCAACTACCTGATGCTGCTCGGCTGGGCGCCGTCGGGCGACCGCGAGATCGTCGAGTGGTCGGTGATCGAGCAGGAGTACCGGCTGGAGGAGGTCAACCCCTCGCCGGCGTTCTTCGACGAGAAGAAGCTCCGGGCGTTCAACGGCGAGTACATCCGGGCGCTTCCGGTCGAGGAGTTCGTCGAGGCCTGCCGGCCGTGGCTGACGGGCACCGGCACCATCGCCCCGCCGCCGTGGCAGCCGGAGGAGTTCGACGCGGACGCCTTCGCGGCCGTGGCCCCGCTGGCGCAGACCCGGATCGCGCTGCTCAGCGAGATCGTGCCGAACGTCGACTTCCTCTTCCTCGCCGCGCCGCTGATCGACGAGGCCGCCTGGGCCAAGGCGATGAAGGAGGGCTCGGCGGAGCTGCTGGACGCCGCCACGGCGGCGTTCGAGGCGCTGGAGTCGTGGGACGCGGAGACGCTCAAGTCGACGCTGGAGGCCGTCGGCGCCGAGCGCGGGCTCAAGCTCGGCAAGGCCCAGGCCCCGGTACGCGTCGCGGTCACCGGCCGCACCGTCGGGCTGCCGCTGTTCGAGTCGCTGGAGGTGCTCGGCCGCGAGCGCACCCTGAGCCGGCTGCGCGCCGCCCGGGTCCGCCTGGTCTGAGCCCCGGTCGCCTTCCCGACCGCCACGAGCGCTCCGTCGGGAAGGCGTCCGCGCCGGCAGGTGGCCCGCACGCCGGCGCGCCGCGCACGGCGTACCTCCCTCAGCGCCCGGACCGGTCGGTCCGGGCGCTGAGGCGTCGGGGGCTCGTGCCGCTCAGCGGCCGGCCGAGCGGCGGCGCAGCAGCAGGCCGGCGGCGAGGGCGGCGAGCAGGAGCACGCCGCCGAGCGCCCACAGCCAGCCGCGCCCGCCCGAGTCGTCGCTCTCCTTCGCCGCCGGCACCGCCGCCGTCGGCGAGCCCGTGCCCGCCGACTCGGGCGCGGCCGAGGTCGGCCCGGTCCCGGGCGACGGCGGTACGGCCGACGCCGGAGCGGTCGGCGACTCGGCGGGGGTGCCCGTGGTCAGGGTGAACCGCACCTCGCCGGTGACCGGGTGCCCGTCGCTGGAGGCCACCCGGTAGTCGACGACGTAGAGCCCCGCCCGGCCCGGCTTGAACGGCATGCTCACCCGGGACCCGGAGAAGGTCGGGGCACCGCCCAGCGCGGCCACGTTGTCCGGACCGGTGACTGTGATCTTCGTCGTATTCGGGTCCACCTTGGCCAGGAACCGCAGCTCGATGCGGGCCGGCGCCTCGGCCACCCGGGCACCGTCGCGCGGATCGCTGCCGGTCAGCGAGTTGTGGGCGGCCGCCGGCGCGGCCGGCAGCAACAACGACACACCGAGCGCCACGCCGACCACCACTGGCCAGGTGAGCGCCACTCGTGGGAATCTGCCCCCCATGAACCCCTCCGTAAAGGTACGATCCGCCCGCTGATCCACGGCCGCCGTTCATTGGTCGGGCCGGGATCACAGATAGTTCCAATTACTGTTCCACGAGCTGCAACCGATCGACGTTCTGCGCAGTCTTGAGGGTGGCGCCCTGCACGGGTTCGGTCACCCCCGTCAGCCAACCAACGCGTGACCTGCAGCAAGCCATCCATCGAACGGGGCGAGGAGGCGGCGATGGTCCGAACGATGCGGCGGCTGGTCGCGGTGTTGACGGGCGGGCTCGCGGCGGCGGTCCTGTCGCTCGGCCCGGCCGAGACGGCGACGGCGGCACCGAAGCCCCCGCCGGCCGGGGTGCAGATCACCGGCGAGGGGCTGGCGGAGCCGCTGCGGCTGCGCGCCGAGGCCCAGCCCGCGCACGTGGTGGCGATCATCGACCAGGTCAACTTCCTCGGCCGTACGGGGCAGGCCAAGGGCCCGAAGGCCGCCGACCTCGGTCCGAAGTACACCGTCGTGGTCTACGCCGGTGACGTCCCGAAGCAGACGTACGACCTCTACCCGAAGGCGGTCGGCGGGCCGCGCGTCTTCCGCCCGGCCAAGCAGCCGGACGCCCGCAAGACCGCCGCGGGCTGGTTCCTCGGCCGGCTCAGCATGTCGGAGACGCTCCGCACGGCCGGGGTCCCGCTGGAGCGGCAGTTCGACACCGTCAGTGGCGGCGTCGGCGGTGGCGAACGGGTCATCCCGGAGGACGCCCTCAACCCGGCGAAGGACATTGACGAGGCGCTCGGCGAGTTGCAGCGACTGCTGCTGCTCAACGTCGCGGTGGTGCTGGTCATCACCTCGGGGCTCGCCGGTATCGCGCTGCTGGTCCGCCGCCGCACCCGCTGACCCGCCCCGGCCGGGGGCACACGCCCGAACGACGGCCGGGTGCGCGGGGCCGGGTCAGACCTCCAGGACCACCTTGCCGCGGATGTGCCCCGCCTCCACCAGGCGCTGTGCGTCCGCCGCCTGCGCCAGCGGGAACGTCCGTTGCACGTGGACGGTCAGCCGGCCGGCGTCGACCAGCCCGGCGAGCACGCCCAGATCCACGGTCGACGGCTTGACGAACAGGTAGCTGCCGCCCAGCCGGGTGACGTGCTCCGGGTCGGCCGTGGAGATCAGCCGAGCGGGGCGGGTGATCAACTCGGCGGAGGCGTCGAGCGCGTCGCCGCCGAACAGGTCGAGCACCACGTCGACCCCGTCGGGCGCGACCGCGCGGACCCGGTCGACCAGCCCGGCGCCGTACGTGACCGGCTCGGCGCCCAGCGACCGGACGAAGTCGTGGTTGCCCGCGCCGGCCGTGCCGATCACGCGATCGGCGCCGAGCGCCCGGGCGATCTGCACCGCCAGGTGGCCCACCCCGCCGGACGCCCCGTGCACCAGCACCGTGTCGCCGGCGCCGGTGCGGGCCGACTGGAGCGCCTGGTACGCCGTCAGACCCGCCAGGGGCAGGCCGGCCGCCTCGGCCCAGGACGCCTGGACCGGCTTGCCCGCCAGCGTCCGCTCGGGCGCCGGCACCAGCTCGGCGTACGTGCCGTACTGGACGTGGTCGCGGCGGACGTACCCGACGACCTCGTCGCCCACGGCGAACCCGGTGACCGCCGGGCCGACCGCCTCGACCACCCCGGCCGCGTCCCAGCCCGGGACAAGCGGAAAGTGCCCGGGGATCGCGCCGGACAGGTGCCCCTCGCGCACCTTCCAGTCGACCGGGTTCACCCCGGCCGCCCGCACCCGCACGAGCACCGTGTCCGGGCCGACCGGCGGGTCGGACAGGTCCCGGACGGTCAGCAGGTCGGCCGGGCCGTACGCGTCGATCGCGATCGCCTTCACACCGACCACGCTAGCGGCCGGACGGCGTCGCCGTGGTCAGCACCAGCGGCGCGGCGGGCGCTCGCGGCGGGTCGCGCGCTGCTGGGGGCGGACCGGGCCGTGCCGGTGCGCGCCCGCCCAGCCGGGCAGGTCGCTGCGGCAGCCCCGCGCCACCGCCGACTCGACCTCGCCGGCCGGAGCCGGCTCCGCGACGCGCTGCCGGGGCACGGTGACCTCGTCATCGGGGCGCTCCGGGGCGCGGGCCGGGTGCTCCGGCGCGTGCGCCGGGAACCCGCCGGGCAGCCGGCGGTGCTTGGCCGCCGCCGGCTGCTCGTGGTGGCCCGGCCGGCAGGGCTCGCCCTGGGCGCAGCCGTGCTCGGCCTCCCCGTGCGCCATCGGAGTCTCCTCACGTTCGCCCCGCCCGCCGGGATAGCTCCGACGGGCCCTGCCACCGTACTGGCCGCCACCGACCCTCCCATCAGCCACCCGACTCCCCCACCCCACCCATCCCCCTCCCCTCGCGATCATGGAGTTGTGGTGGGAATTTCGTACACCTGTGCAGCTTTCGTCCCCCCACCACACCTGCACGATCGGCGGAAACCCGGGGTGTAGGGGGTGTGGTGGGATCTGGGGGTGGGGGTATGGGGTGGGGGGCGTGGGCGGGACGTTCTGCTCGCTTGTGCGGGTCTGGCCGGCGGGTTGGTCATGTACGGCCTGGGCACGCAGCCGCAGCTGTCCTGGCGCCCCGATGTGCCGGAAACGCTGTTCCTGCTGCCGCTGGCCGTGGTCTGCGTGGCGGTGGGCCTGCGCCGGGTCGCCAGCCGGGCCAGCCTGGCGCTCGGCACGGTGGCGGTGCTGGCCGACCTCGCTCTGGGCGGCTCGCTGGCGACCGTCCTGGTCTACACCCAGGTGCTCTACGACGCGTGCGTGTTCGGCTCGGCCCGCACGTGGCGTCGGCTGCTCCAGGCGACGGTCGGGCTGAGCGTCCTCGGCACGGCGGTGGGGGTGCTGCTGAAGGGCGACTGGCGGGGCGTGGGCTTCGGGGCGCCCGTGGTCCTGGCCGGGGTGCTGCCGGTGCTCACCGGGATCAGCGTGCGGCAGTACCGGGACCAGGCGGCCGCCGAGCGGGCGCGGGCGGAGCAGACGGCCCGCCTGGTGGAGCTGGACCGCCGCCAGGCGGTCGGCGCGGAGCGGGCCCGGATGGCCCGCGAGCTGCACGACGTGATCGCCAACCACCTGAGCGCGGTGGCCATCCACGCCACGGCCGTGCTCTCCGCGCCCGGGCTCGACCGGTCGCAGGTCGAGTCGGCGCTGCGGGTGATCCGGGAGAGCAGCGTGCAGGGGCTGGGCGAGATGCGGCAGATGATCGGCCTGCTGCGGGAACCGGCGGAGGGCGGGACGGCTGTCGACGCCACGGAGGAGGCGACCCGGGCGCGGCTCAGCGAGCTGGACGTGCTGGTCGAGCGGGTCCGCGCGGCCGGGCTGACCGTACGCGCGACCCGGCGCGGCGAGCCGCGCGCGCTGCCGGTCGGGGTGGACCTCGCCGCGTACCGGATCGTGCAGGAGTCGCTGACCAACGCGCTCAAGCACGGCGCCGGCGAGGCCGACCTGCTCGTCGCGTATGAGCCGGCGGGGCTGGTGGTGGACGTGGGCAACCCGGTCGGCGCCGGCCGTGGCACGCTGAACGGCGCGGGCGCCGGCCTGATCGGGATGCGGGAGCGGGCCGTGCTGCTGAACGGGCGGTTCGCCGCCGGCCCGGCGGACGGCCGCTGGCGGGTACGGGTGGAGCTGCCGACGGAGGTGGCGCCGTGAGGGGCGGGACGTGACGTGGCCGAGGTGATCCGGGTGCTGCTGGCCGACGACCAGGCGGCGGTACGGGCCGGGCTGGCGCTGGTCCTGGCGGGGGCGGCCGGCGTCGAGGTGGTGGGCGAGGCCGAGGACGGCGCCGAGGCGGTCCGGCTGTGCCGCGAGCTGCGCCCGGACGTCGCCGTGCTGGACGTGCGGATGCCCCGGCTGGACGGCATCTCCGCCACCCGGGAGATCGCCGCCGACCGGCTCGCCGACGTGCTCGTGCTCACCACCTTCGACCTCGACGAGTACGTCTTCGGCGCGCTGCGGGCCGGGGCGGCGGGTTTCGTGCTCAAGGACACCGACGCCGAGGGGCTGGTGGCGGCGGTACGGACGGTCGCGCGGGGCGAGGGGTTCATCGCCCCGGCGGTCACCCGCCGTCTGATCACCGCGTTCGCGGCGACCGCCCCGACCAGCTCCGCCGCGACGCGCGGGGCCGTGGACGCGCTCACCCCCCGGGAGCGCGACGTGCTGGCCTGCCTGGGGCTCGGGTTGTCCAACCAGCAGGTCGCCGACCGGTTGGCGCTGGCCGAGAGCACCACCAAGACCCACGTCAGCCGGATCCTCGCCAAGCTGGACCTGCGCAGTCGGGTGCAGGCCGCCATCCTGGCCCAGGAACTGGGGCTGCCCGCCCCGCCCCCGGCCTGACCTCACCGCCGCCCGTCGTCGCGGCGGCCGGGCCGCCCGGGGCCACGGCAGGCCGGCCACCCGCAGCGGGCGGGCCGCCCGGCGCCCAGGTGCAGGTCGGGGCGTGTCACGCTGGGGCGGTGAGCGAGCCGGGCGGGACGGAACTGTCGGCCACGCTGCGCCGGATCGAACGGGCGGCGGGGGCGCTGGCCAGCGCCAGCGTGGCCCGGATGGACGAGACGCTGCCCTGGTTCCGCGACCTGCCGCCCGACCACCGCTCCTGGGTGATGCTGGTGGCCCAGGCCGGCGCCCGGTCGCTGGTGCAGTGGCTGCGCGACGGCGGCGGCACGGCGGACAGCACCCAGGAGGTCTCGGACGAGGTCTTCGCCACCGCGCCGCAGGCGCTGGCCCGCTCGATCAGCCTCCAGCAGACCGTCGCGCTGGTGAAGGTGATGATCGACGTGGTCGAGGAGCAGGTCTCGCACCTGGCGGCGAAGGGCGAGGAGCAGCAGCTGCGCGAGGCGGTGCTGCGGTTCTCCCGGGAGATCGCCTTCGCCGCCGCCCGCGTGTACGCCCGCGCCGCCGAGTCGCGCGGATCGTGGGACGCCCGGTTGCAGGCGTTGCTGGTGGACGCCCTGCTGCGCGGCGACTCGCCGGACGTGCTGGCGAGCCGCGCGGCGGCACTCGGCTGGGCGGACGCCCCGCCCGTGGCGGTGGCGGTCGGCCGCTCCCCCGGCGGGGAGGTCTCCGCCGTGCTGCACACCGTCCACCGGCAGGCCCGGCGCATCGGCACGGAGGTGATCGGCGGGGTGCACGGCGACCGGCTGGTCATCGTGCTCGGCGGTGCCGCCGACCCGGTCGCGGCCACCGGCAAGCTGCTCGGCACGTTCGGGGACGGGCCGGTGGTGGTCGGTCCGGCCGTGCCGAGCCTGGACGAGGCGACCGAGTCGGCGCGCGCCGCGCTGGCCGGCTTCCGGGCCGCCCCGGCCTGGCCGACCGCGCCCCGACCGGTGCCGGCGGACGACCTGCTGCCGGAGCGGGCGCTGGCCGGGGACGCGGAGGCGCGCCGCCGGCTGCGTCACGACGTCTACGCGGCCCTGGTCCGCGCCGGCGGGGAGCTGCTGGAGACCCTCGACGCCTTCTTCGCGGCCGGCGGCACGCTGGAGAGCGCCGCGCGGTCCCTCTTCGTGCATCCGAACACGGTGCGCTACCGGCTGCGGCGGATCTCCGACGTCACCGGCTTCTCGCCGCTCGCGGCGCGCGACGCGTTCGCGCTCCAGGTCGCCCTCACCGTCGGCCGGCTCGACCCGGTGGTCCCGATGGTACCAACCCAGACAATGGCCCCAAGTATCATCAAAACGCCACACACAGGTGATGATCGCCGCCGATCTTTGTAGGATTCCTCCAAAGGTTCTAGTGCGGTTTGGTCGGAGGCGGCACAGCGCTACCCGCCCGTATCCGGGAGAGTCATAGACGTGCTCGCCGTACTCTCGCCCGGCCAGGGTTCCCAGAAACCCGGCTTCCTGACTCCCTGGCTTGACCTCACCGGCGCCGAGGCGCGCCTGCGCTGGTGGTCCGCGCTGGCCGGGGTCGACCTGGTGCACCTCGGCACCACGGCCGACGCGGACGAGATCAGGGACACCGCGCGGACCCAGCCGCTGCTGGTCGCCGCCGCGCTGCTGGCCGCCGAGCACCTGCCGATGTACGACGTCACGCTCACCGTCGGCCACAGCGTCGGCGAGCTGGGCGCGGCGGCGCTCGCCGGGGTGCTCCCGGCGGAGGCGGCGATCACGCTGGCCGGCGTACGCGGCCGGGAGATGGCCGCCGCCTGCGCGCTGGAGCCCACCGGGATGGCCGCCGTGCTGGGCGGAGACCCGGACGAGGTGCTCGCCTCGATCGCCGCGCACGGGCTGCACCCGGCCAACCGCAACGGCGCCGGCCAGTTCGTCGCCGCCGGCGCCGTCGAGGGGCTGGACAAGCTCGCCGCCGAGCCGCCGACGAAGGCCCGGGTCATCCGCCTGAAGGTGGCCGGCGCCTTCCACACCCCGTACATGGCCCCGGCCGAGACGGCGCTGGCCGCCGTGGCGGCCGGGATCACCCCGACCGACCCGGCCCGGATCCTGCTGTCGAACCTCGACGGCGCCGCGGTCAACCACGGGCGCGACATGGTGCAGCGCCTGGTCCGCCAGGTCACCGCGCCGGTGCGCTGGGACCTCTGCATGCGCACCCTGGCCGACCTCGGGGTGACCGGCGTGATCGAACTGCCCCCGGCCGGCACCCTCGCGGGCCTGGTCAAGCGGGAGCTCAAGGGGGCCGGCGCCCCCGAGGTGGTCACCCTCAACACCCCGGACGACCTGCCCGCCGCCCGGGACCTGATCGCCCGGCACGGGATGGCGCCCAGCCACGAGCCGACCATGCACTTCCGCGTGGTGGTGGCACCGGCGGCCGGCACCTTCGAGCCGGCCCGGGACCTCGCCGAGGGCGACATGCTGCGCACCGGCCAGGTCGTCGGCCACGTGGCCACCCGCCAGGGCCCGGTCGAGGTGACCGCGCACGACGACGGTGTGCTCACCGAGTGGCTCGCCCACCACGACGACCCGGTCGCCCCGGGCCAACCGCTCGTCCGCATCGGAGGACACGCATGACCGGCAGCCGGATCGTCGCGCTGGGGCACTACCAGCCCTCCCGGGTGGTCACCAACGACGACATCGCCCAACTCGTCGAGACCAACGACGAGTGGATCCGCGACCGGGTCGGCATCGCCACCCGGCGGATCGCCGACGGCGAGACGGTCGCCGACATGGCCAGCGCCGCCGCCGGCAAGGCGCTCGCCAACTCCGGGCTCACCGCCGCCGACATCGACCTGGTCGTGGTGGCGACGTGCAGCTCCGCCGACCGCAGCCCCAACGTGGCCTGCCGGGTCGCCGCCAAGCTCGGCATCACCGCGCCCGGTGCGTTCGACCTCAACACGGCCTGCTCCGGCTTCGCGTACGCGCTGGGCACCGTCGACCACGCCATCCGGGCCGGCGCCTCGCGCAACGCCCTGGTCATCGGCGCGGAGAAGCTGTCCGACATGGTCGACTGGACCGACCGCTCCACCTGCATCATCTTCGCCGACGGCGCCGGAGCGGCCGTCGTGTCGGCCGTCGCCGACGGCGAGCCGGCCGGCGTCGGCCCGGTGGTCTGGGGCTCGGTGCCGGAGAGGGGCGACGCGGTACGCATCGAGGGCTGGCGCCCGTACATCCAGCAGGAGGGCCAGTCGGTCTTCCGCTGGGCCACCACGGAGCTGGCGCCGCTGGCCCGGCAGGCGTGCGAGCGCGCCGGGGTGGACCCGTCGGAGCTGGCCGCCTTCGTACCGCACCAGGCCAACGCCCGGATCATCGACGGCATCGTCAAGCGGCTCGGCATCCCGAACGCGATCGTCGCCAAGGACATCGTCGAGTCCGGCAACACGTCGGCGGCGAGCGTGCCGCTGGCCCTGTCCAAGCTGGTGGAGCGGCGGGAGGTGCCCTCCGGCGCCCCGGTGCTGCTCTTCGGCTTCGGCGGCGGCCTGACCTACGCCGGTCAGGTCGTCCGCTGCCCCTGAAAGCCCCTCCGGCCGCGTGCCGGGGAGTGACGGCCGGCGTCGTCGGCCGTCGAATGAACCACGATGAGAGGAACCAACCGCAATGACCCGTGACGAGATCACCGCCGGCCTCGCCGAGATCCTCGAAGAGGTTGCCGGGGTGAACCCGGACGACGTGGCCGAGGGGAAGTCCTTCACCGACGACCTGGACGTCGACTCGCTCTCCATGGTGGAGGTCGTGGTGGCGGCCGAGGAGAAGTTCGGCGTCAAGATCCCGGACAACGAGGTGCAGAACCTGAAGACCGTCGGGGACGCCGTCAGCTACATCGAGGCGCAGTCCTGATCATGGCTCACACCGACGTCGTCGTCACCGGGCTCGGCGCGACCACCCCGCTGGGCGGGGACGTCGCGTCGACCTGGGACGCCATGCTCGCCGGCCGCTCCGGGGTGGGTCCGCTCACCCAGGAGTGGGCCGAGCAACTGCCGGTCCGGATCGCCGCCCGGCTCGCGGTCGAGCCGACCGGCCTGATCGACCGGGTCAAGCTCCGCCGGCTCGACCGTTCCGAGGCGATCGCGATCATCGCGGCGCAGCAGGCCTGGGCGGACGCCGGCCTGGCCGACTCCGGGCTGGACCCGGAGCGGCTGGGCGTCAGCGTCGGCTCCGGCATCGGCGGCGCGCTGACGCTGCTCGCCCAGGACGACATCCTGGAGGCGTCCGGCCCCCGGCGGGTCTCCCCGCACACCATCCCGATGCTGATGCCGAACGGACCCGCCGCCTGGGTGGGCCTGGAGCTGGGCGCGAAGGCCGGGGTGCACTCGGTGGCCAGCGCCTGCGCGACCGGCGCCGAGGCGATCGCCCTCGGCATGGACATGATCCGCGCCGGCCGGGCCGACGTGGTGGTGGCCGGCGGCACCGAGGCGGTCATCCACCAGCTGCCCATCGCCGGCTTCAGCTCGATGCGGGCGATGTCGACCCGCAACGACGAGCCGGAGCGGGCCTCCCGCCCGTGGGACAAGGCCCGCGACGGCTTCGTGCTCGGCGAGGGCGCGGGCATCCTGGTGCTGGAGCGGGCGGAGCACGCCGCCGCCCGGGGCGCCCGGGTCTACGCGCGGCTGGCCGGCGCCGGGCTCACCTCCGACGGCTACGACATCGTCCAGCCGCACCCGGAGGGCGAGGGCGCCATCCGGGCGATCGCGAAGGCGATCGCGGACGCGGACATCGCCAGGGCGGACATCGTGCACGTCAACGCGCACGCCACGTCGACCCCGGTCGGCGACGTCGCGGAGATCACCGCGCTGCGGGCGGCGCTGGGCGACCACCCGGTGCTGACCTCGACCAAGTCGATGTCCGGGCACCTGCTGGGCGCGGCGGGCGCGCTGGAGTCGATCGCCACCATCCTGGCGATCCGCGACGGTGTCGTACCGCCGACGATCAACCTGGACGACCCCGACGACGGGCTCAGTCTGGACGTGGCCGCCAACGAGGCGCGCCACATGGACATCCCCGCCGCGCTGAACAACTCGTTCGGCTTCGGCGGCCACAACGTGGCTCTCGTCTTCACGCGGGCCTGAGACCACTGCCATGGAGGCACACGTGAGCACCACCGCCGTCGGCGTGGACGCATCTTCCGTCGTCGACCACCGGGATCCGGAGGTTCGGCTCCGGGCGCTGTTCGACGCGGGATCGTTGCGGCTGTCGGTGCCCCGCGACACCTCGGGCGTGCTGTGGGCGCGCGGCGAGATCGAGGGTTCGCCGGTCGTCGCGTACGCCACGGACGCGACGCGGATGGGCGGGGCGATGGGCACCGAGGGGTGCCGGCACGTCGTGGACGCCATCGACACCGCCGTACGCGAACGGGTGCCGGTGGTGGGGCTGTGGCACTCGGGCGGGGCGCGGTTGGCCGAGGGCGTGGTCGCCCTGGACGCCGTGGGCCAGGTCTTCGCGGCGATGGTGCGTGCCTCGGGGCGGGTGCCGCAGATCTCCACGGTGCTCGGTCCGGCGGCCGGTGGCGCCGCGTACGGGCCGGCACTGACCGACATCGTGGTGATGAGCGGCGCGGGCCGGATCTTCGTGACCGGCCCGGAGGTGGTCCGCAGCGTCACCGGCGAGCAGGTCGACATGGCGCGTCTCGGTGGGCCCGAGCCGCACGGCCGCCGCTCCGGGGTGGTCCACGTGACCTGCGCCGACGACGAGTCGGCGATCACCGAGTCGCGCCGGCTCGCCGCGTTGCTGGGCCGGCAGGGGCGCCTGTCGCCCGACGACGTGTCCGCCCAGGACGAGGGGGGACACGACCTGGCGGCGAGGATGCCGGCGGAGCCGAACCGGGCCTACGACGTCAAGCCGGTGGTCAAGGCGCTGCTGGACGCCCCCGGCGTGGAGCTGCACGCCAAGTGGGCCCCCAACGTCGTGACCACCCTGGGTCGCTTCGCCGGGCGCACCGTCGGCGTCGTCGCGAACAACCCGCTGCGCCTGGGCGGCTGCCTGGACGCGTCCAGCGCCGAGAAGGCCGCCCGGTTCGTGCGCATGTGCGACTCCCTCGGCGTACCGCTGATCGTCCTGGTCGACGTCCCCGGCTACCTGCCCGGCCTGGGCCAGGAGTGGGACGGCGTCGTCCGCCGCGGCGCGAAGCTCCTGCACGCGTTCGCCGAGGCCGTCGTGCCCCGGGTCACCCTGGTCACCCGCAAGGCGTACGGCGGGGCGTACATCGCGATGAACTCCCGTTCCCTGGGCGCCACCGCCGTGTTCGCCTGGCCCAACGCCGAGGTCGCCGTCATGGGCGCCGGCGCCGCGGTCAACATCCTGCACCGCAAGAAGCTGGCCGCCGTGCCCGCCGAGGAACGCGAGACGCTGCGCGCACAGCTCGTCGAGGAGCAGACCCGCATCGCGGGCGGCGTCAACCGGGCCCTGGAGATCGGCGTGGTGGACGGCGTCATCACCCCCGCCGAGACGCGCCGCCGCATCGCCGAGGCCCTCGCCGCCGCCCCGGCGGCCCGGGGCGCGCACGGCAACATCCCCCTGTAGGGCCGCGCGGAGGCTGCGGGGCCGGCCGTTGATTTTCCGAAGTGCGGGGTCGGAGGACCTGGCAGGCGCGTGGCGCCGACGAACCACCGCGCCGCGGTGCTGATACCTCTGCGGCATGAAGATACCGCCGTGGTATCGCAACGCGGCGACGACAGCGCCGGTCGTCCAGGCTCTGGTCACCGGCTCGACCGGCCACGCGGCCGGGCACGGTGCAAGGCACAGAACGCATCACGACGTACCGCCGGGAGGGCCCGCGCTCGGGTGAGCGCCGGCCCTCCCGCGTCGCTCAGCCCTGGTTGCGGGGATGTCGGCGGGCGGTCCGCTCGTTGCCCCGACGGTAGTTGCCGGTCCACCGGGCCATGACGAGCTGCGGATCGCCGTCGACCTCGGCGAGGAACTCCGCCGCCCGGCCGCCCCGCAGGGTGCCCGCCGCCCGGCCGTGGTGGGTGATCACCACCGTGCCGTCCGACCTCTCGACGTACGCGAAACCCTCAGCCGTTCCCATCTGCGCGAGGGTGCCAGGTGGGGCGGCCGAACGCGACCCGGTTTCCCGCTTGACTCTCCAGCGGCTGGAGGCAGGAGGCTCTTGGACGTGGACGACCACACCGACCTGTTCACCATCGGGCAGCTCGCCCGCCGGACCGGCCTCTCCGTCCGGACGATCCGTTTCTGGTCCGACCTCGACCTGCTCCCGCCCACCGCGCGCTCCACCGGCGGTTACCGGCTCTACGACGCGGCGGCCGTGGCCCGGCTGGACCTCGTTCGGAGCCTGCGGGAGCTGGGGATCGGCCTGGACGACGTCCGCCGGATCCTCCAGCGGCGGACGAGCGTGCGGGAGGTGGCGCGGGCGCACAGCCGCGCCCTGGACGCCGAGATCCGCACGCTGCGGCTGCGCCGGGCGGTGCTGCGGTCGGTCGCCCGACGTGGCAGTACGACCGAGGAGTTGAGACTGATGAACGACCTGGCCCGCCTCTCCGCCCGGGAGCGGCAGCGGATCATCGACGAGTTCGTCGCCGAGGTCTTCGGCGGAGTGGAGCCCGGCCCCGACGGCGACGGGCTGGCCCGCGCCATGCGGACGCTCCCCACCGACCTGCCCGACGAGCCCACCGACGAGGAGGTGGACGCCTGGGTCGAGCTGGCCGAACTGGTCGCCGACCCGGCCTTCCGGCTGCGGGTACGGGCGATGGCGGTGGCCGGGGCGGCGGTGACGTCCCCGCCGCCGGCGATGCCCTCCATCGAGCCGGCGCGCGCCGCGCTCGCCGCCGGGATCGCCCCGGACTCCGGGCGGGCGCGGGCGGTGCTCCACGAGATGGTGGACCCGGGGCTGTCCCGCGCCGAACGGCTCGCGCTCGCCGACGGCATCGCGGCCTTCACCGACCGGCAGGTGGAGCGGTACTGGCAGCTGATCGGGGTGCTCAACCGGCGGCCCCCGTTCCCGCCCTCGGTGCCCGCCGTGGAGTGGCTGGTGGCCGCCCTGCGCGCGACGCCGTAGATCAACCGGGTTGACGGCATCGGTCCGCGCCGCTTTGATGAGCCGGCTCTCGTCGTCAACGGGGAATGGACACCATGGAACGTCGTACCCGCGTCGCCGTGCTCGCGGCGCTCACCATCGGACTGACCGGCGGCTGCGCCGACGGCAAGGAGGAGCCGCCCTCGGCCGGCACCTCCCCGTCGGCCTCACCGAGCGCCACCGCCTCGCCGGTGACCCCCGGACCGCCCTGGCACGACGAGGTGGCGGCTGCCGCCGCCGGCACCACGGTCGGCGGGAAGGGCACGCCCTGCGAGCTGCCGGTCACCTTCTCCGTGCCGGCGCGGTGGAAGGTCGAGGCGGTGAAGGGCTCGGCGGAGTTCGGCGAGGCCCGCCTCGGCAAGGCCCTCATGCTGTGCGAGATCGACGCCCGGCCGGCCGGCTCGATCGGGTTCCTCCGCGTGTGGCGGGTCGACGGGGTCGCCGGCGGCGCCGAGGCGCACCTGAAGCACTTCCTCGACGCGTACTCGCCGAAGGCGGCGGACGCGGAGTACCGGCGGCTCAAGGCCGGCACCCTCGACGCCGTCGAGGCGAGCTACCCCAGGAAGGACGGCGGCGCGGTCAACGACCGGGCCGTCGCGGTCTCCTCCCTCTACGGGCCGATCGTGCTGAGCCTGGACACTCCGGAACCCACGGAGCTGCTGCCCGCGTACCAGTTGGTGAAGCAGTCGGCCCGGATCAACCGCGACTGACGCCGCTCAGGCGCCGCAGGTCGTGGCGGGCAGGCCGCTCACCGGCACCGGGGAGCGGCCGTCGGGGCGGGCCTTGCCGGCCAGCACCCCGGCGAGGGCGGTCATCGACGCCCGGCTGGACGAGTAGGTCGCCAGCAGGGTCGGCGACTTGGCCTTCGCCAGCACGTACGGAGTGTCCATGGCGACCGTGACGGCGGCGTCGGCGCGCAGGTCGCCGGCGCCGTCGCCGTACCCGACGAGGTGCACCACCGTGCCGCCACGGGCCACCACCTCGACCCCGGCCGCCCTGAGCGCCTCGGTCAGCGCCGCCCGGGTGTGCTCGCGCCCGCCGGAGGCGGTCACGGTCACCGGGCCCCGTACGCCGCCGCCGCAGGCGCCGCGCAGCACCGTCACCGCCGCCGCGGCCAGGTCCTCCGCCGCCTTGCGGTGCGCCGGGCCGGCCAGCGTGGACAGCTCGGGCGTGGGCCGGTCGGCCAGCTTGAACTTCATCGTCAGCACCCGGGTCGCGGCCTCGACGAGGCGGGTCCGGGGCAGCGAGCCGTCGCGGAGCGCGGCGAGCAGCCCGTCGTACGCCTGACGGACGTTCGGCGGCATCAGGATCAGGTCGTTGCCCGCCTTCAGCGCCCGCACGGCGGCCTCGCCCGGCGACCAGCGCTTGGCCGGCGGCATGTTCATCCCGTCGGTGATCACCACGCCCTGGAAGCCGAGCTGGCCGCGGAGCACGCCGGTGAGCAGCTTGTGCGAGAAGGTCGCCGCGGTGCCCGGGTCCACCGACCGCGCGTCGAGGTGGGCGGACATCACGGCCATCGTGCCCGCGTCGATGGCGGCGGAGAAGGGCGGCCACGCCCCGGTCTCCAGCGTCTTCCTGGGCTGGTCGAGCACCGGCAGACCCTCGTGCGAGTCGGCGGCGCTGTGCCCGTGCCCGGGGAAGTGCTTGACGGTGGCCGCGACGCCGGCGGCCTGCAGGCCCCGTACCGCGCCGGCGACCTGCCCCGCCGCCACCTTCGGGTCCGCCCCGTACGACCGGGAGCCGATCACCGTGCTGCGGGTGACGAGCACGTCGGCGACGGGGGCGAAGTCGAGGTTGATGCCCATCGCGGCGAGTTCGGCGCCGGCCGCCCGCCAGGCGGCCTCGGTCAGCTCCGGTCGTCCGGCGGCACCGGCGGCGAGGGCGCTGGGCAGCAGGGTCACGCCGTCGGTGATCCGGGTGACGACGCCGTGCTCCTGGTCGGTCCCGACCAGGAAGGGCGCCGGCCCGGCGGGCAGCCGGCCGGCGGCCGCGCGCAGGCCGTCGGTCAGCGCGCGGACCTGCTTCGGGTTGTCGACGTTGGTCGTCTCCTGGTTGCCCTTGGTGGGGTCGTCGGCGCTGAAGCCGACCAGGATCAGCCCGCCGAGCCGGTACTTCTCGACCATCTGGGCGGGGGTGTCCACGCCGGCCAGCGCCTGGTTGCCGGCCGCCGAGCCGGGCGAGACCCGGGTGGCCGCGTCGCCGTAGGCGTACGGCATCAGCACCTGCCCCACGAGGTCCTCGTCGGCCAGCGAGGCCACGAGGGCGGCGGCGCGGGCGGCGGGGTCGGCGCCGGGGACGCTCGCGGTGGGTGCCGGGGTGGCCGTCGGGGCGGCGGCGCTCGTGGGCGTCGGGTCGGGGCGGCGCTCCGCCGGCCGGGAGCATCCGGAGACGAGCAGCGCGGTCAGGACGGCGAGCGCGACGCCGGCACGTCGCGGGGTAGTCGACACGCGGCCCATCCCACCAGTTCGCCCGTTATCGGGGCAACTTGACCTTCACCCCATCGGATGAGTCGGCCCCGGTCCGGGCCGTGGTGTCAGCCGACGCGGGTGAGCAGGGTCACCGGCGCGCCGTCGCCGGCGTACCGGTAGGGCTCCAGTTCCGCGTCCCACGCCGTGCCGAGCGCCTTGTCGAGGGCGTGCGCGAGGGCCTCCGGCGCCCGCGCGCCCGCCATGATGCTGCGCAGCCGGTCCTCGCCGAGCTGGATGTCGCCGGCCGCCCCGACGGTCGCCCGGAACAGGCCCCGTCCGGGCACGTACATGAAGCGCTCGCCGTCGGCGCCGGGGCTGGGTTCCTCGGTGACCTCGAAACGGATCATGGGCCACTGCCGGAGGGCAGCAGCCAGCTCGGCGCCCGTCCCCGGGCGACCGGTCCACCCGCACTCGGCCCGGCGGGCGCCGGGGTCGACGGGCTGAGCCGTCCACTGCAGGTTGACCGGCGCGGCGAGGACGCGCGCGATCGCCCACTCGACGTGTGAGCACACGGCGAGCGGGGTCGAGTGGACGTATACGACGCCACGCGTTGGCACGGTGACCTCCCGGAGAGCGAGGTGCGTCTTCCCCTACGACCTCGACCACCCGAGTGGTTGCTGGAACACATGATGACTGGTGTGACGGATGGTGCGCCAGGGAATCGGAAAATTCGCGGTCGGAATAGTCGGACGGGTGCCCCGGTTGACCCCTCACGACGCGATGACCAGCCAGGGACCGTGTTCGTGTACAGTTCCATCGGCGGCCTGTGCCGCGCACATCTTCGCGGGCGCACCCAGCAGGGTGACACCCGCACAGCCCCCGGACGTTCCGTCCTCCCGTACGTCTTGCAAGGAGTACCTCCGTGGCGAGCAACACCTCTAAGACCGCGCGCGCGTCAGTCCGGGCCGGCCAGGCTGGCCAGGGTGGCGCCCTCAGCGTGCTGGGCGAGTTCAAGTACGTCATCCCGCTCAACGGCGGCAAGCACGCCTACGTGCGGAACCTGACCAACGGCAAGACCGCGCACCTGCGCACCGACTCCGAGGCCTTCGTCGAGGAGATCCGGGTGCTGGCCGCCGCCGGCCACGCCGCGAAGATCCGGGCCGAGCTCAACAACCTCAACGCCACCCACCCGGGTGACGGCTGGGACGCCACCGAGAAGCGCCTCGTCGAGGCCGGCGTCTTCGAGGGCTGAGCCCCTCCCCCACGCGACACCGCGACCGCCCGTCGGGACCATCCCGGCGGGCGGTCGCGCGTCTGCGGACCCTCACGTCTCCAGCAGGGCCACCTCGCCGGTCGCCAGGTCGTAGAGGGCACCGACCACCGCCAGCCGGCCGGCGGCGACCGGGGCGGCGAGCAGGGCGTCGGCGCGCAGGGCGCGCACCGTACGCAGCACGTGCCGCCGGATCGCCAACGGATGCACCCGGGGGTCGTCGACGCCCACCTCGGTCACCGCCGGGGCGATCTGCTCGACGAGGTGGGCCAGCGAGCCGCCCGGCGACCGCCCGCCGCGCAGCGTGTCCACGGTCGAGGCCACCGCGCCGCACCGCTCGTGCCCGAGCACCACCACCAGCCGTACGCCCAGCTCACCCACCACGTACTCGATGGAGCCGAGCACCGCCCGGTCGAGCACGTGCCCGCCGGTGCGGATCACGCAGATCGAGCCGAAGGTCTGGTCGAAGATCGCCTCCAGCGGCACCCGCGAGTCGATGCAACCGAGGAGCACCGCGTACGGCTGCTGGTCGCCGGAGGCCGCCGCGGCGGCCGCGGTGACGTCGTGGCCGTGGATCGGCTGGCCGCTGACGAAGCGGCGGTTGCCGGCGAGCAGCTCGGCCAGCGCGGCGCGGGGCGACCCCATGCCCTCAGCTTGGCGGGCCCCCGGGAGGTCCGGAGCGGGTTGCGAATCTTCTCACCGACCCGGTTGTCGTGGTCTCATGACGGGTAGCCGGTGTTACCACCGGGTATCCCCGGTGTTGCGGTTCCGTGCGGCCCTGGGGAGGTGACGATGCCGGAGCACGTCGAGGTGCGTCTTGCCGACGACGTACGCCTGCACGTCGAGGCGGCCGGACCGGCCGACGCCGAGGTCACGGTCGTGCTGCTGCACGGCTGGACGCTCGACGGGCGCGCCTGGCACCGGCAGCTCGCCGACCTGCGGCGACGGTTCGCCGACGCGGTGCGGGTGGTGACCTACGACGCGCGCGGGCACGGCCGGTCGAGCTGCATGGCGCTGCCCACCGCCACCGTGGCCCAGCTCGGCGACGACCTCGCCGCGGTGCTGGACGAGGTGGCGCCGACCGGCCGCGTCGTGCTGGTCGGCCACTCGATGGGCGGCATGACGATCATGGAGTACGCGCACCGCCACCCCGGGCACTTCGCCGCCCGGACGGCCGGGCTGGTCTTCGTCTCCACCACCGCCGAGGGCCATACGCACACCGTCTACGGCCTCTCGCCGCGCATCGCCCGGTTGATCCGGCTCGCCGAGACCACCGGGGCCGGCGTACTGGCCCGGTGCGGGTCCTGGCGGCCGCCCCGGGCGCTGCTGCGGGCGCTGCGTCCCAGCATCCGCTGGATGCTCTTCGGCGACCGCTGCGACCCGCACGACATCCGGCTGGTCACCTCGGCGGTGGCCCGGGCCTCCCTGCGTTCGATCGGCGGGTTCCGCGCCTCCATCGGCGCGCAGCACCGGTTGGACACCCTCACCGCGCTGGCCCACCTGCCGGCGGCGGCCCTGGTCGGCGACCGGGACCGGCTCACCCCGCCGCCCTGCGCCGAGTCGATCGCCGCCGCGCTGCCGGCGACCGAACTGACCGTCTGCCCGGGTGCCGGGCACATGCTCATGATGGAGCGGCCCGACGAGGTCAACGAGGCGCTGGGCGGGGTGCTCCGGCGCGTACTCGCCACCCCCGGCGCCACCGCCGCCATCCGGGCGGACTGACCCGGGCGCGGCCCCGCGGGGCGTGACGCGGGTTCCTTTCCCGCACCGGTCGCGCCGCTGGTTGCGCGCGGGCCGTACCCTCTTGCGGTTGGCCTGGCGCGGTTGGCGCGGTTCGCGCCGCCCGCCGCCGACGTCAGGAGGAGCGAGCGGTGACCGACCAGACCACCCTGGAACAGGAGATCGCCGTCGAGCAGCGGCATCTCGACCGGGTGTACGCCCGACTGGCCGAGCTGCGCCGGTCGGCGGTCAGCGCCGAGAAGGAGGGCTACCGGCTCGCCCGGGTGGGCAACTTCGGGGCGCTGGTCGAACGGGACGCGATGGTGTTCCACGCCGCGCGGCGGCGGCACATGCTCGACGCCGAGCACGAGGGCCTGGTCTTCGGCCGGCTGGACCTGCTGGACCGGCAGGTGCTGCACGTCGGGCGGCTCGGCATCCGCGACGACGACGCCTCCACGCTGGTGGTCGACTGGCGCGCCCCGGCGGCCGCCGCCTTCTACCAGGCCACCCCCGCGCAGCCGCTGGGCGTGGTGCGGCGCCGCACGATCCAGTCCTCCGCCGAGCGGGTCACCCGCATCGAGGACGACCTGCTCGACCCCGTCGCGGCCCCCGCCGACATGGCGGTCGTCGGCGACGGCGCGCTGCTGGCCACGCTGTCGAAGGCCACCGGCCGGGGCATGCGCGACATCGTGGCCACCATCCAGCGGGAGCAGGACGAGGCGATCCGCTCCCCCGGCTCGGGCGTGACGATCGTGTCCGGCGGCCCGGGCACCGGGAAGACGGCCGTCGCCCTGCACCGGGCCGCGTACCTGCTCTATTCCGACCGCAGCCGGTTCGCCGGTGGCGGCATCCTGGTGGTGGGCCCGTCCTCGGTCTTCGTCGAGTACATCGCCTCGGTGCTGCCCTCGCTCGGCGAGGACACCGCCACCCTGCACTCGCTGGGCACGCTCTTCGCGGGCATGACGGCCACCCGTACCGATGGACCGGCCGTGGCGGCGGTCAAGGGCTCCCTGCGGATGCGACGGGTGCTGGAGCGGGCGGTCCGGGACGCGGTGCCGGACGGCCCGACCGAGCTGCGCCTGCTCTACCGGGGCGCGCTGCTCCGGCTGGAGCGCCGCGAGCTGGACGGCATCCGGGACCGGGCGATGCCTCGCGGCGCCCGGCGCAACGAGGTGCGCCGGGCCGGCTTCGACGGGGTCTTCGCGGCGCTCTGGGCGCAGGCCCGCAGGTTGGGCGTCGGCCGGCTGCCCGAGCAGCGCGCGTTCGAGGACGAGATCGCCGAGCGGCCGGAGTTCCGGGAGTTCCTCAAGGCGTGGTGGCCCCGGCTGCACCCCCGGCACGTGCTGGGCTGGCTGGCCCGCCCGGACCGGTTGCACCGCTACGCCGCCGGCATCCTGTCCCGCGCCGAGATCCGGCTGCTGGCCGACGCGTACCGCAGCCTCGACACCGCCGGGCTGACGATCGCCGACATCGCGCTGCTCGACGAGCTGGACGCCCTGCTCGGCAAGCCGATGAAGCCCGCCCGGGCGAAGCGGGACCCGTTCCAGCTGGCCGGCGGCGTCCGCGAGCTGAGCACCTTCGCCGACCGGCAGCGCGCCGCCCGCGAGGCGGCCCGGGAACGCCCGGAGGACTACCGGGAGTACGCGCACGTGGTGGTCGACGAGTCGCAGGACGTCTCGCCGATGCAGTGGCGCATGATCGGCCGGCGCGGCCGGTTGGCCTCCTGGACCGTGGTGGGCGACCCGGCCCAGACGGCGTGGACGGGCGAGGCGGAGGAGCTGACCCGGGCCCGGGACCAGGCGTTGGGCCGGCGCAAGCGGCACCACTTCACCCTCACCACCAACTACCGCAACTCGGCGGAGATCTTCGCGGTGGCGGCGGCCGAGATCCGCCGGCTGCATCCGGACCTCCCGCTGCCCAGGGCGGTGCGGTCCACCGGCGTCGACCCGGTCGCGCTGGTGGTGCCGCCGGCGGAGCTGGAGACAGCCGTCGCGGCGGCGACCACGGCGCTGCTCGCCGAGGTCGAGGGCACGGTCGGCGTGATCACGCCCGTGCCCCGCCGCGACGAGGTCGCCGGCTGGCTGGCCGGCCTGGCCGCGCCGCGCCTTCAGGTGGTGACCAGCCTGGAGGCCAAGGGCATGGAGTACGACGGGGTCGTCCTCGTCGCCCCGAGCGAGATCCGGGCCGACCCGGGGTCGGGCGTACGGACGCTCTACGTGGCGCTGTCCCGGGCCACCCAGCGGCTGACCACCGTCGACCCGACCGGCTGAGGATCCGTTACTTGCACACATAGCGATGTGAGCATAAATTGAACGCGAATCCGGACCCCCAGAGGGAGGATGGGCGCGTGGGCGCAGGTCATGACCACCACCACGGGTCGGTGGCGAACGCCGCACACCGCCACCGGGGCCGGCTCTGGGCGGCGTTCGGTCTGCTCGCCGGCCTGATGGTGGTGGAGGCGGTGGCCGCCTTCCGGACAGGCTCGCTGGCCCTGCTCAGCGACGCCGGGCACATGTTCACCGACGTGCTCGGCATCGGCATGGCGCTCGCCGCGATCTCGGCGACCCGGCGGGCGGGCGGCGATCCGCAGCGCACGTTCGGCCTCTACCGGCTGGAGGTGCTCGCCGCCCTGGCCAACGCCGTGCTGCTCTCCGGCGTCGCGGTCTACGTCGTGATCGAGGCGGTACGCCGCTTCGGCGACCCGCCGGAGGTGCTGGCCGGCCCGATGCTGGTGGTCGCCGTACTCGGCCTGCTCGCCAACATCGGCGCCTTCGCCCTGCTGCGCTCGGGGGCGAAGGAGAGCATCAACGTCCACGGCGCGTACCTGGAGGTCCTCGGCGACCTGCTGGGGTCACTCGGCGTGATCGCGGCGGCCCTGCTGATCACCACCACCGGCTGGTGGTGGGCCGACCCGCTGGTGGCCGTCGCGATCGGGCTGTTCATCCTGCCGCGCACCTGGCGGCTCGGGCGGGCGGCGCTGCGCATCCTGGTCCAGGCCGCGCCGGAGCACCTCCAGGTCACGGCCGTGCACGACCGGCTGGCCGCCGTGCCCGGCGTCGCCGAGGTGCACGACCTGCACGTCTGGACGCTGACCTCCGGGATGGAGGTGGCCTCGGCGCACCTGACCATGACACCCGACGCGGAGGTCGGCGCGGTGCTGGGCGCCGCCCGGGCCGCCCTGCACGACGACTTCCAGATCGAGCACGCCACGTTGCAGATCGAGCCGGGAGCGTCGCCAGGGGCTTGCGGGGCGGTCGAGTGGTAATGAGGACAACCTTAAATCTGGGAGAGTATTGTTGCCTTATGCCGGATTTGACTGTTAGTGGACATGCACCGTGCGTCACCTGCGCTGCAGCAGTCACACCGGCACCGGTAGGCTCGGCTTCGGCCTCCGCCAGGCGGCACCCACCGGTGCCGGCGGTGGCCGCCGCCTAATCGCCCGGCGGGGCGAACCGGGGAACCATGTTCGTGGGGTGCATCCGCGTCAGCGGTAGGGATCTTCCGTCCCGAACCCGTCAGCTAACCCGGTCGGCGGCTGACGGAAGGACACGCGTATGCCAGTGATGGCACCTGTACGACGACGTGCCGCCCGGACGGCGGCCCTGATCACCACGATGCTCGCCCTCGGCGCCGCGGTGGCCCCGGTCACCGCCGCCCCGGCGGCGGCCGCCACCCGCGCCGGCCTGCTCGCCGCCGCCCCCGGCCAGGACGAGGAGGGCGGCACGCCCGCCCTGCGGGCCCAACTCGAGGCCGCCAGCAAGGGCTACCTCGACGCCAAGCGCGCCCTCGCCACGTCGGCCAAACGGCAGCAGCAGCTCGCCGCCCAGCTCAAGACCACCGAGGTCGAGCTGACGGCGCGCAGCGCCAAGGTCGGCGAGATCGCGGGGGCCGCCTACCGCACCGGCCGGCTCAGCGTGGCGTCCGCCCTGCTCAACAGCGGCTCGCCGGACGGCTTCATGGACCGCGCCGCCGCCCTCGACGCGGTGGCCGCCAAGGAGGACCGGGCCCTGCGCGAGCTCCAGCAGACCCGGGACGAGGCCGCGCGCACGAAGCTCGCCCTGGACGGCGAGATCCGGGAGCAGCGCAAGCAGGTCACCGTGATGGCCAAGCGCAAGGAGCAGGCCGAACGGGCGCTGACGGTCGCCAACCAGAAGCAGCAACAGCGACAGTCCGCGGGCGGGGGCGGCTCGCCGGGCGGCACCTCCAGCAAGACGGCGAAGGCGGCGCCACGCAACTCCGACGGCTCCTGGCCGCGCGAGTCGTGCAGCGTCAACGACCCCACCCCCGCCAACGGCTGCATCACGCCGCGCACGCTACACGCGCTCAACCAGGCCAAGGCGGCGGGCTTCACCCGCTACGTCTCCTGCTACCGCCCCGGCGGCTCCGGCGAGCACCCGAAGGGCCGGGCGTGCGACTTCGCGGCCCAGAAGGGCGGCTTCGGCGGCGACGCCACCGGCGGTGACCGGACGTACGGCAACAACCTGGCGGCGTTCTACGTGCGCAACGCCGACCGGCTCGCCGTGCTCTACGTGATCTGGTACCGGCAGATCTGGCTGCCGAGCAGCGGGTGGAAGTCGTACAGCGGGGCCAACGGCGACCCGTCCAGCGACCACACCAACCACGTGCACCTGTCGGTCTACTGACGCCCACGCCCCGGTGCCCCGCCCGGCGCGGGTCACCGGGGCGTGTCGGCGGGTGGCGGCTGCGGTGCGGCACCGTCGAGGACAGCAGCGAGGCGCGCGGCCAGTCCGAGGTGGGCGGCGCGCGCCTGGCGGAACGCGTAGCCGAAGAGCGGCGCGGGCGCGGCGAGGGTGATGTCCACGTCGACGCGGACCACGCCGTCGGGCTCCGCCCGCAGCCGGGTGTGGTTGCGCACCGTGGTGGCGGGCCACTGCCGGGCCACGGTGACGATCTCGTCGGGCTCGTCGACCAGGACGTCGGCCCGGTAGGTGATCGGCAGCCGTAGCGGCCCGGCGGCCAGCCGGTCGGTGATGTCGTAGCTGGCCCGGGCACCGGGGCGGGGCGGCACCCGCCGGACCCGGACGATCAGCGGATGCAGGCCCTCCTGCCTCCTCGGATCGACGAGCAACGCCGCGGCCCGCGCCATGGAGCAGCGCGCCTGGACGGTGTAGCTGAAGGAACTCCGCCTGAGCACGCCGTCTCCCCACCGCCGATGGTCGCCCGATCGTCGCGTATGCCGGGCGCCCTGGCAACGCCGCGCCGATCCCGCCCGGAGTGCGGACGTCCGGCTGGCGGGCCCACTACGGTCAGCTGATGGATGGTCACGGCACGTACTGGTCAGGGGTGGGCGCATGAACGGGTACGACGGATGAGCGGGCACGTGATGGTCTTCGCGCCCACGCCCCGGCTGACGGTGACCGTCGACCAGCCCAGCGACGCCGCGGAGCTGCACCTGCACCCCGGCGGGCAGGGCGTCTGGCAGGCCCGGATGGTGATGTCGCTCGGCGTCGACGTGGTGCTCTGCACCGCCCTCGGGGGCGAGATCGGCCAGGTGCTGGAGCCCCTGCTCGTCAGCGAGGGGGTCAACCTGAAGGTCGTGGTACGCGACTCCGGCAGCGGCGGGTACGTGCACGACCGCCGCGAGGGCTCCCGGCAGGAGATCGTGGACGTGCCAGGTCAGCCGCTCAGCCGGCACGAGTTGGACGAGCTCTACAACCTGGCGCTCGGCGAGGGCCTGCGCGCCACGGTCAGCGTGCTGAGCGGGCCGAACGAGCCGTCGCTGGTCCCGGCCGACCTCTACCGGCGGTTCGCCGCCGACCTCGGGGCCAACGGCAGCCGGGTGGTGGTCGACCTCTGCGGCGAGCACCTCGACGCCGTGCTGGACAGCGGCGTCTTCTTCCTCAAGATCAGCCATGAGGAGCTGATCGCCGACGGCCGCGTCGACGGCGAGGAGGAGGAGCAGCTCACCCGGGCCCTGTACGACCTGCACGCCGGCGGCGCCGAGAACGTGGTGGTGAGCCGGGCCGACAAGCCCGCCCTCGCCCTGGTCGACGGCGAGGTCTTCGAGGTGGAGATGCCCCGGCTGGAGGCGGCCGACCCGCGTGGGGCGGGCGACTCGATGACCGCCGGGGTGGCGGCCGTGGTGGCGCGCGGCGGCGACATCCGCACCGCCATCCGTACCGGGGCGGCGGCCGGCGCGCTGAACGTGACCCGGCACGGCCTGGGCACCGGCCGGCTCGACTCGATCACCGGCCTGGTCGACCGGGTGCGCCTCGTACCGGCCGGCAACCGGCCGCAGGAGCGGACCAGCCCCGACGAGTTGGCCGACCGGGCGGCCGGGCGATGACGCTGCGGGTGCTGGTCACCAACGACGACGGGATCGCCGCGCCCGGCATCCAGGCGCTGGCGCGGGCGGCGGCGGACCGGGGCCTGGACGTCGTCGTCGCCGCTCCGCTGGAGGAGGCGAGCGGCACCAGCGCCGCGATGACCGCGGTGGAGCGGGACGGGCACGTGGTGGTCCGCGAGCATCCGCTGCCGGAACTGCCGGGGGTGCCGGCGTACGCGGTGGGCGGCTCCCCCGGCTTCATCGCGCTGATCGCGGTGCACGGCGCGTTCGGGCCCTCGCCGACGGTGGTGCTCTCCGGCATCAACCGGGGCGCGAACGCGGGCCGCGCGGTGCTGCACTCGGGCACGGTGGGGGCCGCCTTCACCGCCGCCGCGAACGGCTGCCGGGCGATGGCCGTCTCGCTCGACGTGCTCTCGGCCGGGGAGGCCACGGCCGCCAGCGGAGGCGCCGCGGTGGCCGCCGCCGCCCGGGTACGCGACGCCGAGCGGCACTGGCAGACGGCCGCCCGGGTCGCCCTGGACCTGCTGCCCCGGCTCACGGCCGGGCCCGTGGAGAGCGTGCTCAACGTGAACGCGCCGGACCTGCCGCACAACCGGCTGCGCGGGGTGCGCCGGGGCACCCTGGCCAGCTTCGGTCAGGTGCAGATGACGGTGGCGGAGGCCGGGCACGGCTTCGTCCGCACGTCGCTGGAGGAGCCCGGGCAGGCCGTGCAGCCCGGCACCGACCTGGCCCTGCTGGCCGACGGGTACGCCTCGGTGACGGCGATCCGCGCGGTCACCGAGGTGACGGACGTCGACCTGTCGGGCCTCGGCGACGCCTGAGCGACGCACACCCCAGCGGCGCGGCCGGGGTGGTGCCGGCGGCCGTCAGGCGCCGGGAAGGACCTCGGGCGTGGGCGCGCCGGCGTAGTAGGGCTCGGGGGCGCCGAAGAGGCCGAGCAGGCCGGTCACCCAGAGCTGCCGGTGCACGAACCGGCTCGGCTCGGTGACGACGAGCTTGACGCCGCTCACCTCGGCGGTCTGGAAGCCGGCGACCATCGCGCTGATGCCCACCGAGTCGATGAAGGTGACGAGCCGCATGTTCAGCTCGATCCGGCCGGGACGCCCCTTGGTCAGGACCTCGGCGATCGCCTCACGCACCTCGTACGCGGTGTCGACGTCGATCTCCCCCCGCGGGGCGATCTCGATGACACCACCGGGCAGGACCGACTTCACGATCGACAGGCTCACGCGAGCACCTCCACTCGCCCGTCCGACGGGCGCCTCATCAGTACGCGGGCCGCGACCGAGAGTATTCCTCCGACGGCCTCGGTCGCCACCCCTCGGGATGAGCAATTCGCGGACCAGGGCGCGGCACGTCGCCCTTATCCGCACTATTGACGTTTTGTCCACCAGACGATCAGCTTCCGCTGACGCGTCGCGCCCCCAGGGTAGCCGGCTGTGTCCGGCAACGCCCAGCAGCCGTACCCCGGGCGTGGCCTGTCCCGCTTCGGCCCCCGGCCTTGCCCGTTCTGCCTAGCATCGGCTCGGAGACACGACTGCGACCGGGAGGACGATCGATGCTCAGGAGACTTGCCGCGCTCGCCGGCGTCAGCGCGCTGCTGGCCCTCGTACTGGCCTGCGGCTTCGGCGGCGGAGGCGGCGATGACGACGACGATGACGACGACTTCGCCAGGGGTGTGACGGCGGCGGTCGTGCTGCGCTGACGCCGGGCCCGCGCACCACCCCGCCGGGCGGCACGGGCCGCGGCACCCGCCACGCCGGGGTTTGCCGGGCCGCCCGACGGGGCACAGGCGGGAACGAGCGAACCGTCACCCGCCGGTCCGACGCCGAAGTCCGAAGTGGCCGCGCGGCTTCGGCACCCGAGGAGGTAACCCACCATGTTCGGAAGCAACCTGCTGGACCGCCGCAACAAGCCCGAGCGGATCGCGGACCAGGCGTGGCAGCACCTGGTCTCGGCGGTCAGCTCCGCCGGTGACAGCGTCCGGGACACCGCGCGTTCCGCCCGCCGGGGCGGCTCCGGTCTCGCCGACGAGGCCGGCGACCTGGTGGGCTCCGCGGCGGACGAGGCACGCCGACGGGCCACCCTGGCCTTCGACGCGCTGGCCGGCCGCCGGCCCGCGCTGCCCTGGACGCTGCTGGTCGGCGCCGCGCTCGTCGGTGCGGCGATCGGCTGGGCCGCCGGCACCGCCGCGCGGGCCGCCGGCAGCCGGGGCGACCGGGCGATGGACGACATCGAGTTCGTCGACGTCGACCGGCCCAACTCCCCCGTCGGCCTCGACGGCTGACCCGCCCGACCCGGGCTCGGCGCACGGGCCCCGGCCGACCCAGCGTCGGCCGGGGCCCGCGCCCGTTGCGGGTGACGCCCGACGGTCTTCGCCGGCGTCTCCGGCTCGGGCCAGAGCCGGCGGCACCTCACCGCACGGTGCGCCTCAGAGGGCCGCGACGCTCGTCGGCGCCCGCTCCGCCCGGCTCAGCGCGCGCAGCACGGCCGGCTGCCCGTGCCGGCGTACGGCGAGCCGGGCCAGCAGCGTCAGCACCGGGTCGACCACCTCCGCCGGCAGTTCCGGGGTGGGCACGCCGACGCTGACCGCGAGGTCGTCGGCGTGCACGACGAGTTCCATCAGCCGGGTGACCAGGTAGTCGTCCAGGGTGAGCGACCACGGACCGTGGCGCACGTGCACCACCCGCGCGGGCGGCTCCGCCGGCAGTACGCGGGTCAGCTCGCGCAGCGTGGCCGCGTACCGGTCGGCCAGGGCGGCGGGGCCGTCGGCGGCGAGGCCGTCACCGACGCGGCGGATGACGACGTTCACCGTGGCGTCGACCGGGGCGCCGAGCCAGCCGCCGCGCGCGTAGTGGTCGAGCAGCCCCACGGGGTCGCCGGCGGGAACGGGCGCGGCCAGCACGGCGGGGACGCCGAGCACCTGGTTGGCGAGGTGACCGGCCAGCCCGGCCACTCCGAACGCCGGCAGGGCGCTCGGTTCGTCCCAGCGGTTCGCGACGGCGGGGCCGGCGAGCAGGTCCGCCGCCGAACGCGCGGCGGTGAGGTAGGCCGTCCTGATCGGACTCACGGAGGATCCCTCCTTCGACGGGCGATCCCCCGAGCCTATGGCCGACCGGGACACCGACTCCCCTCGATACGTGCCCGATCGGCCGGCAGCACGCGGCGGCCCAGCCGCAGGCCACGCGCTGGGTAGAGGGGCAAGCCGCGCGGTGGGTAGAGGGGCAAGCCGCGCGGTGGGTAGAGGGGCAAGCCGCGCGGTGGGCGGAGCCGGCAGCCGCCCGGCCGAACGGCGCACGCCGGAGTCCCGTCGACGGGGCTCCGGCGTGCGCGGCCGTTGGGGCGGTCAGCGGGCGGTGCAGGTGACGGTGCTCGGCGCGGTGTTCGCCCCGGTCGTACTGGCCAGGAAGCCGGCGGTGGCGGTGGCGCCCGCGCCGAGGGCGCCGTTCCAGCCGGCGTCGCGGACGGAGACGGTCGCCCCGGTCTGGGTGTGGGTGCCGCCCCAGAGCTGGGTGATCTTCTGGCCGTCGGGGAAGGTCCAGCCCACCGTCCAGCCGGCGATCGCCGCGCTGCCGGCATTGCGGACCACCAGTTCGCCCTGGAAGCCGCCCTGCCAGGAGCCGGTCACCCGGTAGGTCGCGGTGCAGCCGCTGGTCGGCGGCGGCGTCGTGGGCGGTGGCGTCGTGGGCGGCGGGGTGCTCGGTGGCGGCGTCGTGGGCGGCGGGGTGGTGGGCGGCGGCGTGGTCGGTGGCGGCGTCGTGGGCGGCGGGGTGGTGGGCGGCGGCGTGGTCGGTGGTGGCGTGGAGGTGGTCGGCGACGGGTCGGGCGTGCCGCCGAGCCGGTCCGCCACGAGGATGCCCCGGCCGTTGGTGCCGAGGTAGACCCGGCCGTAGACCCGGGGATCGCCGGTCAGGGCCTCGCCCGCGTTGCCGTACTGGTGCCGGTCGTCGTTGATCCGGACCCAGCTCGCGCCGGTGTCGTCCGAGCGGTGTACGCCGGGTCGGCCGTCGACGGTGCCGAAGAGGTACAGCGCGGGGTACGTCCGGCCGGGCGCGGCCTTGCCGAAGCCGACGTTGCCGGCGCTGCCCACCCCCGCCAGCTTGGTGAAGGTGGCCCCGGAGTCGGTCGAGCGCCACAGTCCGCCCTCGCCGGCCAGCCACAACTCGCCCTCCCTGCCGGGCAGCGCCTTGAACTTGACGGTGCCGGTGGCGGGGAGGCCGGCGGCGGCCGAGGCGGTGAAACTGGCCCCGCCGTCGGTGCTGACGTAGAACCTGCCGCCCGCGAAGCCGTAGAACTTGTTCGGGTTCACCCGGTCGGACTCGATCGTCGCGTTCGCCGGGACGCCCGTCGACGCGGTCCAGGAGGTGCCGAAGCCGACCGAGTGCACCACCTGCTGGCCGGCGTCACCCGGGGCCCAGACGAACCGGCTGCCGTCGGCCGAGGCGGCGACCGTGCCGCCGCTGTTGACGCCGGACGGTTCGGTGCCCTGGAACCAGTTGGCCCCGCCGTCGGTGGAGAAGGCGACGTGGCTGTCGCCCGGCCGGTCCGCGTCGGCGAAGTTGCCGGCCCGCACCATCACGGCCGGCTTCGTCTCGGCGTAGTCGAGGCTGGTGGTGCTGGTGAAGTTCGGCTGGGTGAACATCATCGGCGGTACGGCGTCCAGGTCGGTGTGCCGGAAGCCCCCGATGTCGCCGAGCGCGCTGACCAGCGGCGCCCCCGAGGGTGGGCTGACCAGGTCCAGCACGGCGGTCTCCTCCAGGCCCTTGACCATGGGCCTGATGGTGAACTGGCTGCCGGTGTCCCACTTCGTGAGGTCGGTGCTGCCGTAGATGGTGGCGCCCGTGCCATACAGGAAGCGGTTGCTGTCGTGCGGGTCGATCTCCACCGACTCGTTCATCCAGCCGAGCTTCGGGGTCTCCTCCGGCGGCGCCGGGTTGCTGCCGAAGGTCAGCCACGGCACGGAGCTGACGTCCATGGTGTAGCGCTTGGACCGGTTCGGGTAGCTGGTGAACTCCCAGATCCGGGTCCAGGTGGCGCCGCCGTCGGTGCTGCGCCAGAAGATCGCGTCCGGCCACCAAGAGATCTGCGTGGCGACCATGAGGGTGTTCGGCTGCTGCCGGTCGATGGTCAGGCCGCTGTAGCCGAAGTACGCGTCGGTGCTGGTCGACGGGACGGGGCTGATCCGCGTCCACGCGCCGGTGGCACGGCTGAACTTCCACACGTCGCCCTTGCCGCCGTCGTACGGGCCGCCGGTGTCGCTGGTGGCGATGTAGAGGAAGCCGCCCACCGGGTCGACGACGCCCTTGTGCGCGAGGTAGCCGGTCGGCTGCCCGGCGATCCGCTCCCAAGTGGCGCCGCCGTTCGTGCTGCGGTAGACGGGGTTCTCCTTGTCGGCCACGCCGACGTAGATCGTCTGCGTGGCGGCGCCGGTCGTACCCGTGCTCTTGTCGAAGCTGACCCAGGTCAGGCCCTGGTTCTGGCCGTTGTAGCCGTTCGGGTCGCTCGGGTCGGCCCGGTAGTTGCCGACGTTGGGGAAGTTGGCCACCTTGGCCCAGGTCGCCCCGAAGTCGGTGCTGCGCCACAGGCCGTTGCCGCCCTCGGCGCCGTAGTACAGGATGCTGTTCCTGTTGGGGTCGACAGCGAGCCGCTCGCCCATGCCCCGGCCGGGCATGTTGCCGCCGTTCTTGAACGGCAGCTCGGTGACCTGCCAGGTGGCGCCCTTGTCGGCCGAGCGCAGGATGGCCCCGTTGTTCGGGTCCCAGTCGTTGGTGTACATGCCGACGGCCGCGTACACCCGGTTGGTCTGCACGGGGTCGGTGGCGACGCTGACCACACCGTTCCAGCCCCACTTGTCGGCGCCGACCCAGTCCAGCAGCGGTGTCCAGGACTGGCTGCCCTGCTCCCACCGGTACATGCCGCCGATGTCGGTGCGGGCGTAGATCAGGTTCTTCTCGGTGGGGTTGAAGACGATGCCGGGGACGAAGCCGCCGCCGTCGATCCGGACGTTCTTCCAGGCGTACGCCTCGGCGGCTGCGGTGGCGGCGGGCGCGCCGGCCGCGGTGAACGGTGTCGCCACGACGGCCGCGGCGACGACCAGCGCGGACACGACCGCGCCGACGTAACTTCTCCGCATCTGCGGTTCCTTCCGGGTACGGAAAGCCGGGGCGGACGTGGTGACGGCCACGCCCGGCGACGGGGACGTGCGGAATCGCGCCGGAGCTGCCCTGGCTCCGGTCATCGGCGCGACGGCTCCCGCACCCGAGGAACGCGCTCACCCTAACCGACTCCACGGGCTGCATGGAAGCGCTCCCAGAAGTCGCCCGGGTCGGGTGAGGAAGCCTCACCCACCCCCGCGTCAGGATCGGTTCCGGCGGAAGCATGCGCATCGGGCAGCTATCCCGTGAGGAGTGACAGATGGCCATCGAGACGATCAGCCGCAGCGACCAGGACATCCAGTCGGCCGTCCTCGACGAGCTGGCCTGGGAACCCCGGGTACGGCCGCACGAGATCGGCGTGACGGTCGCCGAGGGCGTGGTGACGTTGACCGGCCGGGTGGACAGCTACGCCAAGAAGTGGGCCGCCGAACGGGCGGCGCACCGGGTGACGCGCGTCCGGGCGGTCGCCAACGACCTGGCCGTACGCCTCGGCACCGGCGCGGAACGCGCCGACCCGGACATCGCCGCCGCGGCCGGGCACGCGCTGGAGTGGGACGCGTTCGTTCCCCTGGAGCAGCTCGACGTGACCGTCTCGCAGGGCTGGGTCACGCTGCACGGCGAGGTGGAGTGGGAGTACCAGCGCCGCGCCGCCGAACGCGCAGTGGCCCGGCTGACGGGCGTACGCGGGATCAGCAACGGCATCACCGTCCGCCCCGACACCCGGCCGGACGGGCACGCCCTGGCGATCCGGATCGTCGACGCGCTGGCGCGCAACCGGGCCACCCCGGCGGAGCGGATCACCGTCCGGGTGCACGGCGACACGGTGGTGCTCGGCGGGCTGGTCCACTCGATGCCCGAGCGGGCCGAGGTGGAGCGGACCGTCTGGTGCGCGCCGGGCATCCGCGAGGTGCAGAACCACATCGCGGTCGCCCCGGTGCTGGGCTGAACGGGCGCGCCCATCGAGCGGACAGGGGAACCACCCCGGCGGGGTGAGCCGCCCTCACCCCGTGGCGGGAAGGGTGGGAGGCATGACTGATCCGAAGGGGTCGACCCGACCCGGGCCCGCCACGGTCCGGTCCTGTCTGCCGGCCGCCCTGCCCGGGGCCGCGCCGCAGCGCCTCGACGCCGGATCGGCGGTGGGCACCCGATGACCACCCCGCTCCAGGTCACCGCGCGCCTACGGACCCCGGTGACCGACCACGACCACGTCCGCGGGCCGGTCGACGCGCCGGTGACGATCGTCGAGTACGCCGACTTCCAGTGCCGGTTCTGCGGGGCCGCGTACGCGAACCTGCGGGAGCTGCTGCGGCAGCGGGCCGAGACGGTGCGGCTGGTGTACCGGCACTTCCCGATCACCAACGTGCACCCGTACGCCGAGCAGGCCGCCGAGGCGACCGAGGCGGCCGGCCGGCGCGGGCAGTTCTGGGCGATGCACGACTGGCTCTACGAGCACCAGGATCAGCTCGACCCCGTGCACCTGTCGCTCGGCATGGAGCAGCTCGGCCTGCCCGCCGACGAGGTCGCCACGGAAGTGGAGCGGCAGGCGCACGGCGACCGGGTGCGGCACGACTTCGTGGGCGGCATCCGCAGCGGCGTCCACGCCACCCCGACGCTGTTCGTCAACGGCACCCGCCACGACGGGGACTACGACGTCGCGGACCTCCTGGCGGCGGTCGACGCCGCCACCCCCTGACACCCACCTGACCGCCCCAGCCCACCGGACCACCTCCGGAAGGCCGGCCTCCGGGCCGCCTCCGGATTGGTCGATCACGAGGTTTGCGTACTGGGAGCGCCTTCCCGGGACGCAAACCTCATGATCACCGCGGCGGAGGGCGGACGGGCGGGGTGGGGTGGGTCAGATCAGGTGGAGGTCGCGGGCTCGGCGGACGGCTTCGCGGCGGCGGGTGGCGGCCAGCTTGCGGTAGATGTTGCGCACGTGGGTCTTGACCGTGTTGACCGACAGGGACAGCTCGGCCGCGATCTCCACGTTCGACAGGATGCTCTGCAGATAGCGCAGGATGGTCAGCTCCCGCTCGGTCAGCGGCTCGTCGAGCGCCGCCGCGCCCTGTTCCGCCGGGGCCCGCTCGGGCGGCGCGTCGGCACCCCGGACCAGGTCGCTGACGGTCGGCCAGTGCGCCGTACCGGCGTCCAGGTGCGCGGCGAGCAGGTCACGGACACCGGGCTCGGCGCGGGTGAACGGCCGCCGGAAGCCCTCCGGCCCGGCCAGGTCGAGGGCACGCTCCAGCAGCCGGCCGGCCCGCCGGTCGTCGCCCGCGCGCCGGGCCAGCACCGCGTCCAGCACGGCGGCGTCCAGGCGTACGGGCAGCGGCCAGCCGGCCGCCTCCGGCGACTCCCAGTCGGGCAGCGCGTACCCGGCGGCGCGCGGGTCGCCGGCCCGCAACTCCACCCGGGCGAGCGCGACGGCCAGCGACGGGGCGGCTGTCGGCGACGGGGCGGCTGTAGGCGACGGGGCGGCGGTGTCGCGTACCGGGTCGGCGAGCAGGTCGCGGGCGGCGGTCAGGTCGCCCCGTGCCGCGCGCAGGTCCGCCTCCACGGCCAGCAGCCGGTGCGCCAGCTCGCCGGCCCGGGGCCGGTCGGTCAGCCGTTCCCGCGCCTCGGCCAGCACCCGGTGCCCCTCGGGCAGGTCACCGGCGTCGCGGAGCAGGTACGCCCGGCACAGCGCAACCACCGCCCCCACCACGGGTTCGCCGGTGGCCGGCCCGGCCAGCGCCAGGTTCGCCTCCGCCTCCTCGGGCTGGTCCCGGTGCAGCGCGACCAGGGCCAGGGCCAGGTACGCGTGGGCGCAGTCCTCCCGGCAGGACCAGCCGTGGCAGGGCGGCATGGCGAGGGCGTCGCGGGCGAGGGTCTCGGCGGCCCGCAGCTCGCCCCGGACGGCGTGCAGCACGGCCGCCCGGCTGGCGCCGACCAGCTCCGTACGCGGCCGTCCGGCCTCCCGGGCCGCCGACAGCGACCGGGCGAAGGCGAGGGCGGCCCCGGGCAGGTCCCCGTCCGCGAGGGCGGTGAGGCCCAGCGCGGTGCCGGCCACCGCCCGCACGTCGGCGTCCTCGGCGGCGGCTCCGCGCGGCTCGCCCGACACCGGCGCGGCGAGCAGCCCGTCGGCGGTGCTCTCCGGCTGCGCCGGGTGCCGCGCTACCCCGCCGGCCACCGGGGACGGCACCGCTGCGGCCGGCACCGCCGACGAGGGCACCGACGCCGACAGGGGCACCGACGATCGCGAGGGCACCGACGAGGGCACCGCCGCCGACGGCGCCGGTGGGGCGGGACGGATGGCGAGCAGCCGGGCGGCTGCGGCGCGTACCGCCTCGGGGTCGCCGGCCAGCCGGGCCAGGGTGAGTTCCAGCGCGGTGACCAGCCGCCGGAACCGGTCCCGACGCGGCGCGGGCAGCGTCCGGGCGGCCTCGACCGCGCCGCGCAGGTGCCCGGTCGCGGCGGTGACGTCGCCGGCCCGGGCCCGCTCGGCGGCGCAGGCCAGCCCGAGTTCCGGATCGCGGCGTACGGCCTCCGGCGGCGGGGGCGCGGGCGCCCGGCCGGCGGGCGTGTCCCGGTCGTACGGGATCAGCTCCGGCCAGCGGGACACGAAGAGCGCGGCGGCCCGCCCGTGGTCGCCGCCGGCGAGCGCGTGGCGCAGCCCGTCGGCGGGCCGCCCGTTGTCGGCGTACCAGTCGGCGGCGCGCAGGTGCAGGTCGCGCAGCTCGTCGGCGGGCAGCCGACCCAGCTCGGCGTGCAGCAGGTCGGTCAGGAGCGGGGGGCAGCGGTACCAGGGCGGGCGGCTGTCGTCACGGCGCAGCAGCCCGCCGTCGCCGGCCAGGGCGGCCAGCGTCTGCCCGGCGTCGGTGCGGCCGGTCAGCGCGTCGGCCAGGCCGGCGCAGACGGCGTCGACGACGGCGGAGCGGCGCAGCACGTCCCGCGCGTCCGGGTCGAGCCCGGCGAGCACCTCCTCGCGCAGGTAGCCGGCCACGTCCGGCTGGTCGCCGCCGAACTGCTCGGCCCAGCGGGCCGGGTCCGGCTGGTCGCGCAACGCCAGCGCGGCGAAGCGGAGCGCCGCCGGCCAGCCGCCGGTGCGCTCCCGCAGCCGGCGCACCCCGGCCGCCGGCAGCGCCACGGCGTGCGCGGTCAGCAGGTCGGCGACCTCGTCGCCGGTGAAGGCCAGCTCGTCGGGGCCGATCTCGGTCAGCTCCCCGGCCAGCCGCAGCCGGTGCACGGCCAGGGGCATCCCCGCGCGGGCGCCGACCACTAGCCGCAGCCGCTGCTCGGCGTGGCGGAGCAGGAACTCCAGGCCCGTCAGCGCCGCCGGGTCGGTGATCCGGTGCAGGTCGTCCAGGACCAGCAGCACCGGGCGTTCCCGGGCGGCGAGGGCCGCGGCCAGCACCTCCAGCTGGTCGGGGCGCGGCGGCCGGTCGGGCACGGGCGGGTACGGCGCGTCGTCGGCGGGCGCGGTGGCCGCGCGCAGTGCCGCCGCGAGGTAGGCCCAGAGCCGGTTGCCGTCGTCGCCGGCCTCCACGGAGACCCAGGCCGCCCGGGGCCGGTCGGGTCGTGCCGGTGCGCCCGCCGCCGCGCCGAAGTCGCCGGGCGCGGCGCCGGCCGGCCCGTCGTCCCGGGCCCCCTCGGCGGCGGCGGTCACCGGCCCCTCCCCCACCCGGCCCCGGTGCGCGCCGGCCTCGTCGGCCGCCCGGAACCAGGAGGCGAGCAGCGTCGTCTTGCCCCACCCCGCCGGGGCGCGGACCAGGGTGACGGGGCCGGCGGTCCCCTCGTCCAGCGCCCGCAGCAGCCGGGGCCGCAGCACCAGCGGCTCCGGCGGCGGGGCGGGGCACAGCCGCGACGCCAGCAGCGGCGCGCCGGCCGACCCGTCCGCGACCGCGACGACCCCTGTGTCCCGTACGTGCTCCGGCATCCGGCCCGCCCTCCACCGATGCGTCCGACTCCCCCAGGTCCCGCCGGCGGCGGTTACCCGGCGCGGGCCCGTTCACCCCTTCGGGGGGACCCGGCTTCACCCCGCCCCGGACGATCCTGGGCGTACGCGGGCGAGTCCGCGCGCGCCGGTGCGCGTCCGGCGCGGGGAGCGACGGGAGGCGGGCAGGGGTGGACGGGCGGGGACGGAGGGGACGCCTCGCGGGAGGGGCCGGGGCGGCGCTCGCCCTCGCGGCGGCGGGCCGGGCGCTGGCCGTACGACGGCGGGGGTCGGCGTGGCCCCGCGCGGCCGGCGCCGATCCGCGGCCCGGCCGCTGGCAGGTGGTGACGGTCGACCGCGCGCCCGGCGACGTGCTGCCCGGTGGCCGCTGGCCGGAGCCGCTGCGCCGGCTCGGCGCCGCGGTGCAGGTCGAGCTGCGGCCGGCCCCCGGCTGCCGGGGCACGGAGCTGGCCGCCCGGCCGGTGCCGGGCGCGGCCCCCGCCGGCCTCGCCGCCCACCTGGTCGGCGACGACCCCGGCCTGCTGGTGCGCCGGGCGTTGTGGGAGGCCAAGCAGCTCGCGGAGACCGGCGAGGTGCTGCGCGCGGACCGCCGGCCGGCCGACCGTCCGGCGGGGCCGCGATGAGGGCGCTGTGCTGGGTGGGCGCGGGCGAGCTGGCGGTACGGCAGGTGCCCGACCCGGAGCTGCGCAACGGCCACGACGCCATCGTGCGGGTCCGGCGGAGCGCCACCTGCGGCGGGGACCTGCCGCTGCTGGCCGGGCGGGTGCCCTTCCTCGCCGTCGGCGACGTGCTCGGCCACGAGTTCCTCGGCGAGGTGGTCGAGGTCGGCCCGCAGGTACGCCGGCACCGGGTCGGCGACCGGGTGGTGGTCTGCTCGTCGGTCGCCTGCGGCAGCTGCTGGTACTGCCGGCGCGACCTGCCCTCCTGCTGCGACAACGGCAGCGCCGACCCGGCCGTCGCCGAGGCGGCCTGGGGCCACCCCACCGGGGGCGCGTTCGGTCAGCCCCGGGCGATGGGCGGCTTCGCCGGCAGCCACGCCGAGTACGTCCGGGTGCCGTACGCGGACGTCGGCGCGTTCACCGTGCCGGAGGCGGTCGGCGACGACCGCGCCCTGTTCGCCTCCGACGCCGCGCCGGCCGGCTGGATGGGCGCGGAGCTGGGTCAGGTGCGCCCCGGCGACGTGGTGGCGGTCTGGGGTGCGGGCGCCGTCGGGCAGCTCGCGGCGCGGGCCGCACGGCTGCTCGGCGCGGAACGGGTCGTCGTCGTCGATCCCGAGGAGGGGCGGCTGCGCATGGCCGAGCGGCACGCGGACGCGGAGACGATCGACCCCCGCCGCGCCGACGTCACCGCCGAGCTGCGTGAACGCACCGGCGGGCGGGGCCCGGACGTGTGCGTCGAGGCGGTCGGGGCGGCGTGGAACGGGCACGGCCTCCGATCGCTGGCCGACCGGTTCACCGGCGGCGCCGAGCGACCGGCCGCGGTCCGCGAGGCGGTGCACGCCTGCCGCAAGGGCGGCTCGGTCTTCCTGCTGGGCGAGTTCACCGGCTTCGTCGACGCCTTCCCGCTGGGTGCGGTGACGAGCAAGGGGCTGACGGTGCGGGGCGCGCGGCAGCACGGGCAGCGCTACATCCCGATGCTGCTGGAGCGGATGGCCCGCGACGAGCTGCGTACCGAGCATCTGGCCACCCACCGGCTGCCCCTGGAGCGGGGCGCGCAGGGGTACGCGCTGTTCCGGGACCGGACCGACGGCTGCGTACGCACCGTGTTCGACCCCGACCTCCCGCCGTCGGCCGGTTGAGCGGACCGCTGCGACCGGCCGTCCCGGGTGGCAGACTCGGCGGATGGGTGAGCAGCGGACGTACGACGTCGTCCTGTTCGGGGCGACCGGCTTCACCGGCGGGTTGACCGCCGAGTACCTGGCCCGCAACGCCCCGCCGAGGCTTCGCTGGGCGCTCGCCGGACGCAACCCGGACAGGCTGGCCGCCGTACGGGACCGGCTGGTCGCGATCGACCCGGAGCTGGTCGGGCTGCCCCTGCTCACCGCCGACGTCACCGACGCGGAGTCGCTGCGGGCGGTGGCCGAGAACGCCCGGGTGGTGGCCACCACCGTCGGCCCGTACGTGCACCACGGGGAGCCGCTGGTCGCCGCCTGTGCCCGCGCCGGCACCGACTACCTCGACATCACCGGCGAGCCCGAGTTCGTCGACCTGATGTACGTGCGCCACCACGCCGAGGCCGAGCGCACCGGGGCGCGGCTGGTGCACGCCTGCGGGTTCGACTCGATCCCGCACGACCTGGGCGTCTGGTTCACGCTCAAGCACCTGCCGGACGACGTGCCGGTCACCGTCGACGGCTTCGTCCGGGCGGGCGGGCGGTTCTCCGCCGGCACGTACCACTCGGCGCTCACCGCCTTCTCCCGTACCGCCGAGGCGTCCCGGGCGGCCCGCGAGCGGCGGCAGGTCGAGCCGCGACCGACCGGGCGGCGGGTCCGCGCGGTGCCCGGCCGCCTCGCCCGCTCCAAGGAGTTGGGCATGTGGACGGTGCCGCTGCCGACCATCGACCCGCAGGTGGTCCGCCGCTCCGCCGCCGCCCGCCCGGAGTACGGGCCCGACTTCCGCTATCGGCACTTCGCGGCGGTGAAGCGGCTGCCCACGGTGCTGGCCGGCGGGGTCGGGCTGGGCGGGCTGGTGGCCCTGGTGAAGCTGCCGCCGACCCGGCGCTGGCTGCTCGGTCGGCTCGCCTCCGGGCAGGGGCCGACGCCGCAGCAGCGGGCGAAGTCCTGGTTCCGGGTGCGGTTCGTCGGCACGGGCGGCGGTCGGCGGGTGCTCACCGAGGTGGCCGGCGGCGACCCCGGCTACGACGAGACGGCGAAGATGCTCGCCGAGTCGGCGCTCTGCCTGGCCGGCGACGATCTGCCCGCCACGGCGGGCCAGGTCACCCCGGTGACGGCGATGGGCGACGCGCTGCTGGACCGGCTGGTACGCGCGGGCATGACCTTCCGGGTCCTGGACACCCCGGCCTGACGGGTGCGGTGCCCCGGACCGCACGGGTGCGGGAGCCGGACCGGACGGGAGCCGGGCCCTCGGAGCGGGCGGGAGCAGAGGTCGGCGGGTTGACCCTCGACCAGGTCGAGGCGGCAGGATCAGCGGCGTGGAGAGCGACCTGCGCAGCATCGGCGAGCTGGCCCGCGCCAGCGGGCTGACCGTGAGCGCCCTGCGGTTCTACGACTCGGCCGGGGTGCTGGCCCCGGCCCTGGTCGACCCGGTGACCGGCTACCGCTGGTACACCGACGACCAGGTGGCGCCGGCCCGCCTGGTGGCCGGGCTGCGCCGGGTCGGCATGCCGGTCGCCGAGATCGCCGTCGCGCTGCGCTGCGAACCGGCGCAGGTCCACCGCCTGCTCGACGCGCACCTGCGCCGGCTGGAGGACGGCCTCGCCGACGCCCGCCGCGAGCTGTCCCGCATCCGTACGCTGATCGACGCCGGGGAGCGCCCGACCGCCACCAGCCTCGTGCTGTCCCGCGTCGACCTGGCCGCCGCCGTGGACGCGGTCCGCTTCGCCGTCGGCGCCGATCCCGAGCTGCCGATGCTCTGCGGCGTGCTGATCGAGTCCGACGCCGACGGCGTACGGCTGGTGGCGACCGACCGGCACCGGCTGGCGGTGGCGCGGGCGGGCGCCCGGGTCGACGGGCCGGCGGTGCGGGTGCTCGCCCCGGTCGTCTTCGTCGACGAGGCGCGGGCCCTGCTCGACGCCGCCGCCGAAGACGCCACCGCCGAAGGCGCCGCCGAGGCGGTGCTGACGGTGGCCGACGGCACGATCTCGGTCACCGTCGCCGGCCGCGCCGTGGACGCCGCCGCCCTGCCGTACGACTTCCCGGACCACCGCCGCCTGCTCCGCCCGGCGGCCGACGACGGGCCGGCGCACCGGCTGACGGTCGACGCCGACGCCCTGCGGGCGGCCCTGACCAGCGCCGACGCCCCCATCGTCACCCGCCGGCACGACGGCGTCCCGCTCGCGGTGACCGTGCTCGGCCCGGACGGCCGGGGCGGGGTGCGGCTGCTCGGCGCGGACGAGCTGACCGGGGACGCGTTGCGGGTCGGGGTCAACGGCGGCTACCTGCTCCAGGCGCTCGACGCGGCCGGCCGGGGCCAGCTGCTGCTGGAGTTGGACGGCCCGATCGCCCCGCTGGCCGTACGCCGGCCGGACGACGTCGACGCGTTCTCCGTCCTGATGCCCATCCGGCTCTGACCGCCGCGTCCGGCGCGGGTCGTGGAGACCGGGCCGGGGCGCGGCCGGGCCGCGACGGTAGCATCGGTGGGTCCACCCGACGTCCGGACGGAGCGTACGGAGCAGCATGCTCGACATGGAGTTGATCCGGAAGGATCGCGAGGCGGTGGCGACCGCGCTGGCGAAGCGACTGGATCCCGCCGAGGTCAACCGCGCCCTGGACGAGATCCAGCGGCTCGACCAGGAACGCCGCGCCCTGATCAGTGGGATCGACGGCGAACGGCAGCGCCGCAAGGCCGAGGCGCGCGCCTACGCGGCGGCGAAGCGCGCCGGCACCGAGCCGGAGGTCTCCGCGCCGGAGGCGGGCCGCAAGCAGCTCGCCGAGCTGGAGTCCGAGCTGGACGAGGTGCAGGCTCGGCTGCGCACCGTGATGAGCGAGCTGCCCAACCTGCCGGCCGACGACGTGGTGCCCGGCGGCAAGGAGGCCAACCGGGTCGTCCGGACCTTCGGCGAGCCGCCGGCGATCGAGAAGGTCCGCGACCACGTCGAGCTGAGCCGGATGCTGGGCCTGGTCGACCACGAGCGCGGGGTCAAGCTCGGCGGCTCCGGCTTCTGGATGTACACCGGCATGGGCGCCCGGCTGGAGTGGGCGCTGCTGAACTTCTTCGTCGACGAGCACATCCGGGCCGGCTACGAGTTCCTGCTCCCGCCGCACCTGCTGCTGGACACCGCCGGGTTCGCCGCCGGGCAGTTCCCGAAGTTCTACGACGACGTCTACCACCTGGACCGGGAGTCCGCCCCGCGCGGGCAGTTCCTGCTGCCCACCTCGGAGACGGCGATCCTCGGGGCCTACCAGGACGAGATCCTGGAGACGGCGAAGCTGCCGCTGAAGGCGTTCGCGTACACCCCGTGCTACCGGCGTGAGGCGGCCGGCTCGCACTCCGACGAACGGGGCACCGTCCGGGGCCACCAGTTCAACAAGGTGGAGATCTTCCAGTTCTGCCTGCCGGAGCAGGCCGACGCCGCGCTGGAGAAGATGCTGCTGCACGCGGAGAGCCTGGTCGAGAAGCTGGGCCTGCACTACCAGCGCACCCTGCTGTCGGCCGGCGACGCCAGCGCCTCGATGAAGAAGACCCTCGACATCGAGGTGTGGATGCCGAGCACCGGCAAGTACAAGGAGGTGTCGTCGGTCTCCTGGGCCGGCGACTACCAGGCGCGCCGGGCGGCCATCCGCTACCGCGAGCCGGGCGGCAAGCAGACCCGGTTCGTGCACACCCTCAACGGGTCGGCGCTGGCCACCAGCCGCCTCTTCCCCGCCATCCTGGAGCAGTTCCAGCAGCCCGACGGCTCGGTGCTGGTGCCCGAGGTCCTCCAGGCCCGCCTGGGCACCGACCGCCTGACCCCCCGCTGACCCGCCGGCCTCACCCCCGCCCCCGCTCAGGGGGCGGGGGTGAGGCGCAGCGCGAGTTCGGGGCAGACCTTGACCGCCTTGCGGGCGCCGTCGCGCAGCCACGTCGGCACGGGAGTGGGCGGGAAGGCGGGGTAGCCGTTGCCGTCGAGCCGGATGAAGTCCGGCACGACGTGCGCGCACAGCCCGTGCCCGTCGCAGCGGGACCAGTCGAGGGTGAGCCGCTGCGGATCCGCGTCGGGCGCGCCGGGCAGCCCCATCACCGCCCTGACCCGCCGGCCGCAGCCCTCGCCGGTCGTGTGTAGCCGCAGGTCCTCGGCGAACACCTCCATCGCGGAGAGCGCGAAGCGGGCCGTACCGTCGGGGTGGCTGCACGCCCCGCGGCCCTTCACGTCGCCGGCGGCGGCGCGGACCACCTCCACCGGGGCGCTGCCGGCGACCGCCAGGTCGACGGCGCGGGCCAGGTCGGGCAGGCCCATCCGGCACGGGCCGCACTGCCCCGCGGACTCGCCGGCCAGGTAGCGCACCACCTGGGCGGCCTCGCCGAGCGGGCAGGTGTCCGCGCCGAGCGGGACGACGATGCCGGCGCCGAGGGTGCCGCCCACGGCCGCCAGCCCCTTACGGGATATCTCCGCCCGGTCGGCGGCCTCCCGGGTGATCCACCTGCCGTGGTAGCCGCCCGTCAGGACGCCCGGGCCGTCGGGCACCTCGCACAGGTCGAGGATCTCCCGCAGCGCGGTGCCGGCCGCGCACTCCACCACCGCCGGTCGGCCCGCCGCGCCGGTGACGGTGAGCAGCACGGTGCCGGGCTCGTCGTCGGTGCCGAGCGCCGCGTACTCGTACGGGCCGAGGCGGGCGGCGACCGCGAGCTGGGCGTACGTCTCGGCGTTGGAGAGCAGGGTGGGCAGGCCGCCGACGCCGGAGTCGCTGGAGCGCCGCTTGGTGCCCGGCGGGATGTGCGGCAGGCCGTTGATGCCGTTGACCAGGGCGCCGCCCTCGCCGGAGATGAACCGGTGCGGCACGGTGACGATGCTGGTGGGCACCGGCATCCGGCGTTCCTCCAGCGCCTCGGCCAGGGAGGCGCGGCCCACCCCGTCGTCGGCCACCCCCACGACGATCTCGTCGGCGTCCAGCGCGTACGCGGCCAGCGCGGCGCCGTCGAGGATCAGGTGCGGGGCCCGGGTGAGCAGCACCTTGTCCTTCCAGCTCGCCGGCTCGCCCTCGGTGGCGTTGACCACCACCGCCGCCGGAAGGTCCCGCCGTTCGCAGGACTCCAGCACCGCGCGGAGCTTCCTCGCGAACGGAAAGCCCGCGCCCCCCTTGCCCTTGAGCTGGACTCCCTCGGCGAGCCGGAGCAGGGTGGCCGGTTCCATCGGCCCGACCGGCCCGTGCACCTCCTCGTGGGCGGGCAGGTCGAGCCGGCCGTACTCGGCGAAGCCGGCGGTGAGCCGGGGCTCGCCGACGCAGGCCACCGGGGGCACGGTCGTCCGCGTCACTTCGCCTCGCCCCGCAGCCCCGCCCAGTACGCCCCGTCGACCGCGTCGGCGTTCACGCGGCGGCGGCGCGCCGACCGGCTCTCGCCGGCTGCCCGGCGCGCCCGCCGGGAGGCGAGGTCGACCAGGGTGGGGGTGTCGTCGGCCGGCAGCGGGACCTCCTCGGGGACGTACCGGACCGGGGGCCGCCAGTAGTCCGGTTCGAGGTCCAGGTCGTCCTCGGCGCTGTGCCGCCCGCCGCCGCTGCGCGGCGCCGCCGAGACCGAGGCGGAGGAGACCGGCCCGGCCGAGACCGGCTCCGCCGAGACCGGGTCGCCGGACTGCCAGCGCCGGGGGCTGTCCCAGGGCTCCTCGGGCTCCTCCCGGCGGCGGGGCGGTGCGGAGTAGCGCCGCTCCGCGTCCCGCTCGGCCCGGTCGCGGCGGGCGGGCTCCTCGGCGTACCGGCGGCCGGCCGGGCCGGGCTCCTCCCCGCGTCGGCGGCGTCCGGTGGGCGCGGGTTCCTCGGCGTACCGGCGACCGGCCGGGGCGGTCTCCTCGCGGCGCCGTCCGACCGGGGCGGTCTCCTCCCGGCGCCGGGCGGCTGGGACGGGGGCGTCCTCGCGACGGCGGGGGCGGGCCGGGTCGCGGAGCGTGCCGGGCTCGGGCACGACCGGCACGGTGAACCGGTCGGGGTCGCGGCGCCGCGCGACGGGGGCGGGCCAGGAGCCGGTGACCGTGGCGCCGGCCCAGGCGCCCGCGCGCCCGTCCGGCTTCGCCGCCCGGTCGGCGCGTCGGGTCAGGCCCCGCAGCAGCGACCGGCCCGGGGCGTCCTCCGCCGGTCGGCCGGCGAGGGCCCGGTTCATCGCGGCGGCCTGGTGCTGCTCGCGGCGGCGCCGGCCGAGGCTGACGGAGAGGCGCACCAGCAGCGCCAGCACGACCAGCAGCACGCAGGCGAGGTAGCTCAGCACCACCCAGGGCTTCGCGGGCCGCCCGGCGTTGAGGCCGTGCACGATGGCGAACGGCCAGGAGAGGTACGCGGCTGAGTGCAGCGTTCGCCAGAGCCACTTCGGACCGACCCCGGCGAAGCGGGCCCGGACGATCCCGGTCCAGAGCACGCTCACCATCAGCAGCGCGGCCACCGTGCCGAGACCGACGTAGAGGCCCCGCCCGCCGACGAAGGGGACCACCGCGTCGGTGCTCGCCGCGCGGCCGGTGGCGATCTTCGTGAGTACGTGGCAGACCAGTCCGGCGACGCCGAGGATGCCGGTGGCCCGGTGCGCGGACTGGAGCAGCACCCGGTGGCGGATCAGCAGCACCAGCCGGTCGGTGGCGAGCAGCCCCATCATCACGGTGAGGCTCAGCGCCACCAGGGCGACGACGCCCGCGAAGAACTCCGTGAAGAAGAAGCCGTACGCGTACGCCGTCGAGCCGGCGCCGGTCAGCATGGTGGCGGCCCACAGCGCGGCGAGCGCGGACGCGGTCAGCAGGGCCACCGCGGACCGGGACCCGCTGCGAGCCCCCCGGCTGGTGCTGGTGGTCCGGACGGTGGGCGGCTTCTGGTTCCGTTGTGCCCGGGCCATCTGCTCCTCGATCGTCTCGCGGCGGCGCACCACCGGCCGACCCTGTTCCCCATCGAGTACGGACCGGCGCGGCGGGCGGATCACCGCCGCGCGGAAATTCCTCACGCCGACGTCGAACCGGCGGGCCCGCGCGTGATCCTCAGAGGTCTGTGGCACCGCACCTCGGTCGGCAACTGGTGCACCGTCGGATGGCCGGGATCGGCACCGCCCATTGACCACATCATGCTGCGGGAGGTAGATGTCGATCATGACTGATGCTGTCGGCCGAGACAACGACGGCGTGCCGAACGGGCTCATCCTGTTGGTGGGACCGCCCGCCTCGGGCAAGTCCTCCTTCGCCCGCGCCTGGATCGAGCGCGGTCAGCTGGACCGGGATGGGGTCGTCTCCTGTGACTCCATCCGCAGCGAGTTGGTCGGAAACCGCGTCGACGTCAGCGACGATCCGGTGGTCTTCGACGAGATGGACCGACGCGTCGCGGCGCGGCTGGAGGCGGCCCTTCCCGTGGTGGTCGATGCCACCAACGTCATACCCGACGCGCGAATCAGGATGATCTTCTGGGCCAGGCGGTACGGCCGCCCGGTCACGGCGTTGCGGTTCCGGGTGGCCGCCGAGATCCTGGTCCACCGCAACGCGGAGCGCCTCGGCCACGCACGCGTGCCCCTTGACGATGTTCTGCGCTACGCAGCGGTCGCGGCACTGCACACGGACCGCGCCCGGCTGCTCGATGAAGGGATCACCGTTGTCGTCGACGTGCCCGGTGAGGCCGAGGGCATGAGCCCGGCCCAAGCCGCGGAGTTGATCCGGATCACGGCGTAGGGCGGACCCGTCGCGGTCTGTGCCAGGCGCGGACAGCCGCTCACGTTGCATCGAACACGGTCAGTGTGGCCGGCTCTCCCAGGCCGGCCGCTGGGGGTCGTCGTTGTGCACGATGACGTCGACGTGATCGGTCGGGCGGACCGTAGCGAAGTAGAGCTGCTGGGCGGGGATGTAACGCTCGCGCCAGCGCCGTTCGACGTCGGCGCGGGACGACACCCGGCGTTCTCGGATCACCGCGCGGTCCACGGTCTTCTCGAGCGCGGTCGACACGAAGACGCGCAGGTCCCACCGATCTGTCAGTTCCGGGCGCATGAGGAAGACGCCGTCGAAGAGCAGCACGGCGTCGGCGGGGGCGGTCGTGACCGGCGGGGACAGCGCAGTGTCCGCGGTGCGGTCGTACACCGCGTTCTGGAAGCGTCGGTCTCCGCCCGGGCCGAGCGGATCGAGCAGGACCCGGTTCAGCGCGTCGTGGTCGTGGGTGTCGAAGTAGCAGCCTTCGGCCGAGTACTCGCCGCGCGGGTAGCGCTGTGCCCGGGGGAAGAGGAAATCGTCGATCGTCGCGCGGATGACGTCGCGGCCCTGTTTGCGCAGGACGACGGCCAGCTCGTCGGCGAGCGTGGTCTTGCCCGTCGCGGGCGGCCCGTCGACGGCAACCCGCGTCGGATGTGTGACTGAGACGGACCCGACTGCCTCAGCCAGGCGGCCGAGCATCTCGTCGCGGGTGCCCTGGTCCATATCCTGCCCCCGTCCCAGTCCTGCGAAGGTCCCCGTGTCGAGCCGACCTCACGCGCGCCGGTCTCCTGAGGCGCACTCGATCATGGCCGCTGGTTGGGCTGTCGCCGCGGCTTGTCAAGGTGCGTAGCCGGTCGAGTGTCTGAGGCGTTCGCACCAGCCGGGGCCGACCGCTCGCGAGGTGGCATCCCAGGCAGCACGGCCGCCAGGCAGCATCCAGGCGCGAGTGGGGTGATAGTCCGTGCGGATCTCGATCAGCGTCCGTGCGAGGCATCGGCTGGACATCGCCAGGGCTTCGACATTGCCCGGCGGTATCAGCTGCTGTTCGGTGCGATATCGGTCGACGGCGACCTGCGAGTGGGTCTCCTGGCGGTGCCGGTCGACGCTGGCCAGCGCGATGAGGGGCGGTTCTTGTTCCTCGGCGACGGCGGCCAGGATCCGGTCATGACCGTCGAGGATGACGTAGCAGTCCAGGCCGCTGATCCACCAGAGCAGCACAGGGGGCAGGATGCCGGCCCTCGCCTGCTTGCGATATGCCTTGACCCGCGCGTCGGTCGCGCCACTCAACCGGCGCAGCGGCAGCACCTGCCACCCGCCCTGCCGGGAGAACCAGTCGATCTCACCGGGATTCTCGGTCAGCAACAAGGTCGCCCACCGGTGCGCGGACGACCGAGCCCAGGGAGTGTGTTCCAGGTGGGTAGCGGTTGCGCTGAGAAGCCACCGACCGTCGTAGAGCGGGCTCTGGTCTGCGGCCTGCAAGGCAGAGGCGAAGTAGTGCGCCCACCTTCGGCTCCGACCTCCGCCACCAGCATCGGCTGTCGCCTCGGCGTGCACCGACCGCATCGGTGCGATCAACGGCCGGAAGCGGCCGGTGGTCAGGTATTCGACTCCCGCGTGGTCCTGGTGCACTTTCGCCAGGAGAACCACCTGGTCGCCCTGCCGTAGCAGAATGCGACCGCCTCCAGCGACATGGACCGCAAGCTCGGGTCGGACGCCACCACCGACCTCGAGCACCAGGTCCGACGCGCCGTCATTCACCCGCCTCACGACGCCTGTCCTCCGCACCCGCTGATCGTAGTCGGCGGCCGCCGCAGACCCGGGCCATGGCGACACGAGCGCGGGCACGGCTGACCGTCACGCGAATGGGAACGCCCGCGGGATCAGGACGACGGACCGGGCCCGCCCGAAAACATCCACACATGCCCATGCATTGACAGCGCTTGCAATGCGCTTGTAACCTTTCGGAAATTTTCAAGCTCCACTGCAAGATCCCGGCACGGCCGGGCCCTTCCCCGGCCTCGCCACCGCCCGTCCCCCCACACCCCCGTCAGGAGTCCTCCCATGCAGAGACGTCGACGGTTGTCGGCGATCGTCGCCCTCGGCGTGATCGCCGGCCTGATCGTCCCCACCGCCGCGACGGCGCCCCCGGCCGCAGCGGCCCCGGCAGGCGGCAAGAAGGTCATCGCCAACCTCTTCGAGTGGAACTGGTCCTCGGTGGCGAACGAGTGCCGCACCACCCTCGGCCCGAAGGGCTACGGGTGGGTGCAGGTCTCGCCGCCCCAGGAGCACGTCCGGGGCTCGCAGTGGTGGCTGGCCTACCAGCCCGTCAGCTACCGCATCGAGTCCCGCAAGGGCACCCGCGCCCAGTTCAAGTCCATGGTCGACGCGTGTCACGCGGCCGGCGTGAAGGTGGTCGTCGACGCGGTCGTCAACCACATGTCGGGGCAGGACAACGGCGGCACCGGCTGGGCCGGCTCGTCGTACGGGCACTACGACTACCCCGGGATCTACCAGACGCAGGACTTCCACCACTGCGGTCGCAACGGCGGCGACGACATCGCCAACTACAACGACCGGTGGGAGGTGCAGAACTGCGAGCTGGTCAACCTCGCCGACCTGAAGACCGAGTCGGACTACGTCCGTACGAAGATCGCCGGCTACCTCAACGACCTGCTCTCGCTCGGCGTCGACGGTTTCCGGATGGACGCCAGCAAGCACATGCCGGCCGCCGACATCGCCGCCATCAAGGGCAAGCTGTCACGCTCGGCGTACATGGTGCAGGAGGTGATCCACGGCGCCGGTGAGCCGATCCAGCCGGGCGAGTACACCGGCAACGGCGACGTGCACGAGTTCCGCTACGGCAAGGACCTGGCCCGGGTCTTCCGCTCCGAGAAGCTGGCCTACCTGCGCAACTTCGGCGAGGGCTGGGGGCACCTGCCCAGCGCCTCGGCGGCCGTCTTCGTGGACAACCACGACACCCAGCGCGACGTCGGCGGGGTGCTGACCTACCGCGACCGGGGCATCTACGCGCTGGCCAACGCGTTCATGCTCGCCTGGCCGTACGGCTCCCCGACGGTGATGTCGAGCTACACCTACAGCCAGCGCGACCAGGGCCCGCCCTCGGACAGCTCCGGGCGGACCCTCAACGCCACCTGCTACTCCGGCTGGGAGTGCGAGCACCGCTGGCCGGTCATCGCCAACATGGTCGGCTTCCGCAACGCCACCGAGGGATCCGGCGTCGTCAACTGGTACGACAACGGCAACAACCACATCGCCTTCGGCCGGACCGGCAAGGGCTTCGTCACGATCAACGACGAGGACTACGCGGTGAACGGTCGGTCGTACCAGAGCGGGCTGCCGGCCGGCCGCTACTGCGACGTCATCCACGGCACCTTCAGCAACGGCACGTGCAGCGGGCCGGTGATCACCGTGGACGGCGGCGGCTGGTTCGCCGCGAACGTGCCGGCCCACGACGCGATCGCCATCCACGCGGGCGCCCGGCTGAGCTGAGCGTCCCGCCCGTCACGACCCCGTCCCGGCCGACATTCCGGCCGGGACGGGGTTTCACCGTTCTGCATCCTTTACAGTTTGTTTGTGCGTTTTGACCGAATGAACCGGCGACACGTCCGGGCGCTGGCCGCCGTCGGCGTACCCCTGCTCCTGCTGGCGGCCGGGGCCACGGGCTGGGCGCTGACCCCCGGGGCCGCGCCCACCGCGCCGCCGGTAGCCGGGCCATCCGTGTCCCCGACCCGCGCGGCCCCGACCGGCGCGGCGCCGACGCCCGAGCGGGTGCCCGTCGCCGCGCCCGCGCCGGACGATCTGCCGGTGGTCGACTACGGCCCCGCGCCCACCGGCTTCCCGGCCGACCCGGACACCCTGGCCACCACGCCCCTGACCGAGGGCCTGCACCCGACCCGCCGCATCGCCGCCTACACCGCCCCCGGCGGCCGGCCGCTGGCCTTCCTCGACCCCACCATCAGCGGCGTCGAACTGACCATGCCGATCGCCCAGCGGCGGGCCGGCTGGGTGGCGGTGCTGCTCCCCTCGGCCAACCGCACGCTCGCCTGGCTGCCGCCCGGCGGCCACACCACCGTGGCGCTGCGCGACCAGATCGTGATCGAGCGCGAGCCGCACCGCCTCACCTGGTACCGCGCCGGCCGGGCCGTGCGCAGCTGGGAGGTCAGCCTCGGCCAGCGCGGCCAGGAGACGCCGCTGGGCCGGACCTTCATCCTGGGCCGCACGCCGCCGCCGCAGAGCGTGTACGGGGGCGTCGACATCTTCGCCCTCGGCTCCGTGCCCGACGACCCGGACTCGGTGCCGGCGGGCCTGCGCGGGGCGCACATCGGCATCCACAGCTGGTACCACGACGGCGAGCTGGGAAAGAAGACCACCAACGGCTGCATCCGGCTCACGAAGAGCGGGCAGCGGGAGCTGCTGGCCGAGGTACGCCCCGGCACCGAGGTCGTCGTGGTCGACGAGCTGCCCGCCCCGCCCCCGACGGCCTGAACAAGCGCGGACCCGAGGACGGACACGGGACGGCCTTGCGCCGACGGGCCAGACTGGGGCGCCCGTCACCCAGGAGGCACCGTGCGTCACCCGTCCCGCTTTCTCAGACGCCTCGGCGTGACCGCAGCCGCCGCCACGGCCATGATCACGCTGATGCCGCAGGCGGCCGTCGCCGCGGTCGTCCTCGACGACGGCGTCGTGCTCCAGTCCACCACCGGCGCCGACCATCTCGTCACCGCCGACCGGCCCGCCTGGGCGGCAGCGGCCGTCCACTCGACCTCGAACTACAACATCAGCCTCTTCGACCAGTGGGGTGGATGGCTCGCCTCCAGTTACGGCTACGGCTTCAACCGGTCGGAATTCGTCGCCGTCAACTCGCACCTGTCGCCCCTGGCGTCGTACGAGGCCCGCACCAGCACGAGCTACGGACCCGCCATCGCCCACACGCAGTGGCGGCAATCCCACACGACGACGACGTTGCCCTACCCGGCCAACGACGGGGTGACCGGTCCGTCCGATCCGGATCTGGCCTTCGCCGCGCTGGGCAGCACCCAGGTGGTCAGTGTCTCGGACATCCACCTCAAGGCCGGCGAGGCGTTCTGGGTCGACACCGCCCCCGACACGCTGTTCTTCCTGCTGGAGAGCAGCCCGTACGACAGCACGACCCGGCTGCGCACCCGGCATCAGCACGCCACGTCCGGGGTGGTGCGCACCGCCCAGGGCTGCACGCTCTACCGCGCGAACCACAGCGGCGTCCACGGCCTGCTGATGGTCGCGGACGCCGCGCCGGTGGCGACCACCCCGCCGGGCGGAACGGCGGTCGCCCTGCACCGGTACGACCCCGCCCGCCCCTACACCTGCCCGCAGCGCAACTTCCCGGGCCCCACGCCCCCGGGCGTCTGACCGGCCGGCGGGTCCCGCCCTGTGTGGGTGTTCCGATCGGTGCACCCGCACAGGCCTTCCGCTGCCCGTCACGGACGTCCGGTCAGAACTGCTCGACCCAGTACGGGGCGACGTCCATCCAGCCGTTGGCGCCAGCGCCGTGCTTCCGGCCGCTGCTGTTGGTGCTCAGGGTGTACCAGGCGTCCACGAAGTCCGGGTCGTCGGTGTACCAGGAGGTGGGGATGGCGTCCAGGATCGCGTTGACCAGCGGGGTGTACGCGCCACCGTCCACGATCACCAGCAGGGCGCCCGCGATCGCCTTGACCAGGGACGAGTAGTTGGTGTCCCCGTCGTCCTCCATCATGACCACGTCGGCCAGGTTGTACTTGTACGACGAGAAGTGCACCAGCAGCTGGTTCGGGTGGTAGGTGGTGCCGTCGTGGTCCAGGTACGGCATCTGCACCAGGTCGACCTTGACCTTGCCGTCCAGCCCGAACCCGGCCACGAGGTTGTAGATCTCGGCGTCCCCCTTGATCCAGGGCTCCTCGTCGTCGCTCAGCCGGACGGCGTTGACCTTGGTGGCCCAGTAGCCGGCCGAGGCGCCCACCCCGGAGGTGCGGGTCGCGGGTCGCGCCGGAGCCGCCCGGTCGATGCCCCGCGCGCCCAACTCCTGACGCATCAGCGCCAGTCCCGCCGTGAGCGCCCGCTCGGTGTCCACGTCGACCACGAGCACCGGCCGCTGCGGCACCCGTGCGGCGTCCAGCACCACCGTGGCGCCGGAGCGGTCGTACGCCCTCACGCTCGGCGCCGAGTCGTCGGTCGGGGTGGCGGCCACCAGCGGCGCCTCGCCTCGGGCCAGTGCCGCGCGCATGTCCGGGTGGGCCAGCCGCAACCGCAGCAGCGAACCCGTGCCGCCCGGCAGGCCCTTGGCGACCAGCAACCGCTGGTTGGCGGCGCGCAGGTCGCCGGCGAGCCGGGCGTCGACGCCGGCGGCGAGCAGGTCGACCGGGCCACTCGCGGCGGCGACGCCCAACCGGGTCAGCTCCGCCCGATCGGTGACCGCCACCTGACGCGCCACGGCGTCGGTGATGGCGAAGACCGGGCCGGCGGCGACCGCCGGTGCCGGTGCGCGGTCATCGGGTCGGGCGTACGCCGGGGTGGCGACCGCCGCGACCAGGGTGGTGGTCGCGATGCCGAGGGACAGGACGGCGCGGCGGAAGGTACGTCGGTTCACATGGACTCCTCTGCGTCTCCCGGCCATCGGCTCGTGGCGGCGACCAAGAGATTGACGACGATAACTACATAGGTATACGTCCATCGGGGAGCCGTCAACATCACTGCGGACGCGGCCGGAGGCCGAGGGGTTCGCGGCGTAGTCGCGCAGGGTGGAGGGCCGACCGGAAGCCTCAGCGTCACGGACCGGACAACGCGTCAGCCGGTGCGACCTGCCGCGGCAGGGGCTGGTGTGGCCGTCCGGCCAGCTTGCGCCACAGGAACTCCAGCGTCAGCGCCCAGACGAAGGCGCGCTGCTCGCTGTTCGCCGCCGCGCCGTGCCCGCCCTCGACGTTCTCGTAGTAGGACACGTCGTGCCCGTACTCGCGCAGCCGGGCCGCCATCTTGCGGGCGTGCCCCGGGTGCACCCGGTCGTCCCGGGTCGAGGTGACGAGCAGGACCGGCGGGTACGCCCGGTCGCCGTCGACGTTGTGGTACGGGGAGTACCGGCGCAGGAACTCCCAGTCGGCCGGCACGTCCGGGTCGCCGTACTCGGCCATCCACGACGCGCCCGCCAGCATCCGGTGGTAGCGCCGCATGTCCAGCACCGGCACGTGCGCGACGACCGCCCCGAACAGCGTCGGCTGTCGAGTCAGCATCACCCCCATCAGGAGGCCGCCGTTGCTGCCGCCCTCGACGCCGAGCAGTTCCGGCGTGGTGATGCCCCGGGTCACCAGGTCGGCCGCCACCGCCGCGAAGTCCTCGTACGCCCGGGGCCGGTTCTCCCGCAGCGCGGCCCGGTGCCACCCGGGGCCGTACTCCCCGCCGCCCCGGATGTTCGCCACCACGTAGGTGCCGCCCCGGGCCAGCCAGCCCCGCCCGACGACCCCGCTGTAGTGCGGGGTCAGGGGGATCTCGAACCCGCCGTAGCCGGTGAGCAGCGTCGGAGCGGCGGGCGCGTCCGGGTCCCCCACCACGAAGTACGGGACCCGCGTGCCGTCGGCCGAGGCGGCGAAGAACTGCCGTACCGCCAGGCCGTCCGCGTCGAAGGTCGCCGGGGCCCGCCTGAGCGTCTCGACCGCGCCGCCGACCCGCCCGAGCCGCAGCGTGGCCGGCTGGAGGAACCCCTCCGAGGCGAGCAGGTAGGCGTCGTCGTTGTCCGGGTCGGTGTCCACGACCTCGCTGTGGTCGAACTCCGGCACCCCGTGCAGGGGCTCCCGCCGCCAGCCGTCCCCGTCGGGCGTCAGCACCTCCAGCCGGCTCCGCACGTCGACGAGGGTGGCCAGGATCAGCCGGCCACGGGTCCAGCAGTGGCCGCTGAGCGCCGTACGGTCGTCGGGACGGAAGAGCACCGTCATCTCCCGCCCGCCGGCGAGGAACGCGTCGAACCGGGTCGCCAGCAGGGTGCCCGCGGGGTGGGTCACCCCGCCGACCGCCCACGGCGAGCGCGGCCGGACGAGCAGCCACTCCCGGTGCACGTCCCACTCGGCGTCCTCCGGCACGGCGATCGGGATCCGCTCGCCCGTCCCGGTCAGCAGGTGTCGCTCGGAGCGGAAGAAGTCCAGCCGGCGGCCCACGAAGTCGCGCTCGAAGCCGGGCGTCGGGTCGTGCGAGGCCCAGACGGCGACGTCGTCGGCGTGCCCCTCGTGGACGATCTCGGCCTCGGCCAGCGGCGTGCCCCGCCGCCACCGCTTGACCACCCGGGGATAGCCCGAGGAGGTCAGCGAGCCGGGCCCGAAGTCGGTGGCGACGTAGACGTGGTCGGCGTCGATCCAGCCCACGTCGCTCTTCGCCTCGGGCAGCGTGAAGCCGTCCTCGACGAAGACGCGGCGGTCGAGGTCGAACTCGCGCACCACGACCGCGTCGCCCCCGCCCCGGGAGAGGCTGACCAGGCAGCGCCCGTAGCCCGGCCGCAGCACCGTCGCCCCGCTCCAGACCCAGTTCTCGCCCTCCTCGGCGGCCAGCGCGTCCAGGTCGAGCAGCACGTCCCACTCCGGCTCCGCCCGGCGGTACTGCTCGAGCGTCGTCCGCCGCCAGATGCCGCGCGGGTGCGCCGCGTCGGTCCAGAAGTTGTAGTAGAGGCGGTCCCCGCGCCAACCGGGATAGGGGATCCGGTCGTCCGCGTCGAGCACCTGCCGGAGCTCTGCCCGCAGGGCCGCGAACCCCTCTCCGCCGGTCAGGGCCGCCACGGTCTCCGCGTTGCGGTCCCGCACCCACCGCGCGGCGTCCGCACCATCAAGATCTTCCAGCCAGAGGTACGGGTCGTCGGTCTCCACGGTCAGCCTCGCCACCCCGCCACTATCCCCGACGGGAGGCCTACGCCCGAGTCGGGGCACCTGTCGGCATGGCGACGACCACCCGGCTCACCGCCACCCTGACCGTCGTGCGCACCGGTGGGGTCGGCTTCACGGCTAGGTGTGCCGCTCGGCGGCGTCGAACGCGGGCGCGAGCGGGGCCAGCGCCGCGCGGAGCTGGTCGGCCAGTGAGCCGGAGGGCACGACCAGTCCTCCGGCGGCGAGACTCTCGGCGGCGTCCGTGTTCCCGGCCGGCCGGAGCCAGCCTTCCAGCGCGATGCGAACCGCCGCGGCCACGCTTGCCGCGAGGACGCGGGCCGTGTGCGCTTCGGCGTGGTCCAGGCGTTCGGCGATCACCGCCGTGAGAGGGCGCTCGATGCCGGCGGTGGTGTCGAGGAACGCGTCGCGCAGCGCGGTCTGGGTGGTGATCAGCAGCAGCGCCTTGTGTTCGCGCTCGCCGGTGTTCGTGTACTGCTCGACCACTGCCTGGGTGACGGCGTCAGCCAGGCGCACTCCTGCGGGCCGGGCCGCGACCGCCGCCGCGATGCGCGCCTCCCGGTCCGCGGTAACGGCAGAGACGATCGCCTGCTCCCGGCTGGCGAAGTAGTTGTTGTAGGTGCGCGGCGAGACCCCGGCCGCTTCGGCGATGTCCTCGACCCGCACCTGGTCCGGTCCGCGCTCCTCGGCCAGGCGCAGGGCCGCCTCGCGTAGCGCCTCGCGCGTGGCCTGCTTCTTCCGCTCCCGCAGCCCTGGTGGTCTCGTCACGGCGTCAGCGTCCCACGCAGGGCTGCGGGAGCCAAAGTTGCGTACACGCAAACTTGCGTGCACGCACTTTTCCTGCCAGTCTCGACCCGACCGGGACCAACAGGGAGGACGTGACCATGCGAGCAAGAGGGATGACCTACGACACCGGGTTCGTCGTGCACGGCCAACTGTCCCGCGAGCACCTCGACCTTGCGGTGGTCCGGCGCGAGCTCGCCATCATCCGCGACGACCTGCACTGCAACGCGGTCCAGATCATCGGCGGCGACCCGGATCGACTGGAACTGGCCGCCGGTGCCGCCGCCGAACTCGGCCTGGAGGTCTGGTTCTCGCCCTATCCGCTGGAGCTGGACCCGGAGCAGATCCTGACGCTCTTCCGCGACTGCGCCGAGCGGGCGGAACGGCTCCGGCAGCGGGGGGCCACAGTCGTGTTCGTCGCAGGGGTCGAGCTGAGCGTGATGAACCGCGGGTTCCTGTCCGGAGAGAGCCCCGAGGAGCGGGTCGAGCAGCTGATGAGCCAACCCGAGCGGCGGGCCGGAGCGATACGCGAGCTCGGCGTGCGCATCAACGCATTCCTCCGCGAGGCCGCAGCCACGGTCCGCGAGCGCTTCCAGGGCGGACTCACCTACGCCTCCATCCAGTTCGAGCAGGTCGACTGGGCTCCCTTCGACATCGTGACGTTCGAGCTGATCCGCTCCGCCGAGGTCGCCGACCGGTTCCGGGACGCGGTGCGCACCCTGGCCCGAGGCCCGAAGCCGCTCGCCATCACCGGGTTCGGCACCGCGGCCTACCGAGGCGCGGGAGACCGCGGCGGGCGGGTGCTGGAAGTGGTCGAGTACGACCCGGAGACCAGGGCTCCCGTGCGGCTCAACGGCACGTACGAGCGTGACGAGGCCGGCCAGGCCGCATATCTGAGCGAACTGCTGGAGATCTTCGAGACCGAGGGCGTGGACAGCGCGTTCGTGTTCCTGTTCGCCCTGCCTGGCTACCCGCACCGCCCGGACGGCGACCCCAGGGACGACCTGGACCGGGCCAGCCTGGGCATCGTCAAGCTCCTCGAAGGGTGCCGGGGACAGACCTACCCCGACATGGAATGGGAACCCAAGGCCGCCTTCGCCGCAGTGGCGCAGCGGTATCGGAAGTCATCGCACAAATCGCACGAGTAGAGGACGGTATCCACCGGCATCGGTCAGCACGACCTTCTGACCTGGCATGCACGTGACCGTCGCGGGTAGTACCCGAACATGAGGGCGAGTTTCCGGCTCGGCCGGATAGCGGGCGTACCGGTCGGGGTCAACTGGAGCGTCCTGGTCATCTTCGTGCTGATCGCCTGGGGGCTGGCCGGCAGCCAGTTCCCCCGGGCCTACCCGGACCGGCCCGTCGCCGCGTACGTCCTGGCGGGGCTCGCGGCGGCGGTGGTCTTCTTCCTCGGCCTGCTCGCCCACGAGATCTCGCACGCGATCGTCGCGAAGCGCAACGGGCTGGAGGTCGGCGGGATCACCCTCTGGCTCTTCGGCGGGGTGGCCGAGCTGCGCGGCGAGGCGCGCGACCCGGGCGCTGAGCTGCGCATCGCCGGCGTCGGCCCACTGGTGAGCCTGCTGATCGGGCTCTTCTTCGGCGCGATCGCGGTGGTGCTCGCCGTGGCCGGGGTGGAAGGGCTGCTGCTGGGCTCGCTGGCCTGGCTGGCCGGCATCAACGTGCTGCTGGCGGTCTTCAACGCGCTGCCGGCCGCCCCGCTCGACGGCGGGCGGCTGCTGCGCGCGGCGGTCTGGAAGGCGACCGGCGACCGGACGAAGGCGTCGGTGGTCGCCGCCCGGGCCGGCTGGGTGCTCGGCGCGGTGCTGATCGGCCTGGGGCTGTGGCAGTTCCTGGCCGGCGTCGGCTTCGGCGGGCTCTGGCTCGCCCTGATCGGCTGGTTCCTCATCGGCGCCGCAGGCATGGAGGAGCGGCAGGCCCGGATGGGCAGCGCGCTGGAGGGCGTCCGGGTGGCCGACGTGATGACGCCGCAGCCGCAGACCGCGTCGGGGCAGATGACGGTGGGCGACTTCGTCGACCACTACCTCTTCGCGTACCGGCACACGGCGCTGCCGCTGACCGAGGACGACCACCCCGTCGGCCTGGTCACCCTCGACCGGGTACGCGGCATCCCGGCGGAGCGCCGGGCCGCCACCACGCTGGCCGAGGTCGCCTGCCGCGCCGACGAGCTGGTGCTCGCCCGGCCGGACGAGCCGCTCAACGAGCTGCTCCCCCGGCTCAGCGAGTGCGCCGACGGGCGGGCGCTGGTGGTCTCCGACGGCCGGCTCGTCGGGATCGTCTCGCCGAGCGACATCAGCCGGGCGGTGCAGCGCGGCAGCCTCCGGGAGCAGATGCAGGGCAGCCGGCCCGGCCGCTAGTCGCGGGGAAGGTAGTGGTCGAGCAGGTCCGTGCGGAACGTGCCGGCCGGGTCGAGCCGGCGCGCCAGGTCGAGGAAGTCGGCGTACCGGGGCCAGGCCGCGGCGACCGCCGCCGGGGCGAGGCCGAAGACCTTCCCCCAGTGCGGGCGCGGCGCGAACGGCGCGAGCCGCTCCTCCACCGCCGCCGCCACCGGCAGCACCGCCGCCGCGTCGGCGGTCCAGGTGAAGTGGATGGCGAGGCTGTCCCGCCCGTGGTTCGGGCTGAGCCACAGCCCGTCGCCGGCCACCGTCCGCAGCTCGCAGACCTGGAGCACCGGCGCGATCAGGTGCGCCACCGGGTCCAGCGCGGCCAACGCCGCCGCCGCCGAGGCCCGCGGCACGTGGTACTCCGACTGCAACTCCTCCCCGCTGCTGGGGGTGAACCCGAGCCGGAAGTGCGGCAGGCGTTCGTGCCACGGGCCCGGCTCGCCGAGCTGCGGCGTGCAGTTGCGCGCCGGCATGCCGGGCACCGGGTGCCGTTGCCCGTCGGCCGGCGTCGTGTCGAGCCAGTCCGCCGGGAGGGGGTCCGCGTCCGCGCGCTGCTTGACCCACACCTCCCGCAGCCGCGACGAGCGCCAGTCGGTGAAGACGCTGACGCTGTACGCCGAGGCGAGCGCCGCGTCCAACGCCGCGCGGGGCAGGCCGAGGCGGACGTACTGGCGGATGTCGAAGGTCGGCACCACGTCCAGGGTGACCCGGGTGACGACGCCCAGCGCGCCCAGCGAGACGACCATCCCGGCGAAGGTGTCCCCGTCGGCCGCCCGGTCCACGGTCAGCAGGTCGCCGCCGGCGGTGACCAGTTCCAGCCCGGCGACCGCGCTGGCCAGGTTGCCGATCGTCTCGCCCGATCCGTGGGTGCCGGTGGCGATCGCGCCGGCTACCGAGATGTGCGGCAGCGAGGCCAGGTTGGCCAGCGCGTACCCGCGCGCGTGCAGCCAGGACGCGAGGTCCCCGTACCGCATGGCGGCCGGCACCGTGACGGCCCGGCGGTCCGGGTCGAGCGCGACGGTCCCGGGCAGCCCGGCCAGCGAGACGAGGTCGCCGGTGGTGTCGCCGAGGCGGTTGAACGAGTGCCCCGTGCCCACGACACGGAGGCGTTCGCTGCCCGCCACCAGCCGGCGCAGCTCGTCCAGGGAGGCGGGCGCGTGGTGGCGGCGGGCGGCGTAGCGGACGTTGCCCGCCCAGTTGCGCCGCGGCACGGAATCGGCGGCGGTCACGGGACGCGGCGGCGCTCGGCGGGCCGCTCGTCGGTCGGCGCGCCGCCGAGCGCGTCGACGAAGCGGTCCCCGGCGTGCCGGGTGAGCGCCGCCGCCACCTCGGCGGGCTCCTCCCGGACCCGGGCCAGGTCCAGCAGCTCCACCGCGGCCCGGCCGTCGACCGGATGGCGTGCGTCGGCCGGGAGCCCGGCCAGCGTGCCCGGTACGGGCACCAGCAGCAGTCTCGGCGTGGCCGGCAGCCCCTCCCGGGCGGACGGGCGGGCCAGCGCCAGCGCCTCGACCTCCGTCCACGCGATCGTGCGGCGCAGCCCCGGACGGCGGACGGTCAGGCCGTCGACGCCGATGACGAACCGGAACGGACGCAGCAGGCCGGCCAGTACGCTCCCGCCCAGCAGTACGGCGCCACCGGCGACCAGCCGGCGCAGCAGCGCGTGCTCCCCCGGCAGCGCCAGCAGCACCCCGCCGCTGAGCACACAGACCAGGGGCAGCACCAGCGCCCCCCGGGTGCGGTGCAGTTCCACGTCGTACCCCCGTTCGACACCACGGTCTTCGGCACGCATCATCCGGCGGGCACCGGCGGGGCGGAACCGGTCGATCGGGCACGGTTACCCCGCCGCGATCGGGGAACGCCGCGACGATGAACACGTACCGCGATCCCGCCGCCCGAGAAGACGTTGCCCGCCGCCGCGCGCAGACCGGCCCCGACGGCCCGGAGAGCCTGGCGCAGAGCGGTCCCGTCGGCCCGGTGTCTCCGGTCGGCCCGCCGGCCGGGGCGTACCCGACGGGCACCACGCCCGGCCCCCGGCCGGTCCCGGCGCCTCCGCCCACACCGCGCCCGGTACCGCACCCGGGGCCGGCGCCCCGGCCGGGAGGCGCCTGACGGCGGGCGGCGCCTGACGGGCGGGCGCCACCGGGCAGCCCCTTCCGCCGGCTCGGAGCTGCGCGGACCGTGCCACCGGCTCAGAGCTGGGGCTTCACCTCGGCCGCGACCAGCTCCAGGTGGTCGAGGTCGGCCAGGTCGAGCACCTGGAGGTAGAGCCGCTCACTGCCGATCTCGGCGTACCGGCCGATCTTGTCGACGACCTCGGCGGGGGTCCCCGCGAGGCCGTTCTCGCGCAGTTCGTCCGGTTCCCGGCCGATCGCGGCGGCCCGCCGGGCCACCTCGGCGTCGTCGCGCCCGCAGCAGAGCACGAGGGCGTTGGACCAGCACAGCTCGCCCGCGTCCCGGCCGACCTCCGCGCAGGCGGCCCGGACCCGGTCGAACTGGGCGACGGAGTCCGCCACCGACGCGAACGGCAGGTTGAACTCGTCGGCGTACCGGGCGGCCAGGCGCGGCGTACGCTTCGGGCCCATGCCGCCGAGCAGGATCGGCGGGCGCGGATCCTGCACCGGCTTCGGCAGCGCCGGCGAGTCGCTGACCGGGTAGTACTTTCCGGCGAAGTCGAAGGTCTCGCCGGGCGGCGTCGCCCAGAGCCCCGTGACGACAGCGAGCTGCTCCGCCAACCGGTCGAAGCGCTCCCCCAGCGACGGGAACGGGATGCCGTACGCGGTGTGCTCCTCGGCGTACCAGCCGGTGCCGATGCCCAGCTCCACCCGGCCGCCGCTCATCTGGTCGACCTGGGCGACGGTGATGGCCAGCGGGCCCGGCAGCCGGAACGTGGCGGCGGTCATCAGCGTGCCCAGCCGGATCCGCCGGGTGTCCCGCGCCAGGCCGGCGAGGGTCGTCCACGCGTCCGTCGGGCCGGGGTCGCCGCTCACCGCGCCCATCTTCAGGTAGTGGTCGGAACGGAAGAAGGCGCCGTAGCCGGTCTCCTCCGCGCACCGGGCCACGGCGAGCAGGTCGTCGTACGTGGCGCCCTGCTGGGGTTCGGTGAAGATCCGCAGTTCCATGCTTCGAGCATAGGGAGCCGGCCGGGCCCGCGCGCCGATCCGCCCCTTCCGGCGGTGCCGCCGCGCGAAGTGGCGGGGATCCGATAGCGGCGGTCCTGGCCCCCGGGTCGTCAGCAGGTCCAGAGTGGAGGCCGGGCGACGAGTCGAGGAGGACGCATGGAGGACCAGCACCGGGACCGGCTGATCGGGGCGGTGGAGGCGCTGCTGCCGGAGGTGTCGCGCCGGGCCGGCGAGATCGAGGCCGCCCGTGGGCTCCCGGCCGACCTGCTCGACTCGCTGCGGGCCGCCGGCTGCTTCCGGATGTTCGTCCCCCGCAGCCACGGCGGGTACGACGCGGACCTGCGCACCGGGTTGCGGGTGCTGGAGGCGCTGGCCCGGGCCGACGGCTCCACCGGGTGGACCGTGATGATCGGCGCCGAGACGCCGCACCTGCTGGCGATGCTGTCCCGCGACCGGTTCGACAAGGCCTACGCCGACGGGCCGGACGTGGTGGTCGGGGGCGGGTTCGCCCCGCAGGGCCACGCCGAGCAGGTCGACGGCGGCTTCCGGGTCACCGGCCGGTGGGCGTTCGCCAGCGGCGCCCGGCACGCCGACTGGATCTTCGGCAACTGCGTGCTCACCGAGGGCGGCGCGCCGCTGCCCGGGCCGGCGGGGGCACCGCCGGCGGTGCGCTCCATGCTCTTCCCGGCCTCCCGCGTCACCGTCCACGACACCTGGCACGTGCTGGGCCTGCGCGGCACCGGCAGCCACGACGTCGAGGTGGCGGACGCGTTCTGCCCCGTGGAGGAGAGCTTCGACCTGTTCACCGGGGTGCCCTGCGTACCGGGGCCGGGCTTCGTGGCGCCGCTGGTCCACTTCGTCCTGCACCTCGGCGCGGTCGCCGTCGGTATCGCGCAGGGCGCGCTGGACGACATGGTCGCGCTGCTCGAAGGCGGCCGGCAGCGGCTCTACGCGCGGCAGTCGCTCGCCGACTCGCCCGCCTTCCGCCTCCAACTCGGCCGCGCCGACCTCGACGTACGGGCGGCCCGGGCGCTGCTGCGCGACCTGGCCGACGACCTGTGGGCGGCCTGCGCCACCGACCCGGCGGCGATCCCCGCGCTGCACCCGAGGATCTCCGCCGCGCTGCCCTGGGTGACGGAACGGGCCGCCGCCGCGGTCGACACCTGCTACCGGGCGGCCGGCGGCGGGGCGGCCCGGGACTCGTCGCCGTTGCAGCGCCGGTTCCGCGACATCCACACGTTCAGTCAGCACGCGGCGGCGGCGGAGGGCTGGCTCGCCAACAACGGCGCGCGGGTACTCGGCCGGCCGGTGGAGCTGGCCTACTGACGCCGGCGTGAAGCGGCGCGCGGTCGGCGGCGCGCGGGCGCCCGGGCAGCCGACGCGCGGACGCCGGGGTCAAGCGGCGCGCGGGGCGCCGGGGTTCAGCGGCGCGTGGGCGCCTCGGCGCGGGCGGGTGTCCCCGGTTTCCGACCGGAGCCGGGGCACCCGTCCGCCGTCGATCGACGGGTCAGCAGCGCTGCCGCTGCCCCGTGTAGTGCACGCCGACCTTGCCCACCACGGTCAGGTCGGTCAGGGCGGTGTTCGCACCGCGGTGCACGTAGCACGAGTAGCGGTGCTGGTTGATCACTTCGAGGTGGATGTGCACCCCGCTGTCACCGTTGACCTGGTAGCAGCTGGACCAGCGGAAGCGGCCCGTCTCGCCGAGCTTGGTCCACGGACCGACCGAGGCGCCGACGACGATGCCACCGGGCTTGTTGTTCACGTGCATCACGTCCGCCCGGCCGAGGATCTGCCCGGTCGTGGTGTCCCGGGCCTCGAGCCCGATGCGGTAGCCGCCGTCGGCGAGATTGCGGGTCGCGCAGCCGGCCTGGACGGTGACCACCTTGACGGCGACCGGGTGCCCCGAGGCGGTCTTGGTGCCGAACGGCGAGACGATCGTGGCGCCCGGGCTGCGGTAGATGTCGACGGCCCAGTCGTTGGGGTATCCCCAGTGGCCGAAGACGATGTGGTGTGAGGTAGGCCCGGAGAGGCCGAACCGGTCCCAGGTGGACGCGCCCTGGATCGGCGGATAGACGTTGACCGTGTCCGCTGTCGGATGCGCCTGCGCGGCGCTCACCGGGGCGACCACGGCGCCGACCACGAGCGCGAGAGCGGCCACCGCAGGGGCGAGACGAGTGAACTTCACATGATCTCCATGGCTGTCCTGGCGCAGCGGGACTCGGCGGACATCGCACCGGGTGGCGCACGAGCGTGCCTGCGCGCGATCCGGCGGATCTTATACCACCATCGATGGATTTCATGATCGACGTCGTTCCGCCTGCCTGCCCGGCTCGCCGGTCTCCGGCCGACCGTTCAGACGTACGGGCGGGTGGCGTACGCCGCCCGCAGCGCGGCCAGCCCCGTCGACTTCGGCGACAGGGTGCCCCAACCGGAGTTGAAGTAGTTGGTCCGCGCGATCCGGGGGCCCCGCTCCGCGTTGAGCTGGGCGACGGCGGCCGGCACGGTGGCGATCCAGGCCGCCTGGTCCGGCACCTCCGCCACGCGTACGCCCCACTCGGCGATGATCACCGGTCGGGAGAGGGCGACGGGGCCGAGATCGGCCACCGCCCAGTCCTTCGCCCGGCGGAACCGGGCCAGCGCCGTGTGGGTGGGGCTGGTGGCGTACGCGTTCCACTGGAGGAAGTCGAGCTTGGCCATCAGCGCCTCCGGGTGGATGCGCTGGAAGCACGCCCGGTCGAAGCCGCCCACCCCGACCGAGAACGTCGTGCCGGCGGGCAGTTGGCGGGCCTTGAACCAGTTCACGATGTACGTCATCGCCTGCACCGCGCGGGCATCCGACTGCGCCCACGGGTAGGTGACGCCGGACTCGGTGGTGCCGAACTCGTGGTCGGTGTCCAACTCGGAGGCGAGCTGGATGTTCACCCCGAAGCCCAGGGTCCGGTACTGGGACAGGGCGCGGGCGAACAGACCGTCGCAGTGCCCGGCCAGGACCTGGCTGTAGCCGTACGCCCGGGGCCAGGTCGTGCCGGGGCGCTGCTGGATGGTCATCGCGGGCGCCGGGACGGTGTAGCTGACGCCGTCCACGGTGAAGGTTTGCGGCCCGGCGTTGGGCGCGCCGTAGTGCTTCAGCTCCAGCACCATGTTCATCCGCACCCCGGCCCGGCCGAGGGTGATCAGCCACGGCCGTTGGTAGCCGGGGAAGGTGTAGCCGTCGGCGAAGCTGCGGTACTGGGTCAGCGAGCGGAAGTTCCCCCCGGCCATGTCGGCCGTCGGATCGGCGCCGCCGGAGAGGTAGTAGCCGCCCAGCACCGGCGGCGCGATCGTGTAGTCGGCGCTGGCGGTGGCGGTACGGCCGCCGTTGTCGCGCACCGTGACCGTGACCCGGGGCATCACGCCACCGCCCGGTAGACGGCGACCGAACCGTTGTCCGACGCCCTGGTCCAGGTGCGGCCCGAGTCGTCGGTGACGGCGAGGGTGAGCGGATCGATGACGGCGGTGACCTTGACCGGCGCGCTGCTGTTGCCCTGCGCGTCGGTGACCACGATCGTGACGGTCACCGGCTTGGTGTCGGCGTCGCCGTAGGTGACCGTCAGGATCATCTGGTCGCCGGGCGAGTAGGTGGTGGCGTTCAGGGATGCGGTGGCGGTGGGAGCGGCCATGCCGGCTCCTCTCGTGCTAGGCCCCCCCCGGACCTGACCGCTCGTGACCACGGCCGGCTCCGGCTGGGGAGGATGGCGTCGGGCGACGCTTCAGCCGCCGGGCACGCGACGGCGTGGGCCCGGGCGGCACCTGGGTACGGCTCGCCGGCCGCGCTCGTCTCGGGACTGCCGCGCGGCTGAGGTGGCTGCCGGAACGGGGACGTCGGTGTCGGTGTCGGTGAGGCGGCATCCGCCCGGGGCGCCCGGGACGGTGGCTGCCGGGAGCGCGGCCTCGCGGTGCGTGGGCGGCCGGCGCTGCACTACGCCGGGGCCGTCGCGGGGCCGGGCTCGGTGATGGCGGTGTCGGCCGGGACGATGCTGTCCCCGCCGGGCCCGAGGGATGGGATGTGGCCCGCCATCCTCACGCCTCTCACCTGCTACAACAGTGCGTCGGACAGGAGGCTTACGTCCTGTCCGTCATCGGACGGCCGTCGCGTCCGGCAAATGACTGCGTTCCGGGCGTAAGTGTGCCGAGGCGGCCCTGGCGACGACCTCCTCCGGGCTGAGCGGCGCCTTGGGGTGGTGGGACAGGCACATCGGCGTGTCCACCTTGACGAACGCGAATCCCTCTCCGGCCACGTAGAACTGGCCGCTCTGCATGAGGCCGATGTCGGGCAGCCGGCCACCCTTGGCCTCCGCCAACTGACGGGCCGCGTCGATCTGCGCGGGAGCATTGAGCAGCCCGAAGAACTGCGTGGTGGCGTTGCCGGAGATCTGGTTGTGCAGTCCCTTCGGCGCCTGGGTGGCGAAGACCAGCCCGAGCCCGTACTTGCGGGCCTGGGAGGCGAGGGCGATCGTGCTGGCGGTGCAGGCCGTCTGCCCGGTCGACGGGGCCAGGGTCTGCGCCTCGTCCATCACGAAGAGCCCACCCAGGGGCCGCTCGCCCGCCGGGTGCCGCTTGATCCAGGCGAACAGGGCCATCTGGAGCTGGTTGACGAAGCCCTGCCGTTCCTGGTCCGACGTGAGCCCGACAAAGCTGATCACGGAGATGCGGGCCCGACGGCCCGGCGAGGGAGTCAGCAGCAGGCCCGGATCGGCCGGGGCGCCGACGCCGCCGAACAACGGGTCGGTGACCATGGCGGCCTTCAGGGTCTCGGCCAGGTCCTGGGCCAGCTTCTCCGCCCGGCTCAACCGGCTCACCCCGTCGGGCAACTCGGCGAGGAAGTCGGTGAAGCCGGGCAGGCCCACCATTCCGCTCCTCGCGTACGCCTGGAGGGCCTCGGTCAGCACGGCCTTGCCCTGCTGGGCCACCTTCGTCGGCCGGTCCACCCCGGCGCGCGGGGCGAGTGCCTCCACCGTCGAGCGGATCGCCTGGTCGAACTCGTCCGGTGAGTCGCGGACAGGAGTGAAGTCCGGCAACGGCTGGAAGGTGAGCGGTCGACCGGCGTTGACCCGGGGCGTCCAGATCACCACCTCGGTGTGGTCGAGGTGGTCGCGGGCCCGCTCGGCGTCGCCGGGGCCCCATCCGGCTGGCGGTTGCGGCCAGGGATCGCCCAGGCGGGCGAGGTCGTTGTTGGGATCGAGCACGATCGCGGACACGCCCTCCCGCGCGCATTCCTCGACCAGTCGCCGGATCAGCACGGTCTTGCCGGAGCCGGAGCCGGCGAAGATCACTGTGTGCCGGCGTAGCGACTCCAGGTCCACCGCGAAGGGCCGCGCCCCGTCGGTGGTCCGCCCCAACAGGATCGAGGTTCCGTCGGCCGAGGCCCTTCCGCCGTCGACCCGCGCGTCGTCCTCGCCGCCCACCCCGGCGGCCGGCCCGCCTGAGCGGGCGGCCGGCCCGGTCTCCGCACGGGTCGCTCCGGCGGATTCGCCAAGGATCGTTGCGAACAGCTGCGTGGAGCTGGCCGGGCGGCGCGCCACCAGCCACTCCCGCAGAACGGAGGCCGGTTCGCCGCTCAGTTCACGAAGTGCGGCGAAAACCCGTAGGTCCCCCTCTTCGACGCCGCAGCGGATGCCGCCGGCCGCGTCGAAGGCCGCCAACACCTCCGCCGTACGCTTGCCGGTCGGCCACGGGCCGTTGCGCAGCAGCACCAGCCGCCGTTGCGGCAACGCACGGTCGAGGCCCGCCATGGTGCAGGCCGCCTTCACCCTGGCGGTCACCGCGATCGCGTTCGGATGCGAGATCCCGCGAAGACACCAGTGCGCCTCGTTCTCGGTGGCCTCGTCCAGCACCTCGATCAGCCGCCCGTGCAGCGCCGGCTTGCGGCCGGGCGGCGGGTCGTACTTGTAACTGGCACCGGTTGGAGCCTGCTCGGCGATCCAGGCCGCCAGGCCGGCCGCGAGGAGCGTCGGCATCTGTGCGTCCTCGGTCCGCGGATCGAGCGCGGCCGTCACGTCGGCCCCCGCCACCAGCTCGGCGAACCGGTCGTCGAGCCGCCGCAGGCACGCATCGTCGCCGGCGACTGTCTCGCCTGCCGCCCTCGGGCCGACCGTGGTGCCTCCGCCTGACGGTTCGGGCACGCCCGCGACGTGGTCGCCCACCTCGATGAGGCGGTCGAGTTCGGTCACCTCGTCCCGGTCCCGGCACCAGGCGACGTGCCGGTCAACGCGGCGCAGCAGCGCCCGGGGCGTCAACGCCGGGGCGTCAGCGAACGCCTCGGGCCTGATCGGCCAGGTCGGATGCGGCGGTGCGAAACGCGGCCCGGCGAATGCCGCGGTGAACCGCTTCGCGACGATGGCCCGACCGATCTCGGGGGTGGGAATCCGGTCGGGCAGGGTCGCCTGCCGGAACCGGTCGCCGACCGGGGTGGGCGCGCTCCTGGTCAGCAGTTCCCAGGTGTCCGGCAGGCACGACACCACGATCAGCGTCCGGCGGGTGACGTCACGTAGCTTCAGCAGACCGTCGGCGATGGGCCCGACGACCTTCGCCTGGGCGTCCTCCAGCCCGGCGTACTGGTCGAACATCGCGGTGCTGGTCTGGGCGAAGAGCGTGTCGAGCTGGTCGACGGCTATCACCGTGGGGTCCAGCGTCAGCGCCATCAGCCGCGAGACATCCTGGACGATCTGCTGCGGGGTACGGATCGCCGGGGTCAGCCCCCACGTCGTACGGCCGGCCGGGTCACCCGGCTCGGAGATCAGGTGGGCGTAGCCGACGTCCTGTGCCTCGAAGTCGAGCGCGCCGTGCAGGACCAGCGCCCGGGCGGTGTCCTGGCAGTCCCGGCCGATCTCGCGGTGGCGCGTCCGCAGGGCTCGCACGAAGGTGTCCAGGTGCTCCCGGGTGACCGGCTGCGTGCCGGCGACCGCGTCGCGTACCTCCGCCGGGATGCCGAGCTGAGCGGTGAGCCGACGCAGGAACGTACGCAGCTGGGTGCCCCAGCCGAACGCGTCCCGCCCCATGCCTTCGACCAGGGCCAGCGCCACGCTCTCCCAGAACGTCTTCCCGCTGACCATGTCGACCAGGAAGAAGTAGCCGCCCTCGCGCTGGATCCGATCCCGCACCGCTCCGAGCAGGTGCGTCTTGCCGGCACCGGCGCGCCCCTGCATGGCCACCCCGAGGGGCACTGTGGTGTCGTCGGTGCGGGCCCTGCCGACCCCGCGCAGGATCTCCGCCACCACCTTCTCGTGCAGCTCCGGCACGTCGTGCGGGCTGGGTCGCCACACGTCGTCGGGGGTGACCGCCGGGTTGAGACTGACCGCCTCGAGCGCGGCCCGTACGTCCTCAGCGATCATGCCGGGCCGATCGCCAGGGTGTGGTTCTCCTCGTCCCCGATGCGCACCGCGGCGGCCCGGTCCCGGGGGGTCAACGACTTGGTGTTGGCGACCGGGATGATCCGGACGCCGTCCCGGTGGACCATGGCGCGCAACGTCGCGTCGACGGTCGCGCGGTCCTGCCCACCGAGGTGCTCGCGCAGGTCGGCGAGCCCCACCCAGGCTCCCGGCTCCCGGGCGAGTTCGCGATAGGCGGCGCGGATCAGGGCCTCCACGGCCTCCGGCTCCGCGGCCACCGGTGCCGACGCGGCGCCGGGTGGCGTCGAGCCGGCCGCCGGGTCCGGGGCGACCGACTGCTGCGTGAAGAAGTCGGCGTGGCTCAGCCCCAACCGGCTGAGCGAGCGGTGCAGGCCGGCCAGCAGGGTGAACAGCGAACGGGTGGCCGAGCCGCTGCGCGCGGGCGGGGCGCCGGCGTGCAACTGCCGCACCACCCGCCACCCCTCGTCGGTCAGCTCGTGGGAGAAGGGTCGGTGCGACCGGTCGGTCTGGACCAGGCCGAGCGTGACGAGCTTGGCGTTGTCGGCACGGGTGAGGCTGAACCCGGCCAGCTCCTTCAGCTCGGTGTTGGTCAGTTCGCGGGCCTCGACCATGAGCACCACGAGCGCGTTGATCTGGTTGGGCGTCAGCTGGGGAAGGTCCGCCGTGCTCGTCATGGTGCCTCTTCTGTGTGGGGGTGCGCGCCGGTCCGGCGACGACGGGTCAGCAGTTGCCGGATCATGCCGACCACGGCCTGGACGTCGGACAGCACCTGCTCGTTGGTGAACCGGAGCACGTCCAGCCCGAGGAGTTGCAACCGCACGTCACGTCGCCGGTCGTTGGCGAATCTGATTCGTTCCCGATGTTCCGGGCCGTCCACCTCGACCGCAAGTCCCTCGGCCGGCCAGAGGAGATCCAGGCGGTAGGTCTCGCCGAGCAGGTGCCAGTCGTACGTGTGGTTCCAGCGCCGGCCCCGGGCCCACTCGTGCGGTGCCAGCGCCAGCTCCAGGGCCTGCTCAGCAGTGCTGTCGCCGCGCGGCACCCCGGACAGTGGCGGGAACGTCAGCGCCGGCAAAGGCTCGCGGACGGTGTCGGGAACCCGACCCGTCTGCACCGCCAACTCGGCCAGGCTCGACGGCAGTGCAACCCGGACCGACCGGACCCGGTCGACCGTCCGCAGTTCCCGCCCGGCCAGCCAGACGGTGAGGCGGCCGTGCCGCACCAGCCATTCGGCGGCGGCGACCAACGCGCGTTCGGTGTCCGTCGTCAGTTCGTCGGTCAGGCCGACCAGCAGGACGCACCCGTCACGGTCGTACGCGGAGGCGATGACGCGGGCCAGGCCGGCAGCCCGTACCTCTGCCGGGAAGCGCGGCCGGTGCTGCCGGTTCTCCCCGCGCAGCGCGCGCTCGGCGAGGTCGGCCAGGAACGGGCCGAAGTGCTCGGAGCGTGCAGCGGCCCGCGAGGCCAGGGACCGAACCGCCGCGGCGCCCAGCGTGCCGGAACCGTCGAGCCGTTCGGCGCCGGGCAGCCAACGGGGAAACAGCGTGAGCGCTGCCCGGTCCAGTTCGTCCAGGACGGCGGCGAGCAGGTCGGTGAAGCCGCCGCGGGCCGGTACGCGGTACCGAACGACGACCGGAGCCGCGACCGGTGCCGGATCGAGTCCCACGTGTAGCAGCTCGGCGTCGATGCCGGGCAGGTGGCTGACCTTCTGTGGTGGAAGGGCTTCCCACCACTTGCCGGGAGGTACGCCACTGGCCATGGCCGAGCACGTTACCGAGGATCGATCGGGCGTGCCGCCCGCCCGATCCGGTCACCCGGGCCTGCGCCGCTGCGCTCGTCTACGCCCCCCACCCTCTCCCCCGCTTTCCCGCTCGTGATCAGGACGCTAGGGACGTCACCCGGCGGTTTCAGGGTCCGTGGCGTCCTGATCACCACTGGTCCGGCCGCGCCGGGCTTCAGGCGGGCGATGGTCTGTGGGGAGGATCCTCAGCCGCGCCCAGGCACGGACGCGAGTTGCTCGCGTCGGGCGCGTACGGGGCGGCGGCGGGCCGGAGTCGGCCGTACAGTGTGCCGACCGTTCGATCGAGGAGGGGTTCTTGACCCAGCCACCACCGGTGCCGGGCCCTCCGGGAACCGGCGACACGCACGGCGACACCAGCGACGATCCCGGGAACGCGACGCCGTACCTGCTCGTCATGCCGCCCACCGAGGGCGCGCCGCCTCCGATGGTGTGGCCCGGGGCGGAGGGCGCGCCCGCCTGGGCGATCCCCGTCAGCATCCCGCCCGGGACGCGCGGGTACGCCGTGTTCATCCCGCTGATGCCGGCCGCCGCGGACCCGCCGGCCCCGGCACCGTCCGTCCCCGCCGCCAGGTCGGCCGAGGCGTCGGCCGCGCCGGCCCCCACAGTCCCCGCCCAGCCGGGAGCGAGCATCCCCACGCAGACCGCCTCCGTGAGGGCGGCGGACGCCGTGGCACCGGCTACCGAGCCGCCATCCGACGCCGTCAGCCCGCCGTCAGCCACCATCGACGCGGCATCGGCCGCCGCCCCCGCCGGACAGACCGGGAACGGGCCCGCCGCCGGGACGGCGCCGACCACCAGGGCACCCGCCACCGGAGCAGCGCCCGCCGAGACAGCGCCTGCCGACCAGGCCGCGCCCTCACCCGGGACTGCGCCCACCACCGGGGCGCCCACCGGGACCGCGCCCACCACCGAGACGGCGCCCGCCGCCGGAGCACCGGCAGGCACGTGGGCGGGCAGCGGCGCATCCGCCGCCGGTACGCCCGTGACCATCGCCCAGCAGCCCGCCGCCGCGCCGCTGCCGGCGCCGTACCGGATCGGGGTGCCGTCCGGCGCGCCCGCGCCGTACCGCGGCTACCAGCCGGTCCCGCGCCCGCCGTCGTTCCTCGACACGCGCTGGCCGGGGCCGGCGCCGGCCCGGGACCGGGCGGTACCGGCCGCGATCCTGGCCGGAGCGCTGGGGCTGGCGTTCTTCGTACCGCTCACCCGCACCGGCATCGGCTGGTTCCTCGGCTGGCTCGCCCTGACCGTCGCGGTGGTCCTCGCGGTCCGGCGGACGGGCGCGGAACTGCCGCGCGCCGACCGGCGGATCCGCGCCGGCTGGGCGGCGGCGTCCCTGGCGCTGCTGTCGGTCCTGGCCTTCCGTAACGCGTGGTGGCTGGTGACGTTCTGCGTGCTCGGCGCCCTCGCGTGCGCGACCCTCGCGATCGTCGGCGGCCGGCTCGTCCGCTCGATCCTGTTCAGCCTGGTGGCGGCGCCGTTCGCGGCGTTCCGGGGGCTGCCGTGGGTGCGTGGTCACCTGCACGCCCCGGCGAATCCCGGCCTGGTCCGCCGTGTCGTCGGATCGGCCGCGGCCACCATCGTCGCCCTGATCGTGTTCGGCGCGCTGCTGTCCTCGGCCGACGGCGCCTTCTCCGTGATGCTCGGCGAGCTGATCCCGGAGGTCAACGTCGGCACGGCGTTCCGCTGGGTCTTCCTCGCCGCCGTGGGTGGGCTCTGCGCCGTCGCCGCCGTCTACACGTTGGCCGCGCCGCCCGACCTGTCGACGGTGGACCGGCCCGGCACGCGCCGCTTCGGCGTCGTGGAGTGGGCTCCCGTCATCAGCGCCCTGACGCTGCTCTTCGGCGGCTTCGTGGCGGTGCAGTTCACCGTCCTGTTCGGCGGGCAGCGGCACGTCCTGCGCACCGCCGGCCTCAGCTACGCCGAGTACGCGCGCAGCGGGTTCTGGCAGCTCGTCGTCGTCACCCTGCTGACGCTGGCGGTGCTCGGCGGGGTGGCCCGCTGGGCGCGACGGGACCGGGCCGTCGAGCGCCACCTGCTGCGGGTCCTGCTGGGCCTGCTCAGCGCCCTCAGCTTCGTCATCGTGGTGTCGGCGCTGTCGCGGATGTACACGTACCAGAAGGTCTACAGCTTCACCGGCGAGCGGCTCTTCGTGATGGCGTTCGAGCTGCTGCTCGGCACGGTGTTCCTGATGATCCTGGTGGCTGGGCTGAGGTGGCGCGGGGCCTGGATCCCCGGCACCACCGTGGCGCTCGCCGTGGTGATGCTGCTGGGCCTGGCCGTGCTCAACCCGGAGGACTACGCCGCCCGCCGCAACATCGCCCGGTACGAGCAGACGGGGAAGATCGACGCCTGGTACCTGCGGGCGCTCTCGGCGGACGCGACGCCGGCCCTGGCGGGCCTGCCCGATCCGGTGCGCCGCTGCACGCTGAGCTGGATCGCCAAGGACCTCGACGAGCCGGACCCCTGGTACGCCTGGAACCTGGGCCGGGTCCGGGCACGCGCGGCGCTCGACCGGGCCGGGCCGGGCGCGGTCGGCGGTCCACGCGACTGCCGGGCCGCCGACCAGTTCGACCTGCCGAAGCGCCGCCGCTGACGGACCCGCGTCGCGGTACTCGGCGATCAGGGCGTCGGCGTCGTCGTCGCGTCAGGGTCACAGCAGCAGCCGTCCCCGGGTCGCTCCGGGGACGGCTGGACTGCCGGGTCGGTGGCCGGGTGCGTCCACCGGGTGCCGGTCGGGTCACCAGGGCTCGGGGATGCTCACCGCGAGGCAGCGCCGGGTGCCGGGGACCGGCTGGTAGCAGGCGGACGCCTCCAGGTTGTTGGTCAGGTCGGAGCGGGAGAAGGACGTGCTGCCGCCGTTGACGCAGGTGCCGCCGCTGGTGGACACACCGCCGGTGACCTTGGCCGTGGCGCAGCCGACCGTGGCGGCGGTCTTCTCCACCGTGTTCAGCGAGGAGCGCTGGTCCGTGTACTGGTGGACGCCGTAGCCGATCAGCCGCACGCCGGGACGGGTGACGGTGTACTGGAACGCCGTCGACGTGTAGTACGACCAACTGGCGCCGGTGCCCACGGTGCGCATCTCCGGATCGGCGGACGAACCGGGAACGAACATCGCGAAGCCCTTGTCGTGGGTGGTGGTGCCCGCCACCATCCGATAGACGATCACCAGCAGCCCCTGGCTGTAGCTGCCGGTGGAGTAGGTCAGGTAGCTGCCGCTGCCGCAGGTGGTCCGGTCGGCGACGTAGCCGACGCCGTTGGCGTAGAGCATCACCCTGGCGCAGCGGCCGTCGTCGGCGGTGTCCTCGATCGTACCGACCGTGGTGCTGGTGCCTGAGTTGTCGGTGGCATAACCGGTCAGCCGGACACCGGGCAGCGTCCCGGCGTACTGGTAGGCGGTGGGATGGTAGTAGCTCCACGAGGCCGACCAGCCGCTACCGGAGGGCAGCGCGAGCGCCGGCGAGGCGGGCAGCAGTGCGGCGACCAGCGCGGCGACCAGGGCCGCGAACAGCGTCATGCGGGTCGACCGCCATCGGAAACGGGCCTTCATCGGTCCTCCGATCTCCACGACGGGCACGACACCCGGCGTCACGGATCAGGTTGACCGACGCCGTCGGCGGCGAGTACCGCTGGGTCTCGAAGCGGACAGCCGGACGGCATCATCCGGTTGCGCGCTCCGGCCCGCGAGGGCTACGCGCACCTGCGGGTGTTCAGGCCGGCGCCGTGCCCCGGACCGCCCAGGCCCGGGCGGTGAGCCGGACCGAGCCGTCCGGCGCCACGGGCAGGCGGGCCGACAGCAGGTCGCGCAGGCGGGCGCGGTCCGGCGCCGTCAGGGAGGCGACGTACGTGGGGGCGGGGCCCTGCCCGCCCAGGAACGGCGTCCAGTAGTCGTCGACGTCCGCGAACACCGTGGGCACGTCGACGGGCCGGAGCGCCACCGCCGTCAGGCCCGCGTCGGTCCACAGCCCGCGCAGGGAATCCGGGTCGCACACGGCGAACCGGCGTCCCTCGTCCCGCTCGGCCACGGCCGGGTCGAGCAGGGCGGCGGCGTCCCAGAAGTGGCGCATCAACTCCATGCCGCCGGCGTAGTCCCACACGTAGGCGGCGGCCACCCCGCCGGGCCGGACGACCCGGGCGAACTCGGCGACGGCGCGCGCCGGCTCGGGCACGAAGTTGACCGCGAGTCCGCTCACCACGACGTCGACGCAGCGGTCGGGCAGCGGCAACGCCCGGGCGTCGCCGACCTGGAAGGCCGCCCGTTCGTCGCGGACGGCCGCGCGGGCGTACGCGACGAAGCCCGCCGAGCTGTCGACGCCCGAGACGTACGCCGGGTCGGCCACCGCCAGCACGGTCGAGGTGAGCGCGCCCGTGCCGCAGCCCACGTCCAGCCAGCGGCGGCCCGGTGGCACGGCCAGCCACCGCAGGAACTCCCCCGCGACGGGACGGCTCCACCGGCCCACGTACGCCTCGTAGACCCGGCCATCCGCCCAGACGGGGTGCGTCATGCGCAAACCATACGACGCAGGTCGTCTGCCGCGCCTCGACCGCCGGGGCCGGTTCGCGCCGGTTCGACTCGATCAGCCAGACTCGGTCGTACCCCTGCCGGCCCCGACAGCTCGCGCGCACCCCGTACCCCTCGTCCGATGGTTGGAGCGCATGTCCCACACCCTCCTCGTCTGGTTGGTCGGCGGCCTCCTGCTGGTGGGCGCGGGCTTCGCGACGGCCCTGCTGCCGAGGTGGCGGGCACGGGAGCGGGAGCGCCGGACGGCCTGGTCCACCGCGCGCGCGGCCATCGACAGCGCGGCCGTCAGCCGGGACGCGGCGGCGACCCGGGTGCCGCAGGCCGAGCGGCTGCTGACCCGCGCCGAGTCGATGGCCGCCGGGCGCGGCGGGGCTTCCGCCGCCCGCGCGGCGGCGCAACACGCGAGGGAGGCCGACCGGCTGTGGCGCACGCACCAGTGACACCCCGCAGGCACTACCAGTACGAGCTGCTGCGGTGGTCGCTGCTCGGCGTCGCCGTGGTCGTCCTGGTGGTCTTCCTGCTCGCCCAGCGGCAGAGCGTCGACGTCAGCTACGGCCGGTCGCCGGCCGCCACGGCGAAGATCGACGAGGGCTCGGCGGGTGAGCTGAGCGACGCGAGCGTGCCCTCCGTGGACGAGATGACCGCGCTGGTGGCCGCCGAGCCGGTGGTGCGGCTGCCCGGCTCGACGGCACGCTGGAACGAGCAGCGGGTCCGCGAGGCCGCCGGCGACCGCCCCGTCCGGATCCTGGTCGCGCCGCCCGGGCTCGACAAGGACGAGCGTGACCGGGTGCGGGACGTGGAGAACGCGACCATCCGGGTGATCGGCACCGAGGTCAGCGGCGGCATCTACCAGGCCGTGGCCGACACGCTGCCCGACTGGCGGGCGCAGTTCGCCACCGCCGACGTGACGAACCTGCTGGTGGGGCTGATCGCCGCGCTGCGGGACGCGCCCGACCCGCCCGAGCACGACGAGCTGCGGTGGCGTGACCCGACCGAGCGGGAGCTGGCCGCCGTCGCCGCCGACCTGCGGGCCACCGGCCTGCACCTCGGGGCCGGGGCCACGCTGACCGGTGTCCCCGACAAAGCCGCGCGCAACGCCTTTCCGGACGGCGCCCGGTACGTGGCGCTGCCCGCGCAGCCGTTCGGCGAGCCGGTGCCCCGGTACGGGCCGGCGCTGGCCGAGCTGTTCCCGGGCACGCCGGTCGTCGTGATGTACGGGCTCTGGATCGAATACCACGGGCCGGCGGCGGACGACTTCGCGGAGCTGGCCGGGGCGAGTTTCTACGGCCAGTTCGCCGGCCGGCTGAGCCGCTACGACTACCCGCAGGGCAACGTGCTGACGGCCTGGCTGAACCGGGTCACCGACCTGCGCTACTCGGGGCTGTTCGACCGTCCGCTGCCGTACCGGCCGATCGATCCGCTGCGGGTGGCGCTGCCGGCCCTGCCGTGGATCTTCGCGGGCTGCGTGGCGGCGTTCCTGATCCTCTCGGTCCGGTCGCTGCGCCGGCCGGACGGGGCCGGCGTCCGGCGGGGCGACCCGGGGCGGGGCGGCACCCCCGCGCGGTTGGCGGGTCTCACCGCGCTCGCCGTCGAGATGTCCCTGCTCACCGACGCGCATAGCAACCCGGCGCTGACCCGGGGCGTCGTCAAGCTCCAGGCGGCCCGCGCCGCGCTGGACGAGGAGCTGCCGGACCGCCACGCGCGTACGTTGCTCAACGAGGCGTCCGAGGAGTTGGACGACGCCGCCCGGACGCTGGGGATCACCAGCTACCGCCCGGACCTCTACCTCCGGGGCAGGCTGTCATGAACCCGTCCGTACGACGTCGGCTCGGTGACCTGTTCGGCACGCCCTTCGGCATCGCAGTCCTGGCCTGCCTGGTGCTGGCCGGCTGGGCGTTGTGGACCGGCGGGGTGCTGGACGGTCCGGTCGCCCGGCACGTGCGCGCCTCGTCCGTGTACGTCGCACCGGGCGTCGAGCTGGACCGCGCGGCGGCCGAACGGATCATCGGCAACCGCCGGCTGGTCGTGCTGATGCTGGAGCCGGGCGCCGACCTCAGGCAGGGCTGCCGCCAGGTCGAGCGCGCCGCCGACGGGACCGTCGTGCTGGTGATGAGCCGCGACTCCGACGAGTACGACACCTACGGCTGCGCGCTGCTGCCGGGGCGCGACGACGGGAACTTCGGCCGGGCCTTCGTGGCGGAGATGACCATCAGCCGGGGTGTCGACACCTTCGTCGACCGCCCCCTGGAGGCGCTGAAGGTCGTCACCGTCAACTACGACCTGCTGGTGAAGGCCGGCACCGTCCCCGACGGCGCGCGGACGATCAGCCCGTCGCTGCCCCGCTTCCTGCTCGCCGGCGCCGCGATCGTGGCCGTCGTCGCCGGGGCGACGGTGCTCTACGTCGGTGGCCGCCGCGCGGGCCGACTCGCGGACGCCCGTCGCCGCCGCCGCGACGAGAACGCCGACGCCCGCGGCGCGCTCGGCGCCGCCGCGGCCGTGCTGGCCCAGCAGATCATCGACCTCGACCAGCGGTACGCCCGGGCGCAACGCCAGGCCTACGTCAGCGGCGCCGAGGAGGCGTTCGGCAGGAAATACCTGGCGCTGACGTCGGACTACGCGGCGCTGCTCGACCGCGTCGCGGCCGTGGACGCGGCCGACGAGGACGCCGTACGCGGACTCGTCGAGCGGGTCGACGCGTTGAGCCGGCGGGCGTCGACGCTGACGGAATCGCCGGCCGGGAACGGAGCCCGCCCGAAGGGCGCCCGCAGCCGCAGCGCCCCGCCCTCCGGCGGCTGACCGCCCGTCGCCGGGAAGTGAACGGGCGGGGCGCGCCCCTGCCGTCGGGCATCGGCTGCTGCTGAAAGCCGACACCTGTCCGCCGTTTCTGTCAGAGTGACATTAAGTCTAGAGTGAGATCCATGTCGGACGATCGTTGGGTTGCGCCCACCGTCCTCCTCGCGGTGGACCTCGTCATCCTCACCCTGCGCGACTCCCGGCTCCAGGTGCTGCTCGTGCAGCGCGGCGTGGAGCCGTACCGGGGTGACCTGGCCCTTCCCGGCGGCTTTCTGCAACACGTGGAGGAGGACCTGCCGGCGGCGGCCCACCGGGAACTGGCCGAGGAGGCCGGCCTGTCGGCGGACCAGTTGCACCTCGAACAGTTGGGCGTCTACGGCACGCCGGGACGCGACCCCCGGGGCCGCGTCGTCTCCGTGGCCTACCTGGCCGTGGCGCCCCGGTTGCCCGAGCCGACCGCCGGCACCGACGCCTCCGACGCGTGCTGGACCCCCACCGATCGCGCCCTGTCGCCCGGGGCCCGGCTCGCCTTCGACCACCGCCGGATCGTCGCGGACGGCGTCGAGCGCGCCCGCGCGAAGCTCGAGTACTCGGCGCTGGCGACAGCCTTCTGCGGCCCGACGTTCACCATCTCGGAGTTGCGGGACGTCTACGAGGCGGTGTGGGGCGTCGGCCTCGATCCCCGGAACTTCTACCGCAAGGTCCAGAGCGTCGACGGCTTCATCGTGCCCGCCGGCACGACGAGGAAGACGGACACCGGACGCCCCGCACGGTTGTTCCGGCCGGGCCCGCGCGAGGCGCTGCATCCCCCCATGACCCGGCCGACGCACCCGACGGACAAGGAGACGGCAGAGGCATGAACAGCAGTCCCGTCGTGATTCTCACGGCCCTGAACCTGGAGTACGACGCGGTCCGCAGCAGGCTGACCGACCTGCGGGTGCACCGCCATCCCGCCGGCACGCGCTTCGAGGTCGGCCGGCTCGGCGGCTGCCGGGTGGCGCTGGGCCTGGTGGGCAAGGGCAACCATCCCTCGGCGGTGCTGGCCGAGCGTGCCATGGCCGAGTTCTCCCCCGCCGCGGTCATCTTCGTCGGCGTCGCGGGCGCTCTCTGGCCGAACATCCGGCTGGGCGACGTGGTGGTGGCGTCCCAGGTCTACGCCTATCACGGCGGCACGAGCGAGGACGACGGCCTCAAGGCCCGGCCGAAGGCGTGGGAGATTCCGCACGGCGCGGGTCAGATCGCGCAACACCTGGCGCGCAGCGACGAGTGGTTCCGGGGTCTGCCTGGCGACGCCGCGCCGCGCGTGCACTTCGCGCCGATCGCGGCGGGCGAGATCGTGCAGGATTCGGCGGTCTCCGAGCAGGCCCGGTGGGTGCGGCAGCACTACAACGACGCCGTGGCCATCGAGATGGAGGCCGCCGGCGTGGCACAGGCGGGTCACCTCAACCGGGCGCTGCCCGTGGTCGTGGTGCGTGGCATCAGCGACCGGGCCGACGGCACCAAGACGGCCACGGACGGGGAGAACTGGCAGCCCCGGGCGGTGGCCCACGCGGCCGCGTTCGCGACGGCGCTGGCGCAGGAACTGGTCGCCGACGACGCGACCGACCAACGGGAAACGGCGAAGAGGAACAGGCAGGCGCAGATGGGCATCACCAACAGGAACGTCGCCAGCGGCAACGCCCGGGTGGGCGTCCAGGCCGGGCAGATCCACGGCAACGTCACCGTGGGTTGGGAGCCGGAACCACCGGCCGATCTCGCGACGGCGATCGGCGAGCTGCGTGACCTGCTGGAACAGGCCCGTCAGGACGGTCAGCTCGACGGTGCCACCTACGCGGCGGCCGAGAACGAGCTGGACTCCGCCGAGCACTGCCTCAAGGAAGACACCCCGAAGAACAGGAGCGCCCTGATTCTCTCGCTCAAACGGCTGCGCGGCCTGGTGGCGGACGTGGCGGAGCTGGCCGCCGCGCTGGCCGCGGTCATCACGGCGGCCGGGGAGCTGTCGTGACGACGCCGGCCGTGACGAACGTGGCGCAGGGCGACGCCCACGTCGGGGTACAGGCCCAGGCCATCCACGGCGACGTCCACTACCAACTGCCGCCGGACGCCTCACCGAAGGAGAGGTTCCGCACCGGCGTGAAGTACCTCGACGCCCGGATGCCGGCCCGGGCCCGCGAGCTCATCGAGGAGGCCGTGGCGCGCGGGTACGAGACCGACGAGGTGCGCTTCCACTGGCTGCTCGCCCTGCTGAGCGGGCGCACGCTGCGGCAGCTGGGCGCCGAGGACCTCGCCACGCTCTCCGCCATCTGTGCCCGCATCACCCGCGTGGACGGCCGGGGCGAGTGGACGGCCGGTCTGCGGTCGGTCCTGCGGCTGCTCAACTCGGTCAACACCGCCGACACCGAACTGGTGGTGAAGGAACTCGACGAGCTCAAGCCGCGCCAACGCGACAAGATCCTCGACCACCTCGGGGTGCTGCTCGAAGGCCCCCTGGAGGACCAACTGTGGCAGCGCTCGGTCGAGCGGGCCAGGGCGGGGCGGATGGCTCGGGACAGGGCCGCCAGGGTGTCCCTGTTCTTTCAGCCCGTCCCCGCCGGGCCCCGAGGGCCCGAGGTGCGGCCGGCCTCGATCTCCATGGCCGAGTGGCTCCGACTCGGCGCCGCCGGCACGCTGTGCGTACTCGCCGTCGGCAACGCCGGGTGGCTGCTGCGGCGCGGCGAGCCGTCTGCGCTGCTCGCGTACCTCGTCGTCGTGGCGGCGACCGTCACACTCCTGGTCGGCGGTGCGGACTGGCACTTCCGGCGGGAGCGGCTGCGGGCAAAGGACGAACGGTCTCGCCCCACCACGGCAACGCCGGACGCCGCCGGCGGGGGGCTTCGCCCGCAAGGTGGACCGCCTGTTCGACAGGTACTTCGGGCGGTACGTCCCCCGGGGCACTGAACGCTCCGAGTGGCTGAAGGGCACGGCGGGGATTCGCAGACACCTGCGCGACGAGCTTGTCGATGCCTACCGCGAACAGCGGATCGACGCTGACCGGATCGCCTGGCTGGTCCGTCACCTGGTCAGTGACGTGCGGCAGGGCTGGGAGAAGGACACGCTGACGGCGTACCGGGCCGAGCTGCGCACCCCCGTCGCGACCAGAGCCCTCTGCCTGGTGGCACTCATCACCATCGTCGCCGGAAGCCTGCGGGTGGTGCCGGCGGCCGTCGCGGTCGCGCCGTTCGGTGGCACGGTGTCCATGCTGGTAGCCGTCGTAACCGGAGTGATCGGGACGCGGGCCTGGCTCCGCGTCACGACCGAGCGGCGACGGGTGCGAGCCGACGAGATCGAGTACGCGCACCAACGGGCGGCGCGGCAGTCCGCGTACGAGCGTTGGCAGAAGACGTTGTCCCGCAAGCCCTCCGACGCGGAGATGGCCTTCTGGCTCGAGTGCGACCGTAAGCTCCTCGTCGACGAAGCCATGCGGCACTACCGGCTCCGGCCGAGCCAGGTGATCGCCCACGCTTTCATCGAGGCACCCGCCAGCTCCTACAAGCGGGCGCGCTTCCCTCGGGGGCCGTGGCGCTACTCGAGATACCGACTGCTGCTCTTCCTGCTCACCGGCGACGGAGTGCGGCAGGTCGACATCGACCTCGACTTCGAGGGGGGCGGTTGGCGCGGCACCCAGCGCCTCAACTACCGCTTCGACGCGGTGGCCGCCGTACGCATCCACGGGGCCGCCGCCCGGCACCAGACGTTCGAGCTGACGCTGGTCAACGGCGCCCCGATCGACGTCCGGGTCACCGAGTCGATGGACGAGGGGATTCAACCCGGCGAGGACCTCCGGACGCTGTCCGAGGTGACCCTCGACGCATCGGGGCTCGCGCACACCCTCGACATGTTGGAGGGGATCGCCGCAGAGGGCAAGCAGTGGATCCACCACCAGCACGGACGTACGAAGGACCGGCTGGACGAGTTGGCGGCAACCCTGTCCGGCCTGATCGACTGACGTGGTGCGCCGGGACCCGGCCCTGGCGTGTGAGGCGCTGCCCACCGGCACCGGCACCGGGCCGTCGCCGGATCAGAGGTTCTGACGAGGGTCGCTGCCGCCGTCGGAAACGATCCGCGTCCGGGCACTCAGCGCCGGCAGATCGAGCGCGTGCTGCGTGAGCGCATGCCGCAGCAGGTCGGCGAACGTCTCGACATCGCCGTTCGCGGCGTCGACCTGACGGGGGTTCATCACGAGGACCGGGCCGGCGTCTGTGTGGGCGACGACACAGGGAGTATGGCCTTGGCTGAGATCGCTGATAGCGGAGTCGCGTTCGTCGAGGTGCACCAGACGGAAGGACACGCCGAGACGGGCCACGAAATCGTCCCACTGCCGCTTGCGGTGCAGCGGTCCATGGGTGATGTCACACAGTCCACAGTGTGCCCTGCCCAGCAGCTTCCCCACGACGTAGGACAGCTCGCCGCGAATGCCGCCGTCGGCGTGGTACACCCCGGTGAAGCTGCGCACCGTTCTGGCGTGATCGGTCATGCCCGCCATTGTCGCTGGCGGGCTGGCGGGCCGCCCCAGGCTGCCTCTTGTTCGCCGGGGAGGCCAGGCGGAACCCGGCAGGGCCACGCTCCGTCACCGCTCAGGTGCCGACGACCGCGGTGAGTGCGGCGAGCCGGGCATGCGCGTCGGCGCGACTCTGAGCTACGAGCCGGCGTACGTTCTCCGGCGGAACCTGCGGAACGCCCGCATCGCGGAGTGCGATGCGGGCGTTCCGTCGTTCGGTCAGGGGTTGCTGTAGCCGAGGGCGTAGCTGCCGGAACCGCTGTAGGCGTGTACCCGCCAGCGGTAGTAGCCGGCCGTGCCGTTGTAGGAGACGGTCTCGTCGGCGGCAGCCGTGGCACCCTGCGCCACCGCGCTCCAGCCGCTACCGTTCCACTTCTGCAGGTAGAGGTCGAAGTCGGTGCCGGTCGGGCCGTCGAGGCAGCCGCGGTGGGTGCCGGAGGTCGACGAGTAGTAGTAGCTGCCGTTCGGCTGGTAGGCGTTCCCGCCGCTGGACAGCGACCCGGTCGCGGAGAACTCGTAACCGCTGCAGCCGGTCGGCGGCGGCGGGTTGCCGCCGCCGCTGGTCACCAGCGTCCGGCCGTACGCGGAGAGGATCTCGTTGACCGGCTGGAAGTAGGTGGTGCCGCCGGAGGTGCAGTTGCCGGAACCGCCGGAGGTCACGCCCTGCGCCTGCTGGCCGCTGAGCCAGGACCCGCCGGAGTCACCCGGCTCGGCGCACGCGTTGGTGCGGGTCAGGCCGGAGACGGAGCCCTCCGCGTAGTTGACGGTCTGGTTGTAGGCCTGCACGGTGCCGCAGCGCCAGCCGGTGGTCGAGCCGGAGCGGCAGATGGCCGAGCCGATCGCGGCCACGGTGGAGCCGGCGACGGTCACGTTGCCGCCGGCGTAGTTGTTGACCCACGGCTGCGGGGTCCAGTTGGAGTTGACCGCCACCCAGGCGTAGTCGTTGCCGGGGAACGAGGAGCCCTGGAAGGTGCCCTGGGCGGCACGGTTGAAGCCGGTCGTGGCGGCACCGGTGTTGCCGCAGTGCCCGGCGGTGACGAAGCCGCCGTTGACGGAGAAGCCGACCGAGCAGCGGCCACCGCCGATGTAGTAGGCGTCGCCACCGCGTACGTCGTAGAGCAGCCGGGGCTGTTCGGTGGTGCTGACCACCCGCACCGCCGTGGCATCGACACCGCTGGCCTTGATGAAGGACTTGGCAGCGGCAGTACCGCCGCGTGCCTGCACCACGACGGTGTTGGACTTGACGTCGACGTACCAGCCGGGCACCGAGGCCGGGGGCGCCTTGGCGGCCGCGGCGTCCAGGGCGGCCTTGGCCGCGTCGAGCTTCTTGCCGCTGCGGTCCACCAGCCTGGGGGTGGCGCCGGCGGCGGTCACCTCGGCGGCCTTGGCGCTGTCGGTGACGGCAACGACCAGCGACTTCGCGTCCGGCGCCAACCAGGCACCGGCGAAGGTGGAGCCCAGGCGCTTACGCAACGCCAGTTCGGTACGGCTGGCGGCGGCGTCGGAGGCGATCCTGGCGCGGGCCGCTGCGGCGGTCAGACCCAGGTCACGTTGCATGGCGGCGAGCATCTCGGGCGAGGCGGCCTCCCCGGACGGCACGACCGGTGTCGAAACGGTGGGCTTCGCGCTGGCGGGCCCGGCGATGACGATGGCAGCCAGCCCGGCTGGCAACAGCACGGCTGTCGCCGCGCCGGCAAGGACTCGTTTCATCCAGATCTCCCTCGGGTTGCGGAGCTGCGGGTGCGATCGGAGCGTTACGGGCACCAACAGGTGGCCGTAACCTAGAACACGATTCACCGATGCCGATAGATAACCTTCGGCTCATACCGCCGCACCTGGCACTATGCGCACCCTTGCGGCCACGCCCCGTATCGGAAAGCGGGCTGGCGCCGCCGGACGAACCTGCTGGCGCCGCCCGCCCTCAGAGCCCAGCACGCGCAGGTGATCGTCGAGCACTTCCGGACGCACACCGCCGGCAGACCCGGCGGGCGGGCGACGGTGGTCACCGGGGCAGGCAGCAGGCCGCGCAGATGGCTCGGTCGATCAAGCAAATCGTCGACGTGCGACCTTCTGCGCCCTCCACTGGCCGGCGCGACTTCGCACGGGTGTTTTGCCTGGTGGGGCGGGCGGGACTCGAACCCGCGACCGAGGGATTATGAGTCCCCTGCTCTAACCGGCTGAGCTACCGCCCCGTTACCGCGCCGGATCCTATCCCGCCCGGTGGATCACCGGCCAGTACGAAACGACGCCGTCGCTCATCGGCGTCGCCGGCGCAGCAGCACGATGGGCAACGCGAGGATAACAGTGAGCAGCCATCCCACGGTGATGACGCCCCACAGCCAGCCCTCGTCGCTCTCGGCGGTCTCGGTGATGAACATGCCGAGGGTCAGCAGGGCGTTCGCGCCGCCGATCGCCAGCGCGGCGAGGCCACTGACGACCATCAGCGGGATCTCCCACCAGGAGCGCTTCGCCGGCTCCCGCCGCTCGGCGCCGGCGGCGGCCCGTGGCTGCGGGATGCGGTCCGGGTCGCGGGCCGGCATCGCCACCTGCCGTTCGGCCGGCACCTGGGAGTCGATCACCCGGATCGCGCCGGGGTGCAGGTCGAACATGGTCGGTTCGATCCGCATCGAGATGGCGTCGTCGCCGATGAGCTGCCGGGCACCGTCGGGCCAGGCGAGCATGAGGGCGCACTCGGCGTACCGGACGGTGAGCGGGCCGCCGTGGCCGAGCCAGCTCACCCCGTCGACGCCGACGTGCAGTTCGCCGTCGCCCTCCTTCTCCTGGTAGGGGGTGCCGGGGACCGTGTCGGCCGAGCGGGTGGGCGCCGCGGCGAAGCCGGCCCAGTCGGCCCGGTGCCCCTCGGGCACCATCAGGAGTGCGCCGGCCAGCGCCTCGCGGGCCACCTCGTGCACGTCGTCGACGTCGACGGCCTTCAGCTCGGCGCGGTGCTCGTCGACCGTGAGGTTGCGCTCGCCGGTGAGCACGTTGAAGGCGTACGACGGCAGCCGTGCCGCGTCCACCTCGGCGGTGCCGAGGAAGTCCTCCCGCTTCGCCACGACGGCGTCGAGGTCGGCCTGCTCGATCCGGCCGACGCGCAGCTTGGCGAGCGTGTCGACGAAGCCGCCGAGCACGGCGTCCTGCTTCTCCGGCAGCGAGTCGGCCAGCGCCCGCAGCGTCGCGTGGCCGTCGCCGCGCGGCTCGTAGCCCGCCGTGGTCTGGTAGGAGAGGCCGCCGTCCTGGCGCAGCGCCCGGTAGAGCTCGCGCTCCAGCACCCCGGCGAAGACGCTCGCGGCGGTCCGGCGCCGCACGACGGCGTCCAGCACCACGGCCCGCGAGCCGCTGACGAAGTACGCGGGTGTCTGCGGCAACGCGGACGACGCCGCCGGCACCGGCTGCCGTACGCCCGACGGCAGTGCCAGCCGCAACCCGGCGGGCACGGACTTCCCGGCGATCCAGAGCACCGCGTTCTCCCGGGTGAACCAGCGGGCCGCCCACTGTCGCAGGTCGTCGGCGGTGAGCGCGCCCAGCCCCCATTCGGGGTAGCTGGTGATGCCGAAGTCGCGGGCGCCGTGGCGCCACAGCGGGATGTCGTCGACGGCGGCCGTGCCCCGGCTGCTGTGCTCGGTACGCAGGATCTCCTTCTCCACCTCCAGCCGGCCGGTCGGCAGCTCGGTCAGGTTGGCGCAGACCGAGGTGAGGAAGGTGGCGATGTCCTGTGCGGAGCCCTGCATGTGGAACGTGGTGAACACCGGCGCGGTGGCACCGTTGACGTGGTAGTCGGCCAGCCCGAGGGGGGCCAGGGCGAGGTGTTCCAGCAGGTGGGTGATGCCGCTGCGGGCGAGCGTCTCGTCGGCGGTGCCGACCCGGAAGGTCAGCCCGGCGCGCATCGGCCCGCCGGTGGGGGCGAGCAGCGTGGGCACCCCGTCCACGTCCAGTTCCTGGATCACGACTGCCCGCCCTTCGCGTACGCCTTGTCGCGGAACTTCTGGAACTGCTTGGCGGGGTCGCCGTCGATGTAGCCGAACATCGCCTCGTCGCCGAGCGGTCCCAGGGCCGCGAACTGCTGCGCCGCCGCCGGGTACTCCTCCAGGAGGCAGAAGGCCATCGCGAAGACGCTGCGCACCCAGACCCAGCCCCAGCCGTTGCGGAACCCGGGGTGCCAGACCGACCGCTGCGCCGCCTGGTGGATCTCGTGCCGCACGTGCGCGCCGCGCAGGTGGGCGCTCGCCTTGCCGAGGTTGTCGTGGTCGAGCGCCTCCTCCAGGTGGGCCTCGACCACCAGCACCGCGTTCGGGGCGCCGGGCGGGGCGGCGTCGGCGCACGCCCGGGCGAAGCCGTGCGCCCGCTCCCAGGTTCCGCTCCACTTGGGACAGAACTGTTGCAGCAGCGACGCCTGGGCCGGCAGGTGGTGGGGGTGGTGCTTGGCGAGCTGGTCGTAGCGGCGGCGGGCCTCGGCCTGGCCGAGCTCCAGTCCCCGCGCGTTGGTGATCCGCTGCGTCCACGCCGCCGCGTCGTCCGGGTGCCGGGCGGTGACGTCGATCAGCACCTGCTCGGCGCGCCGCAGGTGGGCGTGGAACTGGGCGAACTGCTCCCGGCTGACGTGCTGGGCCCGGTGGGACGAGCGGATCCGCCAGCCGGCGCGGATCAGGTGCGACCCGAGCAGGGCGCCGGCGAGCGCGTCGTCGGGCCGCTGCGCCAGCACGTCCCGGAGGAATCCCTCGATGTCCTCGGCCTCGCCGGCCTCGCCGACGAGGAGGGTCCGGCCGTGCGGGTCCTGCCCGTCGACGAGCGCGCTCAGGGCCGGCCAGTCGCGCGCCGCGAGGGCGGCGCGCACCTGACCGACCTGGGGGTACGCCGCCGCGGCGTCGAGGTCGGGCGGCGGAAGGGGTGCGGGCATGGCGAGGAGCATAAGTGATCTTCAACGGGTCGTGACCCACCGTTCAGCCGGTACGCAGCTCCGACAGGACGGCCCCGGCGGCGCGCCAGCCGCTGGTCAGGGCGCCCTGGATGGAGGGGCTGTCGCGGTGGTCCCCGGCCACGAACAGGCCCTCCCCCAGCGCCACCGGCTTGCGCAGCCGGCCCTGCGGCGGCGGCGCGGCGGGCAGCGCGTCGGGGATGGACACCGTGCCGAGGTGGGTCCAGTCCGCCGTGGAGCGGCCGTAGAGGCGGGTGAGTTCCACCCGTACGGTCGCCTCGGGCGGGGCCGACGGACCGACGACCGACGTGGCGACCAGGTGCCACCCGGCGGGCGCGTACGTGGGCGCGGCCCGGCTGACGACCACCGTGTTGGCGACGATCTCCCGCCGGTCGCCGTCGACGAGCAGGATCGGCTCGTCCAGCGGTGGCTCCTGCGTGCCGTGGTAGTAGGTCGTGTAGCTGTGCATGCGTACGGTCGGCAGGTCCGGCAGCAGCGTGGCCGCCGCCGGCGGGTCCACGGCGACCACGACGGCGCGGCAGCGGATGTCGCCGGCCTGGGTGCGGACCCGCCCGGGCGCCACCTCGGCGACCGGGGTGTCCAGGTCGATCAGTTCCGCCGGGAGCGGGTCGGCGACGGCGCGGGGCAGCGCGGCCATCCCCTCGGCCGGCAGGCCGATGCGGCCCCGGGCGAAGGAGCGCAGCACCATCGCCAGCACGTGGCTGGACGTCTCCAGCTCCCGGTCGACGAGGACGCCGGAGAGGAACGGCCGCAGCAGTTCCTCGACGATCGCGTCGGAGAGGCCGGCGCGGCGCAGCGCCGTCTCGGTGGTGGTCTCCGGGGCGGCGAGCAGCCGCCCCTTCGGCAGGGTGGCGCAGCCCGTGGCGAGCGCGGCGAAGCGCAGCCGGTCGAGCAGCGAGCCCACGCCGGCCAGCGCGGTGCCGGGGGCGCCGGTCGGTTCGCGCAGCGGGTTCACGAGGCGGGTCAGCCGGTCGCCCTTGCGCACCAGCACGCCGGAGGTGAAGAGGCCCAGGCGCAGCCGGTCGACGTCGAGCAGGGCGCCGAGCCGGGGGTAGGCCGTGTTGAGCACCTGGAAGCCGCGGTCGAGCAGGTAGCCGTCGACCGCGTCGGTGGCGACCCGGCCGCCGAGCCGGTCGCCGGCCTCCAGCAGCCGCCACGGCACGCCGGCGCGGTGCAGCCGCCGGGCCGCGGCGAGCCCGGCCAGGCCGCCGCCGACCACGATCACGTCGGTCTCAGCGAGCATGTCGCGCCTCCCGCTCTCCGTTCGTCCGGGACAGCCGGCCCGGCCACCAGATCTTCGGCCCGATGTCGTACGCCAGCGCGGGCACCAGCAGCGAGCGGACGACGATGGTGTCGAGCAGCACCCCGACCGCGACCGCGACGCCCAGCTCGACCAGCACCACCAGCGGCAGTACGGCCAGCGCGGAGAAGGTCGCGGCGAGCACGATGCCGGCGGAGGTGATCACGCCGCCGGTGACGGCGAGCCCGGCGAGCACGCCGGCCCGGGTGCCCCGCCGGACGGACTCCTCGCGGACGCGGCTCATCAGGAAGATGTTGTAGTCGATGCCGAGGGCGACCAGGAAGACGAAGGCGAAGAGGGGGAACGAGGCGTCCACGCCGGGAAAGTCGAGGACGTACCGGAAGACCAGCGCGCAGAGGCCGAGCGTGGCGGCGAAGCTCAGCAGGACGGTGGCGATCAGCAGGAGCGGCGCCAGGAGCGCCCGCAGCAGCAGGGCCAGGATGATCGCGATCACCACCAGCACGACGGGAATGATCACGTTGCGGTCCCGCGTCGAGGCGGCGGAGGTGTCCACGTTGATCGCGGTGAAGCCGCCGACGACGGCGTCGGAGCCGGGTACGCCGTGCACCGCCGCCCGCAGCGCGCGGACGGCCCGCTCGGCGCCGTCGCTGTCGGGCGGGTCGGCGAGCGTCGCCTCCAACTGCACGGTGTCGTCGACGACGGCGGGTGGCGCGTTCGGGTCGGGCGGGCCGGTCCGGTCGGCGGTGACGGGTCGTACGGCGGCGATCCCCGGCACGCCCCGGGCCACCCGGGCGACCTCCCGGGCGGTGTCGCGGGTGGTGAAGATGGTGGCGGGGCTGCCGGTGCCGGCCGGGTAGTGCCGGGCGATCACCTCCTGCCCGGCGACCGAGTCGGTGCGCCCGGTGAAGAGGTCGGACTGGCCGAGCGTGGTCGCGCCGAGCTGCGTCAGGCCGAGCGCGAGCGCGGCCATGGCGAGGGTGGTGAGCAGCCAGACGGGTCGCGCCCGCCGGGCGACGAAGCCGGCGATCCGGCTCCAGATGCCGTGCTCGGTCCGGGGGTCGGCCCGGTCGTACGGGGGGCGGCGCGGCCAGAACGCCCACCGCCTGCCCAGCACCAGCAGGGCGGGCAGGAAGGTCAGCATGACCAGCAGGGTGGCGCCGATGCCGATGGCCGCGACGGGGCCGAGCGCCCGGTTGGAGTTCAGGCTGGACAGCAGCAGGCAGAGCAGGCTCACGATGACCGTGCCGCCGGAGGCGACGATGGCCGGCGCGGCGCCTCGCCAGGCCGCCCGCATCGCGTCCCAGGGGCGCTCGTGCCGGTGCAGTTCCTCCCGGTAGCGGGCGACCAGCAGCAGCGCGTAGTCGGTGCCGGCACCGAAGACGAGCACGGTGAGGATGCCCTGCGCCTGCCCGTTGAGCTTGATCACGTCGGCGTCGGCGAGCAGGTGGACGAAGACCGCCGCCAGCGCGAAGGACATCCCGGCGGAGAGCAGCGGGAAGATCCACAGAACGGGGCTGCGGTAGACGACGAGCAGGATGACCAGCACCACGCAGAGGGTGACGATCAGCAGGGTGCCGTCGATGGCGGAGAAGACCTCGATCAGGTCGGCGAGCAGGCCGGCGGGGCCGGCCACGTCCACGCCGAGCCCGTCGCGGTCGTCGCCGGCGATCGCGCGCAGTTCCTCGACGACCGTGCCGATCCGCTCGCCGTCGGCGTCGTCGATGGGTACGACCACCTGGAGCGCCTGCCCGTCCTCGCTGGGGATCGGCGGCGGCAGCGGGCCGACGACGCCGGGCACCCGGGCGAACCGGGCGGCGTCGGCGGCCACCCGCTGCGCGTCGGCGTCGGTGAGGCCGTCGGCACGTTCGTAGACCACGAGGGCGGGGGTGGTCGGTCGCTCGACGAACCGGGCGGACAGCTCCTGTGCCCGGGTGGCCTCGGCCTCGGCGGGCAGGAAGGAGACGTTGTCGTTGGTGGCGACCTCGCTGAGCCTGCCGGCGTACGGACCGGCGACCGCCCCGACGACCAGCCACGCCAGCACGACCACCACGGCGACGAGCGTGATCCTGCCGTGGCCACCTCTTCCGGGCATCCCTACCCACCCCATGAATCGACGCATCAATCGACGCAGCGGGAGTCTAAGTCGACATCGACCATCCTGCCGGGCGAGCGGGCCCGGGGTGACGGAAACGGGGCCACGGGGGCGGGAACGGGTCACGGGGGCGGGAACGGCGAACGCCCGCCGGCGTGGCCGACGGGCGTCAGGTGTGGAAGCTCCCCCGTTTGGACTCGAACCAAAAACCTGCCGGTTAACAGCCGGCTGCTCTGCCAATTGAGCTACGGGGGACCGTTGCGTCTTCCGGCACCGATCTCGCTGCGCCGTGCGACGGGGACAAGAGTACAGGATTCCGGGGGGTGTTGGTCCAGGGGGTTACCCCCGGAACCATCCCCCGGGCCAGACGATAATAAACCGAGACAAATCGTCATCCCGGCACAAGGAGGTATGAGCGGAGAGCAGGATGGGTAGTTAGCTGCGGACAGAGAAGGCAGGCGCGATTTGGTCGCCTCCGGTGGGGTAGCCCGCCGGACGACGGCGCGTCAGGTACGGAAGGAGCCGCCATGCGCGGAAAGATGATGTTCCTTGGCGGGCTGGCTGCGGGATTCGTCCTGGGCGCCCGTGCCGGTCGGGAGAAGTACGAGGAGCTGGTGATCCGGGGCCGCAAGGTGCTCGACCACCCGACCGTCCAGGAGGCGGCCGGTGTCGCGCAGGCCCAGGCGACCCGCCTCTACAGTGAGGGCAAGGACAAGCTCGGCCAGTCGAAGCTGGGCGAGAAGCTGAGCAGCAACGGCCAGAAGCAGGAGCTGACCGCCGCCGACGACGCGTTCGCCGGCACGCCGGCCACGGTCGGCGCGAAGAGCGCCTCCGGGTCGTCGAGCACGAGCGCGACCCCCGGGTCGACGTCGGCCACCACCACGCCCCGTAGCAAGCCGTCCAGCTCGGGCACCAACGGCAGCACCCTCTGATCGCACCTTCGAGCGGGCCGGACGCCTTCGGGCGACCGGCCCGCTCGGGTGTTGCCCGCTGCCGCCGGCCGCCCCCGTGCGCGCCCGCTGACGGAAGCCCGCCCGGGTGCGGGACCCTCGACGTCGGCCCGCCCGGGTAGGCCCGGAGCGGTCAGTCCTTGCTGCTGAACGCGGCGTCGAAGGCAGCGGCCGGGGCGTCGAAGGCGAGCCGGCGGACGAACTGCAACGCCTCCGGGGCACCGACGAGGCGGTCCATCCCGGCGTCCTCCCACTCGATCGAGATCGGGCCGGCGTAGCCGATCGCGTTCAACGCCCGGAAGCAGTCCTCCCAGGGCACGTCGCCGTGGCCGGTGGAGACGAAGTCCCAGCCGCGCCGCATGTCCGCCCACGGCAGGTGCGAGGCGAGCCGGCCCCGCCGCCCGTCGCCCGTACGCACCTTCGCGTCCTTGCAGTCGACGTGGTAGATCCGGTCGGCGAAGTCGAAGATGAAGTTCACCGGGTCCAGTTCCTGCCAGACGAAGTGCGACGGGTCCCAGTTCAGCCCGAACGCGGGCCGGTGTCCGACCGCCTCCAGCGCCCGCTTCGTCGTCCAGTAGTCGTACGCGATCTCGCTCGGGTGCACCTCGTGGGCGAAGCGCACGCCCACCTCGTCGAAGACGTCGAGGATCGGGTTCCACCGGTCGGCGAAGTCCTGGTAGCCGCGCTCGATCATCGACGGCGGCACCGGCGGGAACATCGCCAGCGTGTGCCAGATCGACGACCCGGTGAAGCCGACGACGGTGTCCACCCCCAGCTTCGCGGCCGCCCGCGCGGTGTCCTTGATCTCCTCGGCGGCGCGGCGGCGTACGCCCTCGGGTTCGCCGTCGCCCCAGATCCGGGCGGGCAGGATGCCCTGGTGCCGCTCGTCGATCGGGTGGTCGCAGACGGCCTGGCCGACCAGGTGGTTGGAGATCGCGAAGACCTTCAGGTTGTGCTTCGCGAGGGTCTCCCGCTTCCGCTCGACGTACGAGTCGTCCGCGAGCGCCTTGTCGACCTCGAAGTGGTCGCCCCAGCAGGCGATCTCCAGCCCGTCGTAGCCCCACTCGGCGGCGAGCCGGCAGACCTCGTCGAACGGAAGGTCGGCCCACTGGCCGGTGAAGAGCGTGATGGGTCGCGCCATGGTGCTTCTCCCCTGTGGTGATGGGGGATTCCGTGGGTGCGGGACCGGGGCGAGGGTGACCGGCCGGGCCGTACGCGACGGGCCGCTGCGGATCGCCGGTGGGTGCCTGCGCACCTGGACCCGGGCGGGTTGCGCCTCCCGCCGGTCACCGGCAACCGCGACGGTCGCCGCCCCCACTCTAGGACCGCCGGGCCCCCCACGAAAGCCCCCGCCCTTCCCCGCGGTCCTGCGGCTCTCCGTCCCCGGTACGCACACCGTGCCGGGCCGGACCGCGGGATCGCGGGGAGGGGCGGGAGGGTCAGCGGATCAGGGCAGGGTCCACTTCTGGTTGGCGCCGGTGTGGCAGGTCCACAGGTGCACGGCCTGCCCGTCGGCCGGGTTGTTGCCCGAGACGTCCAGGCACTTGCCCGACTGCGGGTTCTTCAGCGTCCCGTCCGCCTGGGCCGACCAGTTCTGCGCGCCCGTACCGTTGCACGTCCACAACTGGATCTTCGTCCCGTCCGCCGAGGCGCCGCCCGAGACGTCCAGGCACTTGCCCAGCGCCTTCACCGTCGAGTTCGGCGTCACCGTCCACGTCTGCGCGGCGGAGCCGTTGCAGGTCTGGATCTGGATCTGGGTGCCGTCGGCCGTGGCGCCGTTGCGCACGTCCAGGCACTTGCCGCCCAGGCCCCGGATCGGCCCGACGCCGCCGCTGCCGCCGGACCTGACCAGGGTGAAGTCGTCCACGTCGAAGAGCCCCGTGCCCGAGCCGGTGAAGGTCAGGTAGAGGTCCCGGGTGCCGGACGGCACCCCGGACAGGGCGGTCGTGACGTCGGCGAAGGTTGTCCAACTGCCCGTGTTCGGCACGGCGACCGAGCCGAGCACGGTGCCGGTCGTGGACCCGGTACGCACCTGGAGGGTGCCGCCCGGACCGCCGGAGACGACCCGCGCCCGCAGCGACGTCACCCCGGTCAGGTCGAGCCCGGCGTACGCGGCCCAGTCGCCCGGGTCGATGTGGCCGAGGGTCTGGCCGCCGTTGGCGCCGGCCTTGGCGAACGGGGCGACCCCGCCGGCCGAGCTGAACGCCTCCGCCTGGACGGTGGTGTTCCCGCCCGGCGGGTTGACGCCGAGTTCCTTGATCCGGATGTTGCGGAACGACGCGTCGTCGCCGGTGCCGTGGTTCTGGAGCCCGATGTGGCCGGCGAGCGAGCGGACCGGGTCGGTGTTGGTGAAGTCGTTGATCTTCACCCCGTTGAGGAAGACCTGGAGGCGTTCGCCCTCGACGAGCAGCTCGTAGGTGTTCCACTCCCCCGGCGGGTTGAGCGCCGCGTCCCGGGCGGCGATGTCGGCGGACTTGAAGGTGTAGACCGCGCCGGTGGTGCGGTCGGCCGCGTCGGTGGCGTCGATCTGGATCTCGTAGCCGTTGTTCACCGCCGACCAGGGGTCGCTGGAGGCCGGGAAGCCGATGAAGACGCCGGAGTTGTCGTCGCCGGCGAGGCGCCAGTCCAGCTTCAGCGAGTAGTTGGTGAACTGCTTCGCGCTGTACCAGTACAGCCCCATCCCGCCGACCGAGGTGAGGGTGGCGTCGGCGTTGCTGAAGCTGCCCGGCCCGGCCTGCGACCAGCCGGTGGTGGAGCCGTTGTAGAGCGGCGTGTACCCGCTCTCGGGCCGGCAGTCGGCCTTGGCCCGGCCGGCCGCGTACCGGATGCCGCCGAGCAGGTGGGCGCGGAAGGCCGGCTCGGCGTACGACGCCTGGGTGTGCCCGCCGCCGGTGTAGAAGGACCGGCCCCCGCTGTAGGTCTTGCACCAGGAGTGCGGGTGGTCGGCGCCCATCGAGCCGCCCGAGTAGGAGGACTCGTCGAGGGTGGCCAGCACCCGGGCCGTGGAGCGGGCGTTGGTCTGGTAGTTGTACCACTCGTCGGTGCGGGTCCAGGTCTGCGGCAGGTGCGCGGTCGCCGCGTGCGCCCGGTTCTCCGCCTTGACGTTCGCCTGTTGGATGTGCGGGTGCGAGGCGAAGTACGCCCCGACCAGGTTGCCGTAGAAGGACCAGCCGTACTCCGTGTCGGCGGCGGCGTGCACGCCGACGTACCCACCGCCGGCGCCGATGTACGACTCGAAGGCGCTCTGCTGGGTGGCGTCGAGCACGTCGCCCGTGGTGTTGAGGAAGACCACCGCCTCGAAGCGGGACAGGTTGGCGGTCGTGAACTGGGCGGCGTCCTCGGTGGCGGTGACGGTGAAGTTGTTGGCCGCGCCGAGGTCGCGGATCGCCTGCGTGCCGACCGCGATGGAGTCGTGCCGGAAGCCGGCCGTCTTGGAGAAGACCAGCACGTCGTACGGGGCGTCGGCGGCGCTGGCGGGGGTGGCCGGGGTGGTGCAGGCGAGGACGGCGAGGACGGCGGTGGCCGCGCCGAGGATGGGTCGGAGGAGTCTGCGCATGTCGCTCTCCAATTGCCGGGGCTGTCGAGGGCCCGCCGAAGCGGGGAGGGGCACGGCGGCCCCTCCCCGCCTCAGGTCAGGGCAGGGTCCACTTCTGGTTGGCGCCGGTGTGGCAGGTCCACAGGTGCACGGCCTGCCCGTCGGCCGGGTTGTTGCCGGAGACGTCCAGGCACTTGCCGGTCTGCGGGTTCTTCAGCGTCCCGTCCGCCTGGGCCGACCAGTTCTGCGCGCCGGTGCCGTTGCAGCCGTACAGCTGGATCTTCGTGCCGTCGGCGGACCCGCCGCCGGAGATGTCCAGGCACTTGCCCAGCGCCTTCACCGTCGAGTTCGGCGTCACCGTCCACGTCTGCGCGGCGGTGCCGTTGCAGCCGTAGATCTGGATCTGGGTGCCGTCGGCCGTGGCCGCGTTGCGGACGTCCAGGCACTTGCCGCCGAGCCCGACGACCGGGCCGGTGCGGACCCCCGCCGCGCCGGTGGTGAAGGCGAACGTGTCCACGTCGTAGAGCGCGCCGGTGCCCGCGCCGGCGAACGTGAGGTAGAGGGTCCCGGTGCTGGCCGGCGCACCGGAGATGCTGCCGCTGACGGTGGTGAACGTGTCCCAGGCGCCGGTGACCGGGACGGTGGCGGAGCCGAGCACGGTGCCGGTGGGCGAGCCGACCCGCACCTGGAGGGTGCCGCCGGCGCCGGCCGAGGAGACCCGGGCGCTGAACGAGGTCGCGTTGTCGATCCGGTACGGCTCGAACGCGATCCAGTCGCCGTTGTGGATGTCGCCGACGGTCCTGCCGCCCTCGGCGGTGGCCTTGTCGAAGGTCCCGACGCCGGAGGAGGTCTTGAAGTGCTCCGCCTGGCGCTTGCGCGGCTGGAGGGTGTGCTGCTTGTGCGTGGTCAGCCCGCCGGCGTCGGTGTACTCGGCGTCGAAGACGGCGAAGATGTTCGCCGCGTCGTCGTGCTCACCGTCCACGGGGATGGTGATCGAGCCCGAGCAGCCGTTCTTCGAGGTGATCTGGTGGCCGTGGTTGTCGTGGCCCAGCACGTACGTCATCTTGACCTTGGAGCAGTCGATGGCGGCGTCCTCGGGGTCGGTCACGGTGATGCTGAACGGCACGGTGTCGCCGTAGCTGAACAGCTTGCCGTTGGCCGGGCTGTTGATGGTGACCGTGGGGGCGGTGTTGCCGACGCCGATCTGCACGTTCGCCGTGCCGGTGGCGCCCTGGGGGTCGCGTACGGTCAGCGTGACCTGGTAGGTGCCGTTGGCGGTGTACGTCTTGCTGGGGTTGGCCGCCGTCGAGCTGGTGCCGTCGCCGAACGCCCAGGAGTACGTGAGCGCCCCGCCCTCCGGGTCGCTGGACCCGGCCGAGGAGAAGTTCACGGTCAGCGGGGCCGCGCCGGAGGTCTTGTCGGCCGCGGCGACGGCGGTCGGCGCCCGGTTGCCGCCGGCGATGTAGTCGTAGCGGTAGAGCGCCGAGTTGGCGTCGCCGTTGAAGTACCCGGTGCCGTAGTCGAGGACGTAGAGCGCGCCCTCGGGCCCGAACGCCATGTCCATGACCTGCTTGCCGTTCCACGGGAACGTGTCGATGCCACCCGGGGAGCCGTCGGCGTTGAGGTGGATCGGCTTCACCCAGCCCCGGCCGAGTTCGCCGGCGAAGAACTGCCCGTCGAAGGACTGCGGGAACTTGGTGGTGGAGTTGAGCGCGGCGTCGTAGCGGTAGACCGGGCCGCCCATCGGCGACTCGGAGCCACCGCCGAACTCCGGCGGGGTGCCGGCGTCGCCGGCGTACCGGATCCAGGCCGGCTTCGCGCCGGGCAGGGTGGGCAGGCCCGTGTTGCGGAACGAGTTGTTGGTCGGCCCGCCGGAGCAGTTGTACTTCGCCCCGGCGGTCCCGGCGGCGAAGTCCCACTCGGCGTACGTCTCGGTGGCCGTGTTGGTGCCCGTGCAGTACGGCCAGCCGTAGTTGCCGGGCCCGGTGATCCGGTTGAACTCCACCTGGCCGCTGGGGCCCCGGGCGCTGGTGGTGCCGGCGTCCGGGCCGTAGTCGCCGACGTAGACGATGCCGGTGGCCCGGTCGACGCTCATCCGGAACGGGTTGCGGAAGCCCATCGCGTAGATCTCGGGTCGGGTCCGCGCGTCCGAGTCGACGAACATGTTGCCGGCCGGGATCGAGTACGTGCCGTTGGCGTTCACCTTGATCCGCAGGATCTTGCCGCGCAGGTCGTTGGTGTTGGCCGCGCTGCGCTGCGCGTCGTACGCGGGGTTGCGGTTGGTGCGCTCGTCGATGGGCGCGTACCCGGCCGAGTCGAACGGGTTGGTGTCGTCGCCGGTGGAGAGGTAGAGGTTGCCGGCGGCGTCGAAGTCGATGTCGCCGCCGACGTGGCAGCACATGCCCCGGTCGGCGGGCACGTCGAGGATGTCGACCTTGCTGCCGGTGTTCATCGTGAAGTCGGCGTTGAGGGTGAACCGGGAGAGCCGGTTGACGCCCTGCCAGGCCGAGAAGTCGCTGCCGGTCGCGGGCGCGTCCCCGGCGGGGGTGGCCAGCGGCGGGGCGTAGTAGAGGTAGATGTGCCGGTTGGTGGCGAAGTTGGGGTCGGCCCCGATGCCCTGCAACCCCTCCTCGTCGTGGGTGTAGACGGGCACCGTGCCGATCACGGAGGTGGTGCCGGCGGAGTCCGTACGCCGGACCGTGCCGTTGCGGGCGGTGTGCAGGACCGACCGGTCCGGCAGCACCGCGATCGTCATGGGCTCGCCGACCTCGGCGACGCCCTTGGCGAGCGTGACCTGCTGGAAGTCGGTGCCGACGACGGGGTGGGCCTCGGCCGGGGTGGGGCCGCCCAGCGTGGCCGGGCCGGCGCCGAGGGCGACCGTGCCCGCGGTGGCGGCCAGCAGCAGCGCCGAGGCGGCGCTGAGCCGTCGGCGGAGCCGGTGGATGGGGGCGTCCTGGGTGGACATGGGTGTGCCGTCCCTTCCTGACGAGTGACTGCCAGGGCGGGCGCGCGCCGTCGCGCCGGATGCCGTAGCGGGGGATGCGCTCGGCCCGCCGGGTGCCGTGCCCGGCCGGCCGTGACCTGCGAGGGATGGGGGCGGACCCCATCGATCGGAGGTCACCAGTCGATGGGTTCCCGCGCCGCCGGTTCACCTCGACGAAACACATTCGTGATGGCCCGACATTAAGCGGCGCGCATCGATGTGTCCATACCTTCCGCCGATTCGGCACTAACTTTCGTCGATCTCACGGAAAGTCGTCGGCGCGCGGCGACTCAGCAGGGCCGGTCGACGGCCTGGGCGGCGAGCCCGGCCAGGGCGGCGCGGGCCTCGGCGGTCACCGGGGCGGACGCCAGCGCCGCGAGCGCGGCCTCGGCGCGTACCCGGATCATCCCCTCGATCCGCTCACGGGCCCCGGTGGCTTCGATGATCTTCCGCAGCTCGGCGGCGCCGTCGCCGTCCAGCTCCGGGTTGCCGAACAGCTCCCGCAGCCGCGCGGCCTGCGCCCGGTCCGCGGCACCACGGGCCAGCGCCATCATCACCGTCGGCTTGCCCTCCCGCAGGTCGTCCAGGACCGACTTGCCGGTGACCGTCGGGTCGCCGAAGACCCCCAGTACGTCGTCGCGCAGCTGGAACGCGTCGCCCAACGGGTCGCCGAACCCGGCCAGCGCGGCGACCCGCTCCGGCCCGGCCCCGGCCAGCGTCGCGCCGATCTGCAACGGCCTGGTGACCGTGTAGCGGGCCGCCTTCATCCGGACCACGGTCAGCGCGCTCGCCACCGACCCGTCGCCCACCCCCGAGACCAGGTCCAGGTACTCCCCCGCGATCACCTCGGTACGCATCAGCGCGAAGACCGCGTACCCCCGGTGCACCCGGCCCACGTCCAGGCCGCACTCGTGGAACATCTGGTCGGACCAGGCGGCGCAGAGGTCGCCGCAGAGCAGCGCGGTGTTGCGCCCGTACGCCTCGGGGTCGCCGCGCCAGGACGAGCGGGCGTGCAGGTCGGCGAAGAGCCGGTGCACCGACGGCCCGCCCCGGCGGCGGTCGCTGCCGTCGAGGATGTCGTCGTGGATCAGCGCGAACGCGTGGAACAGCTCCAGCGCGGCGGCGGCCGCCACGATCGGGGCGCCGTCGACGCCGTGCGCGCCCCGCCAGCCCCAGTAGCAGAAGAGCGGGCGCAGCCGCTTGCCGCCGGCCAGCACGAACCGGTGCAGCGCGGTGAAGACGCCCCGGGGCGCGCCGTCCGGCCAGTCCCGGCCCTGCCGGTCGAGGAACGCGGCGAGCGCGGCGTCGAAGCGCGCCCGCAGCCCGCTCGTGTCGGTCGCGGCGTCGGCGGTCACGGCCCCTCCCCGGGCCGCCGACCCGCCACCGGGGTGGCCGGCGGGGGCGCGACACGGCGCGGCGGCGGGACCGCGCCGGGGGCCGGCGGGGACGCCAGCCCCGCCAGCTCCAGCAGCAGCGCCTTGACCTCGGTCGCGGCGACCCGGTCCCGGGCGGCGGACGCATCGGAGCAGAGCAGCACCGGCCCGTCGGCCGGGTCGGCGGGCAGCCGCCCGTGCGACCCCCGCACGGCGCGGGCGCCGGCGTCCAGCCCCACCACGCTCATCAGGTAGCGCATCCCGAGCTTCCTGCGGGCCAGCGCCACGGCGGCCCGCCGCTTCGCCGCCAACGGTGCGGCCGGGTCGAAGAAGAGTTCGGCGGGGTCGTAACCCGGCTTGCGATGAATCTCCACCAGCCGGGCGAAGTCGGGCGCGCGGGCGTCGTCGAGCCAGTAGTAGTAGGTGAACCAGGCGTCCGGCTCGGCGACGAGGACCAGTTCCCCGGCGCGCGGGTGGTCCAGCCCGTACGCGGCCCGGCCGCCGGCGTCGAGCACCTCGCCCACCCCCGGCAGCGCGGCGCAGAGCGACGCCACCGCCGGCACGTCGGCCGGGTCGCGGACGTAGACGTGCGCCACCTGGTGGTCGGCCACCGCGAAGGCCCGCGAGGTCCACGGGTCGAGGTACTCCATGCCGGCCTGGGTGTGCACCCGCAGCAGCCCCTCGGCGCGCAGCGCCCGGTTGACGTCGACCGGGCGGGACACGTCGGTGATGCCGTACTCGGAGAGCACCACCACGGTGGCGTCGCGGGCGCGGGCGGCGTCCAGCAGCGGCCCGAGCACGCCGTCCAGCTCGGCCGCCGCGGCGGCGGCCCGGGGCGACGAGGGGCCGAAGCGTTGCAGGTCGTAGTCGAGGTGCGGGACGTAGACCAGGGTCAGGTCCGGCGCGTGGTCGGCGAGGATCAGCTCGGCGGCCCGGCAGATCCACGCCGACGACGCCAGCCCGGCGCCCGGCCCCCAGTAGCTGAACAGCGGGAAGGTGCCCAGCCGGTCGGTGAGGGCGTCGTGCAGCTCCGGCGGGTCGGTGTAGCAGTCCGGCTCCTTGCGCCCGTCGGCGCGGTAGACGGGGCGGGGGGTGACCGTCCAGTCCACGTCGGCGCCCATCGCGTACCACCAGCAGACGTTGGCGACCGTGAAGCCCGGCTCGACCCGGCGGGCCGCCTGCCACAGCTTCTCGCCGCCGACCAGGGCGTGGTGCTGCCGCCAGAGCAGCACCTCGCCGAGGTCGCGGAAGTACCACCCGTTGCCGACGACGCCGTGCCCGGCCGGGAGCGCCCCGGTGAGGAACGTCGACTGCACCGGGCAGGTCAGCGCGGGCAGCACCGTGCCCAGTTCGGCGCGGAAGCCGGCGTCGGCGACCGCGCGCAACCGGGGCATGTGCGCCAGCAGCCGAGGGGTCAGCCCCACCACGTCCAGCACCACCAGCCGCCGGCTCATGTCGTCACCTCGCTCCGCTCGGCGCCGCCATGAGCCACCCCAGCCCAGTGTCGATGACTCGCTCGCTGACGCTCGCTCATCGCCGTACCTCCGCCGTCGCCGGGACCGCGCGGCCCGCCGGCGCGAGACCGAGGGCGACCAGCTCCGCGCGGGCGAAGGCCAGCTCCGCGGCGATGCCGACGGCCAGCTCCGCGGCGGTGCGCGGGCGCCGCGCGGCCGGCAGCACCCCCCAGGTGTACGTCTCGACGTCGAGGTGGTCGCAGCCCGGCGCGGGCCCGGCGTAGAGCGCGGCCAGCGCGGCGCGCAGCACCGGCAGGGTGGAGCCGAGCGGCGGCTCGGGCGGAGCGTGCAGCGGCACGTGGTAGTGCACCCGCCACGGCCCGGGCAGCCGCGCGGCCAGGGCGGCGTCCAGGTCGTCGGCGGCGTGGGCCGGGTGGGCCGGGTCCGCCGCGCCCGCGCAGCCGGCGGCGCGGGTCTGGTGCAGGAAGCGCGGCTCCACCCAGCGGTGCAGCTCCGCCGTCGCCCCGGCGGGCGCCTCGATGGCGGCCGACACCTGCACCTTCACCACCGGCAGGCCAGCCGTACGCAGCCGGCGCAGCGCGTCGGCGGGCTCCTCCCACGCGCAGGCGAGGTGGGCGAGGTCCAGGCAGACGCCGAGCCGCTCGGTGTCGAGCCCGGACAGGGCCGCGACGGCCTGGCCGGTGCTCTCCACCACGCAGCCGGGCTCCGGCTCGAAGCCCACCCGCACCGGCCGGCCGGTCTCCCGCTCGACGGCCGCCAGACCGGCCGCCAGCTCGTCGAGCCGTCGACGGGCGGCGTCCGCGCGGGCGGCGTCCCAGGGTTGCCGCCAGGCCAGCGGCAGGGTGGAGACCGAGCCCCGGGCCGCGTCGTCGGGCAGCAGGTCGGCGAGCACCCGGGCCAGGTCCAGGGTGTACGCGAGCCGCGCGGGGGTGGTCCAGTCCGGGTGGTAGACGTCGCCCTTGACGACGGGTGCCTGGAAGGCCGCGTACGGGAAGCCGTTGAGGGTGACCACCTCCAGCCCCCGGACGGTCAGCTCGGCGCGCAGCCGGCGACGGGCGGCCGGGTCGGCGGCCAACTCGGCGGCGACCGGGGCGGCCAGCCACAGCCCGAGGCCGAGCAGGTCGGCGCCGAGCGCCTCGCGTACGGGCACGGCGTGGGTGTCCAACTGGCGCAGGATGCCGGCGAGGTCCTCGGCGGGGTGCACGTTGGTGCAGTAGCCGAGGTGGACGGTGCCGCCGCCGGGGTGCCGCAGCCGCATCAGCTGCCGCCGCGCAGGATCGAGTTGCCGGCCCACGTGCCCGTGCCCGTGCCGGCGTCGACGGCGGCGTCCAGGTCCGTCAGGTCGAGCCGCCCCGACTGGCCGTAGAACTCGACCGGGTTGCGCCACAGCACCCGGTCCACGTCGTCGTCGGTGAAACCGGCCAGCAGCATCGCCTCCCCGGTGGCCCGGGTCAGCAGCGGGTCGGAGCGCCCCCAGTCGGCCGCCGAGTTGACCAGCATCCGCTCCGTCCCGTACGCCCGCAGCAGCTCCACCATGCGCGGCGGCGACATCTTGGTGTCGGGATAGATGGAGAAGCCCAGCCAGCAGCCGGTGTCGCGGACCAGGCCCACCGTCACCTCGTTGAGGTGGTCGAGCACCACCCGGCCCGGCTCGATCCCCGATTCGGCCACCACCGCGAGGCTGCGCTCGACGCCACGCGCCTTGTCCCGGTGCGGGGTGTGCACCAGGGCCGGCAGGTCGTGCGCCACGGCCAGGGCGAGCTGGGCGGCGAACGCCTCGTCCTCCTGCGGGGTCATCGAGTCGTAGCCGATCTCGCCGACCGCCACCACGGCGTCCTTCTCCAGGTAGCGCGGCAGCAGGTCGAGCACCGGGCGACAGCGCGGGTCGTTGGCCTCCTTCGGGTTCAGCGCAACGGTGGCGTGGTGGCGCACCCCGAACTGCCCGGCCCGGAACGGCTCCCAGCCGATCAGCGAGTCGAAGTAGTCGGCGAAGGAGGCGGGGCTGGTGCGGGGCTGCCCGAGCCAGAACGCCGGCTCCACCACCGCCCGTACGCCGGCGGCGGCCATCCGCTCGTAGTCGTCGGTCGTCCGCGAGGTCATGTGGACGTGCGGGTCGAAGATGCGCATCACGCCTCCTGGTTCGCGCGCAGCCGGGTGAGCAGGTCGGTCGCGTCCGCCGGCAGGCCGCGCCCGGCGGCCCGCCGCTCGGCGTCCAGCGCCCCGAGCATCGCCGCGAGTTCGCCGTCCGCGCGGGCGTCGAGGTCGTGCACCACCGCCAGCGGCACGCCGGTGAAGACGCACTTGAGCACCGCCTGCCGCCAGGCGGCCGGGTCGAGGTGCCGGGCGTACGGGCCGAGGGCGGCGGTCAGCAGCCGGGTGTCGTTGGTGCGGATCGCGTCGTGCAGCAGCGGCACGCCCGCCGCGCCGACCGGCAGCAGCGGCAGGGCCTTCAGCACCGCCCGCTTCTCGGCGGCGTCGCCGTGCAGGTAGCGGGTCCGCGCGTACGCGGCGTGCTCGTCGGGCAGCGCGGCCAGCAGCAGGGCCCGGGCCGCCTCGTCGGCGCTCCAGCCGGGCGCGTCGGGCAGCGGCGTCCGGCCGCAGCGTCGCCCGGCGGCCGGGAAGAACCGGTCGATCGCCGCCGGTTCGGCCGCCACCCGTCGCAGCGCCGCGTCGAGCCAGTCGGGATCGGGTACGCCCCGCAGCGCGGCCCGCAGTGCATCCGGTGTCATACCGTCTCCTCTCTCGTGCCTCCGCCGTGGACCGGTCACCGCCGCCGTCGCGCCGCCTCCCTCACGGCCGCATCCGGTTGCGGTCGCGCCGCTTCCCTCGCGGCGGCGCGCAGGAAGTCGAGCGAGCGGGCCGCGACGGCGGGGGCGGCGTGCGAGTGCCGGGGCAGTTCCACGGCGACCAGGCCCCGGTAGCCGACGTCGCCGAGGGCACGCAGCACCGGCGGGAAGTCGATCTCGCCGGCGCCGAACTCCAGGTGCTCGTGCACGCCCCGGCGCATGTCGTCGATCTGCACGTTGACCAGGTGCGCGCCCACCTCGCGTACGCACTCGGGGACCGGTAGCGGCTCCAGGCAGCGGCAGTGCCCGATGTCGAGGGTGATGCCGAAGCGGGCCGGGTCGCCGAGCGCGCCGCGCAGCCGGCGCCAGCCGGCGATGTCCTCGACCAGCATGCCCGGCTCCGGCTCGAAGCCGAGGGTCGTACCGGCCGCCTCGGCGGCGTCCACCACCGTCGCGCAGCCGGCGACCAGCCGGTCCCAGGCGGTCGCCGGCTCGACGTTCTCCGGCCGGACGCCGGCCCAGAGGGAGACGGCCTCCGCGCCCAGGTCGGCGCCGATCCGTACGGCCCGGCGCAGGAACTCGATCCGCCGCGCCGGGTCGTCGTGCAGCAGCGTCGGGGCGTGCTTGTGCCACGGGTCGAGCAGGTAGCGGGCGCCGGTCTCGACGACCACGGCGAGGTCGAGCGCCGAGAGCCGACGGGCGACGGCCGACACCCGCCGGGCCAGCGCGGGCGCGAACGGGTCGAGGTGGTCGTGGTCCAGGGTGAGCGCCACGCCCCGGTAGCCCAGGTCGGCGACGACGGCGAGCGCGTCGGCCAGCCGGTGGTTCGCGAACCCGTTGGTCCCGTAGCCGAAGCGGAGCCCGCCGGCCGCGCCGGCCGGCGCCGGGCTGCGGGGAGTCGGCGCGGAACGGGTCGGGGCGGTCACGTCGGCGAGACCTTCCGGGCGAGCCGGCCGCCCAGCGGCGCGGCCACCGCCACCGCCGCCCCGAGCAGCCCCGCCCCGGCGCGGGCGGTCAGCGCGCCCTGCAACGCGGGCAGTCCGGTGATCCCGGCGCCCACCGCCGCCCGTACCCGGCCGGCGGTGGGGTCGGCCGCCACCGCAACTTGGGCCGCGCCGTAGCGGGCCGCGTACCAGCCGGCCAGCAGGGCGGACAGCGCGGCGGCCGGGCCCCGCTGGAGGGCGCGGCCGGGCGGTTCGGTGCCTGCGCCGGGACGGCGGTCCCGCACCGGCGGGACGGCGCGCGGCACGGCGGCGCTCGCGGCGACCAGGGCGGTGCCGGCGAGGGTACGCAGCGGCAGCGCGGCGTCGGCGCCGGTTACCTCGCGGCGGGAGAGCGCGGTGACGGTGACGGTGTGCGCGGCCACGGTGAGCGCCGCCGGCACCGCCCGCAGCACCCGTCCGCCGGTGGCACCCAGCAGCACGTCCAGCCCCCGGCAGGCGGCCATCACGGCCGGGCCGGCGGGGGTCGACTTCGCCGCCAGGTCGTACCCCCAGACGGTGGCGGCGAGCGGGACGGCGACCGCCGCGGCGCGCCTGCCCCCGGCGGCGGTGGCGAGCGCGACCCCGGCGGCGGTGAGCCCGGCGGCGAGGCCGAGCGCGGCTGCGGGGGCCACCCGGCCGCTGGGGATGGGCCGCTCGGGGCGTTCGACGGCGTCGAGTCGGCGGTCGGCCCAGTCGTTGGCCGCCATCCCCGCCCAGTAGAGCAGGACGGACGCGGCGGCCAGCGCGGGCGTACGCCGGCCGAGCGTGCCGGCGGCCGCCGCGCCGGCGACGACGTCCCCGGGTACCGACAGCGCGGCCGGTGCCCGGACGAGTTCGGCGAGGTCAGCGAGGCGTGGCATCGGTGTCCCCCGCGTGCAGCCGGCGGGCGAAGTCGCACAGCCGGGTCCACTGCTCGGCCAGCGAGTGCGTGGGCGCGCCGAGCGGGTCCTTGAAGAAGAAGGCGAGGTCCACCAGCGGGCCGGCGTGGCCGGCGGCGTGCGCGGCGGCGGTGAGCCGGGCCAGATCGAGCACGAGGGGCGCGGCCAGCGCGGAGTCGCAGCCGTGCCAGGTGAACTCCATCCGCATCCCGGTGCCGAGGAAGCCGGCGAAGGTGACCAGGTCCCACGCGGTCTTGAAGTCGCCCAGCGCCTCGACGTACTCGATCCGGGTGCCGCCCTGAGGCAGGTGGCCGAGGGTCTCGCCGAGCACCCGCTGCTTGCTCTCCACCTTGGCCGCGTTGGCCGCCGGGTCGGCGAGGGTGGCGCCGTCGCCGCCGCCGAGCAGGTTGACCCCGGACCAGGAGCGCACCGCGAGGTGCCGCATCGCGAACATCGGCGCGAGCACGGACTTGACCAGGGTCTCCCCCGTCTTGCCGTCGTGCCCGGCGTACGGGAGGCCGCACTCGGCGGCGAGCGCCGTCAGGGCCGGCAGCCGCAGCCCGGTGGACGGGGTGAAGTCGACGTACGGGCAGCCGGCGCGCACCGCCGCGTACGCGTAGAGGGAGCTGGGTGGCAGCACCTCGTCGCCACCGGCGAGCGCGGCGGCCAGCGCGTCCGGGTCGGCGTGGCCCGGGTGCGGCAGGGCGGCCGGTTCGGTGGCCGAGACGTTGACCACCACGACCCGGTCGAGCCGGTGCCGGCGGCGGAAGTCGGTCAGGTCGCGTACGGTCGCGGCGGCCCGGTCCGCCTGGGTACCGCCTGCGGGGGCCGGGCGCAGCGCGCGTTCGACGGCGGCCAGCTCGTCGGGCAGGGCGGCGACCAGCCGGCCGGGCAGCACGCCGGCGGCGGCCAGGGCCTCGGCCCGCTTCGCCAGCGGGGTGGTGACGACGTCGTGCCCGCCGAAGACCAGGTCGGTGAAGGCCGGCAGGGCGGGCCCACGCAGGTCGGGCAGCTCGGTGACGCAGCCGGTCGGGCCGGTGAGCCCGGACCGCAGGGCGAGCGCCCCCACGATGCTGGTGGTCGCGACCGAGCCGCGCGCTCCCACCAGCCAGACACCCGTACGCATGGTGCTCCTTCCCGATCAGGAGGAACCAGCCGTGCATTGAGTTACATAGATATCAGAAGTTTGTTCAGAAAGATACGCATCTATGCGGATGGGCCCCGTCCGCCGGCCGCCCCGGGTGGAGCCCGCCGGTCCGGTGTCGACGTCGGCGGCGACGACCCCGGCCCGGCTCCCGGTGCGGGCGCGGACGGACGGGGCTGGCAGGCAGGGCCGGTCGGCGTCCCGTCCCTGCCTCCCCCGCGTCCGCCGGCCGGGACGACGGCGCGCACCGACCGGACGTCGTGGGGTGACACGGCCCGGCGGCGTCGCCGGGTGGTGACGGTCCTCCGGTGCGACCGGGGAATCCCGGTCCGGCCGCACCGGACGACCGTTCTGCTCGTGCGGCACCGGGCCACGCCGGCCCGGCCGCACGCCCTCCGGCTCCGACCTCGTCCCGGCCGCGGGGCGCAACCGCGGCCGGTCCCTCGCCGGTCGGCACCGGAGTCGGCTCAGGCGGCCACCGTGGCCAGGGCCGGCTCCACCTCCGTCCACGAGGAGCCCAGCTCCGCCGACCGGGTCACCGCGTCCAGCACGAGCTGGACCTGCAACCCGTCCACGAAGGAGGGGGCCGGGTCGACGCCGGTGGCGACCGCCTCGATGAAGTCCCGCGCCTGGTGGGTGAAGGAGTGCTCGTAGCCGATGATGTGCCCGGGCGGCCACCACGCGGACATGTACGGGTGCTCCCCCTCGGTCACCAGGATGCGGCTGAAGCCCTGCTCGGCGGCGGGTCGCGTCGCGTCGTAGAACTCCAGCTCGTTGAGGCGTTCCAGGTCGAAGGCCACCGTGCCCAGCGAGCCGTTGATCTCCACCCGGAGGGCGTTCTTGCGTCCCGTGGCGAAGCGGCTCGCCTCGTACGTGGCCAGCACGCCGCCGTCGAGCCGGGCCACGAAGACCGCCGCGTCGTCGACGGTGACCATCCCGGTGGCCGGGCGGTGGCCGTCGGCGCCGTTCGCGTCGGCCGCCGTCAGCCCGTCCACCGCCGCCCCGTCCACCATCGCCGCCAGCCCGCTCGACCCGGCCGGTAGCGGCCGCTCCTTGACGAACGTCTCGGTAATCGCGCTGACCCCGGTGATCCGCCGGCCGGTGACGTACTGGGTCAGGTCGATGATGTGCGCGCCGATGTCGCCGAGCGCACCGGAGCCGGCCCGGTCCCGCTGCAACCGCCAGACCAGGGGGAACTGCGGGTCCACGATCCAGTCCTGCAGGTACGTCGCCCGGACGTGCCGGATCACCCCGAGCCGCCCGTCGGCGACGAGCTGGCGCATCATCGCGACCGCCGGCACCCGCCGGTAGTTGAAGCCACACATCGACCGCACCCCGGCGGCCTGCGCGGTGACCGCCGCGGCGGCCATCGCCCGGGCCTCGGAGATCGTGTTGGCCAGCGGCTTCTCGCACAGCACGTGCTTGCCGGCGGCCAGCGCGGCGAGGGCGATCTCGGCGTGGCTGTCCCCCGGCGTGCAGACGTCGACCACGTCGATGTCGTCGGAGGCGACCAGCTCGCGCCAGTCGGTGGTGTGCGCGTCCCAGCCGAGCCGGCCGGCGGCGTCGGCCACCTTCGCGGTGTCCCGGCCGCAGATCAGCGCCATCCGGGCCCGCGCCGGCAGGTCGAACACCCGGTTCACGGTGCGCCACGCCTGCGAGTGCGCGGCGCCCATGAACGCGTAGCCGACCATGCCGACCCGCAGTTCTCTGTCTGTCGTGGACAAGGTGGGTCTCCCCCCGTGTATCAGAACCCGAGCTTGAGGTAGTCGCCCGCGTTCTCCTTGGTGATCGTCTCCGAGGCGAGGATGATCTCCTTGGGCACCTGGAGTTCCACCAGGTCGGACATGCCCCTGCCCTGGCCGATCAGGCGGGCCAGGGAGATGGCCGAGGAGGCCATCGAGGGGCTGTAGGTCACGGTCGCCTTGAGCACCGTGTTGTCGGCCTGGATGTCCTCCATCGCCTTCTTCGAGCCGGCGCCACCGACCATGAAGAACTCCTTGCGGCCGCTCTGGTTGACCGCCGCCAGCACGCCGATGCCCTGGTCGTCGTCGTGGTTCCAGAGCGCGTCGATCTTCGGCAGCGCCTGGAGCAGCTGCGCCGCCTCCTGCTGCCCGGAGTCGGCCGTGAACCGGGCGGCCCGGCGGTTGGCGACCTTGAAGCCGCTCGCCGTCAGGGTGTCGACGAAGCCCTTCGACCGCTCCTGGGTCAGCTCCAGCTCGTCCATGCCGGCGATCTCGCCGATCACGGGGTTGCTGATGCCCTTGGCCTTGAACTGCTCGATCATGTAGGTGGCGGCGGCCACCCCCATGCCGTAGTTGTCGCCCTTGATCTGCAGCCGGTAGGCCCGCGCGTCGGGGAACGCCCGGTCCAGGTTGACCACCGGCACGCCGGCCTTCATCGCCTCCAGGCCGAACGCGTTGAGCTCCTTACCGTCGTGCGGCAGCAGCACGATCACGTCCGGCTTCTGCGAGATCAGCGTGGACAGCGCCGCCCGCTGGGCCGCCGCGTCCGCGCCGGCCTCGACCGACTTGAACTCCACGTCGGAGTACGTCCCGGCCTGTGCCTTGGCGTTGTTGGTGATGGCGGCGATCCAGCCGTGGTCCGCAGCCGGCGCGGAGAAGCCGATGACGACCCGCTTGCCGGGCTCGTTGTTGCCGCCCGGCGCGGCCGCCGCCTTGGTCTGCGCCTCGGTCGGCTTGGTCTCGTTGCTGGTGCAGCCGGCGAGCAGCACGCCGGCGCCGACGGCGGCCCCGCCGAAGAGCAGTCGGCGGCGTGACATGTCGCGACTGTGCTGGGTCATGACGACCTCCTGGGTTGACGGTGGTGGAGGAAACTGGCGGTGCGGGACGGAAGAGGGCGTACGGGGCCCGGCCACCGTCGTTCGGGTGGCCCGGATGTCGCGGGAGTGCGGATGCGGGTCGGGTGCGGAGCGGGTCGGTGCGGTGCGGCCCGGTGTGCTGCGGTACGGGTCAGGTGGTGGTGAGCCGGTTGCGGCCCAGGAACTGGGTGAGGCTGCGGAACTGGACCTGCTGGACCAGGACGGCGGCGACGATGATGCCGCCCTTGACCATGTTCTGGGCCTCGGTGGAGAGGCCGTTGATGGCGAAGAGGTTGGTGATGGTGGCGAAGATGACCACCCCGAGCAGGGAGCCGATGATGGTGCCCCGCCCGCCGCTGAGCAGCGTGCCGCCGATGATCGCGGCGGCGATCGCGTCCAGCTCGTAGAGGTTCGCCATCGCCGCCTGCGCCGAGTTGGCCTGGGCGGTGAGCATGATGGCGGCGATCCCGCAGCAGAGGCCGGAGAGCGCGTAGAGCAGCACGGTGTGCCGCCGGACGTTGATGCCGGCGAGCCGGGCGGCCTCCGGGTTGCCGCCGACGGCGACCGTACGCCGGCCGAAGGTGGTGCGGTTGAGCAGCACCCAGCCGGCGGCCACCACGGCGGCGAGGATGTAGACCAGCAGCGGGATGCCGAGCAGGCTGTTGCTGGCGAGCCCGTTGATGAAGCCGTTCTCCGACACCTGGGTCTGCTTGTCGGAGATCTCGGCCGCCAGGCCCCGGGCGGCCACCAGCATGGCGAGCGTGGCGATGAACGGCACCAGCCGGCCGTACGAGATGAGCAGCCCGTTGACCAGGCCGACCGCCAGCCCGACGGTGAGCGCGCTGAAGATCATGCCGCCGGCGCCGTAGCTCTGGGTGGCCACCGTGGTGCACCAGACGCCGGCCAGCGCGACGATCGCGCCGACGGAGAGGTCGATGCCCCCGCCAATGATCACGAAGGTCATGCCCACGGTGACCACGCCGACCACGGCCGCCAGCTTGAGGATGCTCAGGACGTTGTCCCACACCCAGTCCGGATTCGAGTACAGGTCGGAGCGGGTGAGGGCGCCGATCACGACGAGCACGACCAGCACCCCGATCAGGCCGAGGTTGCGGCGGGCGCCCTCGCCGCCGTCGCCCCGCCACCAGGAGATCCGACCTGGTGCCGCCACCTTGTCGACGGCCGCCCCGGTCTGCGCGGGATGCACCGGCGGCGACTGCGCCGGCAGGTGCGCCGCGGGCTGCGGCGCCACGGTGGGAGTAGGACCCTCGGTCATGCCGGCGCGCCTTCCATCAGGGACCCCGCCATGACGAGGTCGAGCACGGTGTTCTCATCGAGTTCGCGGGCCGGGGCCTCGTGGACGACCCGCCCCTCCCGCATCACCAGCACCCGGTCGGCCAGGCCGAGCACCTCGGGGACCTCGCTGGAGACCAGCAGCACCCCGACGCCGCGCGCGGCCAGCCCCCGGATCACCTGGTAGAGCTCCGCCCGCGCGCCGACGTCGACGCCCCGGGTCGGCTCGTCGAGCAGCAGCAGCCGGGTGTCGCCGAGCAGCCAGCGGCCGACCACCACCTTCTGCTGGTTGCCGCCCGAGAGGGTGCGCACCGGCCGGCGTACGTCGCGGGGGCGCAGCTCCAGGCTCTCGGCGATCCGGTCCGCCTCCGCCCGTTCCCGCCCCGCGTCGGTGAACCCGGCGCGGGCGTAGCGGGCGAAGGTCGCCAGGGTCACGTTGCGGTAGATCGGCTCGCCCAGCAGCAGCGCCTGGCTCTTGCGTTCCTCGGGGGCCATCCCCATGCCGGAGCGCACCGCCGCACCGACGCTGCCGGGGCGCAGTGCCCGGCCGGCCATCCGCACCGAGCCGGCCTCGGCGCGGCGCGCGCCGTAGATGGTCTCCAGCAGCTCGGAACGGCCCGAGCCGACCAGCCCGGCGATCCCGACGATCTCGCCGGCCCGGACGTCGAGCGAGACGTCGGCGAACTCGCCGGCCCGGGTCAGCCCCTCGACCGTGAGCAGCTGCGCGCCGTCGGCCGCGCCGGTCGGGCGGTCCGGGAAGACGTACTCGATGGTGCGGCCCGTCATCCGGCTGACCAGGTCGCGGGTCGGGGTGTCGCGGGCCGGCAGGTTCGCCGCGGTGGTCCGGCCGTCCTTGAGTACGGTGACCCGGTCGCCGATCTCGCGGATCTCCTCCAGCCGGTGCGAGATGTAGATGACGGCGATGCCCTGCGCGGTCAGCTCCCGGATGATCCGGAACAGGTTGCCCACCTCGTCGTGGGCCAGCACGGCGCTCGGCTCGTCCATGATGATCAGCCGGGCCTCGTGGGAGAGCGCGCGGGCCATGCTGACGATCTGCTTGCCGGCGGCGGGCAGCGCGCGCACCATCCGCCCGGGCGGGATCTCGGCGTGGCCGAGCCGACCGAGGATCTGCCGCGTACGCCCGGCCATGGCGCCCCGCCGGACGAAGCCGAGCCGACGCGGCTCGTGGCCGAGGAAGGCGTTCTCCGCCACCGAGAGGTCCTCGACCAGGTCGAGTTCCTGGTAGATCGTGGCGATGCCGGCGCGCATGGCGGCCTGCGGGTTGGCGAAGGTGACCGGGCTGCCCCGCCACTCGACGAGCCCCGAGTCGGGCCGGTGCACCCCGGCCAGCACCTTGATCAGGGTGGACTTGCCGGCGCCGTTCTGCCCGAGCAGGCAGTGCACCTCGCCCGCGCGCACCTCCAGCTGCACCCCGTCCAGGGCCCGTACGCCCGGGAAGGTCTTGACCACGTCGGTGAGGCGCAGCACCACCTCGCCCGCGACGGTGCCGGCGGGCGCCTCGACCAGCGGGGCGCCGGCGGGGGCCAGCGGCGCCGACCCGGCGGCGGGCGTCTCCTCGGTTCGGGCCACGGTCTCCTCCTCGCGCTCGCTCACGACGCCTCCCCTGTTCGCGACTGCGGGGCTCGCAGGCCCGGCTCACTCCTCACGCTCACGACGCCTTCCCTGTTCGCGACTGCGGGGCTCGCAGGCCCGGCTCACTCCTCACGCTCACGACGCCTCCCCGAAGGCGACGTCGCTGGCGAGCACGGCCGCGCCGGCCACGCCGGCCCGTGGGCCGAGTTCGGACAGGACGACGGGCAGGTTGCCGGTGGCCAGCGGCAGGGACCGGCGGTAGACCACGCTGCGGATCTCGGCGAGGAGGATGTGCCCGAGCTGGGCGAGCCCGCCGCCGATCACGATCATCGACGGGTTGGTGAAGCTGACCAGCCCGGCCAGGACCCCACCGACCCGCCGACCCCCGTCGCGGATCAGCTGGATGCAGGTCACGTCCCCCTCGACCGCGCCCCCGGCGACGTCCAGGGCGGTCACCGCGCCGCGTGCGGCCAGCCGTTCGGCCAGCGCGGGCGAGGCCCCGCTGCGCGCGGCGGCGGTCGCGTCCTTGGCGAGCGCGGCCCCGCTGAACAGCGCTTCGAGGCAGCCGACGTTGCCGCAGGAGCACATCGGGCCGTGCGCGTCGACCTGGATGTGGCCGATGTCGCCGGCGCAGCCGTCGGTGCCCCGGTAGACCTCGCCGCTGAGGTAGATCCCGCACCCTATTCCGGTGCCGATCTTCACGAAGAGGAAGTCGTCCACGGAGTGCGCGACCCCGCCGTGCCGCTCCCCGATCGCCATGATGTTGACGTCGTTGTCGACCACCGCCGGGCAGCCGTGCTCACGGGTGAGCAGCTCGCGCACCGGGAACCGGTCCCACCCCGGCATGATCGGCGGGGAGACCGGCACGCCGTCACGGAAGCTGACCGGGCCGGGCACGCCGATGCCGACGGCGTCGAGCCGCTCGTAGGCGCCGTCCACCCGGGCCTTGTGCAGCAGCTCGTTGACCCGCTGGAGGATCACCTTCGGGCCGGTGCGGATGTCGGCCGCCTCGGCGTACGCGGCGACCGGCTCCAGCCGACCGTTGACCACCTCGACGTCGATGGAGCTGGCGCCGAGGTCGACGGCGGCGAAGCGCAGGCGCGGGCTCAGCTCGACGAGGGTGGAGCGGCGGCCGCCCCGGGAGGCTGCCAGCCCCGCCTCGGCCACGTAGCCGAGGCCGACGAGCCGTTCCAGCTCCGCCAGCAACCGGGGACGGGGCATCTGGAGCCGGTCGCCCAGCTCGGCCCGGGACACCGCACCCTCGTCACGGAGCAGGCGCAGCAGCCGTACGTGCAGGGGGTCGACCGTCCGCACCGGACTCACCTCTTCGCGGGCTCGTGCACATCGACGTACTGCCGAGGTGTCGTGCCCGACACAGTAGGAGTGTTCCGTGTCACGTGTCCAGAGCTTCGGCCGATCTGACGCAAACTTTTGTCCATACGAGCAAAAGCTTCGGGTGGATCAAGAAAAGCGGCCCCTACCGACGGTGATCAGGACGCCATGTACCTAAAAGCCGGCGGGTAAGGCCCACCGCGTCCTGATCACCCGGGGATCACCTCGGAGGAGGCGGCGGGTGGGCGGCACGCCCACGACAGGAGGCGGGCGGGTGGGCGGGTGGGGCGGTGGGTGGGCCAGCACGCCGTGCCAGTGGCGCGGGACGTGCCGCCGCCCCGGCACCGGACTGGTGGCGGGGCGGCGGGAGACGGTTGCGGTTGCGGGCGGAGCGTCAGCTGCGGTTGGCCGCGTTGCGCTTCTTCTTGAGCTTGCGGTCGTCGCGCAGCTCGACGTACGGCTCCTTGTCCGGGGAGTGGCCCGCCTCGATGGCGCGGCTGCGCTCCAGCTCGGCGTCGAACTCCGCGCCGAGGAGGATCGCGATGTTGCTCAGCCACAGCCAGATCAGGAAGATGATCACACCGGCGAGCGCCCCGTACGTCTTGTTGTACGAGCCGAAGTTGCTGACGTAGAGCGCGAACAGGCCCGAGATCACCAGCCAGATCACCACGGCCAGTACGCCACCGGGGCTGACCCAGCGGAAGCCACCGTGTCGCGCGTTCGGCGACGCCCAGTAGAGGATCGCGAACATCAGGCTCACCAGGAGCAGCAGCACCGGCCACTTGGCGATGTTCCACATGGTCACCGCCGTCGAGCCCAGCCCGATCGCCTCCCCCACCTGCTCGGCGAGGCCGCCGGTGAAGACCACGATCACGGCGCTGGCCAGCAGCATCACGCCGATCACCGCGGTCACCCCGACGCGGATCGGCAGGGTCTTCCAGATCGGGCGCCCCTCCGGCACGTCGTAGATGGTGTTGGAGGCGCGCATGAACGCGGCGACGTAACCCGACGCCGACCAGAAGGCGGCCAGCAGACCCAGGATCGCGGCGAAACCGGCGAAACCGCCGCTCTGCTGCGCCTGGTCGATCGCCCCCTCGACGATCTGCCGGATCTCGCCCTGCGGAACCGCCTGGTTGACGGTGTCCTTGACGCCCTGCGTCGCGCCCGGACCCAGCAGGCCGAGGATCGACACCAGCACCAGCAGGCCGGGGAAGATGGAGAGCACGCCGTAGTACGTCAGGGCCGCCGCCCAGTCGGTCAGGCTGTCGTCCTGGAACTCCCGTGCGGTGCGGCGCAGCGCGGCCTTCCACCCGGCGCCCGGCAGCTCGGTCGGGCTGTCGGGACCCTCGTCGGGCCCCACCGGGCCGCGCCCCGGGCGGTGTCGCTCGGTACGCGCGTCGGACCCCCGGTCGGGGTGGCCCGTCCGGCGGTCGGCCATCCGGCCGGCGGCCACCGCCCCGGGATCGTCGCGGTCGCGCCCGCGGGCGGAAGACTCGTCGGAGGCCATCGCCCCTCCTCGTGCTCGGCGTCAGTCCCCTCGACATGCCCAGGCAGCCGCCGCCGTTAACCCCTAGCCGTAGAGCAACCTGCCCATCCGCCGCGAGGCGATCAGCAGCCCGAGGACCATCGCCACGAGCAGGTAGAGCACGTCGAGCACCCACTCCCAGCCGGCCGCGCCCACCGAGACGCCGCGGATCAGGTGCACCGCGCGGTAGAGCGGCGTCACCTCGACCGCCCAGCGCAGCGCGGCCGGGTAGGACTCGGCGGGGACGAACGTGCCGGAGAAGAGGAAGAGGGTGAACTGGGCCGCCGACATCAGGTCGAAGTCGTGCCAGCTACGCATGAAGGTGGTGATCGCCATGCCCAGCGCGCCGAACGCGAAGCCGACCAGCACGGCCGCCGGGAAGGCGACCAGTGCCCGAGCGGCGGTGGTCAGGTCCATCACCACCATCACCACCAGGAAGGCGGCCGAGTACGCGCTGCCGCGCAGCATCGCCCAGAGCAGCTCCCCCAGCGCGATCTCGAACGGCTGCACCGGGGTGGCGATCACCCCGTCGTACAGCTTCATCTGCTTCATCTTGCCGAAGAAGTTGAAGGTCGTCTCCGACAGCGCGCCGGACATGGCCGACGACGCGAGCATGGCCGGCGCGACGAACGCCGCGTAGGTGACGACCTCGCCGCCCGGCAGGGTGAGGTCGCCGACCAGCCTGCCGACCCCGACACCGATGGAGAGCAGGTAGAGCAGCGGCTCCACGAACCCGGAGACGAGCAGCAGCCAGTAGACGGCCTTCAGGGCCGCGACGTTGCGCTCGGCCACGGAGACCGAGCGGCGGGACGCGGCGGAGACGGCGACCAGCCTGGGCAGGACGAGACCGACCACTGCCACCCTCCTAGACGACCAGCCTGCGACGGAACGCGTGCCGGGCCAGCAGCCAGCCGCCGACCGCCCAGGCCGCGAGGTAGAGCAGGTGGCCGACGACCGACCACTGCGGGGCGACGCCGAGCGCCGCCGCCCGGCACAGGTCGACGCCGTGCCAGAGGGGAGTCGCGTACGCCAGCCAGCGCAGCGCCAGGGGCAGCGACTCGACAGGGAAGAACACGCCGGCGAAGAGCGTCATCGGGATCACCGCGAAGCGGAGCAGCATCGCGAGCCAACTGTCGACGGAGACCACCGACGCGTACGCGAAGGTAGGCGCGGCGACCGCCAGCCCGAGCAGCGCCGTCACCGGCAGCGCGACGAGCGCCCACGGCGAGCGCAGCGCCCCGAGCAGGGCCGTCACCAGCAGGAACGCCGCGACGGTGGTGACCACCCGGAACACCACGAAGGCCAGGTGCCCGCCGAGGATGTCGCCCACCCGCAGCGGCGCCGCGCCCTGCGCGAAGTAGGTCTTGACCCACTGGAAGTTGCCGAACACGGGCCACGTCGACTCGCTGACGGCCGTCTGCAACGCCGTCGACGCGATCAGGCCGGGCACGATCCAGTCGAGGTAGCTCACCCCGTCGATGCCCTGGTCGACGTAGGCGCCGACGCCGACGCCGAAGCCGAGGACGGTCAGCACCGGTAGCAGGAACGACGAGAACAGACCCGCTCGCCAGGTGCGCCGGTAGCCGACGAGATGGTGCGCCAGCACCGCCAGCGCCGGCACCCGCGGCAACCTCGGGCGCGCCCGTTCCCGCGCCGACTGCGCCACGCTCACGCGACCACCCCGTCTCGCTCCGCGTCCACCACGGTCTTCCTACCTCGCGGGTACGACAGCCTCGCGGGTACGACAGGCCGGCGACTCCGTCGCCCCGTCAGGGCTGCCGGGCCGCGCGCAGCAGCACCAGCACCGCGTAGGCGAGCAGCAGCAGGCCAGCGCCCGTGCCCACCACGAGCCCCGCCGACACCGCCGTGGCGAGCGCGGTGACCAGCCCGGCCAGCGCGACGACGCACATCGCCGCGCCGAGCAGCCGCAGCACCGGGTCGCGCAGCACCGGCACGAGGGGGAAGAAGTGCAGCCCCACCACGGCGCAGACCAGCACCGGGATGAACTCCGACCACCCGACGAGAGCGAGCAGGACGGCACCCAGCCCGGCGGCGGCGAACTCGGCGAGGACGATCAGCAGGTAACGACGGTCGGCGGCGCGGTCGCGGGCGACGTCGACGGCGGTTGCCCGGCTGCGGGCCACGACGACGGCCCCGACCACCGCCGTGACCAGCGCCGCCCCGCTCGCGACCACCAGCAGGGCGCGCAGCGGCTGTTGGGCGGCCGGCACGCTGAACCAGATGGTCGCGAACACGCCCAGGTAGAGCGCGGCGAGCCCGGCCTGGCGGCGCGACTGGAACTCCAACCTCGACATGACACCCCCGTGTGCGTCGCCGGGCGGGCGACGTGCCGCCGGCCCGCCGATGCTACGTAACGGCCAGCGCCGCCGCACCCGCCCAAGGCTCTGTCAGTCGACCAGGGTGCGGCCGGTGAGGTGGAGGAAGACGTCCTCCAGGCTGCTGCGCCGGACCAGTACGTTGGCCGGGTGCAGCCCCCGCTCGCCGACCTCGGCGACAGCCGCGTCTCCGTCGGGTACGTAGAGCAGGATCCGGTCGGGCAGCACCTCGACACGCTCGCCCAGCCCGTCGAGCTTGCCGGCGAACGCCTCCTGGGACTCGGCGGCGAACCGCAGCTCGACCACCTCCCGGGTGGAGTGCCGGTCGATCAGCGCCCGGGGCGAGCCCTCGGCGACGATCCGCCCGCCGTCCATGACGACCAGCCGGTCGCAGAGCTGCTCCGCCTCGTCCATGTAGTGCGTGGTGAGGACGAGCGTGACGCCCTGCTGCTTGAGCCGGAACAGCCGCTCCCAGACCAGGTGCCGGGCCTGCGGGTCGAGGCCCGTCGTCGGCTCGTCGAGCAGGACGATCTCGGGCTCGTTGACCAGCGCGCGGGCGATGGTCAGCCGCCGCTTCATGCCGCCGGAGAGGGGCTCGACCTTGCTGTCGGCCCGCTCGGTGAGCTGGACGAAGTCGAGCAGCTCGGCGGCCCGCGCCCGGGCCACCCGGCGGGAGATGCCGAAGTAGCGCGCGTAGGTGGTGAGGTTCTCCTGGACGGTCAGCTCGGGATCGAGGTTGTCGAGCTGGGGGCAGACACCGAGGCGGGCCCGGATCGCCGGCCCGTCGCGCACCGGATCCATGCCGAGGATGCGCAGCTCGCCGCCGCTGGGTGGCGACGTGCACCCGATCATCCGCATGGTCGAGGACTTGCCGGCGCCATTGGGCCCGAGAAAGCCGAACGCCTCGCCGGCCCGCACCTCGACGTCGATGCCGTCGACGGCGGTGAAGTCGCCGAACCGCTTCACCAGCGCCCGCGCCTGGATGAGTGGTGGAGCCGTCGTCATCGCCCGACCATAACCTCCGGCTCCGACACCTCCCACCGGACGGCTGCGGCACCCCACCGGTTCCGGGCGGGTCCGTCGCCGGGCGGTAGGGGTAAGGGTGGGGCCGTGGCGGTAGGGGTACAGGCGCCCTGGTCAGGGCCCATCCGGCAACGGAGAGCGACGAAAACTACCCTGCGTCATCGATCCGTACGGCCACCAAACGTGCGGCGACGGCGGGGCGAGGTGGGGACCGGTACGTGCGGCTACCGGACCAGAGTGGACGGATCGGATACAAACCCGCCGCCGGCTTGCCGCATTGTTACTAAATATGGCGTACGGCCTGCCGCAAATCCGTACTCGAATGTGGTCTCTCTGTGTGATCGAGGTCCGAATTTATTACTGACCGCAATCACGATCAGCAATGTTCCGCCCGGTATGTAATTCGCGTATCGTGCCCCCTCGTGCCACCAGTGCGTTCATCCGGCGAGTCCGCCCCGCAGCCGTCCACCATGGGCACCGGGTCCACCCCGGACGACGGTCCGGTCCCGTTGCCGCCCGAGGCGGGCGATCGGATCGACCCCCACGGCCCGGCGCCCGATCCACGGGAACTCGCCGCGCAGTTCGAGGACGAAAAGCCCGGGCGGGAACTCTCCGGACCGATCGGCGTACTGGTCACCGGAACGACATTGGCGATCGCGCTGCTCGCCCTCTGGCAGGTGTTCAATCCGCTGCCGCAGGGGAGCAAGTTCTATCTGATCATCTTCCTGGCCGGCGTCCTGCCGATGGTCTTCCTGGCGTACCCCGCGGATCTGCGCCTGCCCCGGCGGCTGCGCCGCACCGGCGCGACCGGCCCGGACGACGCGGCCCCGGCGGAGCGCCCCAAGCGCCGGGGTCCCACCCTGCCGGACTGGGTCCTGGCCGGCGCGGCGCTGGTCGCCTGCCTCTACCCGGTGCTGCCCGTCGGCCTGGGCTCCGGCGGCGGCGGGTACGACGCCTTCCTCGACCGGCAGGGCCTGCTGGTCGGTCTGGACGTGGCGATGGGCACCGTCGTGCTGCTCCTGCTGCTGGAGGCGTGCCGGCGCACCACCGGCTGGATCCTGCCGGCCGTCTGCGTGGTCTTCCTCGCCTACGGCTACTACGGCGGGCTGCTGCCCCAGTCGTGGCAGGTGGCCCACGCGGGCCTCGACTTCGGGCAGATCGTCGACGGCCTCTACAACTCCGACAGCGGCTTCTACGGCACCCCGCTCGACGTCGCGGCGACGTACATCGTGCTGTTCACCATCTACGGCGCGGTGCTGGACCTCTCGGGGGCCGGCCGGTTCTTCGTGGAGCTCTCCGCCGCCGCCTTCCGGCGCTCGCGGACGGCCGCCGGGCGCACCGCCGTCGCCTCCGGCTTCCTGCTCGGCACCGTCTCGGGTTCCGGCGCGGCGACCACCGTCAGCATCGGCGCGGTCACCTGGCCCGTCCTGCGGCGGGCCGGCTACCCGCCGGAGCGGGCGGGCGGCATGCTCGCCGCGGCCGGCGTCGGGGCGATCCTCTCCCCGCCCACCCTCGGCGCGGCGGCCTTCATCATCGCCGAGTACCTGGGCGTGTCCTACCTCCAGGTGCTCGGCTGGGCCACCGTCCCCACCGTGCTCTACTACCTCGGCATCCTCCTCTCGGTCGAGATCGACGCCCGGCGTTCGGGCGTGCGACCGGTGGTGATCGAGACGACCTCCGCCGGCCGGCTGCTGGCCCGCTTCGGCTACCACTTCCTCTCGCTCTTCGCGATCGTCGGGCTGCTCGCCGTCGGCTTCTCCGCCACGAAGGCCGTGGTGCTGGCCACCATCCTGGCCGCCGTGCTGTCCTTCCTCGACCGTCGGCACCGGCTCACCCCGGCCCGCCTGCTCGCCGCGCTGAGCGCCGGGGTGCGCGGGGTGCTCGCGGTGAGCGCGGTCTGCGCCGCCGCGGGCATCATCACCGCCACCACCACCAAGACCGGCCTCGGCCCCCAGGCGGCGGCGCTGCTCATCGACAACGCCCGGGCCGTCAGCTCCGAGCCGGCCGTGGTGCTGGCGCTCACCGCACTGTTCGCCGCCGTCGCCCTCACCCTGCTCGGGCTGGCCGTGCCGGTCACCGCGTCGTTCGTGATCGGCTGGGTGATCATCGGCCCGGCCCTGCTGGACCTGGGCGTCACCGCTCCCGCCGCCGCCATGTTCGTCTTCTACTTCGCGGTCCTGTCCGAGGCGTCCCCGCCGACTGCACTCGCCGCGGTCGCCGCCGCCGCGGTGACCGGCGGCCGGCTGGTGCCCACCATGTGGCAGACCCTGCGGTACGCCCTGCCGGCCTACCTCATCCCGCTCGCCTTCGTGGTCACCCCGACCGGCCTCGGGCTGCTCGGCATCGGGGGCGCGCAGCGGATCGCCGTCGCCGCGACGGTCGCCGCCCTCAGCGTCGCCGTGCTGGCGGTGGCGGCAGGCGGCTGGCTGCCCGGCGTCGGCCCCGCCGGCACGCCGGAGCGGATCCTCGGCGCGCTCGCCGGGCTGACGCTGCTCTGGCTCGAACCCGTGCCCGTCGCGATCGGCGCCGTACTGGCGGCCGTCATGGTGGCGGGTGTGCTCGTCAGACGCGGATCCGCCGGCCGGAACGGCGGGCCGTCAGCAGTACCAACGGTGAACCATGGGGAGGAAAAACAGTGAGACGGATCAACGTGCGGCTCGCCGCGGGGGTTGGCGCGCTGGCCCTCGTCGCGGCGGGCACCGCCGGTTGCGGAGGCCGTCAGGACGGCGCGACCAAGGACGACGCCGCCAGCGAGGTCACCTGCAAGGTCACCGACAGCACCCGCGTCGGCATCGCCACCGGCAACGCCACGGGCGTCTACTACGTGGTCGGCAACGCGCTGGCCAGTCAGCTCTCCGGGGCGACCGAGGGCAAGCTGACCGGCACCGCCGCCGAGACCGGCGCCTCGGTGCAGAACGTCGAGCAGCTCGTCGCCGGCCAGTACGACGTCGCCTTCTCGCTGTTCGACACGGCGGTCAACGCGGTGCAGGGCAAGGGCAGCTTCACGTCCCCGCAGCCGGTCGAGGCGCTCGCCCGGATCTACGACAACTACACGCAGGTCGTCGTCCGGGCCGACTCGGGGATCAACTCGGTCGCCGACATGAAGGGCAAGAAGATCTCCACCGGCTCGCCCAAGTCCGGCACCGAGGTCATCGCCAACCGGCTGCTGGAGGCCGCCGGCCTCGACCCCGCCAAGGACGTCCAGGCGCAGCGGCTCGACCTCACCAAGAGCGTCGAGGGGGTCAAGGACGGCAGCGTCGACGGGCTCTTCTGGTCGGGCGGGGTGCCCACGGGCGGCCTGACCGACCTGTTCACCACCGCCGGGGACAAGGTGAAGTTCATCGACATCACCCCGCTGCTGCCCAAGATGGCCGAGCTCAACCCGGCGTACCAGACCGGGACCATCGGCGCGGACATCTACAAGACCGCCGCGGACACCCCGACCATCGTGGTGCCGAACGTGCTGCTGGTCCGCAAGGACCTCAACGCGAACGTGGCCTGCGCGATCACCCGGACGGTGTTCGACAAGAAGGACGCCCTGGCGCAGGCGAACCCGGCCGCCAAGGGCATCAGCCTCGACAACGCCCGCAAGACCGCCCCCGTACCGCTGCACCGCGGCGCGGACAAGGCGTTGCAGGACCTCGGCGCACGCTGATCCCCGTGCCGGGTCCGGGCCTCGCGCCCGGGCCCGGCACCCCCGACCCCCCACCCCGGAGGGCACGAGTGTCGCTCCCCACCCCCGGCCGGGTGCGCCGGCACCACCGGCCCGTCGACCACACCGACCGCCTGTGGTCGGTACGCACCCAGCTGCTCGCGCCCATCCTGGTGGCCACGATCGGTCTGGTCGTGCTGGGGTCCACCCAGACCGCCATCGCCATGGCCGCCACCGACGACGCGGACCGCGCCCGGGTGCTCGCCGGCACCGCGACGGCCACCGTGCGCCTGGTGCACGAGCTGGAACGGGAACTCGGCGAGACGGCGGCCCTGCGCCAGCGGGGCGGCAGCAGCGGACGCCCTCTCGTCGACGCGCAGCGCCGGCGGGTCGACGCGTCCGTCGAGCGGTACCGCGGCTCCAGCCGGGACGCCCGCCGTGCCGCCCCCGACCTGCGCCAGGTGCTCGACGGCGCCGACGCGCAGCTCGGCCAGCTCGAAACGGCCCGCGGGTCCGCCCTGGGCGGCACCACCGCCGACCCGACCTACCTATCGCTGGTCGAGTCGCTGCTCGCCGTCGCCGACGCGCTGCCGGCCCAGCTGCGCGACCGGGAGTTGGCCAACGGGGCGCGCGAGGTCGCCGCCGTCGCCGCCCAGGAGCACCTCGCTGCCGTGGAACGCGACCTGCTGCGTACCGTCTTCGTGCGGGGGGCGCTGGTGGACGGCGAACTGGTCCGCCTCGGCCAGTTGCGGGGCGCGCAGGAGCAGCGGCAGGCCGAGTTCTCCCGGATCGCCAGCCGGCCGGCGGCGGACGCGTACACCCGGCTGGTCGCCGGCACCGACGTCTCCACCGCCCGCCGGATGCGCGACAGCGCGCTCAACGTGGAGGCCGAGCCCGCCGGGCTGAAGACCGACGGCGACGCCTGGTACGTGGCCCAGAGCGGCGCCATCCGGCGCTACAACCTGCTCGGCCGGGAACTCTCCGAGGAACTCGACCGCAACGCCGCCAGGCTGGCCCGGGAAGCCCAGCTACGGGCCCTGATCACCGGCGGCGCGACCACCGCCGTCGCGCTGGCGTCGTTGACCGCGGCCGTGCTGCTGGCCGTCCGCACCAGCCGCCGGCTGCGCCGGCTGCGGGTCGCGGCGCTCACCATGGCGAACCGGGAACTGCCCGAACGGATCACCGCCATCGCGGCCGGCGACGGCGCGCCGACCGACGGCGCGGCCACCCGGCTGACCGCCGGCATCGGGCAGGGCCGCGACGAGATCGCCCAGGTCGCGCAGGCCTTCGACACGGTGAACCGGGCCGCCCTGCGCCTGGCCGGCGAACAGGCCGAGGTGCGGATGGACGTGACCCGGATGGCCGAGGCCCTGGCCCGGCGCATCCGTACCCTGATCACCCGACAGCTGCGGCTGCTCGACGAGTTCGAACGCGAGGAGACCGACCCGGACGCGTTGGCCCGGCTCTTCGCGCTGGACCACCTCGCCGCCCGCATGCGGCGCAACGGGGAGAACCTCCTGGTCCTCGCGGGCGGGGAGCCCGGCCGTACGCACGACGGCGCGCACCTGCTCGCCGACGTGGTCCGGGCGGCGGCCTCCGAGATCGAGGACTACCCCCGGGTGGAGGTCGACGTGCCGACCGCCGCGGTGCACGGCGCCGCCGTGGGCAACCTGGTCCACCTCCTCGCCGAGCTGCTGGAGAACGCCACCGTCTACTCCCCGCCGAACTCCCCGGTGCACGTCGACGGCCGGCGCACGATCGACGGCCTCACGCTACGCGTACACGACCAGGGCATCGGCATCAGCGACAGCCGGCTCGCCGCGATCAACGAGCGCCTGCTCTCCCCCGCGATGCTGTCCAGCGCCTCCGCCGGCAGCATGGGCCTGCACGTGGTGGCCCACCTGGCGGCCCGACACGGGGTACGGGTGCAGCTGCACAACAGCGGCGCGGGCACCGTCGCGCAGGTGGACATCCCGGAGTCGGCGCTGACCCGGATCGAGGACGTCGCCCCGCGCTCCGCCCCCGAGGCCCGTACGCCGGTCGCCCAGGAGGTGCGCGCGCAGGTGCCGCCCGTCCGGGAGGTGCGTACGCCCGCGCCAGCGCCGGTCGTGCCCGCGCAGACCGCCTGGTTCCGGCCCCGGACCGGTACGGGCGGTCCGGCCGTCGTGCCCGACCTGGCCAGCGTCCACCACGCGCCGACGATCACGCTCCCGGTGCTGGGTGCGCGCCCGGGCGGGCCGGGTGGCGCGACGACCACGCCCCGTCCCGCGTCGGCCCCGCCCGCGTCGCCCCCGCTCACCGGGGCCGGGCTGCCCCGCCGTACCCGGGGCGGGCAGCTTCCGGCCCCGCTGCACGAGGCCCCGCCGGCGCGGCCGGCGGGTGACCTGCTCGACCCCGAGGTCGTACGGTCCCGGCTGTCCTCGCTCGCGGAGGGAGTCGCCGCCGCGACCCGACGTACCCAGACGACACCCCCCAGGAGAAACCCATGACCCCATCCGAGAGCGCCGGCCTGGACTGGCTCCTGGCCAACTTCGCCGAACAGGTGCCGGACGTGTCGCACGCCCTCGCGGTCTCCGGCGACGGGCTGCGGCTGGCGGCCTCGCCCCACCTCGCGCCCGACCAGGTGGACCAGCTCTCCGCCGTGATCAGCGGCCTGGCCAGCCTGACCGTCGGCGCCGCCCGGCTGATGTCGGCCGGCCGGGTACGCCAGCAGATCGTCGACATGGACGGCGGGGTGATGCTGGTGATGGCGGTCGGCGAGCGCGCGCTCGTCGGGGTGCTCGCCGCGCCCGGCTGCGACCTCGGTCAGATCGGCTACGAGACCGCCATGCTGGTCCAGCGGGTGGCGGAGGCCCTGGAGCCGGCGGTCCGGGCGTGATCGGACGCTCGTTCCGGCTGCTGGCGGCCCTGCTGACGGCCGTACTCGCCGCCGGTTGCGGCGCGGCCGAGGCGGGGCCGCAGCCCTGGCACGGCGGCCGGATCTTCCTCGCCACCGGCAACACCACCGGCGTCTACTACCAGCTCGGCGGCGGCTACGCGGACGTGATCAGCCGCCACCTGCCCGGCTACGAGGCGCGGGCCGAGCCGACCGGCGCGTCGGTGGAGAACATCAACCGGCTCGCCAGCGGCGACATGGAGCTCGCCTTCAGCCTCGCCGACACGGCAGCGGACGCCGTGGCCGGGCGCGGGGCCTTCGAGGGCCAGCCGCAGCAGGTCCGGGCGCTGGCCCGGGTCTACAGCAACTACACCCACGTGATCGTGCGCGCCAACGCGAAGATCACCAAGCTGTCGGGGCTGCGTGGCAAGCGGGTCTCCACCGGCTCGCCGAAGTCCGGCACGGACATCATCGCCGGGCGGCTGCTGACGGCCGCCGGTCTCGATCCGGACCGGGACGTCGTCCGGGCCACGCTCTCCCTGCCGGAGACCGTGAAGCGGATGCGGGCCGGCACGCTCGACGCGATGTTCTTCTCCGGCGGCCTGCCCACGCCGGGCATCGCCGACCTGCTGGCCAGCGCGCCCGGCAAGTACGCGCTGCTGCCGATCGCCGACCTGATGGAGCCGCTCACCGCACGCCACGGGTCGGTCTACACGACGGCGGAGCTGCCGAAGGAGGTCTACCGGACGAGGAGCGCCACGCCGACGGTCACGGTGGCGAACGTGATCCTGGTCAGCGCCGACATGCCCGACCAACTGGCGTACGACCTGACCCGGCTGCTCTTCGCCTACCAGGCCGACCTGGTCAAGGTGCACCCGGAGGCCGGCAACTTCACCCAGCAGAGCGCCTCGGGCACCGACCCGATCCCGCTGCACCCCGGGGCGGCCCGGTTCTACCAGCGGGGGTGACCGCGCCGCTCAGACGTCCGCCGGCGCGGTGGCGGCGCGGGCGTCGGCCACGAGGCGGTCGAGCTCGGCGAGCACCTCGGGGGCGTCCGTCGGGGTGCCGGGGTCGAGGCGGACCGTCCAGGTGAGGCCGTCCACCCCCGGCACCCGGCGCGCCGCGACCCGGGCGGCGCCGCCGGGCACCGGGTGGTGCCGCGTGTACGCCACCGACCGGGTGACCCGCTCCCGTACCTGGTGCGGCAGCTCACCCGGGTCGAGCAGCAGGTAGCGCTCGGCCGGGCAGTCGGCCACGACCAGGTAGCCGTCGTGCTCGGCGAGCCGCTCGGCCGGCGTCACCGTGAGTTCCCGGCCGGACCAGACCGCCTTGAGGACGTCGTGCCAGCCCAGCCGGTGCGCCCGGCCGGGCAGCCAGAGCCCCTGGTTGCTGGCGACCACCACCCCGTCGCCCTCACCGTTGCCGGCGGCGGCCCAGGCGAGCACCCGCTCGTCGGCGGCCAGCGGCGGACGGTCGGCCGGGGGCAGCTTCGGCTTGCGGCGGAACAGTCCCATCTACAGTCCTCCCGCGGCCTGCTCGCGCAACGCCCGGGCGTGCTGCTCCAGCGACAGCAGCTCGCCGAAGGCGGCGAAGTACTCGTCCTTGTTGTTGACCGGGTTGATCCGCTGGATCCGGGACTTGAGGTCCCTGATCCGGCTCGTGACGGAGCCCCACTGCACCCGGGCCATGGTGATCGAGACGTAGCGCGGGTCGGGCTCGCCGTCGATGCGCAGGGGCTCCACGGCCAGCTCGCCGACGAGCGCGCGGGCGGCCAGGTCCTCGCACGCGTCGCGGACCGACTCGATCCAGACCGCGCCGCCGGTCGCCGCGGCGGCGCCGCCGACGGCCGCGACGGCGGCCCGCACCGCCACGTGCACGGGGTGCCGGTACTCCGACGCCTCGACCGCGTCGAACATCGGCCCGGCCAGCACCGGCTCCTGGAGGGCGAGCTTCAGCGCCTCCCGCTCGACCATCGACTGCGGGTTGTCGACGACCGGCTCCGCCGGGGCGGGCCGGGGCGCGGGCGGGGCGTCCCGGCCCGGCGCGGCCGAGGCGGCGGCGAGCACGGCCCGCTGCACCGGCTCGATCTCCATGCCGAGGTCGCCGGCGAGCTTGCGCACGTACTCCGGACGCTTCTCCCGGTCCTTGAGCTTGGCGACCAGCGGGGCGGCCCGGCGCATCGCCTCCACCCGGCCGTCGACGGTGTCGAGGTCGAAGCGGTTGATCACGTGCCGCAGCGCGAAGTCGACCAGCGGCTCGCGGCGGGCGACCAGGTCGCGGACGGCCAGGTCGCCCTTGGCCAGGCGCAGGTCGCACGGGTCCATGTTGTCGGGGCTGACCGCGATGAACGTACGCCCGACGAAGCGCTGGTCGTCCTCGAACGCGCGCAGGGCCGCCTTCTGGCCGGCGGCGTCCCCGTCGAAGGTGAAGATGATCTCGCCGGCCACGTCGTCGGTGTCCATCAGCAGCCGGCGCAGCACCCCGATGTGGTCCCCGCCGAACGCCGTGCCGCAGGTCGCCACGGCCGTCGGGACCCCGGCCAGGTGGCAGGCCATCACGTCGGTGTAGCCCTCGACCACGACCACCTTGCCCTGCTTGGCGATCTCCCGCTTGGCCTGGTCGATGCCGTAGAGGACGTGCGACTTCTTGTAGATCGGGGTCTCGGGGGTGTTCAGGTACTTCGGGCCGTCGTCGTCGTCGAAGAGCTTGCGCGCCCCGAAGCCGATGACGTCGCCGGCCAGGTCGCGGATCGGCCACATCAGGCGGCGGCGGAACCGGTCGATCAGCGTGCCGGAGCGCGACGGCCGGGACAGCCCGCCGGTGACCAGCTCGTCGTGGGTGAAGCCCCGCTGACGCAGGTGCTTGGTGAGCAGGTCCCAGGCGTCGGGCGCGAAGCCGCAGCCGTAGCGCTCGGCGGCGGCCCGGTCGAAGCCGCGCCGCGCCAGGAACTCGCGGGCCGGGCGCGCGCCGGCGGTGGTGAGCTGCGCGCGGTAGAACTCGACGGCGGCGGCGTGCGCGGCGACGAGGCGCTGCCGCTGCCCCTGCTGCGGGCGCGGACGCGGTGCGGCGGAGTCGTTCTCGACGTAACGCAGCTGGATGCCGGCGCGGTCGGCGAGCCGCTCGACCGACTCGACGAAGCTGAGGTGCTCGGCGTCCATCAGGAACTTGATCGCGTCGCCGCCGGCGCCGCAGCCGAAGCAGTACCAGACGTTGCGGGCGGGCGAGACGTTGAACGACGGGCTCTTCTCGTCGTGGAACGGGCACAACCCCTTGAGGTTGCCGGCGCCGGCCGACTTCAGCGTCACCGTCTCGGAGATGACGTCGGCGATCGAGCTGCGCTCCCGGACCAGCGCGATGTCCTCGTCCCGGATCCGCCCAGCCATGTCCGCCACCCCCTCGGCGTACATCCTGCCCTGCCGCACCGACGCCGCGCCGCCGGGGGACGCCGCGTGTGGCGACGACCGCCGCCACCTCGGCGGTCGCGCCCGCGTCCGGACCGGTCCCGCCCTCCCGGCCCGGATCAGCGGGGGCGACGCAGGTAGCGGCGCACCGGCGGCGGGTCCTCCTCGTCGTACGACCGGGCGGCCCGCACGGCCGCGGCCAGGCCGGAGCGACGGACCCGCGGCGGCGGGTGCACCGCCGGGTCCCGGGCCATGTCCCGGACCAGCGCGACGGCCAGGCCGAGCATCACCACGACGAACGGCAGGGCCACGAGGATGGTCGCCTGTTGCAGCGCGTCCAGCCCGCCCACCAGCAGCAGTACGGCGGCGACCGCGCCGATCAGCACCCCCCAGAGCACCACCAGCACGCGGTGCGGGCGCAGGGCGCCCCGGGAGGTCAGCGAGCCGAGCACCAGCGACGCCGAATCGGCGCTGGTGACGAAGTAGAGCGCGATCAGCACCATGGCCAGCACGCTGGTCAGCGTCGCCAGCGGCAGCGCGTCCAGCAGGCCGAACAGCGCCTGCTCGGTGCCCGCCCCGACGTCGGCCACCAGGTCCCGGGCGCCGGTGGCCTGCGCGCGCAGCCCGCTGCCGCCGAGCACCGCGAACCAGAGCGCGCTGGCCCCGCTCGGCACCAGCAGCACGCCGACGAGGAACTGGCGGACGGTGCGGCCCCGGGAGATCCGGGCGATGAAGGTGCCCACGAAGGGCGCCCAGGAGATCCACCACGCCCAGTAGAAGATCGTCCAGGAGCCGAGCCACGACGGGTCGGAGAAGGCGCCGGTGCGAGTGGACATGAAGACCAGGTTGCTCAGGTAGTCGCCCACCGAGGCCGGCAGCACCTCCAGCGTGTAGATGGTCGGCCCGACCACGAAGACGAAGAGCATCAGCAGCACCGCCAGCAGCACGTTGGTGGTGGAGAGCCACTTGATGCCCCGGTGCAGTCCCGAGAAGGCGGAGATCACGAAGGCCAGGGTGAGTGCGCCGATCACCACCAGCTCCACCGTGGTCGTGTCCGGAATCCCCGCCACCAGGTCGAGTCCGGCGGCGACCTGGAGCGCGCCGAGGCCGAGGCTGGTCGCCGAGCCGAACACGGTGGCGAACACGGCCAGCAGGTCGATCGCCCGGCCGGCCGCACCGTCGGCACGCTGCCCGAGCAGGGGTTGGAAGGCCGCCGAGATGCGGTTCTCCCGGCCCTTGCGGAAGGTCGAGTACGCCAGCGCGAGCGCCACGACCGCGTAGATCCCCCAGGGGTGCAGCGTCCAGTGGAAGAGGGTGTACTGCATCGCCGTGGCGCCGGCCGCGCCGGTCTGCGGTGCGACACCGGTCGCCGGCGGGGGCGCCGCGTAGTGCTGGATGGGTTCGGCGACGGCGAAGAAGACCAGGCCGATCCCCATCCCGGCGCTGAACATCATGGCCACCCAGGCCAGCGTGTTGAACTCCGGCTCGTCGTCGTCGGCGCCGAGCCGGACGCGCCCGAACCTCGTCGCCGCGATGACCACCGCGAGCCCCAGGAAGGCGTCGGCGGCGACCACGAAGAACCAGCCGAAGGTGTCGATCACCCAGGCCAGGCCCGACGTGCCGAACTCGGCCAGGGAGGTCCGGGCCAGCACACCCCATGCCACCACGGCCAGTACGCCGCCGACGCTGAGCGCCAGCACCGTCCGGTCGATCCGGCCCACGGCCCGCGCCGGGTCCCGTACCTGCCCGCTCATGCGCCACCCCCTGCCCATCGTGCGGGGCAGGGGGTGGCAACCGGGCGACATCGGGCGAAACACCCGCTGCCGGGCGACCGGGACGGCGCCGGGGCAGGGTTCCGGCGTCGCTCAGGCCGGTACGGCGGCGGACTCCTCGGCCTCCACCTGACGGTTCCAGTCGGACTTGCTGGCACGCCAGCCCTCGTCGTCCAGGCCCCGACGCCAGTAGCCGGAGATGGAGAGCCGCTCGCGGGAGACACCGCGCTCGACGCGCAGCAGGCGGCGCAGCTCCTTGACGAAGGTGGCCTCGCCGTGCACGAAGGCGTGCACGTCGCCGGGCGGGAACTCCAGGGCGCGCACGGCCGCGACCAGGGCCTCCCCGACCGGGCGGTCGCCCCGGTGCAGCCAGGTCAGGCGTACGGCGCCGGGGCTGGCCAGCGGCTGCTCGTCGGCCCGGTCGGCGACCTCGACGAAGACGGCGGCCGGGGCGCCTACGGGTAGCCGCTCCAGGGCGGCGGCGATCGCCGGCAGGGCGCTCTCGTCGCCCACCAGCAGGTGCCAGTCGGCGTCCGGGCTGGGGGCGTACGCCCCACCGGGGCCGACGAAGTGCACCGGGTCGCCGGGGCGCAGCGCGGCAGCCCAGGGCCCGCCCACCCCGACGTCGCCGTGGTGCACGATGTCGACGGTCATTTCGCCGCTCGCCGCGTCCCAGACCCGCACTGTGTACGCGCGCAGCCGGGGCCACTGCTCCCGGGGCAGGTCACGACGGATCGCGTTCAGCTCCATCGGGCTCGGGTACTCCACCCCCGGCACCGGGAAGACGATCTTGATGTAGTGGTCGGTGAACTCGCCCACCGGCAGGCCGGCCAGCTCCTCACCCCCGAGCACCAGCCGGACCAGATGGGGGGTGGGCCGCCCGGTGCGCAGCACCCGGGCGGTCGTGACCTTGATGGGGCGCTCCGTCATGCCGGTTAGGTTAGCCTAAGTTTGCTCCCCCGCCCATCCCCGTCATCCGCTCGGCGGGCGATCGGCCCCCGCGCCGCGCACCAACCGCGCGTGCCAGGCGACGGCCGCCGGGTCGGTCAACGAGGCGACCTGATCGATCACCACCCGCTGCCGGGCCGCGTCGTCCGGCGCCGCCGACCAGAGCGGGGCGAAGACCGGATCCAGCCCGTCCGGCGCCCGGGCGACCAGGGCGTGCACCAGCTCGGCCAGGACCTCCCGCTGCCGCCGGTAGCGCTCGCCCGAGCCGGGGCGGCGCATCACGTACCGCAGGGCGATGCCCTTGAGCAGGGCGCACCGCGCCCGGACGCGCCGGGGCACCACCAGGTCGGCGGCGTAGCGGCGGTGCGGGCCGGGACCGTAGCGCTCCTGCGTGGCCGCCACCGCAGCCGAGACGAAGCGGCCGGTCAGCACGCTGGTGGTCGCCTTCAGCGCCGCCTGCGCCCGGTGGCTGCCGTCGTAGCCGGCCAGCGGGGCGAGCACCGGGTCGTCGAGCAGTTCCAGCAGCACGTCGCCGAGGTCGGCCGGGGACTCGCCGGAGTAGGTGGCGGCGACGTCGGCGCAGAGCGCGGCCCGTTCCTGCGGGTCGTGCAGCAGCGGGCGCAGCGCCACGTACCCGCCGTGGATGCCGTCCTCGACGTCGTGCACCGAGTACGCGACGTCGTCGGCCCAGTCCATCACCTGCGCCTCCAGGCAGCGCCGGTCGTCACCCGGCCCGCCGGCCCGCAGCCAGGCGAAGAGCGGGAGGTCGTCGTCGTACACGCCGAACTTGCGTACGCCGGGCCGGCGCGGCCACGGGTACTTGCTGACCGCGTCGAGCGAGGCGCGGGTCAGGTTGAGGCCGGCGGAGCTGCCGTCCGGGGCGAGGACCTTGGCCTCCAGCCGGGTCAGCACCCGCAGCGTCTGCGCGTTGCCCTCGAAGCCGCCGCACCCGGCCGCCAGCTCGTCGAGCGCGTCCTCGCCGTTGTGCCCGAACGGCGGGTGGCCGAGGTCGTGGGCGAGCCCGGCGGTGTCCACCACGTCCGGGTCGCAGCCCAGCCGCGCCCCCATCTCGCGGGCGATCTGCGCGACCTCCAGCGAGTGGGTCAGCCGGGTACGCAGGAAGTCGTCGGTGCCGGCCGTGTGCACCTGGGTCTTCGCGGCGAGCCGCCGGAAGGCCGCCGAGTGCAGCACCCGGGCACGGTCCCGCTCGTACGCCGACCGCCCGTACCCGGTGTCCTTCGGCGGCTCGTCGACCCGACGGGCGACGTCCGGATCGTCCGGCCCGCCACGCTCAGCGCGCACGCTGCCGCAGCACGCAGAACTCGTTGCCCTCCGGATCGGCCAGCACGGTCCAGTCCACCTCGCCCTGGCCCACGTCGACGTGCCGGGCACCCATGTCGACCAGCCGCTCGACCTCGGCCTCCAGGTCGTCGGGGCGCAGGTCGATGTGCAACCGGTTCTTGGTGGTCTTGTCGTCGGCGACCGGCACGAAGACGATGCCCGGCAACCGGTCGGCGGATCGGCGGATCTCCACCTCGTCCGGCTGCTCGGTGACCACCTGGTAGCCCAGCGCCTCGGCCCACCAGCGGGCGAGCCGGGCGGGGTCCCGGGCGTCGACGGTCAGGCTCTCCCAGGCGCTGCTCATGCCGATCAGGTTACGCCCGCGCGCCGCGTACGGCTCGCCGCCGGCGCGCGGGCGACGGCTGCGCAACCTCCGAACAGTCGAGAGTTGTCGACCGATCGCCGACGGTTACGGGATCGCGATCCGGCATGGCCGCCGGTAGCGTTCCCAGCGCGGAACGTGACCAGACTGAGGGCCCGACGGTGGGGGAGAAACCCGTGGACGCGGACACGATGATGGGAACGGAACTGTCGGGGCTGCGCCTGCGCCGCCCCGAGGTGGCGGGCACGGTGCTGGCCGGCACCGACGGCCTGCTGATCTCCAGCGACCTGCCGGCGACGGACGCCACCCACCTGGCGGCGCTCGCGGCGGCCAGCTTCGGCCTCGGCCACCGGGTGGCCGACACGGTGCGGCACGGCGAGTTCCGGGAATCGGTGGTACGCACCTCCGCCGGCGCCGTCGTCACCTACCCCGCCGGGCGTAACGCCCTGCTGACGCTGGTTGCCGACGCCAGCGCCGACCTGGAGGAGCTGCACGCCGACGCGCGGGCGGTGGCCCGGCGCACCGGCTCGGTGCTGGACACCAGCCGCCGGGTGGGTGCGGCGCCGGTACGCGAGGCGCACGCCGCGCTGGCGGCCCGCACCTCGGGCGGCAGGCTTCCCCGGCGCGTCAGCCCGCACGCCTGGCGTCGCCCGCCGGTCTGAGCAACCCTCCGGGGGCCGGTCGCGACCGGCCCCCGACCCACGGTGCGGTCGTGCCGGCACGGGCCGCCCGCACGGCAGCGGCGGCGGACCCGCTCCCCCGGGTCCGCCGCCGGCCTGTCGCCTCCGCCGCGTCAGCGGCTGTCGGAGCCGTCCGTCTCCACGGCCGCGCGGCCGGCCTCCAGCCGGGCGACGGGCACCCGGAAGGGCGAGCAGGACACGTAGTCCAGGCCGACCTCGTGGAAGAAGTGCACCGACTCCGGGTCACCGCCGTGCTCGCCGCAGACGCCGAGCTTCAGCTCCGGCCGGGCGGCCCGGCCCTCCTCCGCGGCGATGCGCACCAGCCGGCCCACGCCGTCGCGGTCGATCGACTCGAACGGCGAGATGCCGAAGATGCCCAGCTCCAGGTAGCGCCAGAAGAAGGCGCCCTCGACGTCGTCGCGGGAGAAGCCCCAGCCCATCTGGGTCAGGTCGTTGGTGCCGAAGGAGAAGAACTGTGCCGCCTCGGCGATCTGGCCGGCGGTCAGCGCCGCCCGGGGCACCTCGATCATCGTGCCGATCAGCACCTCGACGCCGCTGTCCCCGACCACGTCGGAAATGATCTTCTCGGCCTCGGCGCGTACCGTCTCCAGCTCCTGCACCGCGCCGACCAGGGGGACCATGATCTCCGGCTTGGCCACCGCGCCGCCGCGCGTGACGGTGACCGCGGCCTCCGCGATGGCGCGGACCTGCATGGCGAACAGGCCGGGGATGACCAGGCCGAGGCGGACGCCGCGCAGACCCAGCATCGGGTTCTCCTCGTGCATCCGCCGCACGGCGGCGAGCAGCGCCTCCTCCTTGGCGACGTCCTCGCCGCGCTCCTGGGCGACCGCCACGTTGACCGCGAGCTGCTCCAGCGGGGGCAGGAACTCGTGCAGCGGCGGATCGATCAGCCGGACGGTGACGGGCATCCCGTCCATCTCCCGGAAGATCTCCTCGAAGTCGGCGCGCTGCAACGGCAGCAGCGCGGCCAGCGAGGCCTCCCGCTCGGCGTTGTCGCGGGCCAGGATCAGCCGCTCGACCAGCTCGCGCCGGTCGCCGAGGAACATGTGCTCGGTGCGGCACAGCCCGATGCCCTCCGCGCCGAAGCGCCGGGCCCGGGCGGCGTCCGCGCCGGTGTCGGCGTTCGTGCGGACGGCCAGCCGCCGCCTGGCGTCGGCGTGCGACATGATCCGGTGTACGGCCCGGACCAGCGCGTTGTCGACGTGCTCCGGGTCGAGGCTGCCCTCGAAGTACTGCACCACCTCCGACGGCATGACCGGCACCTCGCCGAGGTAAACCTTGCCGGTGGTGCCGTCGATGGAGACGACGTCGCCCTCGACGACCGTCTGCCCGCCGACGACGAACCGGCGCTGCGGCACGTCCACTTCGATCTCGTCGGCGCCGGAGACGCAGGTCTTGCCCATGCCGCGCGCCACCACGGCGGCGTGGCTGGTCTTGCCGCCGCGCGAGGTGAGGATGCCCTGGGCCGCGATCATGCCGTTCAGGTCGTCCGGGTTGGTCTCGCGCCGGACCAGGATCACCGACTCCCCCTCGGCGGCCAGTTCGACCGCGCGGGCGGAGGTGAAGACCACCTTGCCCGAGGCCGCGCCCGGCGACGCCCCGATCCCCTTCGCCACCGGCTGGAACTCGTGGTCGAGGCGGAACCGCGGGAACATCAGCTGGGCGAGCTGCGCGCCGTTGACGCGGTGCAACGCCTCGTCGAGGTCGATCAGGCCCTCGTCGACGAGCTGCCCGGCGATGACGAACGCCGCGGCGGCGGTGCGCTTGCCGACGCGCGTCTGGAGCATCCAGAGCTTGCCGCGCTCGATGGTGAACTCGATGTCGCAGAGGTCGCGGTAGTGGCCCTCCAGCCGGGCCATGATGCCGAGCAGTTCGTCGTAGGACTTCTTGTCCAGCCGCTCCAGCTCCTGCAACGGCACGGTGTTGCGGATGCCCGCGACGACGTCCTCACCCTGGGCGTTGGCCAGGTAGTCGCCGTAGATGCCCTGGGCGCCGCTGGCGGGGTCGCGGGTGAACGCGACACCGGTGCCGGAGTCCGGGCCGAGGTTGCCGAAGACCATCGCCACCACGTTGACCGCCGTGCCCAGGTCGGCCGGGATGCGCTCCTGGCGGCGGTAGAGCACCGCGCGCTCGGCGTTCCACGACTCGAAGACCGCGCGGATGGCCAGGTCGAGCTGCTCGCGCGGCTCCTGCGGGAACTCCCGGCCGGTGTGCTTGAAGAAGATCTTCTTGTACGCGTCGACCAGCCCCCGCAGGTCGTCGGCGTCGAGGTCGAGGTCGTTGCGGGTGCCCTTGGCCCGCTTGGCGTCGTCGAGCGCGTGCTCGAACTCCTCGCCCGGAACCTCGCACACCGTCTTGCCGAACATCTGGATCAGGCGACGGTAGGAGTCCCAGGCGAACCGGTCCGCGCCGCCGGGGGTGGACTGCCCGCCCGAGCCGCCGGCCTGCCGGGCGAGCCCCTGGACGCTGCGGTCGTTGAGCCCGACGTTGAGGACGGTCTCCATCATGCCGGGCATGGAGAACTTGGCGCCGGAGCGCACGGAGACCAGCAGCGGGTCCTCCGGGTCACCGAGGCGCTTGCCCATCGCCCGCTCCAGCGACGCGAGGTGCGCGGCGATCTGGTCGGCCAGGCCGTCGGGCTCCTCCCCGGTGGCGAGGTACGCCTTGCAGGCCTCCGTGGTGATCGTGAAGCCCGGCGGGACCGGCAGGCCGAGATTGGTCATCTCGGCCAGGTTGGCCCCCTTGCCGCCGAGCAGTTCCTTGAGGTCCTTGTTGCCCTCGGCGAAGGCGTAGACGTACTTGTGTTCCACCGTCTCCTGCGTTGCCACCAGAGCCCTCCCACGCACGCCGGTCCGACACTTAACGAAGGTTCAGTTGCTCCCATTACCCCGGGATGGACCACCGGCAATCCCGGTGCCAAGCCGGCCGGTGGGGCGAAGGCTAGGCGAACTTCGGGTGGCCCGGGACCGTTCGGTGACAATCGGCACAGCCATCACGACTATCCGCGTTCGTACCGGTTTTTGGGAACGCTTCCACGCGCACGATCACGCATTTCCCGCTTCGCCTCGTAGTCTTGGCCGCAGCCCTTTCGGTGAACCTCACCTTTGCCATAACCGCCGCAAATACACCCCTGGGAGCCGCCGCCGTGCCACCCGTTCCCACCGCCCCGGAACCGCTCGACCCGTCCAGCGTTGCGGCGGGCGAGCGGCCGGCCGGGCACCCTGACCTGCCGGTCCGCGAACCGGCCGCGGCCGAGCTGGCCCGGGCGGCCACCCGGTCCGCCGAGGACGCGCTCGCCCCGCCGCCCGGCGACCTGCCCGTCGCGCCGGCCACAACCGCCGGCGGGGCCGCTCCGGCCGCCCGCGTACGGCTGGGCGACGTCGTGCCCGCCCCGGAGCGGGTCGCGCCGGTCGCGGGCGCCGACTTCGTGCTCACCCCCGACACGGTGATCCGGGTGAGCCCCGACGACGACGCCCGCGCCGCCGCCGGGCAGCTCGCCGACCTGCTCCGGCCGGCCACCGGCTATCCGCTCCCGGTGGGCGACGACACCCGGGCGGGGACGGGCGGCGACATCGTGCTGGCGCTCGTCGACTCCGCCGACCTCGGCCCGGAGGGCTACCGGCTCGACGTGACGTCCGACGGGGTACGCGTCGAGGCCGCCACCGGGGCCGGGCTCTTCTTCGGCGTACAGACCCTGCGGCAACTCCTGCCCGCCGCCGTCGAGAGCCCGACGCCGACCGCCGAGCGCTGGGTGCTGCCCGGGGGTTCGATCACCGACCGGCCCCGGTTCCCGTACCGGGGGGCGATGCTCGACGTGGCCCGGCACTTCTTCGGCGTACCGGACGTGCTGCGGGTGATCGACCACCTGGCCCGCTACAAGCTCAACCACCTGCACCTGCACCTCACCGACGACCAGGGCTGGCGGATCGCCGTCGACTCCTGGCCCCGGCTGGCCGAGGTCGGCGGGGCGGGCGAGGTGGGCGGCGGCCCGGGCGGGCACTACAGCCGCGACGACTACCGGCGGATCGTGGCCTACGCCGCCGAGCGGCACGTCACCGTGGTGCCGGAGATCGACCTGCCGGGACACACCCACGCGGCGCTGACCGCGTACGGCGAGCTGGCCCCGGACGGCGTCGCACCACCGCCCTACACCGGCACCGAGGTCGGTTTCAGCTACGTCGACCCCACGAGCGAGCGGACGTACGAGTTCGTCGCCGACGTGCTCGGCGAAATCGCCGCGCTCACCCCCGGGCCGTGGCTGCACATCGGGGGCGACGAGGCGTTCAAGGTGCGCCCCGAGGCGTACGCGGCCTTCGTCGAGCGGGCCCAGCGCATCGTCGCCGCAACCGGCAGGACCGTGGTGGGCTGGCACCAGATCGCGCCCGCCGCGCACAGCGAGGGGCGGGTGCTCCAGTGGTGGGGCACCGATGGCGAGGACCGGGTCACCGCGGACGCGGTCCGCCGGGGCGCCCGGCTCGTGCTCTCCCCCGCCAACCACGCCTACCTCGACATGAAGTACGCCCCGGACACCCCGATCGGGCACGACTGGGCGGGCCTGATCGACGTGCGGCGGGCGTACGACTGGGATCCCGGCACCCACGTGGCCGGCGTACCGGCCGACGCGGTGCTCGGCGTGGAGGCGCCGTTGTGGACCGAGTCGGTCACCTCGCGGGCGGAGGTCGAGTTCATGCTCTTCCCGCGCCTGCCCGCGATCGCCGAGCTGGGCTGGTCGCCCCGCGCGACGCACGACTGGGCCGGCTTCCGCGACCGGCTGGCCGGGCACGGCCCGCGCTGGGCCGCCGCCGGCGTGGCCTTCCACCGCTCGCCGGAGATCCCGTGGCCCACGGAGCCACCGGCTTCCGCCGCCCCACAGGCGGCGATCCCCACCCAGCCGGAACCACCGGCACCCGCAGCAGTCCCCCGCCAGCCCGGCCCTGAGGAGGCTTCCGCGCCCGCCCCGCCCGCCTGACGTCCCGCCCCGCGCGCCTTACGCCCGCACCTCGTCGCGCCCTGTCGAGCTGATGTCGTAGACGATTCAGGGATGCCCCGTCCGTCCCGAATCGGGCGGCCAGCGGGGGGCGTGGCGGGCGGGCGGAGCGGCGGGCCGCGGACGTCGCAGAGCCCGTGCATGGCAGTCGGGGGGTACGAGCGCCGGTCGGTTCGTGCCGGCCGGAATCGGTCGTCGAGCCGCTCGGCGACCCAGCGAACGGAACGGCGGCCCAGCGAAGGGAGCGGCGGACCCAGCGCACGGAACGGCGGGCGCAACGACGCCCCGTTGTGGCGGCCCTGGCCGGAACGGAGCGGCGGACCAAGCGGGGGGTCGCCGGCCGCTGCGCCAGCGACTTCGGCGGGCCGGGGATGAGGGCCTCCATCGGGGCCACCGGTGGGCCCGGCGCGCCTCGGCTCGGGCAGGCAGGACTGGTGAGTCGTTTACGACATCAGCTCGACAGGGCGCTCGCCGCACCATGCTCACCCGACGACCGACTGCGGCACCCTGCGAGGTGCGGGCCCATTTGTCCGGTTCTAGCCTCCGACCGATCTCCAGATGTCACCTGATGTCCGGTTACGTCCCGTGGTCGGCGCCACCCGGGTGGCGGAATCGTGGGCCCGCGCGGGTCGTTGAACATGGCATACCCACGGCGCTCCCCCCGCGCCACGGGTGGCCCGACCGGCCGGCGGAATGGCTGGCCGACGCGGGTCGTTGAGACATCCCGGACGCCGAGCAGGCCCCCCGCCGCCGGAGCGATCCGTTCTGACTTCCCCCTCGCGGCACGCCGCTCCCCCGCGCGTCCGCGCACCCCCGATCGAAAGGTGCTATCACCATGCGTACCGACATGCTGCGTAAGACCGCCCTGACCGCCGCCGGGCTCGCCTTCACCGGCGGCGCCATCGCCGGCCCCGTCACCACCGCCTACGCCGC
>NZ_JCADBQ010000013.1:0-175644 GCF_059359355.1 Micromonospora sp. ZG13
CTAGCCGTGCGCTACGAGGCCACCCTGACCATCGCGGCCATCAACCAGTACCTCCGGGACATATGAAACACGGGCTAGGGGTGGGTGGTGGGAGTGGTGCGGAGTTGGTCGGCGAGGTGGGCGGGCATCGGGTCGTAGCGGACGAAGTGGCGGCGGAACGTGCCGGTGCCCGAGGTCATCGAGCGCAGCTCGGCCGCGTAGCGGAGCAGTTCCGTGGCGGGTACCTCGGCGCGGACCACGGTGCGCCCCTCCGCCTCGGCGTCGGCTTCGGTGCCGAGCACCCGGCCGCGTCGGCCGGACAGGTCGCCCATCACGGCGCCCACCGCGGAGTCGGGCACCCGGACCAGCACCTCGTCGACCGGCTCCAGCAGCGCCGGCTGGCCCTTCTCGGCCGCGTCGCGCAGGGCGAGCGCCCCGGCGGTCTGGAAGGCCGCGTCGGAGGAGTCGACGCTGTGCGCCTTGCCGTCGACGAGGGTCACCCGCAGGTCCACCACCGGGTGGCCGGCGACGAGGCCGCGCGCCATCTGGGCGCGTACGCCCTTCTCGACGGAGGGGACGTAGTTGTGCGGCACCGCCCCGCCGACGACCCGGTCGACGAACTCGAAGCCGGCGCCGGGCGGCAGCGGCTCGACCTCGATGTCGCAGACGGCGTACTGACCGTGGCCGCCGGACTGCTTGACGTGCCGGCCGTGTCCCGTGGCCGGTACGGTCAGCGTCTCGCGCAGCGCGATCTTGACCGGCTCGGTGTCGAGCTGCACCCCGCCGGCGCGCAGGCGCTCCAGCACCACGTCGGCGTGTGCCTCGCCCATGCACCAGAGCACCAGCTGGTGGGTCTCCGGGTTGCGCTCCAGCCGCAGGGTCGGATCGGCGGCGACGAGGCGGGCGAGGTTGCGCGCGAGGGCGTCCTCGTCGGCGCGGCTGTGGGCCACGACGGCCACCGGCAGCAGCGGCTCGGGCATCTCCCAGGGGGCGATCAGCAGCGGGTCGTCCTTGGCGGAGATGGTGTCGCCGGTCTCCGCGCTGCCCGACTTGGTGAGCGCGCAGATGTCGCCGGCCACGCAGGCGCCCACCTCGCGCAGGCTCGCGCCCAGCGGCGTGTAGACGTGGCCGACCCGCTCGTCGGCGTCGTGGTCGGGGTGGCCCCGCTCGGCCATCCCGTGCCCGGAGACGTGCACGGTCTGCTCGGGCCGCAGCGTGCCGGAGAAGACCCGCACCAGGGACACCCGGCCGACGTGCCGGTCCACGGTCGTCTTGACCACCTCGGCGACCAGCGGGCCGTCGGGGTCGCAGGTCAGCGGCGGCCGGGGGGAGCCGTCCACCCCGGCGACGGCGGGCAGCTCGTGCTCCAGCGGCGAGGGGAAGCCGGCGGTGAGCACCTCCAGCAGCGCGTCCAGCCCCACGCCGGTTTCTGCGCAGACGGGCACCACCGGATAGAAGTGGCCGCGGGCGACCGCCTTCTCCAGGTCCTCGACGAGCACGTCGGTGCCGATCTCCTCGCCGGAGAGGTAGCGGTCCATCAGGGACTCGTCCTCGCTCTCGGCGATGATCCCCTCGATCAGCTCGTCGCGGGACTCGACGATGGCGGGCAGGTGCTCCGGGTCCGGCTCGCGTACCTGGGCCGGCAGGCCGGCGGTGTAGTCGAAGACCCGGCGGGTGATCAGGCCGAGCAGGCCGACGGTGGAGACCCCGTCGTCGCCGAGCATCGGCAGGTAGAGCGGGAGCACGTTGTCGCCGAAGACGCGCTGGCACAGCGCCACGGCCTCGTCGAAGTCGGCGCGTGGGTGGTCCAGCCGGGCCACGGCGACCGCCCGGGGCATGTCGACGGCCGCGCACTCCTCCCAGAGGGCGGCGGTGGCGGCGTCCATGCCGTCGACGGCGGAGACCACGAACAGCGCCGCGTCGGCGGCCCGCAGCCCCGCCCGCAGCTCGCCCACGAAGTCGGCGTAGCCGGGGGTGTCGAGCAGGTTGACCTTGATCCCGTCGTGCAGCAGCGGCGCGCAGGCCAGGCTGACCGAGCGCTGCTGGCGTACGGCCGCGGGGTCGTGGTCGCAGACGGTGGTGCCGGCGGCGACGTCGCCGGCCCGGGCGATGGTGCCGCTCGCGGCGAGCAGCGCCTCCACCAGCGTGGTCTTGCCCGCGCCGGAGTGCCCGACGAGCACCACGTTGCGGATCCTGGCGGGCTCGGTCACCACCGGCGCGCCGCCGGCGGCCCCCTTCTCCTGACTCTTCTGCGCCATGGGGCGCACCTCCCTCAGCCGTGGTTGGTGGCGACCGCCGCGCGCGACGGGGAAGCGGCCCGGTCGGGTTCCGCGGCGACATCCTCCGGTGCGGTGCCGGGTTGCGGGTAATCAACGGGCGGGCGGGTGAGCTGGCTCACGTCCCTGGCTCGATCTCACACCCGATCCGGGGCCGGCACAAGGCTCCGTTTCCGCGGGTCGCCGGACCGGCCGTACCGCTGCTGACGGGCCGACCGTTATCGTGGGACCGCCATGGCGAAGATCTTCCAAGTGTCGGCCCGCGCGGGGATGACCCGCGTCGTCGAGCCGGTCGCACGCCGCCTGCTCCGAGCGGGCGTAACTCCCAACGCGGTCACCGTGGCGGGCACCCTCGGGGTGCTCGTCGGCGCGCTCGGCTTCGGTGCCCGCGGTCATCTGGTCGCCGGGGCCCTGATAGTCACCTTCTTCGCGCTCACCGATCTGCTCGACGGGACGATGGCCCGGATGAGCGGGGGCTCCACGAAGTTCGGGGCGTTCCTCGACTCGAGCATGGACCGGGTGGCCGACAGCGCCGTCTTCGGCGCGGTGGCGTACTGGCTGGCCACCCAGCACCAGTACTCCGGCGTGGCCGCCGCGCTGCTCTGCCTGGCCGCCGGTGGGCTGGTCTCCTACGTCAAGGCCCGCGCCGAGGGGCTCGGCATGACCTGCAACGTGGGCATCGCCGAGCGCACCGAGCGGCTGCTCATCGTCGGCGTCGGCGGGCTGCTCACCGGCGTCGGCGTCGACCCCGCGCTGGAGATCGCGCTGTGGCTGCTCGCCGCCGTGTCGATCTTCACGGTCGGCCAGCGGATGGCGCACGTCTACCGCCAGGCCCAGCGGGTGCACACCCCGGGCGGACAGGGGTGAGCGCGACACGCGCCGGTCGGCCGTGGCCGGGGGGCCGGCGCCGGTGAACCTCACCGAGCTCGGCTATCTCGCCGGGTGGCGCGTCATCCGCGCGCTGCCCCGGTCCGTCGCGGCGGCGGCGTTCCGGGCGGGCGCCGACCGCGCCCACCGTCGCGGCGGCGGCGGTACGGCCCGACTGCGCGCGAACCTGCGCCGGGTGGTCGGCCCCGACCTGCCGGAGGCCGAGCTCGACGAGCTGGTGCGCCGTGGCCTGCGCTCGTACGCCCGGTACTGGCTGGAGGCGTTCCGGCTGCCCGCGCTCAGCCGGGCGGAGATCCTGGCCGGCTTCCGGCTCGACGGCGAGGAGAAGCTCGCCGCCGACGTGGCGGCCGGCCGGGGCGCGGTGGTGGCGCTGCCGCACGCCGGCAACTGGGACGCCGCCGGCGCCTGGGTCGCGGCGACCGGCTGGCCGATCACCACCGTCGCCGAGCGGCTCAAGCCCGAGGGCGTCTACCAGCGGTTCCTCGCCTTCCGTCGGAGCCTGGGCATGGAGATCCTGCCCACCCACGGCGGGGAGCGCAACGCGTTCGACGTGCTGGTCGACCGGGTCCGGGCCGGCACGGTGGTGCCCCTGCTGGCCGACCGCGACCTCTCCGCGCGGGGCGTGGAGGTCGAGTTCTTCGGCCACCGCACCCGGATGCCTCCGGGCCCGGCCCTGCTCGCGCTGCGTACGCAGGCGCCCCTCTACGTCGCCTCGATGTGGTATGAAGCGGACGCGGCGTGCGCGTCGATCGAGGGCCCGCTGCCGCTGCCCGGCCCGGAGGAGGGGCCGCTCGACCAGCGGGTCCGGTCGCTGACCCAGCGGATCGCCGACGGTCTGGCGGCGGGCATCGCCCGGCATCCGGAAGACTGGCACATGTTGCAGCGGATGTGGCTGGACCAGCACGGCACGGGTGGCGGCCCGACCCTGCCCTCCCCGGCCGCCGGACAGGCGTAAGGGAGGCGTTGAGGCGTGCGCATCGGCATCGTGTGCCCGTACTCCTTCGACGTGCCCGGCGGGGTGCAGAACCACGTCATGGACCTCGCCGAGGCGCTGATCGGGCTCGGGCACGAGGTGAGCGTGCTCGCCCCGGCCGACGAGGACTCCCCGCTGCCGCCGTACGTGGTGCCGGCGGGGCGGGCTGTGCCCCTGCCGTACAACGGTTCGGTGGCCCGGATCGCCTTCGGCCCGGTCTCCACCGCGCGGGTGCGGCGGTGGATCATCCGGGGCGAGTTCGACGTGCTGCACGTGCACGAGCCGCTGACGCTGAGCCTGTCGCTGCTGGCCGTGCTCTCCGCGCGCGGGCCGGTGGTGGCCACCTTCCACACCGCGATGACCCGGTCGCGGGCGCTGGCCGCCGCGCAGGGCGTGCTCCAGATCGTGCTGGAGCGGATCACGGCCCGGATCGCGGTGAGCGCCCTGGCGCGCAAGGTGCAGGTCGAGCACATGGACGGCGGGGCGGTGGAGATCCCCAACGGGGTGGCCGTGGCGAAGTTCAGTCACGCGCAGCCGCTGCCGGGCTGGCCGGGGCAGTGCCGGCCGGGCCACGACGGGGCGATCGGGTTCCTCGGCCGGTTCACCGAGGCCCGCAAGGGCTTCCCGATCCTGCGCGACGCCTTCGTGGAGCTGGCCCGGCAGCGGCCCGGCCTGCGGCTGCTGGTGGCCGGCCCCGGCGACGCCGACGACCTGTTCGGGCGGTTCCCGGCCGACCTGCGTGACCGGGTGACGTTCCTCGGGCTGGTCTCCGAGGAGGACAAGGCGCGGATGTTGCGCAGCGTGCACCTCTACGTGGCGCCGAACACCGGCGGCGAGTCCTTCGGCATGATCCTCACCGAGGCGCTCGCGGCGGGCACGACCGTCGTGGCCAGCGACCTCGACGCGTTCCGGCGCGTCCTCGACGGCGGGCGGGCCGGCCGGCTCTTCCCGACCGGGGACGCGGCGGCGCTGCGTACCGCACTGGCCGACCTGCTCGACGACCCCGACGCCCGGACCGCGCTGACCGCCTGCGGCGACCAGGTGGTGGCCACCTTCGACTGGCCCGTGGTCGCCCGGCGGGTGCTGGAGGTGTATGCGGCGGCGATCGAGGCCACCGACGGGCGGGTCATGGACACCGAATGGGTGGGGCTGGACTGACGATGTCGCGCTTCTGGTGGGTGCTCGCGGCTCTGGTCGTCGGGCTGGTCGTGGCGTACCTCGTCTGGACCGCCGGCCGGGTCGCCCGGCTGCACGCACGGGCCGAGCTGGCGGCCCGTGCCCTGGAGGCCCACCTGCTGCGCCGGGCGGCGGCCGCCGCCGTCCTGGCCGAGCGCCGCTACGGCGTCGAGCTGTACGCGGCGGCGCGCATCGCGCTGGACGCCGAGCCCGACGAGCGGGAGGCGGCCGAGAACGACCTCACCCGCCAGCTGCGGGCGGTGGACCTGGACCCGGGGGACCCGGACTGCGAGGCGGTCATCGGCGCGAGCCGGCGGCTGGCCCTGGCCCGCCAGGTGCACACCGATCTGGTGCGCGACGCGCGCTCGGCGCGTGGCCGCCCGCTGGTGCGCGTGTTGCGGATGGGGCGCCGCCGCCCCTGGCCGCGCTACTTCGACATCGACGACCCCACGCTCACCGTCCCGGCCGACGTCCCCGCCAACTGACGCAGGCGCCGCAGGCAGGGCGCATCGTGATCAGGACCCCAGGGACGTCATCCGGCCGCGTCGAGGTCCATGGCGTCCTGATCAGCGGACGGGGCGCACGCGGGGCGGTGACGGCTGCCACAGTGCAGGCCACCGTGGGCCTGATTGGCTGTCGGATCGGTGTTGGGACCGTCGTAGCATTTCCGCAGCCACCCCCCGAGCATGTTCGAGGAGCGATGACCCGTGCCCGAAACCACTGCCCAGAACGCTAGCGCCAGCCCCGTCACCGGCACCGCCCGCGTCAAGCGCGGCATGGCCGAGATGCTCAAGGGCGGCGTGATCATGGACGTGGTCAACGCCGAGCAGGCCAAGATCGCCGAGGACGCCGGTGCCGTCGCGGTGATGGCGCTCGAGCGGGTGCCCGCCGACATCCGTGCCCAGGGCGGGGTGTCCCGGATGAGCGACCCCGACATGATCGACGGCATCATCAACGCCGTCTCCATCCCGGTCATGGCCAAGGCCCGCATCGGCCACTTCGTCGAGGCCCAGATCCTCCAGTCGCTCGGCGTGGACTACGTCGACGAGTCCGAGGTGCTGACCCCGGCCGACTACGCCAACCACATCGACAAGTGGGCGTTCACCGTCCCCTTCGTCTGCGGGGCGACCAACCTCGGCGAGGCCCTGCGCCGGATCACCGAGGGCGCGGCCATGATCCGCTCCAAGGGCGAGGCCGGCACCGGTGACGTCTCCAACGCCACCACCCACATGCGCAAGATCCGCCAGGAGATCCGCCGGCTGGGCTCGCTGCCGACCGACGAGCTGTACGTGGCCGCCAAGGAGCTCCAGGCGCCGTACGAGCTGGTCAAGGAGGTCGCCGAGAGCGGCAAGCTGCCGGTGGTGCTGTTCACCGCCGGCGGGATCGCCACCCCGGCCGACGCCGCGATGATGATGCAGCTCGGCGCCGAGGGCGTCTTCGTGGGCTCCGGCATCTTCAAGTCGGGCAATCCCGCGCAGCGCGCCGCCGCGATCGTGAAGGCCACCACCTTCCACGACGACCCCGACGTCCTGGCGAAGGTCTCCCGGGGCCTCGGCGAGGCGATGGTCGGCATCAACGTCGACGACATCCCGCAGCCGCACCGGCTGGCCGAGCGCGGCTGGTGAGCAACGGCCCCGTCCGCGCCCCGGGCGGCGGAGGGGTCACCGCCGCGGGGCGTGCCGCCGCGGAGCTACGAGCCACCGCGCAGGTCGACGACGGAAGGAACGGTGACATGAGCGACGCACCCGTCATCGGCGTACTCGCCCTCCAGGGCGACGTACGCGAGCACGTCGCCGCGCTCGCGGCGGCCGGCGCGGACGCCCGACCGGTGCGCCGCGCGCAGGAGCTGGACGAGGTGGACGGGCTGGTGATCCCCGGCGGCGAGTCCACCACGATCAGCAAGCTCGCCGACATCTTCGAGCTGCGCGAGCCGATCGACAAGCGCGTCGCCGACGGCATGCCGGTCTACGGCTCCTGCGCCGGCATGATCATGCTGGCCACCGAGGTCCTCGACGGCCGCCCCGACCAGCGCGGGTTCGCCGGCATCGAGATGACCGTGCGGCGCAACGCGTTCGGCCGGCAGGTCGACTCGTTCGAGGCGCCCGTGGGGATCACCGGCGTCGAGGGCGGGCCGTTCCACGCCGTGTTCATCCGGGCGCCGTGGGTCGAGCGGGTCGGCGACGGCGTGCAGGTGCTCGGCACGGTGACCGAGGGCCCGGCCGCCGGCCGGATCGTGGCGGTACGGCAGGGCAACCTGCTGGCCACCTCGTTCCACCCGGAGCTTACCGGCGACGCGCGGGTCCACGCGTACTTCGTCGAACTGGTCCGCGCCGCCCGCTGAGCGCTCCCGTGGCACGTCGGGCGGGGTCTCCTCCCTCGGGAGGGGCCCCGCCCGCGCCGTCGGCCGGGCCCCCGGGCACGGGCGCCCGGCCGCCCCCGTCGTCGGCGTCCGGACGGCTCGGGGCGGGCCGCCGCCGTGCCGCGCGTGACAGCCACCCGCCGGTCGTCGGTAGGATTGCCGAGATTCGGCGGGGCCAGCTGCCCGTCACGGCTTTCCCGCAGGGCTGACCGGCACCACCGCGTGCGCCGGCGGGAGCGGGGCGTGCGCGGTCGGTCGATGCAGACGGCGGGTAGCAACGGAGGTAGCAGATGTCCGGCCACTCAAAGTGGGCGACGACCAAGCACAAGAAGGCGGTCATCGACGCCAAGCGCGGCAAGATGTTCGCCAAGCTGATCAAGAACGTCGAGGTCGCCGCGCGCACCGGCGGCGGTGACCCGGCCGGCAACCCGACGCTCTACGACGCCATCCAGAAGGCGAAGAAGAACTCGGTCCCCAACGACAACATCGACCGCGCCGTCAAGCGCGGCTCGGGCCTGGAGGCCGGCGGCGCCGACTGGCAGACCATCATGTACGAGGGCTACGGCCCGAACGGCGTGGCGATGCTCATCGAGTGCCTCACCGACAACCGCAACCGCGCGGCCACCGAGGTACGCACCGCGCTGACCCGCAACGGCGGCTCGCTCGCCGACGCGGGCTCGGTGTCGTACATGTTCTCCCGCAAGGGCGTCGTGCTCGTCCCCAAGGCCGGCACGACCGAGGACGACGTGATGATGGCGGTCCTCGACGCCGGCGCCGAGGAGGTCAACGACCTGGGCGAGGCGTTCGAGGTGGTCTCCGAGCCGACCGACCTGATCGCGGTCCGCACCGCGCTCCAGGACGCCGGCATCGAGTACGAGTCGGCCGAGTCGTCGCTGATCCCGAGCGTCAACGTCCCCCTCGACGAGGAGGGCGCCCGCAAGATCTTCAAGCTGATCGACGTCCTGGAGGACTGCGACGACGTGCAGAACGTCTACGCGAACTTCGACGTCAGCGACGAGGTGATGGAGGCCGTCGGCTGACCCGACGCCGCGGGCCGTCCCGCCCCGCCCTGGTTGCGCTGCTCCCGTGGACCACTCAGGTCCAACGGGGCGAGGCGGCGGTGGGGCGGGCGGCGGTGGCCGCTGCGCGCCGGGCGACGCGTCGTCCGGCGCGGGATCCTGCGCGGGGAGGTGTGGTTCGGCTGCCACGCCATCAGGGACGCGACGGCGCCCGGCACGCCGGGGCGTGCCGGGCGCGACGTCGCTCAGCCCAGCGTCTCGCGCGAGCGCCACGCCGCCCGCACCGAGGTGCGGCCGTTGGTGCGCAGCAGCGAACCCTCGTAGACCCGGGCGCCGGCGGCCACGAACGCGGCGGCGGCGACCAGCAGCAGCGCCAGGGACACCAGCGGCTCCCAGCCGGCCGCGTCGCCGGTGAACAGCCGCAGCGGCATGGCCGTCGGCGCGGAGAACGGCAGGTAGGACAACACACGCATGGCCGTCGCGTTGTCGTTCAGGAAGACCACCGCGAAGAACGGCAGCATGACCGCCAACTGCACCGGCGTCGACACGCCGGCGATGTCCTCCTGGCGGTTGACCAGCGCCCCGGCCGCCGCCCACATCGCGGCGACCAGCACGAAGCCGAGCAGGAAGAACGGCAGGAACCAGCCGATCGCCGGGGCCAGCAGCGAGAGCAGCCCGCCGCTGTCGCCGAACTGCACCCCGATCACGGCCACCAGGGCGACCAGGGCGATCTGCCCGAGCGCCAGTACGGTTCCGGCGATCATCTTGCCGGCCAGCAGCGCCCGTACCGGCACCGCGGCCACCAGGATCTCCACGATCCGGGTCTGCTTCTCCTCGACGATGCTCTGCGCGATCTGCACGCCGAAGGTCTGCGAGGTGATGAAGAAGATGAACGCGAAGGCGAACGGCACCAGGAAGGCCACCACCGGGTCCACCGCGTCGGGGTCCAGCAGCCGGACCGCGGGCTGGGTGCTCAGCGCCGCCACCACGTCGTCGGGGGCCTCGTCCATGGCCAGCACCGCCGGCCCGGAGACCACGGCGGCGTCGGCGTCGCCGGCGCGTACGGCCTGCTCGGCGGCGCGGTCGTCGGGGACCGTACGCACCTCGAGCCCCGCCTCGCGCAGCGGGCCGGCCGCCGCCTCGGTCACCGCCACGCTCGACGGGCCGCCGGAGAGCAGTGGCGGCAGGATGGTCGCGGCGGCGGCGATCAGCAGGAAGAACAGGGTGCTGAACAGGAAGGTGCGGTCGCGCAGCTTGACCCGGATCTCCCGGGCGGCGACCAGCCGGGTGGCCTGCGTGGTGTTCACTGGGCGACCTCTCGGAAGATCTCGGTGAGGGACGGGCTGACCGGGCGGAACGCGCGGACCGGGCCCCGGGCCAGCGCCGCGTGCAGCACCGGCTGCTCGTCCGCGCCGGGTGCGAGGTCGAACACGGCGCGCGCGCCGTCGAGGTCGACGAGGGTCACCCCGGGCTCGTCGCGCAGCCAGCCGGCGTCGGTCTGCACCACCAGCTCGTAGCGGGGTGAGGTGTACGTCGCGCGCAGTTCCTCCCGGCTGCCGGCGGCCCGGATCACGCCGTCGGCGATGATCACCAGGTCGTCGCAGAGCCGCTCGACGACGTCGAGCTGGTGGCTGGAGAAGAGCACCGGCACCCCGGTGGCCGCCCGTTCGCGCAGGACGGCGACGACCGTGTCCACGGCCAGCGGGTCGAGGCCGGAGAACGGCTCGTCCAGCACCAGCACCTCGGGGTCGTGCACCAGGGCGGCGGCGATCTGCGCGCGCTGCTGGTTGCCCAGCGACAGCGTCTCCAGCAGGTCGTCGCCGCGCTCGGCGAGGCCGACCCGCTCCAGCAGCGCGTCGGTGCTGCGGCCCGCCGCGGCGGCGGTCATGCCGTGCAGCCGGCCCAGGTAGGCGATCTGGTCCCGGACGCTCATCTTCGGGTAGAGGCCGCGCTCCTCCGGCATGTAGCCGAAGCGGCGGCGGGCCTCGCGGGTCAGCGGCGCACCCCGCCAGGTCACCTCACCGGCGTCCGCTGCGAGCACCCCGAGGATGATCCGCATGGTGGTGGTCTTGCCGGCGCCGTTGCCGCCCACGAAGCCGGTCATCCGGCCGGCGGCCACGTCGAAGGACACGTTCTGGAGCACCCGCCGGTCGCCGAAGCTGCGGTCGACGCCGTCGAGGCGGAGCACATTGGTCACGGCGTCCACGCTAGATCGTCGGGCGCGGCGCGCCGTCCGTCCCGAGATCGAGCGTGCCGTCCCCCTCGTGGCGGAGACCGGTCAGCCGCCGGGGCGCACCACCCCGTGCTCGTACGCGAAGACCACCGCCTGCACCCGGTCGCGCAGGCCCAGCTTCGCGAGCACCCGGCTGACGTGCGTCTTCACCGTCGCCTCGCCCAGGTGCAAGGCGGCGGCGATCTCGCCGTTGCTGGCACCGCCGGCGACCAGGACCAGGACCTCCCGCTCGCGGGGGGTCAGGTCGCGCAGCGCCGCCTCGGGAGCGGTGCGCGGGCCGCCCGACGTGACGGATCCGCCGGGTCGGGCGAAGGTGGCGATCACCCGCCGGGTGAGTTCCGGGGCGAGCAGGCCGTCGCCCCGGGCCAGCACCCGGATCGCCTCGATCAGGTCCTCCGGGGTGCCGTTCTTGAGCAGGAAGCCGCTGGCACCGGCGCGCAGCGCGGCGAACAGGTAGTCGTCCCGGTCGAAGGTGGTGAGGATCAGCACGGCCGGTCCGCCCGGCCCGTCGTCCCCGGCGGTGATCCGCCGGGTGGCCTCCAGCCCGTCGACCCCGGGCATCTCCACGTCCATCAGCACCACGTCCGGGCGCAGCGCCCGGGCCATGCTGGCGGCCCGCTCCCCGTCGGCGGCCTCCCCGACGACCTCGATGTCGTCCTCCACCTCGAGGATGACCCGGAAGCCGGTACGCACGAGATGCTGGTCGTCGGCGAGCAGCACCCGGATCGGCCGGTCGGCCCCGGGCGCCTCGTGGTCGGCGCTCACGCGGGCCGCCCCACCGGCAGCGGCAGCGGGAACCGGGCCCGCACCCGCCAGCCGCCGCCCGCGCGTGGGCCGATCTCCAGCGCACCGCCGTGGGTGGCGACCCGCTCGCGCATCCCGACCAGGCCGAGCCCGTCGGCGTTCGCCGGGCCGGTGGCCCGTCCGTCATCGGTCACGTCGACCTCCACCTCGTGGGCCAGGTAGCGGATCCGCACGTCGAGCGCGGTCGCCCCGGCGGCATGCTTGAGCGCGTTCGTCACGGCCTCCTGGACCACCCGGTACGCGGCCTGCGAGACCGACTCCGGCAGCGGCCCCGGATCCCCGTACACCCCGACGGTGCTCCGCAGCCCGGCCTCGCGGGCGCGCTCGACCAGGGCCTCGACCTGGTCGATGCCGGCCGGTCCCGGCTGGTTCTCGCGCTCCGGGCCGCCGTCGCGGGCGCGGAGCAGGCCGAGCATCCGGCGCAGCTCGTCGACGGCCGTGCGGGCCGTCTCCTCGATGGCGCTCAGCGCGGCGCGGGCCTTCACCGGGTCCTTGTCGAACACCCGGCGGGCGGCGGACGCCTGCACGCCCATCACCGACACGTGGTGGGCGACCACGTCGTGCAGCTCGCGGGCGATGCGGACCCGCTCGCCCACCACGGCGTGCTCGCGGACCTCGGCCTGCGAGCGGCGCAGTTCCTCGGCCCGCGCCTGCACCTCGTGCTGGCGCCGGGCGGCCAGCCACGCGGTCTCCCCGAAGAAGTACGCGAACCCGAAGTAGAGGCCGTTGACCAGTACCCCGTTCACCATCGCCGCGAGCAACGGGGGCACGGGCCCGACCGCGCGGGCGAACGCGTCGGCGGGGATGGTGGTGTAGGTGGTCGCGTAGTAGATCCCGAGCCACAGGAACATGGTGGCGATGACGCCGATCCGCAGTCGCCGGGACAGCCGCCGGTCCCGGCCCCACGCGCCCAGCGTGTAGAGGGCGGCGAACAGCGCCCACGAGGCGATCTGCGTCTCCGGGGCGGAGCGGGCCTGCGCGGCGATGAACGCGACCGAGACCACCAGCGTGACGGCGGCGGGGAACCGGCGTCGCCAGATCAGCGGCAGGGTCACCGCGACGGTCCAGAAGATCTGCTCCGGCCCCGATGGCGGCGGCCCGAGCAGGAACGCGCCGGCGCTGCGGGCCAGGGTCAGGCTGAACAGCGCCAGGACGGTGGCGGCCAGCCCGGTGTAGACGTCCAGCCGGCGCTGCTCGGGGGTGGGCCCCGGCCGCTGCCAGTCCTCGTCGGCTTCGCTGTTCATCCAGGTCAGGATCTCATCCCGCCGGTCGCCGCCGGTCCGGCACCCGACCGGGACGGCTCGGGCCACCGGGCGGTGGCGCCCGCACCGGCCGGCGGGTAGGTCGTACGCCCGGTGCCCACGGGCACCAGAGGCCGGCACGTGCCACGGCCCGGCAGCCGTGGGGCCTGCCGGGCCGTGGTGGTGGTGTGGACGGGATCAGGTGCGGTTACGCCACGTCTTGACGGCGCTGTCGAGGATGTCCCAGAGCGTCACGAGCACGGTGCCGGCGATCACGGCCGTCGCCACCAGGTTCAGGTTGTCGCCCTCGCCGAGCCACTCGAAGCGGGCCACGAAGTCGGGGTTGAGCAGCCGGTCGGTCGACATCAGCCAGACCACCGGCGCCGCGAACGCCAGGCCGAGCACCGCGTTGACCGCGACCAGTGGCCAGGTCCACCGCCCCGTGCGGTACTTGGCGATCTCCAGGCCGATCGTGGCCACCAGCACCGCGATCAGGAACGGCAGCCAGAAGCTCCACAGCGCCGGGTCGAGGATCGGCAGGTTCTCGCCGTCGTCGGTGGGCACGAACGAGCGGAAGTGCTGCATCGGCAGGTAGGCGATGATCAGTGCCAGGAAGGTGACCGAGGCGGCGATGTCGCTCAGGGTGATCTGCCGGTCGGTCGTGTCCTCCGGGAGCTGGTCGACGCTCCACTCGGGCAGGTGCAGGGGCGTCTTGGTGCGCTCCAGCACGGCGAAGACCGCGGTCACCCAGAAGGCGATCTGGACGGCCACCTGGAAGGCGGCGGAGATGCCCCCGCCGATCGCGTCACCGACGTCGCCGCCGTCGGCGGTCTGCAGCAGCCCGACCAGCACACCGGCCAGGGCCGGAATGAAGCTGAGCAGCAGCTTCATCAGTCGCGACCAGGCCAGGTAGTAGGCCGGGCCGATGAGCTGCAACCGGCGGTCGGCGTAGCGGGCGGCGAGCTTGTCCGGGTCGCCCAGCTCCGTGAGCACCTCCCGCTCGGCGGTGGCGGCGTCCTGCCCGCCGGCCGCACGGCTCTCGACCATGTCCTCGATCGAGGCGCGCAGCTCGGTGGCGATCTCCGCGCGGCGCGCGACCGGCACCGAGCGCAGGGTCGCGGCGAGGTATCGGTCGGTCAGGGTGGTCATCGGTCGGCTCCTTCGATCAGCCCGGTCAGGGAGGTCTGCACTGTGGCGAGGTCGGTGAGGAGCCGGCCCAGCACCGACTCGCCCTCCTCGCTGGTCCGGTAGAACTTGCGCGGCCGGCTCTCCTCGGTGTTCCACTCGCTGGTCAGCAGCCCCTGCTCCTCCAGGCGCCGCAGCAGCGGGTAGAGCGTGTTGGCGTCGACCGGGAAGCCGTGGTCGGAGAGGCGTTGCAGCAACGCGTAACCGTAGTCGGGGCGGCGCAGCGCGACGAGGCTCGCCACCACCACGGTTCCCCGACGCAACTCCTGGAGGTGCGTTCGCAGGATCTCATCGCTCACCATGCGTCACACGATACTGTGTGACACACACTATCGTCCACCGCCATAACATCGTGTGCTCCACCATCAGTGTGTTCGGGCGAAACGGGCGGCGGCGGACCCCCTTCGGGGATCCGCCGCCGTGGTGCCGGCCGCTCAGCAGGGCCGGCCCTCCCGGAAACCGCGCTCGACGACGTAGGCCAGCCCGACCTGGAGGTAGCCGACCCCGGGCCGGATCGGGTGCCCGGTGAACAGCTCCACCCGGGAACCGACCCGCACCAGGTACGCCGACGCGTCGCCCGCGTCGTTGCGGATCATCGAGCCGCGCGGGCCGTAGATCTCCTCCAGGGCGGCGAAGGACATGCCCACCCCCGCCCCGGCGGGCGTACGCGGCGGCGCGGTGGCGGTGCCCACCTCGACCAGCCGCCCGTCGCGGAAGGTCAGCAGGATCTTGCCCGCCCAGGCCCCGGTCACGCCGGTGTGGACCGTGCCGGCGCAGCCCGGCGCGACCCAGTCGATGAGGCCGGCCGCCGAGAGGCGAGCCAGGTCGGCCCCGATCCGGAACGGTCCGGCGCCCCGGACACTGATGATCCGGACCTCGTCGGGGTCGGCGGCGGCGTCACTGCCGGGACGGCCCGCCGGGTGCCCGGCGGCGACGGACGGCAGGGGTGCGGCGGCGGCCGGGGCCGCCAGGGTGATCGGCACGAGCCCGGCCGTGGCCAGCAGGGCGGTGACGACGGTGTACGAGAGACGGTGCACGGGGATCTCCTCCTCGAGGGTGCGGGTGTCCTTGTCCTCTTGGTCTCCCCGCCGACCCGATCGGTTCGTCGGGTTCCCGACCGACACGCCCCCGGATGCGCGCCGGCCGCGCCGCCGAGGGCTGCCGCCGGACCGACGCGCCGTCTACTGTCGAGGCGGAACGGCGGCCGGCGGTGCCGGTGTCGGGGGTGGTGCGGTGACCAGTCCGGAGCGGATCGGGCCCTACCGGATCGAGCGGCTGCTGGGCACGGGGTCGTTCGCGACGGTCTGGCTGGCCCACGACCCGGTGCTCGACTCCCGGGTGGCGATCAAGGTGCTGGCCGAGAACTGGCACCACGACCTGCGGGTGCGGGAGCGGTTCCTCGACGAGGCCCGCCTGCTGCGCCGGCTCGACGACGAGCGGCTGATCCGCGTCCACGCCGCAGGCGAGCTGCCCGACGGCCGGCCGTACTCGGTGATGGCCTGGGCCGACGGCGGCAGCCTGCACGAGCGGCTGGCGACCGGCCCGATGCCCCTGTCCGTCGCCCTGGACCTGTTGGGCGAGGTCGCCGCCGGGGTGGCCGTCCTGCACCGCCACGGCGTCGTGCACCGCGACCTGACGCCCGGCAACGTCCTGTTCCGCTCCGGTCCGGACGGCGAGCGGGTGCTCATCGCCGACCTCGGGCTGGCCAAGGCCCTCGCCGCCGCCTCCGGCCTGACGGCCCGGGCCGGCACCCCCGGCTACATGGCCCCCGAGCAGGACGACCCGCTCGCCGTCGTGGACACCCGCGCCGACGTGTACGGCCTGGGCCGCCTCGGCCTGCGACTCCTCGCCCCGGCCGCCGGCACCACCGTCCCCCGGGCCGCCGCCCCGACCGCCACCCCGGACGACGGTCCGACCGCCACCCCGGACGACGGCCTCGACGGGCGCGCCGGCGACGTGGCGACCGGGGCGCGTCGGGGCGGTGGGGGCGGCGACGGGGAGCGCGTCGAGGGGCAGGGAAGGGGCGTCCCGCCGGAGGTGCTCGCCGTGCTGCGCCGGGCCACCGCGCACCGACCCGCCGACCGGTACCCGGACGCCGCCGCCTTCCGCCTCGCCCTGCGGCGCGCCGTCACCGCGCCCGACCGTTCCGTCCCCGTGGCGTCGGCAGCCGGGCCGGGCGGACCGTCGCCCGGCCGGGCCGTCGCCGGCGCGTCACCGGGGAACCCGCGAGCCGCCCCCGCGCCGGCCGGCTCCCCGCCCCGGCGGGTGCGCGCGCGGGGACGGGCGGTCACCCGCAGCCGTCTCGGCGTACTGGCGCTGGGCGTGCTGGCGCTCGTCGCAGCCGGGGCCACGGGCGGGGACGACACGACCGGTGGGCGCGACGCCGAAAGCGCGACGAGCGGACCGTTGACCGTCGCGCTGCCGCCCGGCTGGCGGGCCGCCGGCACCGGCTGGGCCGGCCGGTACGGTGCCGACGGCCGGCTCGAACCGGCGCTGGTGATGTCGCCCGACCCGCACCGGTGGGCGGCCGACCCGAGCATGCCGGGCGCCTTCGTCGGGCTGTCGGCCGACAGCGCGGCACGCGGCACCCCGGCCGGATTCGTCGCCGAGCGTCCGCACGCGGCGTGCGCCGCCTGGCCGGTACGCCGTACCCGCCAGGCGGGCGTGGAGTGGGTGGTGGCCCGGTTCACCTGCGACGAGGGCCGACCCGAGATCGTGGAGGCCGCCGGGCTCGCCCCCGGCCGCGCCGGCCTGATCTACGTGCAGGTCACGCCCCCGGCCAACGGTCGGGCCGACTTCGTCGACACCCTGCTGGCCGGGGTGCGGGTGCGGTGAGCCCGCCCGTCACCGCACCACCACGGTGACCGTGTGCGTCGTGCCGCCCTGCGGGATCAGCACGGCCACGGTGCCGGGGCGCACGAACCGGACGTCGACCACCCCGGCCTCGTAGCTGCGGGAGACCAGGTCCTCCCGGTCCACGCCCACCTCGCCCGGGCCGATGCCGATGAGCCGCAGCACCCCGCCGGTGGCGAAGCAGAGCGAGGTGAGCAGCGCCAGCTCGGTCTCGGCCAGCACCACGTCGTGGCGTACCGCCCCGAAGCAGGTGCCGGGCGGTCCGCTCGGCGACGCCGTCGCGCTCGGCGTACGCCCGGCGGCGGTCGTGGGCCGCGCGGCGGGTGGGGGCCGGCGGGGCGGGGGAACGACGGCCGACGTGCCGGGGGCGCCCGGTCGCGGCGGCGACGCCGACGACGCGGTGGCCGACGGCGGGCCGGGGGAGTGGGCGGCCGGCGCTGTCGGCGCGGCCGGCGCCTGCACGGGCAGGGGCGAGACGGGCACATCCCCGCCGCAGCCCGCCACCGGCACGGCCACGACCAGGGCGACGACCGCGACGCCGACGCGCCGTCGCGCCGTCACCGCCGCCCCCGCTCGGCGGCGGGCTCGCCGGAGAGCCGGTGACGAAGCTGCCGGCGGGCCTCGTGGATGCGTGACTTGACGGTGCCCTCGGGCACGCCGAGCAGGCCGGCGATCTCCCGGTAGCCCAGCCCGAGGACGTCGCGCAGGGCCACCGCCTCGGCCAGGTCGCCGCGGAGCGCGTCGAGCGCGTCGAGCAGGTCCAGCCGGGTTCCGGCGACCACGCTCGTGCGACGCGGGTCCACCGGTTCCGGCAGCGGCACGCCGCCCGCCTCCACCAGCCAGCGCCGGCGCAGCACCCGGTACGTGGAGCGGGACCGGTTGGCCGCCAGCCGGTACAACCAGGTGTGCAACGACGAGCGGCCCTCGAACCGGCCGATGCCCCGGGCCAGCGCGAGCAGCGTGTCCTGGCACGCCTCCTCGGCGTCCTCCCGGTGCGGCAGCAGGCGGGCGCAGAGGCGCAGCACCTCGGGGCGCACCGCGACCAGCAGCGCGTCGAGCGCGGCGGGGTCACCGCGCGACGCCGAGGCGGCCAGTTCCTCGACACCGTCCGGGAGGGGCATCAGGTCGTCCAATGCTCGCCGGATACCGTCCGCCCAGGCTACGGCCGGCGCCGCCACACGCGGCGCCACGAGTCCGGGAACCGACTGTCGGAGGCCGCCGGGCAGCCCGGTCGGCCGCCGGCGGCCCGCCCCCGGGGCGGTCGGAGAGACCCGCGCCACCCCGGCCCGGCCCGTCCGCGCGGCGTCTGGAGCCGCGTTCGGCGGCGGCGATAGGGTAGGCCGTCCGAGCTCGACCAACCCATGATCCGACCCGGGGGGCGCCACGCATGGGCGATTCGTTCGCGCATCTGCACGTGCACACGGAGTACTCGATGCTCGACGGGGCGGCCCGGCTGAAGGACCTCTTCGCCGAGGTCAAGCGGCAGGGCATGCCGGCGGTGGCGATGACCGACCACGGCAACATGCACGGCGCGAACGACTTCTACAAGCAGGCGATGGCCGCCGGCGTCACCCCGATCCTCGGCATCGAGGCGTACGTGGCGCCCGAGTCGCGCTTCCACAAGCAGCGGGTGCGCTGGGGCCGCCCGGAGCAGAAGAGCGACGACGTCTCCGGCAGCGGCGGCTACACGCACATGACGATCTGGGCGAAGAACAAGACCGGGCTGCACAACCTCTTCAAGCTCACCAGCCGGTCGTACACCGAGGGGTTCTTCGTCAAGTGGCCGCGGATGGACGCGGAGCTGCTCGCCGACAACTCCGAGGGGTTGATGGCCACCACCGGCTGCCCCTCCGGTGAGGTGCAGACGCGGCTGCGCCTGGGCCAGTACGACGAGGCGCTCAAGGCCGCCGCGAGATACCAGGAGATCTTCGGCAAGGAGAACTACTTCCTGGAGGTCATGGACCACGGCATCAGCATCGAGCGCCGGGTCCGCCAGGAGCTGCACGACATCTCCCGCAAGCTGGACATCCCGCCCGTGGTCACCAACGACTCGCACTACACGCACGAGTCCCAGGCCGAGGCGCACGACGTGCTGCTCTGCGTGCAGACGGCGGCGAACGTCGCCGACCCGAACCGGTTCAGGTTCGACGGCAGCGGCTACTACATCAAGTCCGCCGACGAGATGCGCGCCGTCGACAACTCCGACCTGTGGCTGGAGGGCTGCCGCAACACCCTGCTGGTGGCCGAGAAGGTCGACCCCGCCGGGATGTTCGAGTTCCACAACCTGATGCCCCGCTTCCCCGTGCCCGAGGGCGAGACCGAGGAGTCCTGGTTCCGCAAGGAGACCTTCGCCGGGCTGGACCGGCGCTACCCCGGCGGCATCCCCGAGGAGCACGTCAGGCAGGCCGAGTACGAGCTGGGCGTCATCACCCAGATGGGCTTCCCGTCCTACTTCCTCGTGGTCGCCGACTTCATCCAGTGGGCCAAGAACCAGGGCATCGCGGTGGGCCCCGGCCGTGGCTCGGCCGCCGGCTCGCTGGTGGCGTACGCGCTGGGCATCACCGACCTCGACCCGATCCAGCACGGCCTGATCTTCGAGCGGTTCCTCAACCCCGAGCGCGTCTCGATGCCGGATGTCGACATCGACTTCGACGAGCGTCGGCGCGGCGAGGTCATCAAGTACGTCACCGACAAGTGGGGCGAGGACAAGGTCGCCCAGATCGCCACCTTCGGCACCATCAAGGCGAAGGCCGCGATCAAGGACTCGGCCCGGGTGCTCGGCTACCCGTACGCGGTCGGGGACCGGATCACCAAGGCGATGCCCCCGGCGGTGATGGGCAAGGACATCCCGCTGGAGGGGATCTTCGACCCCAAGCACCCGCGCTACGCCGAGGCCGGCGAGCTCCGGGGCATGTACGAGGCCGAGTCGGACGTCAAGAAGGTCATCGACACGGCCCGGGGCATCGAGGGGCTGATCCGGCAGACCGGCGTGCACGCCGCCGGCGTCATCATGTCCGCCGAGCCGATCATCGACCACATCCCGCTGATGCGCCGGGACTCCGACGGGGTCATCATCACCCAGTTCGACTACCCGACGTGCGAGTCGCTCGGGCTGTTGAAGATGGACTTCCTCGGCCTGCGCAACCTGACGATCATCGACGACGCCGTGAAGAACATCCAGCTCAACCACGGCAAGGAGCTGGACCTGCTGGCCCTGCCGCTGGACGACAAGCCCGCGTACGAGCTGCTGGCCCGGGGCGACACGCTGGGCGTGTTCCAGCTCGACGGCGGGCCGATGCGCTCCCTGCTGCGGATGATGAAGCCGGACAACTTCGAGGACATCTCCGCCGTCCTCGCGCTCTACCGGCCCGGCCCGATGGGCGTCGACTCGCACACCAACTACGCGCTGCGCAAGAACGGCCTCCAGGAGATCACCCCGATCCATCCGGAGCTGGAGGAGCCGCTGCGGGAGATCCTCGCGCCCACCCACGGCCTGATCGTCTACCAGGAGCAGGTGCAGCGCGCCGCGCAGATCCTCGCCGGCTACACCCTCGGCCAGGCCGACCTGCTGCGCCGGGCGATGGGCAAGAAGAAGAAGGAGATCCTCGACAAGGAGTTCATCCCGTTCCGGGACGGCTGCCGCGCACACGGCTACTCCGACGAGGCGATCCAGAAGGTCTGGGACGTGCTGGTCCCGTTCGCCGGCTACGCCTTCAACAAGGCGCACTCGGCGGCGTACGGGCTGGTGTCGTACTGGACCGCGTACCTCAAGGCGCACTACCCGGCCGAGTACATGGCGGCGCTGCTCACCTCCGTCGGCGACGACAAGGACAAGATGGCGCTCTACCTCTCGGAGTGCCGCCGGATGCGCATCCAGGTGCTGCCCCCGGACGTGAACACCTCCGCCGGGCCGTTCACCCCGGTCGGCAAGGAGATCCGCTTCGGCCTCGGCGCCGTACGCAACGTCGGCGCCAACGTCGTCGCCGCGATCATGCGCTGCCGCGACGAGAAGGGCGAGTACGCCGACTTCTACGACTTCCTCTCCAAGGTCGACGCGGTGGTCTGCAACAAGAAGACCATCGAATCGCTGATCAAGGCCGGGGCGTTCGACTCGCTCGGGCACGCCCGCAAGGCGCTGCTCACGGTGCACGCGGAGGCGATCGACGCGTACGCCGACGTCAAGCGCAAGGAGGCCGTCGGCCAGTACGACCTCTTCGGGGCCGGCTTCGGCGACGCGGAGACCAGCAGCACCACGGTGATGCCGGTGATCGGCGACGGGGAGTGGGACAAGCGCGACAAGCTCGCCTTCGAACGCGAGATGCTCGGCCTCTACGTCTCCGACCACCCGCTGTTCGGCCTGGAGCACGTCCTCGGCGCGGCGGCGGACTGCACCATCGCCGCCCTGTCGGAGGAGGGCACCGTCCCGGACGGGGCCGTGGTCACCCTCGCCGGCATCCTCTCCGGGGTGCAGCGGCGGGTCACCAAGCAGGGCCGGGCCTGGGCCTCGGCCACCCTGGAGGACCTCGCCGGCGGCGTGGAGACCCTCTTCTTCCCCAACACCTACGAGGTGATCGGGCAGTACATCGCCGAGGACGCCATCGTGGTGGTCAAGGGGCGGGTCGACCGGCGCGACGACACGCCCCGGATCATGGCGATGGACATGTCCATGCCGGACGTCAGCAGCACCCCGGGGAGCAAGCCGATCACCCTGACCATCCCGGTGCACCGGTGCACCCCGCCGCTGGTGGAGCGGCTCAAGGAGACCCTGGTCCTGCACCCGGGCGACACCGAGGTGCACGTCAAGCTGCTCAACGGCGGGCGGACCACCACCCTGCGGCTGGGGCCGTTCCGGGTGGCGGCCACCACCGCGCTGATGGGCGACCTGAAGAGCGTCCTCGGCCCCGCCAACGTCAGCTGACGCCGGCGGGGCCGGGCCGGGGTCACACCCGCGTCATGGTCGAGGGGTAGCCGCCCCCGCCGGGGTAGACCCACTCGCCGGTGACCGTGGTGTCGTCGGCGCTGAACGTGCCCTCGTAGTACGCCGGGCTGCCCTTCGCGCCGCCCCAGATCGTCAGTTTGTCGCCGGTCAGCTCGTAGACGTAGTCGAGGGTGTTGCCGGTCGAGTCGTAGAACCGCGACACCACGTCCGCGCCCGCCGGCTCGCCGAACGGGCGCAGGTTGCCGATCACCTCCAGGCCGGTGACGGGCTGGCCGAACTGGGTGAGCGCGACGCGCTGGAGCAGGAAGAACCGGCCCTCCATCCACTCGTACGTCACGGTACCCTCGGCGCCGCCGGTGACCGTCCAGGTGCCGACCAGGCGGTCCAGGACCGTCAGGTCGGCGCTCGGCTGGTGGGTCTCAGACATCTCGTCCTCCTTGATGGGTTGTTGCCGGTACCTCGGAGGCGGCCGGCGGGTCTCGACACGCGCCCGATGTGACCCCGATCACTTTCTGGTCGTGTCGAGATCCCGGGGCCAGCCACGAGGTAGCGGCAGGAACCCACCAGGGAGGAACCCATGGCCACCCTCGCCGTCCCCACTGCCCGCCGCTCGCCCGACCACCTGTTGCTCGCCGGTGCCCTCGCCGGACCGGTCTTCTTCGCCTCGGCCGTCGTCCAGATGTTGACCCGGGAGGGCTTCGACATCACCCGACACCCGATCAGCCAGCTCGCCACCGGCAACCTCGGCTGGATCCAGATCGCGACGTTCGTGCTCGCCGGCCTCGGCGGGCTGGCGCTGGCCGCCGGGATCCGGCGCACCCTCACCGCGGGGGTCGGCCGGCGGGCGCTGCCGATCCTCGTCGGGATCTTCGGCGCCGGGCTGGTCGCCGCCGGCCTGTTCACCATGGACCCGGAGTACGGCTTCCCGGTCGGCACCCCGGACGGGCCGGTCGCGCGGATGTCCTGGCACGGCGTCGCGCACTCGGCCTCGGCAGCCGTCGCCTTCACCGCGCTGGCCGTCGCCGCGATCGTGCTGGCGGTCCGGCACGTGCGCCGCCGGGCGGTGCTGCCGGCCGTGCTGAACGGCGTCGCCGCGCTCGTCCTGCTGCTGCCCATGTCGCCGGACCGGATGAGCATCCAGATCGCCGTGAACGGGCTCGTCGCCTTCACCTGGACGACCGTCCTCGCCCTGTCCCTGCGCCGCCCCGCCTGACCCCACGTACCGTCGGCCCAGGCCCGACCAGGAAGAGGAACCGTGAAGTACCTGCTGCTCAGCTACACGCCGGCCGCCGCCTGGGACGCCGCGACCGCCGACGTCCCGTCCGAGGAGGCGATGGCCGCGTTCGCCGCGTACCAGAGGTTCGAGCGGGAACTGACCGAGACCGGCGAGTTCGTCGGCAGCGAGGGTCTCGGTCACCCCGTGGTCAGCGCCACCGTCCGCCCGACCCCGTCCGGCATGGTCGCCACCGACGGGCCGTTCGCCGAGCTGAAGGAGGTCCTGGCCAGCTTCGCCGTGATCGACGTGGCGAGTCGGGAACGGGCCGTCGAGATCGCCTCGCGGATCGTCGAGGTGCTGGGTGAGCCGATCGAGATCCGACCGATCATGGGCGAGGACTTCACGGCATGACCCACCCGCGCGGGCCCGCGAGCGGAGGTCCTGGAGAGGGCACGAACGGGGGCGCCGGCGTGACCGCCGACGTCGATCACCTGCTGCGCACCGAGGCGCCGCAGGTGCTCGGCGCGTTGGTGCGGCGCTTCGGTCACTTCGACGTCGCCGAGGACGCGGTGCAGGAGGCGCTGCTCACCGCGAGCCGGGCGTGGCCGGTCGACGGCGTGCCGGAGAACCCGCGTAGCTGGCTGATCCGGATCGGCTACCGGCGGATGGTCGACCTGCTCCGCTCCGAGGGGGCCCGGCGCCGGCGCGAGCAGGAGGCCGCGGCGGCCGAGCTGGCCATGCGCGAGCCGGCCCGCCGGGCGCACCCTCCGCCGGCGACCGACGACAGCCTCACCCTGCTGCTGCTCTGCTGCCATCCGGCGCTGAGCACCACCTCCCAGGTCGCGCTCACGCTGCGCGCGGTGGGGGGCCTGACGACCGCCGAGATCGCACACGCCCACGGGACGACCGAGGGCACCATGGGCACCCGGATCAGTCGCGCCAAACAGCAACTGGCCCGTGCCGGCGCCCGCTTCACCCCGCCGGCCGACGCCGACTGGCACGACCGGATGATCGCGGTGACGCGGGTTCTCTACCTGGTCTTCAACGAGGGCTACACGGCCTCCGCCGGTGCCGAACTCGCCCGCGTCGACCTGACCCGCGAGGCGATCCGGCTGACCCGGATGCTCCACGCCAGCCTGCCGGGCGACGCCGAGGTCACCGGGCTGCTCGCGCTGATGCTGCTCACCGAGTCTCGGCGGGCCGCCCGCACCGGCCGCGACGACGAGTTGGTGCCGCTGGACGAGCAGGACCGGACCCGGTGGAACCCCGACCTCGTCCGCGAGGGCACCGCGCTGATCGACAGCGTCTGGAGCCGGCGCGAGGTGGGCCCGTACCAGTTGCAGGCGGCGATCGCGGCCGTGCACGCCGGCACCGGGTCGCCGGAGAACACCGACTGGCCGCAGATCGCGGCGCTCTACCTGTGGCTCGAACGACTGCACCCCACCGCGCCGGTACGGCTGAGTCGGGTGGTCGCGGTGGCGCGGGCGTACGGGCCCGCCCGGGGGTTGGCCCTGCTCGACGACCTCAACGGGCGCTTCCGGCTGGATCGGGAACCCCTGACCCGGCGACGGGAACGCGCGGTGCGGGCCCACCTGCTCGAGACGACCGGCGACGCGGCCGGCGCGGCCACCCTGTACCGCGAGGCCGCCGCCCTGACGGACAACCAGGTCGAGCGGCGGTACCTGCTCCACCGCGCCGACCGCCTCGACTGACCACCGCACCAGCATCCCCACGAGCGATCAAGCGGGGCCGCGGCGGATGCGGCATGATCGCGGGCATGACCGTGCCCGCCGGGGAGGCCGCCGCGAGCCCGCTGCGGGTCCGCGACCTGGTGCCGGACTTCCTGGCGTACGCGCGCCGGGCCGCGCACGCCCCCCGGCAGCGGTGGGCGCAGCTGTGGCGGACGCACTACCTGGCACCCCACCGCGACCTGTACGCGACGCTGGACCGTCAGGGCGACTGGTCCGGGGTGGGCGATCTCGAAGGTGTCCTGGAGCGGCTGCACGGGCGGGAGGCGGTGTTCGCCGCGCGCGCGGAGCGGCTGGCCGCGTTGCTGCCCGCCACCGTCGCCGGGGTGGGCCGGGCGATGGGCTGGCCTGGCGACGGAGATCCGCTCGACTGTGTCCTGCTGGTCGGGCTGGAACAGTCCAACGGCTGGGCCGACGAGTTCCGGGGCCGGCTCGCCCTGTTCCTCGCCGTCGAGCGGCTCGGCGAGCCGGAGCACGACGAACTGCTGGTCCGGCACGAGGTGGCGCACGTGGTGCACGACCGGCTGGCCCGCATCCGGGACTGGCCGGAGCACGGGGTCGCCAACGCGCTGCTCACCGAAGGGCTGGCCACCCAGGTCACGGCCGAACTGGACCCGCGACGACCGGACGACGAGTACCTCTGGATGGGCGCCACACACCGGCAGTGGCTCGCCGACTGCCGGCGCCGCTGGCCGGAGATCCTGCACCGGATCGCCGCCGACATGGACGCCACCGACCTCGACCGGTACGCCGCCTGGTTCCTCATGCGCGACAGCGTCCACCGGGGCGACCTGCCGCGCCGCTGCGGCTACCTGGTCGGCCTGGAACTGGTCCGACTCCTCCGCGAGCGCCATCCGCTGCACGAGATCGCCGCCTGGGACCTCGACCGGGGGCTCGACGAGGTACGACGAGGTCTGCACGCCCTGCGCACGGCGACCTGAAGGCAGCACCAGGGGCCGCGAGCGCCGGATTGGCCGTCCCGGTCCGCCGCGCGGGTGGCTAGCGTCGACGGCGTGGAGATCGCACAGGCGCAGAAGTTGTGGCAGCCGCAGCCGGGTTGGCTGAACACCGCCAGCTACGGGCTCCCGCCCGAGCCGGCGTGGGACGCGGTGCAGGAGGCGATGGTCGACTGGCGGGCCGGGCGTACGTCGTGGGAGGGCTGGGGCCGGGCCACCGAGCGGGCGCGGGCCGCCTTCGCCGGGCTGGTCGGGGTGCCGGCCGCCGACGTCACGGTCGGCAGCACGGTCTCGCAGTTGCTGGCCCCGGTCGCCGCCGCCCTGCCCGCCGGCGCGACCGTCGTGGTGCCGGAGGTCGAGTTCACCTCCAACCTCTTCCCGTGGCTGGTGCAGGCCGAGCGGGGCGTGCGGGTGCGTACCGTGCCGCTGGCCGGGCTCGTCGACGCGATCGACGCCGACACGGACCTGGTCGCGTTCAGCCTGGTGCAGTCGGCCGACGGCGCGGTCGCCGCGTACGCCGAGATCGTCGCGGCGGCCCGGGCGCACGGCGCCCTCGTCGCGGTCGACGCCACCCAGGCGTGCGGCTGGCTGCCGTTCGACGCGGGCCTGGCCGACGTGGTGGCGGTCGGGGCGTACAAGTGGCTGATGTCCCCGCGCGGCTCCGCGTTCGCCTACCTGGCGCCCGCGCTGCGGGAGCGGCTGCGCCCCGACGCCGCCGGCTGGTACGCGGGGGAGGACCCGCACGCCTCCTACTACGGCCCGCCGCTGCGCCTGGCCGCCGACGCCCGCCGGTTCGACATCTCGCCGGCCTGGTTCAGTTGGGTCGGCACGGCGCCCGCCCTTGAGCTGGTCGCCGAGATCGGCGTGCCGGCCGTGCACGCGCACGACGTGGCGCTGGCCAACCGGTTCCTCGCCGGGTTGGGCCGGCCGCCGGGGGAGAGCGCCATCGTCGCGGTCGAGGTGCCCGACGCGGCGCAGCGGCTGGAGCGGGCGGGCGTGCGGGCGGCCGTACGCGCCGGCCGGGTGCGGGCGTCCTTCCACGTCTACTCCACCGAGGACGACGTCGACCTCGCCCTGGACGCGCTCACCGGCTGAACCGGGGCTCCTCCGGGGCGGGTCGACGCCGGCCGGTGGTCACTTGGCGCCGGTGACGATCCCGGGGTTGATGCAGAGGCCGGGGTTGCTGCCGTTGCGCTCGGCGATCTCCAGGCACCGCGAGACCTTGTCGACCTTCGCGTTCGTCTCGGTGATCTGCTTCTGGATGGCGGCGTTCTTGCGGTCCTGCTCCAGGTTGCGGGTCTGGGCGAGCTTGTCCTGGAACGCCTTGATGTTGCCCTCGGTCTTGTCGTCGTGGTTGACCCGGGTGATCGTGACCGACAGGATGTCGACGTCGCTGGAGAGCCGCGTCTCCGCGCTGGACTTGATGCTCTCGGCGAAGGGCTTCAGGTCCACGTTCAGGTTGCCGGTGTTCGCGTCGATCTTCTCCAGCGGGTTGTACGTCGCGAAGGCGTCGTTGACGGCGCTGTCGAGCTGCACGCCCACCCGCTGGCCCCGGAAGCTGTCGAAGTCGCCCTTGTAGTCCATGAACTGCTTCGGCGCGTTCTCCGGCTTGACCTGCCACTCCACGAGCACCTCGACGCAGGCGTCGGCGAGCGTGCCGGTGCGGACCCGGACGCAGTGGTCGCCGCCGATGTGGTCGTACTTCTGCCGGCCCGCGTCCCACTCGCCGACCTTGTGCCAGGGGGCGACCCACTTCAGGCCCGAGCCGGTGACCTTGCCCGTCGGCTTGTTGAAGCTGGTCACGATGCCGACCGAGCGGATCGGCACGGAGTGGGCGCTGGAGCCGACGATGAACACGAGCGCGCCGGCGAGGCAGCCGAGTGCCGCCAGGGTGGCGGTGCGCTTGGTGGGCCTGTTCGGGGCGGCGAGGGCGAGCAGGCCGGAGATCGCCAGACCGACGGCGAAGATGATCGCAACAGTGAAGCCGAAGGGCATTCGCTCGGCACCTTTCGCGGGAGGGGCCCATCACCCTAGGGACACCGGTCAAGGTGAGGCGCAGGTGGGGCGCGGCGTGGGGGTTCCGCACGGCCCGACGCCCCGGAATGTGGCTGCCATCGACATAGTTCGACGTCCCGGCGCCGCCGTAGGTTTCCAGCACGCGACGGCCATGTGACCGCGGTCACCGTTCCGGTCGTCGCCGGACCTACGAAGGAGTAGGCGATGGCCGGGCGAGCGCTCCTGTCGGCCCGCGGGCTGACCCGTGACTTCCGGGGCTTCCGGGCGGTCGACGGGGTCGACCTCGACATCGCGGCGGAGAGCGTCCATGCGCTCGTCGGCCCGAACGGCGCCGGGAAGACCACCCTGTTCAACCTGCTCACCGGCTTCCTGCGGCCCAGCGGCGGACGGATCGAGCTGGACGGCCGCGACATCACCGGGCTGCCCCCGGAGCGGGTCGCCCGGCTGGGCGTGGCCCGGTCGTTCCAGATCACCAGCCTCTTCCCGCAGCTCTGCGCCCGGGAGCACGTCGAGCTGGCGTTGCAGAGCCGGAGCGGGCTGGGCTGGCGGTTCTGGCGCTCGGCGAAGCTCATGCGCCGCTACACGGACCGGGCCGGCGAGCTGCTCGACATGGTCGGGCTGGCCGAGCTGTCCGAGGCCCCCGCCGAGGCGTTGGCGTACGGGCGCAAGCGGGCGCTGGAGCTGGCCATCGCCCTCGCCCTCGACCCGAAGGTGCTGCTGCTCGACGAGCCGACCGCCGGGATGGGCCTGGAGGACGTCGACCGCACCGTCGAGCTGGTCGCGCGGGTGCGGCGGGGCCGGACGGTGGTGCTGGTCGAGCACAACATGAGCGTCGTCGGGAGGCTCTCCGACACCGTCACCGTCCTACAGGCCGGCAAGGTCCTCGTCGAGGGCCCGTACGAGCAGGTGCGCGCCGACGAGCGCGTCATCACCGCCTACCTGGGAGCCGCCGATGCTGCGCATTGAGAACCTGTCCGCCTGGTACGGCGAGGCGCAGGTGCTGCGGGAGGTCAGCCTCGACGTCGCCGCCGGCGAGGTGGTCACCCTCGTCGGGCGCAACGGCGCCGGCAAGTCCACCCTGCTGCGCTGCGTGATGGGCCTGCACGCCGGCCAGCGCGGCACGGTGGAGCTGGACGGGCGCGACGTCGGGCGGCTGCCCGCGTACCGGCGGGCGCGGCTGGGGCTCGGTTGGGTCCCCGACGACCGGGGCAGCTACGCCACGCTGAGCGTGACGGAGAACCTCACCCTGCCGCCGAGGGTCGGCCCCGACCCGTGGTCGCTGGAGCGCGTGTACGAGGCGTTCCCCGCCCTGCACCAGCGGCGCGACTCGGCGGCCACCATGCTCTCCGGCGGCGAGCAGCAGATGCTCGCGCTGGCCCGGGTCCTGCGGATGGGTGCCCGGCTGCTGCTCTGCGACGAACCGACCGAAGGGCTCTCCCCGCTGCTCGTGCGGCAGGTCGGCGACCTGCTGCGCGAGGCCAAGCGGCACGGGGTGACCGTGCTGCTGGTCGAGCAGAACCTGCACTTCGCCACCGGCGTCGCCGACCGGCACTACCTGCTGGCCGAGGGACGCGTCGTGGAGGCGATGGACAACTCCGAGGTGCGCTCCCGGGAGCGGGAGCTGCTGTCGTACCTCGGCATCTGAATTCCGATTCGACGACCCGCGCGGCGCGCGGGGTGGAGGGATGGGTATGCGTAGGACGGTGGGTGTGGCCGCCGCTTCGGCGGCGGTGGTGCTGGTCGCGGGCTGCGGCGGCGGTGGTCCCCGGTCGGGCGGCGACCAGAAGCTGACCGGCGGCAGGATCGTGCTGGGCGTGCTCAACGACCAGTCCGGCGCGTACTCCGAGCTGTCCGGCAAGAACTCGGTGAAGGCCGTGCAGATGGCCATCGCCGACTTCAAGGCCAGGCACGGCGACAGGGCGGTGACCGGCGACATCACCGTGGAGACCGCCGACCACCAGAACAAGCCCGACATCGCCAACAGCAAGGCCCAGGAGATGTACGACCGCCAGGGCGTGGACCTGATCCTCGACGTGCCCACCTCGTCGGCGGCGCTGCGGGTGGCCGACGTGGCGAAGGAGAAGAAGAAGCTCTACTTCAACATCGGCGCCGCGACCACCGACCTGACCGGCAAGAGCTGCAACAGGTACACGTTCCACTACGCGTACGACACCTACATGCTGGCCAACGGAACGGGCAAGGTCACCACCGAGCAGGTCGGCAGGAACTGGTACATCCTCTACCCGAACTACGCCTTCGGCCAGGACATGGAGAAGAGCTTCTCCACCGCCATCACCGCCGCCGGCGGGCAGGTCGTCGGCAAGGACGGGGCGCCGTTCCCGAACACCAGCGGCGACTTCTCCACCTTCCTGCTCAAGGCGCCGACGCTCAACCCGAAGCCGCAGGTGCTCGGCACCATGCAGGCCGGCGCCGAGCTGGTCAACGTGGTCAAGCAGTACAACGAGTTCAAGCTGCGGGACAAGGGCGTCGGGCTGGCCGTCGGCCTGATGTTCATCACCGACATCCACTCGCTCACCCCGGCCGCGCTCGCCGGCACCACCTACACCGACGCCTGGTACTGGAACTTCGACGCGAAGAACCGCGAGTTCGCCGACCGGTTCCAGTCCGAGACCGGTACCCGGCCGTCCTTCGCGCACGCGGCCAACTACTCCGCCGCCACGCAGTACCTGGAGGCCGCGCAGACCGCCGGCACCGACGATGCCGACGCGATCGTCAAGGAGTTGGAAGGCAAGGAGGTCGACGACGTCTTCCTGCGCAACGGCAGGTTCCGCGCCGAGGACCACCGGGTCGTCCACGACGCCTACCTCGCCCAGGTGAAGCCGCAGTCCGAGGTGAGTGAGCCGTGGGACTACGTCAAGGTCCTCAAGACCATCCCCGCCGCCGAGGCGTTCCGCGCCCCGTCGGCGGACTGCAAGATGTGACCAGGGCATGACCGGCTTCCTGCAGAACACGTTCAACGGGCTGGTGAGCGGGGCGTTCTACGCCCTGCTCGCCCTCGGGCTCGCCGTCATCTTCGGCATGCTGAGAGTCGTCAACTTCGCCCACGGGGCGTTCTACATGCTGGGTGCCTTCGGCGCGTACGTGCTGCTCACCGAGGTGGGCGTACCGTTCTGGGCGGCGTTGGTGATCATGCCGGTGGGGCTGGCCCTGGTCGGCATGGCCCTGGAGCGGGCCTTCATCCACCGGCTCACCCGGCTCGACCCGCTCTACAACTTCCTGCTCACCTTCGGCCTGACGCTGATCCTCCAGGACCTGGTGAAGCTCCGCTACGGCGTGCAGTCCAGCCCGTACGAGACCCCTTCCGCGCTCGCCGGGTCGGTCGACTTCGGGCTCTTCGACTTCCCCACCTACCGGGTCTTCATCCTCGGCTTCGCGGTCGCCGTCTGCGTCGGCGTCTGGTGGGTGCTCACCCGCACCCGGATCGGCATGGTGGTCCGGGCGTCGACCGAGCGGCCCGAACTCACCCGGGCCTTCGGCATCGACGTCGGGCGCTGGGTGACCCCGGTCTTCGGCTTCGGTATCGGCCTCGCCGGTCTCGCCGGGGTGCTGGCCGCGCCGATGCGGGCCGTGAACCCGCTGATGGGCGCCGACCTGGTCATCGTGGTCTTCGCGGTCGTGGTGATCGGCGGGCTGGGCTCGATCTTCGGGTCCGTCGCCGCCGGCTTCGGCATCGGCCTCGTGCAGGCGTGGGGCGAGGCGTACCTGTCCGACTTCCCGATCGTGTCGCAGACGATCGTCTTCATCGTGATGGCCGTCGTGCTGCTCTGGCGCCCGGCCGGGTTGTTCGGCCGTGAGGAGGCACCGGCATGACGAGCATCGTCGACACCGCGACCGACGCCGGTCGCCCCGCGCCGAGGTCCGGGCTGGTCGCCGTGACCCGGGCGCCCGGCTGGGTCCGGTACGCGCTGCTCGCCGTCGGGCTGCTGGTGGCGTTCTGGCTGCCCAACGGGCTCTACCCGGCGGTGGCGGTGGACATCCTCTGCTGGGCGCTGTTCGCCGTCGCCGTGGACCTGCTGCTCGGCTTCACCGGGCTGATGTCCTTCGGGCACGCGGCGTTCTGGGGCGCCTCCGCGTACGTCACCGGGCTGACGGCCATCCACCTCGGCCTGCCGTTCCCGGCGGCCGTGCTGGCCGGGGCGCTCGCCGCCGCCCTGCTCGCGGTGCCGATCGGCTACCTGGCGGTGAAGCGGACGGGCATCTACTTCGCCATGGTCACCCTGGCGTTCGCGCAGCTGGTCTACTACGTGGCCAACGAGTGGCGCTCCGTCACCCGCGGCGAGAACGGCCTCCAGGGCGTGCCGCGCGAGCTGTTCGGGCTGGACCTGACCGACGACTACTACTTCTACTACGCGATCCTGCCGATCGTGCTGCTCGGACTGGCCGCCGCCTGGCGGATCGTGCACTCGCCGTTCGGCCGGGTGCTGGTCGGCATCCGCGACAACCCGGCCCGCGCCCGCGCGCTCGGCTACCCGGTGCACCGCTACAAGCTGACCGCGTTCGTGCTGTCGGGCTTCATCGCCGGGCTCGGCGGCGGGCTGTTCGCCGTCGGCCACCGCTTCGTCTCCCTCGACGTGCTGCACTGGACCACCTCGGGCAAGGCGGTCATCGTGGTGGTGCTCGGCGGCATCGGCACCCTCTGGGGCGGGGTGCTCGGCGCGGGCATCCTGGTCCGCCTGGAGGACTGGCTGTCGTTCTCCGGGTTCGAGGCGATCGGCCTGGTCACCGGCGGCATCTTCGTCCTCGTCGTCCTCGTGTTCCGGCGCGGCATCTGGGGCAGCGCCGCGGCCCTCGCCACACGCTGGGCGGCGTCCCGCCGCCGTTAGTCGCACCCGGGCGCATCCATTCGCGACCCTCCCGACGAATCCCCTGGTAGTGAACGTCTACCCGGGGGTACGTCTGGTGCTGACAGATCCCATGCCGGTCGAGGCCGTCGAGACCGCGCGCAAGCATCTCTCCCTGGCCGCCGAGGACCTCGACGCCAACCGGGTCGCCGCGCTCGTCGTCGAGGCGGCCGACGAGTGGGGCGCGGCGGCGCTGTGGGAGCAGGTCTGCGTGCCGATGCTGGCCGCGTTGCCCGGGCACACGGCCATCGAGGTCGCCGTCGAGCACGCCCTCGCCGAGGGCGTCCGCGTCGGCCTGGACGTGTTCCGGCGCGTACCGGGCCGCCCGCTGCCCACCGGCGGCGTGCTGCTGGCCGGAGCCGAGCAGGAGACGCACTGCCTCGGCCTGCACGCCCTCGCCGCCGCGCTGCGCGAGCGGACGCGGGGCAGCCTGCTGCTCGGACCGGCCCTGCCGTGGACGGCGCTCGCCAGCGCCGCCCGCCGCGTCCGGCCGCGCGTCGTCGTGGCCTGGGCCCAGACGCCGGTCACCGGGCGCGCGTACCGCCTGGTGCGCTTCGCCCGCGACTTCCCGGCGATCCAGGTGTACGGCGCCGGTCCGGGCTGGATCGAGCCGCTCGGCGACCCGGCGACCCGACTGTCGACGCTGCCCGCCGCCGTCGCCGCCTGCGCCGCGCCGCTCCTGCCCTGACCGCTGCGCGCCGTCGCTGCCCCGGTCCTATTCCACGGGTACGGCCGGCCGGCCGCTGAGCAGGCGGCGGAGCCGATCGGGGGCCTGGACTCCGGAGATCGGGGGCCGACCGTCGATCACCAGCGAGGGGACGCCGGTGACGCCGCACTCCACGGCGCGGCGCTCGTCGGCCCGGACACGGTCCGCGTAGGCGTCACCGGCCAGCAGGGTACGGACGTCGGCGACGTCCAGCCCGGCCTCGACGCCCAGCCGTTCCAGGACGTCCGGGGCGGCGACGTCGAGTCCCTCGGTGTGGTAGGCACGCAGCAGCCGTTCCATCATCTCGTCGGCGACGCCGCAGTCGGCGGCCAGGTGACCCAGTCGATGGGCGTCGAACGTGTTCACCGGTCGCGCGAGGTGCAGGTTGAGTTCCAGGCCCTCGGCCCCGCCGAGGGTACGGATGCGGGCGACCCTGGCGGGTGCGGCGTCCGCCCACCAGTCCGCCATGGCCTCGGCCGCCGTCCGGCCTGGAGTCCTGCCCTCGTGCGGGGCGAGTTCGAAGCTGCGCCAGACGACCTGTATCCGGTGACGGTCGGGGATGCCGGTCAGGGCGGTGGCGAGGCGCCTCTTGCTGATGTAGCACCAGGGACACAGCACGTCCGCGTAAATCTCGATCTTCATGAGTTCCTCCGCGTGCGGCACGACCTGCGGTCGCTGCTCGGGGCGAGTCGGATCCGGCTCCCGCGGCCGCGGGACCCCTCGGGTGGGCCGTCGGCGGCCGGGAGGTCAGGCGTCGGTCTTCTGCGGGCCGGGCCCGATCTCGCGGACGACCGTGTAGGTGGGGATGCCGCTCATCCGGGCTTCGGCCCTGCCGGACAGGCCGCCCAGCGCCTCGGCGATGGCTGCCATCCGGCCCTCGGTGTCGGAGGTCGCCACGAAGTTGTCGTAGTCCGCCCTGCTCGCCCAGCGCACGATGTTGTAGACGCGGGTTCCGTCGGTGCTGACGTGGAACCGGGCCGACTGGTAGCCGGGATAAAAGCGAACCCACCGCTCCTGAACGTCCGCGAAGGCGGCCACCAGTTCCCGCTGCGTGTCGGGTCCGTCGACCGTGTAGTCGATGATCGAGTAGAAGCCGGTGTCAGGGCTCATGCGTACTCCCGTGTCGGACTTGTCGGAGACCGTGGATCCCGACTGAGATCCTCGAACCTCATCCGAACTTGAGGTCAAGCCCTTCGCGGAAAGGTCAATGAACGTGCCGCTGGCCGGCACCCCGGGTTCGGGTGCCGGCCAGCGATCCCCCTTGTGGTGGAAAGTCGGTGTCCGCGGTTCGGTGTCCGTGGTTCTGTGTCAGCTGTTCCAGTGCTCGGCGACCAGGTCGGCGGCCTGCTGCTCCCACTGGGCGTAGTGGTCCGGGTACGCCGACACCTGCACCGTCTGCGCGGCCTTGGTCAGGGGCATGTCCTGCCACCCGTCGACCTGCTTGAGGCCCTTGAGGAACGCGGTGGTCGAGTACTCGGGGTCGGTGATCTGCTCGACCGTGCCCCACCCGGAGGACGGGCGCTGCTGGAACAGGCCCTGCGAGTCGTGGTCGTTGCGGTCACCCAGGTGACCCAGGTTCTCCAGCTTCGACTCCTGCAGGGCGGTCGCGATGGAGACGACGGCGGCGCGCTCGTCCATGCCGGCCTTCTTCGTCGCCGCGATGATCGCCTTGACGTTGGCGACCTGCTCGTCGGACAGGTCGATGCGCGACTGCGCACCCTGCACACCGTGCGGAATCAGCTTCGCCTTGTCGACCGACGGCTTGTCGGCCTGCACGGCGGCGACGGCGACAGCCGTGGTGTCCACGCTCGGGGTGTGGGTGGTGTCGGTCATCGGGCCGGCGGCCACACCACCGGCGAACGCGAGACCGGCGATACCGAGAACGCTGTTACGGATGATCGTGTTCATCACAGATGCTCCATTCGGGGGTTGGCACCCACACGCCGAAAAGGGGGATCGGCTTTCGCGCGGGTGCAAGCACCGTCCGGCGCCCAAGAAGATCAGGGGATCTCCAGCCGAACCGGAGGGATCTCCGGCGTCTCGCTGGAGGAAAGATCAGGTCGGCCGTGCCCGGCCGGATGCTCGAACCTGTGCGGCTCGGAAGAGGCCGGCTGTTTCGCGGGGCGGGGGGATGCCCTCACGTCGGCCGGACCATGTGTAACGACCACCGGCCCGCCAACATTCCGGGCCCCGGGGCCCGCCATCGCGTCGGGGCGGCATCGCCTTGGCGCTCGCCCGCCGGGGGGGCCTGGCGTGTGGCCTTGCTCGGTCGTACGCAGGGTGTAACGACCCCGCCCCGCCCACGATTCCGCCCCCACGATGCCCCCGACCACACCCCCAAACCGGACACCACCAGCCAACCGAAACCTGCACACCGCCAGACCCGACCAAGCCATCCGGACACCCCGCCACGACACCGGACACCCCGCGCATTCGGATGCGGCGGCGACTCGCCGCAGATCTTGGTAGATACCGGCCCCTGGAGGGGCACCTTCCTACCAAGATCTTCCCGGATCCGGACCCCGACCCGTCGCAGCCGTCCGACGCCCACACCCGCCGACACGACACGCGCCCGCGCAACCCACCCGAGCGGCGTAGCGCAACCGTGAAGAGGACAGGGGTGACCGCCGTCACATAAGATACGAACCGGTTCCGTATCGATAATCGCCCGCCTACGCTCACACCCGGATTACGAGTCTGGCCCGTATCGAAACGGGGCCGGGGGGAGAACGCTGATGCCGCCGCACGAGCACACGGGACACCCGAGGAGGTGGGCGATCCTCGGGGTGCTGGTGATCAGCCTGCTCGTGGTCGTCCTGGACAACACGATCCTCAACGTCGCGCTGCGTACGCTCGCCGACCCGGTGCACGGCCTCGGCGCGAGCCAGGGCGAGCTGGAGTGGTCGATCAACTCCTACACGCTGGTCTTCGCCGGCCTGCTGTTCACCTTCGGCGTCCTCGGCGACCGCGCCGGGCGCAAGCGCTTCCTGCTGATCGGTCTGGTGCTCTTCGGGCTGGCGTCGGTGCTGTCGGCGTACGCGCAGAGCCCCGCGCAACTGATCGCGGCCCGCGCGCTGATGGGCGTCGGCGGTGCGGCCATCATGCCGGTCACGCTCTCGATCATCTCCAACGTGTTCGACCCCCGCGAGCGGGGCCGGGCGATCGGCGTCTGGGCCGGCGCGGTCGGACTGGCCGTGGCCATCGGCCCGATCCTCGGCGGCGCCCTGCTGGAGCACTACTGGTGGGGCTCGGTGTTCCTGATCAACGCGCCGGTGGTGGCGCTCGGTGTGGTGCTGGTGGCGCTGCTCGTGCCGGAGTCGCGGGACCCGGATCCGGGCCGCGTCGACGTCGTCGGCGTACTGCTGTCGGTGGTCGGGCTCGTGGCGTTGACGTACGGCATCATCGACGGCGGCGAGCACGGCTTCGGCCGCCCGGTGGTCTGGGCCGCGATCCTCGGCGGGCTGGCGGTGCTGGCCTGGTTCGTGGCGTACGAGCGGCGCAGCGACCACCCGTCGTTGGACGTACGGCTGTTCCGGGTGCCCCGCTTCGCTGCTCCGGTGGCCATCGTCGGGCTGATCTTCTTCGCCGCGACGGGCGTCATGTTCTTCAGCTCGTTCTACCTGCAACTGGTGCGCGGGTTCAGCCCCCTGGAGACCGGCCTGCTCTACCTGCCCTTCGCCGCGGCCCAGCTCATCTTCGCCCCGAGCAGCGCGGCGATGGTCCGCCGCTACGGCGGCCGGGCGGTCGCGACGGTGGGGCTGGCACTGACCGTGGCCGCGCTCGGCGTGTTCGCCTTCGTCGACGCGACCACCCCGATCTGGGTGGTGCTCGTCGTCTTCTTCCTCCAGGGCACCGGGATGGCCAACATCATGCCCCCGGCCACGGAATCGATCATGTCCGCGCTGCCCCGGGAGAAGGCCGGCGTCGGCTCGGCGGTCAGCAACACGATCCGGCAGGTGGCCGGCGCGCTCGGCGTGGCGGTGCTCGGATCGGTGCTCTCCGCGGTCTACCGGGCCGACGTCGAGTCAGCCCTGCGGGACCTGCCCGCCGGGGCGAGCGAGGCGGCCGGCGAGTCCATCTCCGGCGCGTACGCCGCCGCGGGTCAGCTCGGGCCGGCGGCGCCGCAGCTGATCGCGGTCGCCGACGACGCCTTCCTGGCCGCGATGCACTGGGCGGCGGGCCTCGCCGCCGCTACTGCCGCCCTCGGCATCGTGGTGGTGCTGCGCTGGATGCCCGGCCGTCCCGCCGCGCGGCCGGGGGAGCCGGCGTCGGTGGGGGAGGCCGAGTTGGCCGGCACCGCCTAGCCTCGCCACAATGTCCGACATGACTTCCCCCGCCGACGCTCCTCGGCCCCCCGGGCGGCCGAGGAGCGTCCGCGCGGACGAGGCGATCGTCGAGGCCACCCTCGACCTGCTGGCCGACGGCAGCACGATCGAGGCGATCTCGATCGAGGCGATCGCCGCCCGCGCCGGGGTCGGCAAGGCCACCATCTACCGCCGCTGGCCCGGCAAGGAAGCGCTGCTGCGCGACGCCCTGCGGAGGCTCAAGGGCACCCCGCCGGAGCCCGCCGGCCACTCGGTGCGCGACGACCTGATCCTGCTGGTCGGGGCGGTCGGTCACCACATCGACCCACGGGCGGCGCGGATCATGCCCTGCCTGGTGCCGGAGGTCAACCGCAGCCCCGAGCAGTACCAGCTCTACCAGAACATCATCGAGCCCCGGCGCGAGATGATGCGCGAGGTGCTGCGGCGCGGCGTGCGCTGCGGCGAGCTGCGCGCCGATCTCGACGTCGAGGTGGTCATGGCGATGCTGACCGGCCCGATGCTGGTGCAGCGCGTCATGCGGTGGCACCCCGACCTCGACGAGCCGACCCTGCCGCAGCGCATCGTCGACGGCGTACTGGACGGCATCCGCGCCCGCTGACGGGCCGCCGCGCGGCGAGGCGGCCGGCGCTCAGGTGGGCCGGCGGTCAGGCGCCGCCGGCGGGTGTCAGGCGGCGGGTGGTCAGGCGGCGGGCGTACGCAGGCGGTGCAGGCGCAGGGCCAGCTGCACCTCCAGCGCCCGCTCCGGCTTCTGCCAGTCCGCGCCGAGCAGCTGCCCGACCCGCTCCAGCCGCTGGGTGACGGTGTTGACGTGCACGTGCAGCAACTCGGCGGCGCGCGCCAGGCTGCCGCCCACCCCGAAGTACGCCTCCAGCGTCTTCACCAGCGCGGTGCCCCGCCGGGCGTCGTAGTCGACGACCGGCCCGACGGTGGCGGTCAGGAACCGGTTGACGTCCTTGTCGCCGCCGTCGCCGACCGCGCCCAGCAGCAGACCGACGAAGCCCAGCTCGGCCGTGCTCGCCCCCTGACCCGAGCGGCCCAGCGCACCGAGGGCGGTCAGGCACCGCTCCGCCTCGGCGAACGTCGCGGCCAGCGACGCCGGGCCCGTCGACGGGCCGCTCGCCCCGGCGGTCACCGGCCGCCCGGTCACCCGCGACAGGTCCCGGGCCACCGCCCGCGCGCTGCCGCCCGCGTCCTGACCGGGCAGCATCAGCACCACCCGCCCGTCGCGGGCCGCCGCCAGCCCGCCGCGCGTCGAGGCGTACGTGGTGGCCCAGGAGAGCACCCGCTGCCGGGCCGAGCCGGTCGCGGCGATCGCGTCGTCGCCGACCGCCACCAGCACGTGCGGGGCGTCCAGGTCCACCCCGAGGCGGCGGGCCCGGCTACGCAGCGCGTCCGTGTCCCGCAGCGGCCGGGCGATCAGGTCGTCGAGCAGCTCGCCCCGGACCCGCCCCTCCGCCTCGGCGACGGTACGCCGGAACAGCAGCAGCAGCGCCGTGACCAGCGACGCCCGCTCCAGGATCCGCTGGTCGGCGTCGACCAGCTCGTCGTCGGGGCGCAGCACCAGCGCGCCCAGGTTCTCCGCCCCCGCCACCACGGCCGCGTACCAGAGCCGGCCCCGGCGCACGCTGCGGCCCTCCGTACGCGACGCGGCCACCGCCTCCACCATGTCCGCCCGGTCCGGCTCCTCGATCTCGCCGACCCGGGCCAGCAGCCGGCCCTCCGCGTCGAGCGCCAGCAGCGCCCCGCCGAGCACGTCGGTGACCGCCGAGGCGACGTCCTCCACGCCGCCGCCGCGCAGCACCAGCGCGGTCATCCGGTCGTGCGCCGCCGCGGCCCGCTCCACCGAGCTGCTGTGCGCGCGGATCGTGGTGTTCGCCGCCGACAGCTCCTCCAGCGCCGCCCGCGTCTCCGCGAGCAGCCGCGCGGTGTCGATCGCCACCGCCGCGTGCGCGGCGAGGGACACCAGCAGCGCCACCTCCTCCCGGACGAACGGCCGGGCGGAGCGGTTGGCCGCGTAGAGCACCCCGATCGAGGTCGAGCCGAGCCGCAGCGGCACCCCGAGGATGGCCACCAGGCCCTCCTCGCCCACCCCGGCGTCGATCTCGCCGGTGTGGTGGAAGCGGTCGTCCTCCGGGTAGTTCGCGGTGACGTACGGGGCGCCGGACTGGGCCACCAGGCCGCCGAGGCCGGCGCCCATAGGCAGCCGCAGCTGCTGGAAGCGGGCGGAGACCGAGCCGTCGGTGACCCGCATGTAGGTGTCGCCGCGTTCGTCGTCGTCGAGGGTCATGTAGGCGACGTCCGCGCCGAGCAGGTTGCGCGCCCGGTGCACGATCGCGCGCAGCACGTCGTCCAGGTCGCGCAGCCCGGCCAGGTCGCTGACCGTGTCGTACAGCCCGGAGAGCTCGACCTCCCGGCGGCGGCGACGCTCCAGCAGCGCGCGGACCCGCAGCGCCACCGTCTTGGCCTGCTCCAGCTCGGCGAGCCGCTCCGGCGGCACGCCGGCGGCGCGCGCGGCGATGAGCGGCCCCTCGAACTCCACCGCGGCGGCCTCGCGGGCGAGCAGCTCCAGGAACTCCACCGGTGACGACATGACCGACATTGTGCGGCTTGCCACTAGTTGGCCGTCCAGCCCCCGTCGAGCGCGATGGACGCGCCCGTGATGAACGCCGCCGGCGGGGAGCAGAGGTACGCCACCAGCTCGGACACCTCCTCCGGCTCGATCAGCCGCTTGATCGCCGCCCGCGCCAGCATGATCTTCTCGACCACCTCGGCCTCCGGGATGCCGTGGCTGGCGGCCTGGTCGGCGATCTGGCTCTCCACCAGCGCCGTGCGCACGTACGCCGGATTGACACAGTTGGCGGTGACGCCGTGCGGGGCGCCCTCCAGCGCGACCACCTTCGACAGCCCCTCCAGCGCGTGCTTGGCGGAGACGTACGCCGACTTGTACGGCGAGGCGCGCAGCCCGTGCACCGAGGAGATGTTCACGATGCGGCCCCAGCCCCGGGCGTACATGTGCGGCAGGGCCCGGCGGATGATCAGGAACGGCGCCTCCACCATCACCCGGTGCAGGTGGGCGAAGCGCTCCGCCGGGAACTCCTGCACCGGCGCCACGTGTTGCAGGCCCGCGTTGTTCACCACGATGTCCACGTCGGCGTCGAGCCGGTCCACCGCGTCCGGGTCGGCCAGGTCCACGCCCTCGGCCCGCCCGCCGGCCTCCGCCGCCACCGCCTTGGCCGCCTCGATGTTGCGGTCCACCACCAGGACGTCGGCGCCGGCGGCGGCCAGCCGCAGGGCGCACGCCCGGCCGATGCCGCTGCCGCCCCCGGTCACCAGGGCGGTACGACCAGCGAGGTCGACGTGTACGACGTGGGGGACCGCCACGGGTTCTGCCGTCATGGCGCATGAAGTTACGAGCTGTGTGTGCGGGCGCACATGGGCCGGCGACACATACTCGGCGGCCGGAGTGTGTGGCTGCCGCGCTCCCCGGGCGGCGTGTCGGCGCGCCCGGCGTGTCCCCGGCGGCGGGGTGTCGCCCGGCTCGGTAGGGTGTCGAACACACGTACTGCTGGCGGCTGGGGGAGGAGGCGGCGTGCGGGTGCTGGGCGTCGACCCGGGGCTGACCCGGTGCGGGGTCGGCGTGGTCGAGGGCGTGCCGGGGCGACCCTGCACGCTGGTCGCCTACTACGTCGTCTACACCGACCCGGCCGACGAGCTGCCGCTGCGCCTGCTGCACCTGGACCGCTCGCTCACCGACCTGGTCGCCGAGCACCGGCCCGACAGCGTCGCGGTGGAGCGGGTCTTCAGCCAGCACAACGTCCGCACGGTGATGGGCACCGCCCAGGCCAGCGGGATCGCCGTGCTCGCGGGCGCCCGTGCCGGACTGCCCGTGCAGACCTACACGCCCAGCGAGGTGAAGGCGGCCGTGACCGGTTCCGGCCAGGCCGACAAGGCGCAGATGACCGCCATGGTGACCCGGCTGCTGCGGCTGGCCGAGCCGCCGAAGCCGGCCGACGCCGCCGACGCCCTCGCCCTGGCCATCTGTCACGTGTGGCGCGGCGGGACGCGCTCCAAGCTGGCCGCCGCGGCCGACCGGGTACGACGAGGAGGAGCCAGATGATCGCCAGCGTGCGCGGGGTGGTGACCGCGACCGGTCCGGACCACGCCGTGGTGGAGGTCGGCGGGGTGGGCCTGGCGGTGCAGTGCGCCCCCGGCACCCTCGCCGACCTGCGGATCGGCCAGCCCGCCCGGCTGGCCACCAGCCTGGTCGTGCGGGAGGACTCGCTGACCCTCTACGGCTTCGCCGACGACGACGCCAAGCAGCTGTTCGAACTGCTCCAGACCGCCAGCGGCGTCGGCCCCCGGCTGGCCCAGGCGGTGCTCGCCGTGCACACCCCCGACGCGGTGCGCAAGGCGATCGCCAACGCCGACACCGCCGCGCTGACCCGGGTGCCCGGCATCGGCAAGAAGGGCGCGGAGCGCCTGGTGCTGGAGCTGCGCGACCGCGTCGGCCCGGTGCCGGTCGGCGCCGACGGCGCGGCCGGGGTCACCGGCGGGGCCTGGCCCGAGCAGGTCCGGCAGGCGCTGGTCGGGCTCGGCTGGACGGCCGGGCAGGCCGACCAGGCGGTGGCCGCGGTGGCGGAGACCGTCGACGGTGACGTCCCGCCGGTGCCGGTCCTGCTCAAGCAGGCCATCCGGCTGCTGGGTCGCACCCGGTGACGGGCCCCGACGGCGGGCTGGTCTCCGCGTACGTGCACGACGCCGACCTGGACGCGGAGGCCACCGTACGGCCGAAGCGGCTGGAGGAGTTCATCGCCCAGCACCGCGTGCGCGACCAGCTCGACCTGCTGCTGCAGGGCGCGATGCGGCGCGGCTCCCCGCCCGACCACATCCTCCTGTCGGGGCCGCCCGGCCTGGGCAAGACGACCCTGGCCAACATCGTCGCCGCCGAGTTGGGCTCGGGCATCCGGGTGACCAGTGGCCCGGCGATCGAGCGTTCGGGCGACCTGGCGGCGATCCTGACCAGCCTCGCCGAGGGCGACGTCCTCTTCATCGACGAGATCCACCGCATCGCCAAGCCGGCCGAGGAACTGCTCTACAGCGCGATGGAGGACTTCCGGGTCGACGTGATCGTCGGCAAGGGCCCGGGCGCGACGGCGATCCCGCTCGACGTCGAGCCGTTCACCCTGGTCGGCGCGACCACCCGCTCCGGCCTGCTGACCGGCCCGATGCGCGACCGGTTCGGCTTCGTCGCGCACCTCGACTTCTATTCGCCGGCCGACCTGGAGGTGCTGCTGCGCCGCTCGGCCCGGATCCTCGGCGTGCCGATCACCGACGACGGCGCCGCCGAGGTGGCCGGCCGCTCCCGGGGCACGCCCCGCATCGCCAACCGGCTGCTGCGGCGGGTCCGTGACTTCGCCGAGGTCCGGGCCGACGGCGTGGTCACCCTGGAGACCGCCCGGGCCGCCCTCACGGTGTACGACGTCGACGCGCTGGGGCTGGACCGGCTGGACCGGGCGGTGCTGACCGCGCTGGTCGACTCGTTCCGGGGCGGGCCGGTCGGCCTGTCCACCCTGGCGGTGGCGGTGGGCGAGCAGCCCGACACGGTGGAGGAGGTCTGCGAGCCGTTCCTGGTCCGGGCCGGCCTGCTGGCCCGTACGCCCCGGGGCCGGGTCGCGACCGAGGCCGCCTGGCGGCACCTGGGCCGTACGCCCCCGAATGGTACATTTGGCACTGATGCCCCTCCCGTGCCCGATCTGTTCTCGGTGGACGCCGATCAGCCGTGATGTGAACGTGATCTGTGCCGCATTCGGCGTTCCCAGGTGCAGGGATTAGACTCGCGCCGGTCTGTACAGGACGTGAGAATCCGCCTCCGCTCCGGCGCGCCCGCGCCGGGACGGCGGCCAATGGGAAGGTCTTTCACCGTGCTTTACGCAGCAGAGGGCGGCGGGGGTGCCGGCAGCCTGACGCCGATCCTCATGATCGCTCTGCTCTTCGGCGTCATGTACTTCATGATGATCCGCCCCCAGCAGAAGCGCCGCCGTGAGGCGGAGTCCATGCAGTCCGCCCTCGCCCCGGGCGACGAGGTGGTCACGATCGGTGGGCTCTACGGCACGGTCACCGGCGTGGACGACGACACCGTCCTGCTCGAGGTCGCGCCCGGTGTGCAGACCCGCTACGCCCGTCCGGCCATCGCCCGGGTCGTCAGCCAGGCGGAGCGCCCGGCCGACGAGCCGGTCACCGAGGACGCGGACGTCGTCAAGGAGTGACGGTCGCTCCCGCCCGCACGGGGGTGGTGGTCGCCGCACTCCGGTGACGACTTTCCCCGACGGGGCAGCGGAGGCGACGTGAAAACTGGATAGTTGGGCCCGACGCCGGAAGCCGGCTCGTCCCGTTCCGCCCGGCGCCCCCGCGCCGAGCCCCGGAGCCGGATGCCGGCCTCCGACGCCGGCCCGTCGGACCCGCCGGCCGGACCGGCCGACACCCGCCGCACCAGCGGCGCGACCGTACAGGGAGACAGGACAGCCGTGGCACCACCTCAGGGACAGATGCGCCCCGGACGGCAACTGGCCGTGCTCGGGCTCATCTTCGTCGTCCTCTATCTTTTGGTGTTCTTCGCGGGCGGCGCCAGCGGCGGCTTGAAGGACCGGCTCGAGCCCAAGCTCGGCCTGGACCTCGTCGGCGGCACCCGGCTGACGCTGGAGGCGACCAACAGCGTCGACGGCCAGCCCCCCACGGCGGAGAACCTCGAAGAGGCCCGCCAGATCATCGAGAGCCGCGTCAACGCCTTCGGCGTCGCCGAGGCCGAGGTGGTCACCGAGGGCAACCGCAACATCGTGATCTCCCTGCCCGGTGAGAACCGCGACCTGACCGAGGTGGGCAGCGCCGCCGAGCTGCGCTTCCGCAAGGTCCTCAAGGCCGCCGACGGCAGCGGCGCGGCCACCGCCCCGCCGCCCGCCGCCACCCCGGCCCCCTCCGGAAGCGCCACCCCGGCCCCGTCGGGCAGCGCGAAGCCCTCCGGCAGCGCCGCCCCGTCGGGCAGCGCCGCGCCGAAGGCGACCGCGTCGCCGAGCGGCGGTCAGGGCGGCATGGCGCCGGCCCCGAGCGCCAGCGCGTCGGCCGCGCCGAGCACCACCCCCTCGGCCGGCGCCGCCACCCCGACGCCGAGCGCCAGCGGCGAGCCCGTGCCGCAGAGCGTCGAGGAGCAGCGCAAGGCCGTCCAGCAGAAGGTCGGCGCCGCCGCCTGGGCCGCCGCCAGCGGTCTCCAGGCCCCGGCCGATCTGACCGCCGACCCGTCGCTGGCGGAGAAGCTCAAGCCGTTCGCGGGCCTCGACGCGCGTGAGGTCGCGGTGCTGCCGGCGACGATGCAGTTCAACGTGCCGCAGATCGGCTGCGCCCAGCTCGACAAGCGCCCGCCGGCCTCCATCTCCGCCCCCGACCAGCAGGTGGTGGCCTGCGAGGACGGCGCCGCGAAGTACCTGCTCGACCAGGCGAAGGTGCTCGGCACCGACGTCGAGGACGCCAGCGCGGTGCTGGACCAGACCAGCCAGTGGGTCGTCAGCCTCGACTTCAGCGGGGCCGGCCAGGACAAGTGGACCAACCTGACCCGCGAGGCGTTCAACAACGAGGGCCAGGCCTGCGACGCCACCGCCCTCGGCCAGGACGGCAAGTGCCGCGTCGCCGTCGTGCTCGACAACGAGATCGTCTCCTCGCCCGAGATCCAGGGCGTGCTGACGGGCAACTCGCAGATCACCGGCAACTTCACCCAGAAGGACGCCAGCACCCTGGCCGGCCAGCTGCGCTACGGCGCGCTGCCGGTGACCTTCGAGCCGCAGGAGCAGCAGAACGTCACCGCCACCCTGGGCGCCAGCCACCTGCGGGCCGGTCTGCTCGCGGCGGGCATCGGCATGGCGCTGGTCATCATCTACTCGTTCTTCTACTACCGCCTGCTCGGCTCGGTCATCTTCCTGAGCCTGATCCTCTCGGCGCTGCTGGTCTTCGGCGCGCTGGTGGTGCTGGGCCGGCAGATCGGCTTCACCCTCACCCTCGCCGGCATCGCCGGCATGATCGTCTCGCTGGGTGTGGCGGCGGACTCGTTCGTCATCTACTTCGAGCGACTCAAGGACGAGATCCGGGAGGGCCGCAGCCCGCGCAGCGCGGTGCCGCGCGCGTGGATCCGGGCCCGCCGCACGATCATCTCGGCCAACGCGATCACGCTGATGTCGGCGGTGGTGCTCTACGTGGTCTCGGTCGGCGCGGTGAAGGGCTTCGCCTTCGCCCTCGGCCTGGCCACGGTGCTGGACCTGGTCGTGGTCTTCCTCTTCCGGCACCCGATCATGACGATGTTCGCCCGCACCTCCGCGTTCCTGTCCCCACGGGTCAGCGGCCTCGGTCGGGCGCTCCCGCCGCGGACGGCCGAGCCGGCCAAGCCCCGCAACCAGCGCGTGAAGGAGGCCTGAGATGGCAAAGAGTGGTCTCGCGAGCCGCCTCTACCGCGGCGAGGCCGGCCTCGACATCATCGGCCGGCGCAAGGTCTGGTTCAGCGTGGCGCTCGCGCTGGTCCTGCTGTCGGCGCTCAGCTTCGGGCTGCGCGGCTTCAGCCTCGGCATCGAGTTCGCCGGCGGCAACTCGTTCCAGATCCCGGCCAGCGTCGGCACGCTGGAGCAGACCGAGGTGAAGGTCCAGGAGGCCTTGGCCGCGGCCGGTGGCGACGCCAAGGTCGTCACCACGCAGAAGGTCGGCGGCACCGGCGGCGAGTTCTACGAGGTGCGCACCACCCAGCTCGACACCGAGCAGGCCAACGCCGTCAAGACCGAGATCGCCGACGAGTTCGGCATCGACGCCGCCACCATCAGCGGCAACCAGGTCAGCGAGGCGTGGGGCAGCCAGGTCACCTCCCGGGCGCTGCTCGGTCTGGTCATCTTCATCGCGGTGGTGATGATCTACCTGATCCTGCGCTTCGAGTGGCGGATGGCGGTCGCCGCCGTCACCTCGCTGATCATGAACCTGATCCTGACCGCCGGCATCTACTCGCTGGTCGGCTTCGAGGTCACCCCGTCGACGGTCATCGGCTTCCTCACGATCCTGGGCTTCGCGCTCTACGACGTGGTGGTGGTCTTCGACAAGGTGCAGGAGAACACGCGCGGCATCACCGCCAACAACAACCAGACGTACGGCGAGGCGGCCAACCTGGCCATCAACCAGAGCCTCATGCGGTCGCTGAACACCTCGGTGGTCGCGCTGCTGCCGGTCGGCGGTCTGCTCTTCATCGGTGCCGGCCTGCTCGGCGCGGGCACCCTGAAGGACCTCGGCCTGGTGCTCTTCGTCGGTATGGCGGTGGCGTTCCTGACCTCGATCCTGCTGGCCACGCCGCTGCTGGTGCTGCTCAAGAACTACGAGCCGCGCATCCAGGCGCACAACAAGCGGGTGCTGGCCCGCCGGGGTGCCGTCGCCCGTGGCGAGGTCACCCCGAGGGGCGCCGCCCCGCGCACCGCGGAGGCCGACGACGAGCCGGTCGACCCGGAGTCGGCCGAGCTGGCCGGTGCCGCGCCGCGAGTGGGTGCCCGACCGGCCGGGAAGCGCCCGACCGGCGCCCGGGGCGGCCGGCCGGCCGGCGGCGGTGGCAACCGCCCGGGTGGCGGCAAGCGGCGCTGAGCTGGGCCGGGCAGACCCGGTAGGAACCGATCCGACGGCGTCCTTCATGCTGTGCGAGCAGCATGCAGGACGCCGTCGTCGTGAAGGGAAACGGAACTGCCGTGACGGAGACCCACAGCACCGGGGTACGGGGAGACAGCGGCCCTAGCGCCGCCGCGCTGGTCGCCAGCCGGGTGCTCGACGTGCCCGACTTCCCGAAGCCCGGCGTCATGTTCAAGGACCTGATGCCGCTGTTCGCCGACGGCGACGTGTTCCGCGAGGTGATCGACGGGATCGTGGCGTACCACGGGCGGGACTCGTTCGACGTCGTCGTCGGCATCGAGGCGCGCGGGTTCGTGGTCGCGGCGGCCATCGCGTACGCCAGCGGGGTCGGGGTGGTGCCCGTGCGCAAGGCCGGCAAGCTGCCCCGCCCGGCGCACTCGGCCTCCTACGCCCTCGAGTACGGCGAGGCCACGCTGGAGGTGCACGAGGACGCCTTCACCGCCGGGCACCGGGTGCTGGTGGTCGACGACGTGCTGGCCACGGGCGGTACGGCCGAGGCGACGCTGGACCTGGTGGAGCGGGCCGGCGGGACGGTGGCCGGTTTCACCGTCCTGCTGGAGCTCGGCTTCCTCGGCGGCCGGGAGCGGCTGGCGCCGCGTCCGGTGCATGCCCTGTTGACCGTTTGAGCCGGCCGACCGTCGGGCCGACCCGGCGCGGACCGTCCGGCGGAGCGGCGGGGCACCGTGCGTGCGGGTAGCATTGCCCTTTGCTGACCGGGCGGGACCCGTCCGGGCGGCGCGAGACCAGGCCGGCCGGCTCACGGTCGGTGACTTCCCGGCGAGCGGTGAGGAGGCCGGTGTCCCACGATGTCGCCCCTCCGGTGGAGGGCACGGTGCACCCGACAGGCGACGCGGACGGCTCGGTGACCGCACGGAACGGTGACGCGCAGGCCCCGGAGAAGACGTCCGGCGCGACCGGCGCGGTCGATCCCGTACGCCCCGACACGCCGCTCGCGGCGGGCGGCGACGCGGGCGCGGCGACCGAGGGGGTCGTGCTCCCGTTCCCCGCCGACGTCATCGGCGACCACATTCCGAGCGCCGGCTTCGCGCTCTCCACCGCGCCCACCGGCCGCCGGGTCCGGGCGCGGCTGGCGCGGTTCAACGCGCCCTGGCAGTCCTCGCAGGTCAGCGAGGTGCTGGAGCCGCTGATCTCGACCCACCGCGACGCCCACCCCAAGGCGGACGCGCGGCTGCTCCAGCGCGCCTTCGACACGGCGGCCCGCTGGCACTCCGGGCAGTACCGCAAGTCCGGCGACCCCTACATCACCCACCCGCTCGCGGTCGCCACGATCCTGGCCAACCTGGGCATGGACACCACCACCCTGGTCGCCGCGCTCCTGCACGACACGATCGAGGACACGGAATACACCCTCGACCAGATGCGCGCCGACTTCGGCGGCGAGGTGGCGCTGCTGGTCGACGGGGTGACCAAGCTCGACAAGGTCAAGCTGGGCGACGCGGCCAAGGCCGAGACCATCCGCAAGATGGTCGTCGCGATGGCCAAGGACCCGCGGGTGCTGGTGATCAAGCTGGCCGACCGGCTGCACAACATGCGTACCCTCACCTTCCTGCCCCGCCCGAAGCAGGAGCAGAAGGCGAAGGAGACGCTGGAGATCCTGGCCCCGCTGGCCCACCGGCTGGGCATGAACACGATCAAGTGGGAGCTGGAGGATCTCGCGTTCGGCACGCTCTTCCCGAAGCGCTACGAGGAGATCAACCGCCTCATCGGGGAGCACCAGCCGCAACGCGAGGCGCTGCTGCGCCAGGTCACCCAGAAGGTGCAGACGGACCTGAAGGCCGCCAAGATCAAGGCGGAGACGACCGGGCGGCCGAAGCACCTCTACTCGATCTACCAGAAGATGATCGTGCGGGGTCGCGACTTCAACGACATCTACGACCTGGTCGGGGTGCGGATCCTGGTCGACACGGTGCGCGACTGCTACGCGGCGCTTGGCGTGATCCACGCCAACTGGCAGCCGGTGCCGGGCCGGTTCAAGGACTACATCGCGATGCCCAAGTTCAACATGTACCAGTCGTTGCACACGACGGTCATCGGGCCCACCGGCAAGCCGGTCGAGATGCAGATCCGCACGTACGCGATGCACCGCACCGCCGAGTTCGGCATCGCCGCGCACTGGAAGTACAAGGAGCACAAGGGCACCCAGATCGTCGGCCCGCCGGCGCACATCGACGAGATGACGTGGCTGCGCCAACTGCTGGACTGGCAGCGGGAGGCGGCCGATCCGAGCGAGTTCCTCGACGCGCTGCGCTTCGACCTGTCCAGCCAGGAGGTGTACGTCTTCACCCCGAAGGGCGACGTCATCCCGCTGCCGACGGGTTCGACGCCGGTGGACTTCGCGTACGCGGTGCACACCGAGGTGGGGCACAAGTGCATCGGGGCGCGGGTCAACGGCAAGCTGGTGCCGCTGGAGTCGACGCTGTCCAACGGCGACGTGATCGAGATCTTCACCTCGAAGTCCGACACGGCCGGCCCGACGCAGGACTGGCTGGGCTTCGTCAAGAGCCCGCGGGCGCGTACGAAGATCCGGCAGTACTTCAACAAGGAGCGGCGCGAGGAGGCGATCGAGGCCGGCAAGGACGCGATCGTCAAGGCGATGCGCAAGCAGGGCATGCCGTTGCAGCGGATGCTCACCTCCGACGCGCTGATGGCGATCGCCCGCGACCTGCACCTCGCCGACGTCGCCTCGCTCTACGCCGCCGTCGGCGACAGCCAGGTCTCCGCCCAGTCGGTGGTGCAGAAGCTGATGGCCGCGTACGGCGGCGAGGAGGGCGCGGCGGAGGACATCGCCGAGACCGCCGTCGCCACCCGGCCGCCGCGCAGCCGGCAGAGCAGCGCCGACCCGGGCGTGGTGGTGCGCGGGGTCAGCGACGTCTGGATCAAGCTGGCGCGCTGCTGCACGCCGGTGCCGCCGGACTCGGTCTTCGGCTTCGTCACCCGCTCCGGCGGAGTCAGCGTGCACCGCGACGACTGCGCCAACGCCGAGGACCTGCGGGCGCAGGCCGAGCGGGTGGTGGAGGTTAGCTGGAAGCTCACCTCGGCGTCGACCTTCCTGGTCGCCATCCAGGTCGAGGCGCTGGATCGGCACAAGCTGCTGGCCGACGTGACCCGGGTGCTCTCCGAGGAGCGGGTGAACATCCTCTCCGCCACGGTCACCACCACGCGCGACCGGGTGGCGGTGAGCCGGTTCAGCTTCGAGATGGCCGACCCGAAGCACCTGGGCCACCTGCTGGCCGCGGTCCGCAAGGTCGACGGCGTCTTCGACGCCTACCGCGTCACCTCCGGCGCCTGACCCGCCCTCCCGCCCGCCTACCGCGGGAGGGACAGCGCAACGACGAGCGCCCGCCGGCACTGCCGGCGGGCGCTCGTCGTACGGCTGGGGTGTGGTTCAGCCCTGGGGGGCGCTCATGGTGAGCTTCTTGATGGTGACTTCCTTCTTCGGGTGGCCGCCACCGGCCTGCTTCGCGAACGCCTTGTCGTCGCCCGCCGCCGCGACCTGCTTGACGAGGTCCATGCCGCCGGTGATGGTGCCCAGGACGGTGTACTTCGGCTCCAGCGGCGAGTCGCCGTAGACGATGAAGAACTGGCTGCCCGTGCTGCCCGGCTGGCCCGAGTTGGCCATCGCGATCACGCCCTCCGGGTACGGGGGCCGCTTGTCGGTGGGCAGGTTCTCCTCGGCGAGCCGGTAGCTCGGGCCGCCGGTGCCGTCGGTCTGGCGCCAGCCCTTGCCCGTCGCGCTCGGGTCACCGCACTGGAGCACCTTGATGCCCTCGGTCACCAGCCGGTGGCACTTGCTGTTGTCGAAGAAGTTCTTCTCCGCCAGGTGGGTGAAGCTGCCCGCGGTGCAGGGCACCGCCGCCCGGTCGATCGTGGCGGTGATCGGGCCCAGGTCGGTGTCGATCGTCATCGTCTGGGTGCCCGTGGCCGACTGCTGCACGGGCGGCAGCCCGACGTCCTTGATCTGCGGGGACCGCTGGTCGGTGGGGACCTCGGTCCAGGCGCACTGCACGTTGCCGGCCGCCGGGCCGGCGGTGTCGGTCTTGTCGTCGTCACCGAGGGCGGTGACGAGCCAGACCGTGCCGGCGACGACGAGGACCAGGACCGAAGCGGCCCCCACGATCGCCTGGGTCTGCCGGCGCTTGCGGGCCCTGGCCGCGCGCTCGGCCATCTCCTTCTCGAGCCGGGCGCGCGCCGCCGCGCGCTGCCGCTCTCTGGTGGACGTCACGCCTGGATCCTCCTGGGCTGTCTGTGGCGCGGTCGGTGCCGCTGAGGTTGGTGGGGCGGCCGGGTCAGCCGGCGCTCGGGCTGGCCGCCGGAGCGCCCGAGGCGGGCGGCGTCGGCGCCGAGGCCGCCTGCGCCCCGGGCTCACCGACGGTCAGGCTCTGCACGACCACGTCGTCGTCCTTGGGCTTGACCTTGGCCCCGGTCCCATTGTCCACGGTCGGCTTGGCACCGATCTTCGCCAGCACGTCGATCCCGCCGGTGACCCGGCCGATGATCGGGTACTTCGGGTCGGCGGTCGTGAAGTCCTTGAAGAACATCAGGAACTGGCTGCCGTTGGCGCCCGGCGGGTTGGCGACCATCGCGACCGTGCCCTTCGGGTAGGTCGCGGGCTGGCCGGCCGCCGGGCTCGCCGACGGCGACGGCGCGGTGGGGACGTTCTCGTCGTAGAACGAGTAGGTGGGGCCGCCGAGCCCGGTGCCGCTGGGGTCGCCGCAGCGCACCGCGCCCTCGGCGGTGATCTCGTGGCACTTGGTGTTGTCGTAGAACGACCGGCTGGCCAGGTGGGCGATACTCGCCGCCGCGCAGGGGGCGCCGGCCAGGTCCAGCTCGACGGTGATCGGCGCGCCCTGGTTGGTGGTGACGGTCATCGGGCGTACGCCGTCGGTGGGCAGCCCCTGGGTCGCCGGGGTGCCGACGTCCTTGAGGTTGGTGTTCGCGGTGGCGTCCTGCGGGGTCCACAGGCAGACGTCCTCGGTGGCCGTGTTCTCCTTCGGCTCGTCGTCGAAGGCGCCCAGCGCCCACGCCGAGCCGGCCACGATGAGCACGAGCACGACGGCGACGCCGACACCGGCCTGGATCTGCCGGCGGCGTCTGACGGCGGCGGCCCGGCGGGCGAGTTGCCGGTCGAGCTTGGCCCGCGCCAGTTTGCGCTGCCGGTCCCTGCTGGAAGCCACCCGTGCTCCCCTTCCTCTACCCTGGTCGTCACCGGTGGTCGGGCGTCCTGCGCCCGTTCGACGGCGGGTGCGCCACGCCACACGCCCGCCAGAGTGTACGGCTACCGGCTGGGAAAGTGGTGTACGAGGTCCGGGCCGGGTTTATCGGAACGCGTCACTGCGCCCGGTGGGGCCCACGGGACGCACGCGATCGCCGCCGCACCCGGTGCCCGGGACGGGGCCCGGGTCGGCGCCACGCGGGACGCCCCGGACGCACGCGCAGAACCCGGTCGCCCCGCCCGATAGGCTGCTGACAGGCAACGGATTCGACGGAAGGGGAGCGGACGTGCTCGTGGCCGGCTTTCCCGCGGACGCCTTCGGCACCAACTGCTACGTGGTGGCCGCCGCGCCGGGGGAGCAGTGCGTGGTGGTCGACCCCGGCATCGGGGTGCTCGACCGGCTCGACGCCCTGCTGGCCGAGCATCGGCTGCACCCGGCCGCCGTCCTGCTCACCCACGGCCACCTCGACCACACGTTCTCGGTGGCGCCGGTCTGCGGCGCGCGCGGCATCACCGCGTACGTGCACCCCGGCGACCGGGAGATGCTCGCCGACCCCGCCAAGGGGCTGTCGGCGGATCTCAGGGCGCTCTTCGGCGGGCGGCTGCCGTACACCGAGCCGGAGGACGTGGCCGAGCTGACCGACGGCGCCACGCTCGCCCTCGCCGGGCTGGAGATCACCGTCGACCACGCCCCGGGCCATACCGGCGGGTCGGTGCTCTTCCGACTGCCGGCCGCTGGCTCGTCCTGGGAGGCGGATCAGCTCTGCCTCTCCGGCGACGTCCTGTTCGCCGGCTCCATCGGCCGCACCGACCTGCCGGGCGGCAGCATGACGAGGATGGTCACCAGCCTCCGGGACAAGATCCTCCCGCTGGCCGACGACACCGTCGTGCTGCCCGGCCACGGCCCCGCGACCACCATCGGCCGCGAGCGCGCGACCAACCCGTACCTCGTCGAGGTGGCGGGTGGCGGCGCGCGACCGGCGGCCCCCGCCCGCGGCCTCTGACCGGCCGCACCGACTCCCGCGGCCGTGGCCGGCCGCGCCGACTCTTCGCCCGCGCCGAGAAGCGCGGGACCGCGAACGGAGCATCATGAGCAAGCCCACGCCCATCTCCGGCTTCCCGGAGTGGACGCCCGCGCAGCGGATGATCGAGCAGTACGTCCTCGACAAGATCCGCGACACCTTCGAGTTGTACGGCTTCGCCCCGCTGGAGACCCGCGCGGTGGAGCCGCTGGACCAGCTGTTGCGCAAGGGGGAGACCTCCAAGGAGGTCTACCTGATCCGGCGCCTTCAGGCCGACACCGACGGCCCGGCCGGCGACGACGCGCTCGGCCTGCACTTCGACCTGACCGTGCCGTTCGCCCGCTACGTGCTGGAGAACGCCGGCAAGCTCCAGTTCCCGTTCCGCCGCTACCAGATCCAGAAGGTGTGGCGGGGTGAGCGGCCGCAGGAGGGGCGCTACCGCGAGTTCCTCCAGGCTGACATCGACATCGTCGACCGGGACACCCTCGCGGCGCACCACGAGGCCGAGATGCCGCTGGTGATCGGCGACGCGCTGCGCTCGCTGCCGATCCCGCCGGTGAAGATCCAGGTCAACAACCGCAAGATCTGCGAGGGCTTCTACCGGGGCATCGGGCTGACCGACCCCGAGGCGGCCCTGCGCGCGGTGGACAAGCTCGACAAGATCGGCCCGGCGAAGGTGGCCGAGCTGCTGGCGCAGACCGCCGGGGCGAGCGAGGCACAGGCGAAGGGGTGTCTGGCGCTGGCGGAGATCTCCGCGCCGGACGCCTCCTTCGCGGACGCCGTACGCGCCCTGGGCGTCAGCGACCCGCTGCTCGACGAGGGCGTCGAGGAGCTGGTCCGGGTCGTCGAGACGGCCGCCGCGCACTCGCCGGGGTTGTGCGTGGCCGACCTGCGCATCGCCCGTGGCCTGGACTACTACACCGGCACCGTCTACGAGACGCAGCTCGTCGGCTACGAGCGCTTCGGCTCGATCTGCTCCGGCGGCCGGTACGACAACCTGGCCAGCGCCGGCGCCACCCGCTTCCCCGGGGTGGGCATCTCGATCGGGGTGACCCGGCTGCTCGGGCTGCTCTTCGGCGCCGGGGCGCTGTCGGTGTCGCGCGACGTGCCGACCTGCGTCCTCGTCGCGGTGACCAGCGAGGAGCGGCGTGCCGCCAGCAACCGGGTGGCCGAGGCGCTGCGCTCGCGGGGCGTACCGACCGAGGTGTCGCCGAGCGCGGCGAAGTTCGGCAAGCAGATCCGCTACGCCGAGCGGCGGGGCATCCCGTACGTCTGGTTCCCCGGGGCGGACGGCGCGGCCGACGAGGTGAAGGACATCCGTTCCGGCGAGCAGGTCGCCGCGGCGGCGGGGGAGTGGACGCCGCCCCGGGCGGACCTCAGGCCGCTGATCAGCTGAGACATTACTGGCGCGTACGCGCGATCGGACCTACGGTGGCGTAAGTTACGCCACCGTAGGGAGATCGTCGTGACCGCACTCAGCCAGACCGCCCTGCTCCTCGAACTGGAACCCGTCGTCGAGAAGAACCTCGACCGGCACCTGGCCGTCGCCAAGGAGTGGTTCCCGCACGAGTACGTGCCGTGGAGCGAGGGGCGCACCTTCAACGGCCCGCTGGGCGGCGAGGCGTGGTCGGAGTCCGACTCGACGATCCCCGACGTGGCCCGTACCGCGCTGATCGTCAACCTGCTGACCGAGGACAACCTGCCCTCGTACCACCACGAGATCGCCACCCTGTTCGGCCGCGACGGCGCCTGGGGCACGTGGGTGCACCGGTGGACCGCCGAGGAGGGCCGCCACGGCACCGCCATCCGCGACTACCTCACCGTCACCCGGGCGGTGGACCCGGTGGCGCTGGAGCGGGCCCGGATGACGCACATGTCCGCCGGCTACGCCAACGTGCACGACGACGAGGTGCTGCACTCCCTGGCGTACGTCTCGTTCCAGGAGCTGGCCACCCGTATCTCGCACCGCAACACCGGTCGGGTCACCGGGGATCCGGCGTGCGAGGCGCTGCTGGCCCGGGTCGCGGCCGACGAGAACCTGCACATGGTCTTCTACCGCAACCTGCTGGCCGCCGCCTTCGAGCTGGCGCCGAGCCAGGCGATGCGGGCGGTGGCCGACGTGGTGGCCGACTTCCAGATGCCCGGCAACGGCATCGACGGCTTCGCCCGCAAGTCCGTGGCGATCGCCCTCGCCGGCATCTACGACCTGCGCCAGCACCGCGACGACGTGGTGGCGCCGGTGCTGCGCCAGTGGGACGTCTTCAACGTGACGGGGCTCGACGCCGACGGCGAGGCCGCCCGCGACCAGATCGCGGCGCACCTGGACGACCTGGAGCGCGCCGCGTCCCGCTTCGAGGAGAAGCGCGACGCCCGCGCCGCCCGCCTCGCCTCCCGCTGACCCCGACCCTCGCGACAGGGCCGTCGATCACGCAGTTGTGGCGGGGGACGGAACACCTGGACCACCAGGATCCCGGCACCACAACTGCATGATCCGACTACTCGGTGGGCGGGGTCTCCAGGGGGAAGAGGAGGCAGGTCGAGGTGGCGTGGGCGACCAGGCGCGACTTCGCGTCGAGCAGCTTCGCCTCGGCCAGGGCCGTGCGGCGGCCGCTCTGCAGGACGGTGCCCTCGCAGCGCAGGGTGCCGCTCGCGACGGTGACCGGGCGGAGGAACTTCACGTTCAGGTCCAGCGAGGTATAGCCGACCCCGGCCGGCAGGGTGGTGTGCACCGCGCACGCCGCGGCGGTGTCCAGCAGGGTGGAGATGACCCCGCCGTGCACGGTGCCCAGCGGGTTGTAGTGGAACTCCTGCGGGACGAGTTCGACGGCCACCCACCCCTCGTCGGCCTCCATGCGGGACATGTCGACCAGGTGCATGATGGGCGGCGCCGCCAGCTCGCCGGCGATCATCGCGCGGAGCAGTTCCAGGCCGCCGCGCCGGCCGACGTGCGCGGCGTTGATGCCGGGGTCGGACCACGAGAAGGTACGGCTGCGCGCCGGATCCTGCGTCTGTGTCATGGACTCAGCCTGGCAGCGCATTGCTGAGTCTGTCAATCAGACCTAGCCTGGGGCGCATGAGACCCGCGGCACTGGACTGGTCGGTGGAGAACTGCACCATCGCCCGCGCGATGGAGATTCTCGGCGAGCGGTGGACCCTCGTGGTCCTGCGCGAGGTCTTCAACGGCGTCCGCCGCTTCGACGACATGCGGGTGCGCACCGGCGTGCCCCGGCAGGTGCTGGCCAACCGGCTGGCGATGCTGGTGGAGCGCGGCGTCCTGCGGCGCGAGCCCTACCGGGAGCCCGGCAGCCGCGAGCGCCACGAGTACCGGCTGACCGGGATGGGGCTCGACCTGTGGCCGGTGCTGGTCGCCGTCCTCGGCTGGGGGGACCGCTACCTGGCCGACCCGGAGGGCTCGCCGTTGACGGCCGCGCACCGCGACTGCGGCGCCGAGGTCCGCGTCGAGCTGCGCTGCGAGCGCGGCCACGAGATCGTCCGGCCGCGCGACGTGGTGCCGCGACCGGGGCCAGGGGCGCGCCGCCGCGCCGGCTGAACCGCCGGCGGGCCCGTGCCGCGACGCGCGGACGGCGGTCGCCGCCCGCGCGTCGGTCGGGCCCGCTACCAGCCGAAACCGGCGGCGTACGAGACGCTCGCCAGGACCTGCTGGCCCGAGGCGTTCGGGTGGAAGTAGTCCCAGGTGGAGAGCTGACCGAGGGTGAACGGGTAGCCGAACACGGCGTTGTCGTCGAAGTCGCAGTTCGGCCCGTACGCGGCGCAGGCCTGGGCGAGCTGCGTGTTGTAGTCGACGACCCGCTGGCGTACCCGGTTGCGCCGGTCCACGTCCGCCTGCGCCGTGGAGGTCGGGTTGGCCAGCATCGACTGGCAGATGCCGAACAGGGACCAGGCGCTGCGGGCGCTGCCGCTGTCCTTGCCGACGGCCCAGAGCCGCTGGATGTCCGGCACGCTGATCAGCTGCACCCGGGCAGTGGGCAGCCCGGCCTTGAGGCGACCGAGCGCGGCGTCGATGTTGGCGCGGTAGGTGGTCACCGGCGTCATCGCCGCCTCCGTGCTGGTGCAGGCGTCGTTGGCGCCGATCAGCATGGTGACGTAGTCGACGCCCTGGCTGACGGCGGTGCCGGCCTGGCCGTACATGTCGGCGGACTTCGCGCCGCTGCGCGCGTCGTTGTGGTTGCGCCCGTTGATGGCCGTGTTCTTCGCGCGGATACGCAGGTACTGGCTGTTGACGGTGGAGTAGTCGCCGGTGCTGAAGGACCGGGAGGTGCAGTCGCTGTACCAGCCGCAGGCGTTGAAGCCGCGGGTGATCGAGTCACCGAGGCTGGCCATCGAGTTCGGGGGTGGACCGGGGTCGGCGGCGGCCGGGCTGGCGGCCAGCAGGACGAGGGCGGTGAGGGCGGCGAGGGGAGCGAGGAGTCGTCGGGCGGACTTCATGGCGGCCTCCGGATCGCGCGTACCGGATGGTGGGACGGTGGATCGAGCGTATCGATGCGCGTCAGTGTCCACAATGTTTCGGGCCGATGGCCGCGGCAGCCGGGGCGAAAAGGACAAAGTCGGGTCTTGCCTACTTACTCAAGTATGTGAATACTTCACTCAGCTCGCCTGGTTCCCCCAGGCCGGACGGGCTGATCCAGGCCCTTGTCGCCCCGACGAGGGCCCGAGACCCCCTCCCTGGAGGTTTGTTACATGCGACCCACGAGGTCCTCGCTCCGTCGTGCCGCCGTCGTCGCCGCGGCCGGCGCCATGGTCGCCGGCTCGCTGATCGGCGCGCCCGCCCAGGCCGCACCCTCGTTCGCCTCGCCCGACGCCGCCGCCGGCCTGGCCGAGCGCCTCGGCGACCGCTCCGCCGGCACGTACGCCGACGCCAGCGGCAAGATGGTCGTCACCGTGACCGACGCGCTCGCCGCCCGCCAGGTCAGCGCCGCCGGCGCCACCCCGAAGCTGGTCAAGCGCGGCGCCAGCGAGCTGGCCCGGGCCACCTCGGAGCTGGACCGCTCCGCCAAGATCCCCGGCACCGCGTGGTGGACCGACCCGGCCACCAACCAGGTCGTCGTCTCCGTCGACAGCACCGTCACCGGCGCCAAGCTGGAGCGCGTCAAGGCCGCCGCCGAGCGGATGAACGGCGCGATCCGAATCGAGTCCGAGGCCGGCGTGCTCGGCACCCGGATCTCCGGCGGCCAGGCCATCTACGCCGGTGGCGGCGGTCGCTGCTCCCTCGGCTTCAACGTCCGCAGCGGCAGCACCTACTACTTCCTGACCGCCGGGCACTGCACCAACATCTCGTCGAGCTGGTACAGCAACTCCGCCCAGACCAACCTGCTGGGCAGCCGCACCGGCACCAGCTTCCCGGGCAACGACTACGGCATCGTGCGGCACAACAACTCCGCCAACGCCGCCGGCAACGTCTACCTCTACAACGGCAGCTACCGGGACATCACCGCGGCCGGGAACGCCTACGTCGGCCAGTCGGTGCAGCGCTCCGGCAGCACCACCGGCCTGCGCAGCGGCTCGGTCACCGCGCTCAACGCCACGGTGAACTACGCCGAGGGCTCGGTCTCCGGCCTGATCCGCACCAACGTCTGCGCCGAGCCGGGCGACAGCGGCGGCTCGCTGTTCAGCGGCTCGACCGCCCTGGGCCTGACCTCCGGTGGCAGCGGCAACTGCCGCACCGGCGGCACGACCTACTTCCAGCCGGTCGGTGAGGCGCTGAGCCGCTACGGCGTCAGCATCTTCTGATCGATCGCACCGCAGCGGGCCGCCGGGTGATCCCGGCGGCCCGTCCGCGTGCCGCGACCGGTTCGCCGGACTGGACCCCGCAGGTCGGGGTACGTTCCGGCCGGTGAGCGCCTCCGTGACCCCGCCCGCCGTCGACGCCCCCGCGTCCGCCTGGGCCCCGCTGCGGCTCGCCGCGTTCCGCAGCCTCTGGCTGGCGGTGCTGGCCAGCAACGTGGGCACCTGGATGCAGACCGTCGGCGCACAGTGGCTGCTCGTCGACGAGGCCAACGCCTCGACCCTGGTGTCGCTGGTGCAGACCGCCAGCATGCTGCCCGTCCTGCTGCTCGCCCTGCCCGCCGGCGCGCTGGCGGACACCCTCGACCGCCGCCGGCTGCTGATCGGGGTGCAGTGCTTCCTGGCCACCGTCGGCGTACTGCTGACCGGCCTCACCGCCGCCGGCCGGATGCCGCCGGCGCTGCTGCTCACCCTGACCTTCGCGCTCGGCGTCGGCCAGGCGCTGACCCTGCCGGCCTGGCAGGCGGTCATCCCCGACCTGGTGCCCCGCCGCCGTCCTGGTGGTACTCGCCCTGGCACCGGGCCCCGTGCCGGTCGCCCTGGCCCTGGTGCCCGCCGGCATGGCGTGGATGACCGTGCTGTCCAGCGTCAACGCCGCCATGCAGCTCTTCCTGCCCGGCTGGGTACGTGCCCGCGGCCTCTCGGTCTACCAGATGGTCTTCGCCGGCGGGCAGGCGCTCGGCGCGCTCACCTGGGGTGCGCTCGGCGAGCTGACCAGCCTCGTCGTGGCCCTCTGCGTGGCGGCCGGGGCGATGGCGGTCGGCGCGGCGAGCGTGCCGCTCTGGCCGCTGCGCGAGACCCGGGGCCTCGACCGGGACCCGGCGGTCTGGTGGCCCGAGCCGCACCTGACGCTGCCGGCGGACCCGCGGACCGGGCCGGTGCTGGTGACCGTCTCCTACACGGTGCCGCCGGAGCGGCAGGCGGAGTTCGTCGCGGCGATGCGCCTGGTGGGCAGGTCCCGACGGCGTACGGGGGCGATGCGCTGGGGCCTGTTCCGCACGGGCGAACGGGCGGACGGCTACGTCGAGGTCTACCAGGTGCCCTCCTGGGAGGAGCACCTGCGCCAGCACGGCGGCCGGCTCACCGGCGCCGACCGGGGGGTCGAGGAGCGGGCCCGGGCGCTGACCGTCGGGGAGATCGTGGTCAACCACCTCCTGCCGGCAGACCCACGCGACTGACCCGGCGTCAGCCGGCGGTGACGCTCGCGCCCGTGAACACGACCGCACCATCCGGGAACTCACACTGGATCCGCAGTACGAGTTCGTCGGCGCCCTCCACGTCCGCGACGAGGTCGCGGGGGGCGGTCATCCGTGCCTCGAACTGCTGCCCCCGTACGACGCGGGTGACGGTGTCGTCCTTCTCGCGGATCGTCACCTGCGCGTAGACGAGGACCGCACCGTCGCGGTCGTCCGCTGACGGGAAATACGGCCGGACGGTCGCGGTCAGTTCGAGAAAGCGTCGCTGCAACCGGTACGTGACTTCCCGCTGCTTGTCCGATCCGGTGTTTCTCGGGCAATTGATGACGATCGACCGATCGTATTCTGGGTGGCCGGCCAGTTGCCGCGGCAGTTTGACGAGATTGGCCGCACCGGCCTCGACCGGCAGCGTGTCCAGTCGGACCGCGGTCGGCGATCCGGCCGGCGCGACCTTGGCGGGCCCGGAGCCGGGCGGGTTCACCGGGCCGGCCCCCGGCGTACGTGTCGGTGTGGCGGAGCGGTCTGCCTTTCCCCACCCGAGGTCCCAGCCGGAGACGTCCCGCGCGAGAGTGAGCGCGGTGAACAGCACACCCAGCGCGGTGAATATCAGGGTCACCCGCACGAAGGGGTTCGCCGCCCGACTCTGGCCCGAGTCTTCCATGTCTCGCATCGTCCCTTCGCCATGGCCGTGGCCGTGTCGGTCCAACGCAGATGCCTGTCGGAGTATTGTCACCTTCGCGCTGTCGAAGATTACTCCGCCCGGGGTGTCACGCATTCCTGATAACGTGCGGGCTCAAGCCGGTGAGCACTGGCGGCCCGGCGATGTCGAATCGACCTCTGCCATTGCAGGAGGTGGTAGGTGTGAACCAGCCCGACCCCCCGCAGGAGCCATCCACGCATCCTCCGGCGACGCCGCACCAGCCCGGCACGACGCCTCCCTCCCCGCCTGTCGGCGGCCCCGAGGTCCCGTGGGCGTCGAGCGCGACCCGTCCCCCGTCCGCGCCCGCACCGGGCGGTTCCCGGCGCAACCGGTTCGGCGCGGTGGTGCTCGGCATCGCGGTGCTGGCCCTGCTGGCGTCGTTCGGTTCCGCCGTCGTCTCCTGGCGGGCGCTCGACCAGGCACGCACGGCGCGGGACATCGCGTCGGCCCGCTCGCCGGTCGTCGTGCCCACCGCCACACCCGCCGGTTCCGAGGCGTCTTCCCTGCCGTCGCCGAGCGATCCGGTGGACGCACCTGACGGCGGAACCGGGCCGGGGGAGGCGCCGCGCTCACCGGGGCAGCCTCCGGTGCTCAACGAGCGGACCGTCTACCAGGCGGAGTACGAGGCGCAGAGTCTGACGCTCAACCCGGCGAAGTGCTTCGCCGAGATGTACGTCGACCTCGACGAGCCGCGGGCGAACGTCGGTCTCGGCAGCTCCGATCTGACGTTCAGTCCGGACTGCCAGGCGGGGGCGCCGTACGTGCAGTTGGGCGCGGGCGTTGACGGCAGCGAGACGGCGCGCGCCGGCATGCGGCCGCAGGAGTGCGCGGACGCGATCCGCGCCGCGCCGATCGCCGAGAACGCGGAGGTGCCGCTGCGCAAGGGCAGCTGGCTCTGCGTCAGCACCAGCTACTCCAAGGCCAGAGAGCGGCGCGACGACTGGCGGATGGTGCTGATCGAGGTCGTCTCGATCAGCAACGAGCGCTCGGTCGTCCTCCGGGCCACCGCCTGGAACATCCCGGAGGACTGAGGCTGCGGGCGCACCGCCGTCGTCGGCGGAGCCGACGGGCCACTCGACGCGGAGCATGACCCTCGACGGGTGGCGCGGACCCACGCCCGGCAGGACTGACAGAATGCCAGGGGTAACGGTGTACCGCAGATGAGGAGACGCTAGTCGTGATCCGTACCCATGACGCCGGCAGCCTGCGCGCGACGGACGCCGGCACCACGGTGACGCTCGCCGGGTGGGTGGCCCGCCGGCGCGACCACGGCGGCGTGATCTTCGTCGACCTGCGCGACGGGTCCGGCGTGGTCCAGGTGGTGTTCCGCGAGGAGGACGCGCACGCGCTGCGCAACGAGTTCTGCGTCCGGGTGACCGGCGAGGTGACCCGCCGCCCCGAGGGCAACGAGAACCCGGAGCTGCCGACCGGCGAGATCGAGGTGACCGCCGCCGAGCTGGAGGTGCTCTCGGAGGCCGCGCCGCTGCCCCTGCCGGTGGACGACCAGGTCGAGGCCGGCGACGACATCCGGCTTCGCTACCGCTACCTCGACCTGCGCCGCAGCGGCCCGGCGAAGGCGATGCGGCTGCGCTCGCGGGCCAACCAGCTCGCCCGGACGGTGCTGCACGAGCGGGACTTCCTGGAGATCGAGACCCCGACGCTGACGCGGTCCACCCCGGAGGGCGCCCGCGACTTCCTGGTGCCGGTGCGGCTCCAGCCCGGCAGCTGGTACGCGCTGCCGCAGTCGCCGCAGCTGTTCAAGCAGTTGCTGATGGTCGGCGGCATGGAGCGGTACTACCAGATCGCCCGCTGCTACCGCGACGAGGACTTCCGCGCCGACCGGCAGCCGGAGTTCACGCAGCTCGACATCGAGATGTCCTTCGTCACCGAGGACGACGTCATCGACCTCGGCGAGGCGATCGTCTCGGCGCTGTGGAAGGACCTGGCCGGCCACGAGATCTCCCGGCCGATCCCGCGCATCACCTGGCACGATGCGATGGCCCGCTACGGCTCCGACAAGCCCGACCTGCGCTACGGCGTCGAGCTGACCGAGCTGACCGACTACCTGCGCGGCACCGCGTTCCGGGTCTTCGCCGGCGCGATCGACGCGGGCGGCTACGTCGGCGCCGTCGTCATGCCGGGTGGCGCGGCGCAGAGCCGCAAGGAACTCGACGGCTGGCAGGACTGGGCGAAGGCGCGCGGCGCGCGCGGCCTGGCGTACGTGGTGCTCGACGCCGAGACCGGCGAGGCGCGCGGGCCGGTGGCGAAGAACCTCTCCGCCGAGCACCTGGGCGGGCTCGCCGACGCGGTCGGCGCCAAGCCGGGCGACGCGGTCTTCTTCGCCGCCAGCGCCAACACCCGCGAGGCGCAGGAACTGCTCGGCGCGGCCCGCATCGAGATCGCCAAGCGGGCCGGGCTGGTCGACGAGAGCGCCTGGGCGTTCTGCTGGGTGGTCGACGCGCCGATGTTCGAGCGTACGGACGAGGGCGGCTGGACGGCCGTGCACCACCCGTTCACCTCGCCGAACGCCGAGTGGGTCGACCGGTTCGAGGAGGCGCCGGACCGCGCGCTGGCGTACGCGTACGACATCGTCTGCAACGGCAACGAGATCGGTGGCGGCTCCATCCGTATCCACCGGGGCGACGTGCAGAAGCGGGTCTTCGACCTGCTCGGCATCACCCCCGAGGAGGCGCAGGACAAGTTCGGCTTCCTGCTGGAGGCGTTCAAGTACGGCGCCCCGCCGCACGGCGGCATCGCGTTCGGCTGGGACCGGGTCTGCATGCTGCTCGCCGGCGCGGACTCGATCCGCGAGGTCATCGCCTTCCCGAAGACCCGGGGCGGCTTCGACCCGCTGACCGGCGCGCCGACGCCGATCACCGCCCAGCAGCGCGCCGAGGCCGGCATCGACGCCAAGCCCAAGCCGCAGGCCGCCCCGCACACCGGCACGGCCGGCCCGGCCGCCCCGGTCGCCGACCCCACCTGACCCGGCCCACCGGCCCTGGTGAGTCGACCATGAAGTTGCCGGCGTGCCACGACGGCACCTTCATGGTCGACGCTGGAGGTGGGGCGGGATGAGACTGCTCGTGGTCGGGGGCAGTGGGTTTATGGGTGCGGAGGTGTGCCGGCAGGCGGTGCGTGCCGGGTGGTCGGTGGTGGGGACGTACCACTCGGGGGCGATCGGAGCGCCGGGGGTGGCGGCGCGTCGCCTGGACGTGACCGACCGCGTCGCGGTCCGCGCGCTGGTCGCCGAGGTACGCCCCGACGCGGTCGTCGGCACCCCCTACCGGTACGGCGACTGGGCGGTCACCGCGGACGGCGCGGCGCACGTCGCGTACGCCGCTGCCGAGGCGGGAGCCCGGCTGGTGCACATCTCCAGCGACGCGCTGCACGCCGGCCGTCCCGAGCCCTACGGCGACGACGAGCCACCCAGCCCGGTGTTTCCGTACGGGGCGGCCAAGGCGGCGGCCGAGACGGCGGTCCGTGTCCTCGACCCGCGCGCGGCGCTGGTGCGTACTTCGTTGATCGTCGGGGCGGGGAGCAAGCAGATCCAGCTCTGCCACGACGCGCTCGCCGGCCGGGCGAGCCTGTTCACCGACGAGTTCCGCTGTCCGATCGACGTCACCGACCTGGCCGCCGCCGTACTGGAACTCATCGGCACCGACTACGCCGGCCCGCTCAACGTGGCCGGTCCGGACGCGGTCAGCCGCGCGGAACTGGGCCTGCTGGTCGCCGCGCACACCGGCATCGACCCGGCCGGCATGAAGACCACCACCGGGGTCGCCGCCGGCATGCTCCGCCCCGCGGAGGTGCGCCTCGACTCCACCCGCGCCGCCGGGCTGCTCCGCACCCGCCTGCGCGGGGTGCGCGAACTGCTGACCCGCTGACCGCTCGGAACCGCGCGCACACGCTTCCAGCCGTGCACACTTCCTATGCACAACCCTTGTGCATAGGAAGTGTGCACATTTATTGTGCAGGGATGGAGAATTCTTCTGCGGCCCGTGAGCCGGCTCGCGAGGTCCGGATCGACCACCGGCAGGTGCGGGTGCTGGCGCACCCGCTGCGGATGCGACTGCTCGGCGCGCTACGGATCAAGGGCCCGTCGACCGCCACCCGCCTCGCCGAACTGCTCGGCACCAACACCGGGGCCACCAGCTACCACCTGCGTCAGCTCGCCGAGGTCGGCCTCGTCGTGGAGGATCCGGACCTCGGCACCGGGCGGCAGCGGTTCTGGCGTGCCGCGCACGACGTCACCAACTGGGAGCCCAGCGACTTCGACGACGACCCGGACGCCCGGGCGGCCATCGAGTGGATCGAGGGCGACCAGGTCCGGTGGTTTGTCCAGCACGCCGAGCACTGGTTCGCCGTCCGCCACAAGTACTCGCCGGCCTGGCGTGACGCCCTCGGCATGGGCGACATCTTCATGACCGTCCCGCCGGACCGGCTCGCGGCGCTGACAGCCGAGCTGTGGCGGGTCCTGGAGCGGTTCCACGGCGAGGCTGACCCGGCCGAGCCGGGTGCGGAGCAGGTGCAGATCTACCTGGCCGCCTTCCCGCTGCTGGCGGACATGCGGCTCGCGGACCCGTCAGGCGAGGAGGACCGGTGAGCACGCTGTCCGTACGCCAGATCCGGCGTCGCTACCTCGTGCTCTACGGCCTGCGCTGGCTGCCTGCCGGCCTGCTCATCCCCGTGATGATCCTGTTGATGCAGGAACGCGGCCTTTCGCTCTCCCAGATCGGTCTGGTCGCCACCGCACAGGGTCTGATCGTCCTCGCGCTGGAACTGCCCACCGGCGGGTTCGCCGACGCGCTCGGCCGCAAGCCCGTGCTCGTCGCCGCCTGGGTGACCTGCGTGATCTCGCTCGCCGTCTTCGTGGTGGCCGACTCGTTCTGGCTCTTCTTCCTGTCCTGGGCGCTGCAGGGCGTCTACCGGGCGCTGGACAGCGGCCCGCTGGAGTCCTGGTACGTCGACGCCAGCCTCGCCGCCGACCCGGAGGCCGAGTACGAGCGTGGCCTCGGCTACGCCGGCACCGTGATCGGTGTCGCCATCGGTGCCGGCGCGCTGCTCAGCGGCGGTCTGGTCGCGCTCGGCCCGATCGGGTCGGTGAGCGCGCTGACCCTGCCGGTGCTCGCCGCCATCGCCCTTCAGACGGTGGCGTTGGTAACGCTGCTGATTCTGCTGGTGGAATCCCGCTCAGCCAGGAGCGCCGGCGCGCTGCGCGCCTCGATCACCGAGGCACCCCGGATGGTGGGGCAGGCGTTCGGGCTGCTGCGCCGCTCCCGGGTGCTGCTGGCCCTGGTGGCCGTGGAGCTGTTCTGGGGCTTCGGCATGGTCGCCTTCGAGGGGTTGCTGCCAGTCCGGCTCGCGGAGGTCGTCGGCGACGCCGACCGGGCGGCGGCGCTGCTCGGCCCAGCCACCTCCGTGGCCTGGCTGGCGAACGCGGCCGGCGCCGCGCTGACCCCGCTGATGCTGAGCCGGCTGGGCGCCGCACCGAGCGCCGCGCTGCTGCGCGTCCTGCAGGGCGTCACGGTCGTCGGGATGGGCCTCTTCGCCGGCCCCGTCGGGGTGCTGATCGCCTACCTGGCCTGCTACGCCGTGCACGGCGCGTCGAACCCGCTGCACATGGGACTGCTGCACCGTCAGGTCGACGGTCCCTACCGGACCAGTGTCATCTCGCTGAACTCGATGATGGCCGGGGGAGCCGGAGCGCTCGGCGCCGTCGTACTGACCGCCCTGGCCGATCGCACCAGTATCAGCCTCGGGATGTTCGTGGGCGCTGTGGTGCTCGCCGTCGCCGCCCCGCTCTACCTGCCCGCCTGGCGGGCCGAACGTCGGGCGCGGTCCGGCCCGGGCGAGCACGCCACCGCCGATCCGGCGCGGCCCGTGGACCGCGCCGCTGACCTGGCCCTGACGAGCGGGAACGCCGACGGCGGTGGGGGAGCGCCGGCCTGACTTCCGCCAGGGCGACGGGCGGTTGCCCCGGCGGTGCGGGCCGGGACCCTGCAGGCCGCAACGATGCGCGAGAAACGCTCCCCGGGCCGAGCCGGCCCGCACCGCGCGGCTCAGCCGAGCTGCACCGAGCTGCGGGCCAGGCTCGCGGCGAAGCCGAGCCGCCGGTAGAGCCGGATGGCCCCGACGTTGACGCTGTAGACGCCGAGGGCCACGGTGTCGTGGCGGGCGAGCAGGGCCCGGGTCATCGCGGCGGTCAGCGCCGCGCCCAGGCCTCGGCCCCGCCGGTCGGGGGCGACGGTCAGGCCCGCGAGGAAGCCGATGTCGCCCCGGCTGCGGTCGGCGCCGCAGGCGACGATCCGGTCGCCGTCGCGGATGCCGTACCAGTCGACGATCCTCGGGTCGCCCGGGCGGGAGGTGGTGGTGGGGAACGCCTCGTCGATCAGGGCGGTCAGCGCCGGATGGTCGGCCTCGGTGAGCCGGACCACCCGCTCCTCGTCGGGCTGGCGCGGCGACGCCTGGGTGGTCCAGAGGAAGTCCCACTCGTCGTGGCGGGCCACGGCCAGCCGGCCGGGCAGCGCCGCCGGGTCGAGTCGCGGCAGGTGCAGCCACTGACCCGGCCGCAGGGCGTCGCGCGCGAGCAGGCCGGCGAAGAGTTCGACCGCCGGTCCGGGGGCGCCGAGCGCGCCGCCGCGCGGGCCGTGCTCCGCCGGCAGCAGCCAGCCCACCGCCTCGCCGCGCCGCCAGCCGCGCGGCACCTCGCCGTGGGTGAGCGCGTGCCGGGCGTACGGGTGGTGGCCGGCGGCCGTCAGGATGGCGTCGCGCCCCTCCAGGGCCCGGTCGGCGATGATCATGCGTCCAGCCTAGGAGGCGCCGGGGCCGCCGGCGGGCGTACCCCGGTCCCCGGCAGTCGGCAGGGCCGCCCGGAGAGCGGGTCGCTCCACGCTGGAGATTGACGAGCGGACCGATTGGGTACATCCCGCGCCGACCCACTGGGAACCCCCACCGGAGGAACGTCATGCTCGCCATTCTCGCGGCGGTCGTTTTCGGCTTCGCCCTGCTCATCGACCTGCTGGACACCAACTTCGGTGCCCCGGACCTGTTCAACTGGAACACCCTCGTGCTCATCGGCCTGCTGCTGCTCTCCCTGTACCTGGCCGGGGTCGGCCGGGGCCCGCGCGGCGGTGGCGGCGGGGGCGGCGGCCGGTGGTATCGGGGCCGGCGCCCCGGCCGCGGCTGACCGCAACCGATCATCGCGGGCCCGGCCCGACGGCGCGCTTCCGGCGCCGTCGGCCGGGCCCGGTACTGTTCCCGTGATGGAGTCCGACGCCCTCTTCTCCCTCGGTGAGCCCGCCGCGGCGCCCCCCGCGCCCGCGGGTTCCGTCGGCGTGGACGGGTTCACGGCGGTGGGGGAGGATTCGCCGCTGCCCGTCCGGATGCGCCCGCGCAGCATCGACGAGCTGGTCGGGCAGGAGCACCTGCTCGCGCCCGGCGCCCCGCTGCGCCAACTGGTCTCGGCCACCGCGCCGATGTCGGTCATCCTCTGGGGCCCGCCCGGCAGCGGCAAGACGACCATCGCGCACCTGGTGGCCCGCGCCACCGACCGCCGCTTCGTCGCCATGTCCGCGCTCACCGCCGGCGTCAAGGACGTGCGCGCGGTGATCGACACCGCCCGACGTCAGCGCCGCTCCGGCGGCCCGCAGACGGTGCTCTTCATCGACGAGGTGCACCGGTTCAGCAAGACCCAGCAGGATTCGCTGCTCGCCGCCGTCGAGGACCGCACGGTCACGCTGCTCGCGGCGACCACCGAGAACCCGTACTTCTCGGTCATCTCGCCCCTGCTGTCGCGGTGCGTGCTGCTCACCCTCCAGCCGCTGGATGACACGGCGGTGCGCGACCTGCTGCGCCGCGCGGTCGCCGACGAGCGCGGGCTCGGCGGCGCGCTCACCCTCGAGACCGAGGCCGAGGACCATCTCGTACGCCTCGCGGCCGGCGACGTGCGCAAGGCGCTGACGGCGCTGGAGGCGGCGGCGGCCTCCGCCACGGCCCTCGGCGCCGGGCGGATCGACCTCGCCACCGCCGAGCAGGCGGTCGACGTGGCGGCCGTGCGCTACGACCGGGCCGGCGACGCCCACTACGACGTCACCAGCGCCTTCATCAAGAGCATGCGCGGCTCCGACGTGGACGCCGCGCTGCACTGGCTGGCCCGGATGCTGGTCGCCGGCGAGGACGCCCGGTTCATCGCCCGTCGCCTGGTCATCTTTGCCAGCGAGGACGTCGGCATGGCCGACCCGACAGCGCTGAGCGTGGCCACCGCCGCCGCCCACGCCGTGGAGTACGTCGGGCTGCCCGAGGTGCAGCTCAACCTCGCCCAGGCCGTGATCCACCTGGCGACCGCCCCGAAGTCCAACTCGGCGACCACCGCCATCGGCGCGGCCATCGCCGACGTACGCGCCGGCCGGGGCGGGCCGGTGCCGCGCGGGCTGCGCGACGCGCACTACTCGGGCGCCAAGGGGCTGGGGCACGGGACCGGCTACCGCTACCCCCACGACGACCAGCGCGGCGTGGTCACCCAGCAGTACGCCCCCGACGACCTCGCCGGCACCGACTACTACCGGCCCAGCCAGCACGGCGCGGAGCGCGCGGTCGCCACCCGGCTGCCGCTGCTGCGCCGTATCGTCCGGGGGCTGCCCGCACCGGCCGCGCCCCCGGAGACACCGGCGGCGGTCGGAGACGGATCGGCCGGCAACGGCCGCCGACAGACGGAAACGGGCGGCGCCGACGCGACGCGAGAGGGCGGCAGAGACGCCGCCGGGGAGGGTCACCAGTGAGATCGCGTGGTTCGGAGCGACCGGAGGACGGCCCGGACGAGCGGCGCGACTCCCGCGCCAAGGGGCGCCGCTGGGGGCGGGGCAAGGCCGAGGCCGAGCCCGAGGAGCCGATCAGCGGCGAGGAGTTCGGCTGGATCGACGACCTGCGCTCGGCCAAGCAGCAGCGCACCGAGCTGGGCCCCGACGGGGTGGAGCCCGCCTCGCCTTCCGGCCCCCGCCCGGGTGAGCCGACGACTGCGGGCCCGGCCGGGCCCGCGCCCCATCGCGGCCCCGGCCCGACCGCCACGCCCCCGGTACGCCGCGGCGAGGCCGAGCCGCCGCGCCCCCGCCCGGTGGACGGGCCCTGGCCGGGCGCGCCGGAGCCGCCCCGGCCAGCCGGCCCCGCAGCCTCCGGGCCGGTCCCGACGCACCAGCCCGGCCCCCGGCCCTCGGCCGCCGGCCGCCCCCAACCCGGTCCGGACGGCCCGGACCGGCGGCCGCGCCCCACCCCCGGCGCCCCGACGGGGCCGCAGGTCGCAGCCTCGTCGCCTCCGTCTGCCGGCGCCCCGACGGGCCCGCAGCCGAACACCCCGGCCGGCCCGCAGGGAGTCGCGCCGGATCCGCGTGGCTTCCCGGCGTACCCGCAGGCCGACCCCCGGGCCCGCCCGCAGCCCGGACCGGCCGTCGGACCGCAGCCAGGCACGCCCCCGCACCCCCACGCGGGTGCGCCGGGCGGACCCCGCCCCGGTGCGGCGGTGCCCCCGTACCCGGAGGCGCCGCACCCCGCCGGGGCGCCCCCGGGCCGACGTCCCGACGGGCGGGCGGCGGTGCCGGACGGCCCGCCGCCGGCCGCCGCGCGACCGGGTGGTGCCGTGGGCGCCGCCCGGGTCGGCGTCCCGCCGCCCGGCACTGTCCAACCGCCGACCGGCGAGCTGCGCGGGGCGCCGGCCGAGGGCCGTGACCCCCGCTCCGGCCGGATGCGGCGAGGTCCGGCCGACCCCGTCGCACCCGCCCCGGCCGACGGCACCGGATCCCTGCCGACGGCAGCCCCGCAGGTGACCGGCGCCGCGCCGGCCGGTGCGGGGTCCGACCGGGACCGACGCCCCGCGCCGCCGACCGGTCGACGCCGCGCCGCCGAGGAAGCGGCCCCCCCGGTGCCCCGCTCCGGCAACGCGCCGCCGGTGCCGCTCTCGGGCAACGCGCCGCCCGTACCGGCTTCGGGCAACGCCCCGCCGCTGCCGCCTCCCGGCATCGCGCCCGCCGCGCCGACCGGCGCCGGGGCGACCCCGCCCGCCGGCCCCGCCGCCCGGGGCCGCCGCGCCGCGCCCGACGGCGAAATCGCGGGCCGGCGCGCCGTGCCCGACGGCGAAATCGCAGGCCGGGGCCAGCGGGCGGCCGGCGACGACGAGACCTCCGGCCGGGCCGGACGCGCCACGGTGGGCGGTCCGCCGCCCGCGTACCGTACGCCTGACGGGGCGTCCCGCCCGGCGGAACCGGGCGTGGCGGAGGAGCCCGCGCACGCGCCGCGCCCCGCCGACGGGGAGTCGGGGCGCCGGCGTCAGCCCGGTGAGTCCCGCGCCGGCCGACCGGAGCGCCCGGCCGACTGGCTGCGGCAGGCGGGCCGTGCCCACCACACCGATCCGGCACTGCCGACGATCAAGCGGCCGGTACCGCCGCCCGCTCCGGGTGCTCCGGCGGCGGTGCCGCCCGGCCCGGCGCCGCGCGGGGCCGAGACCGGCGCGGTCCCCGCGGGCCGGGCGCGGCCGGGCACGCAGCCGCCGCGACCCGACGACGCCGCCGAGGCCGGGCCCCCGGCAGGTCGGGGCCGACCCGGCGCCGAGCCTCATCCCGGCCCGCCCGCCCGGGGCGCCGCCCGCCCCGCGCCGGCCGGCCCACCGCTGCCCGGCACCCCGACCCCGGCCGGTCGGGCGCGCCCCGGCGCGGCCCCGCTCGACCCCGCGCGTCCCGACGCCGGCCCGGCGGGTCCTGCCCGGGGTGCCGCGCGTCCGGACGCCGGTCCGGCGGGTCCTGCCCGGGGTGCCGCGCGTCCCGACGCCGGCCCGGCGGGCCCCGTGCGGGGTGCCGCTAGCCCGGGCGTCGGTCCGTCCGGTGCCGCGCGGGCCGTCGCGCCGCGCCCCGGCACCGCCGCCGTGCCGCCGCCGCCCGACGCCGGACCGGGCGCGCCGCCCGGTCCGCGCCGCCCCGGCCCGGCCGAACCGCACGGCCCCGAGGCCCCGTCGGGCCCCCCGGGCCCGGGAAGGAAGGCGCCCGGTCCGGGCCGGACCGACCAGACCGGCCCGGTCCGCCCCGCCGCTACCGCGCCGGCCCCGGCGGGCCCCGGGGTGGTCCCCGGCGCCGTCCGACCCCCGGTCGCCGGGCGGGACCGACCCGAGCCGACGTCCGGCGCGGGCCCCCGCCCCGGCCCGGTCGGTCCGCCGGGGGTGGCCCGGGCGGCCGCCCCGGCGCCCCGCCCCGGGCCCGAGGACCGCGCCGCCGGGCGGGCCCTTCCGCCGCATCGCGAGCCCGGGCGGCCGGAGCCGTCGGGTGTCGCGCCCGTACCGCCGCCGGCGGGCGAACCCGTGGTGGCACGGGCCGCCGCGGCGGTCGTACCGCCTGCCGAGCCGACCGACGGACCGGCGCTGCGCCGGCCCGCGGAGCCGGAGTCGCCGGACGACGACGCGGCCGGCCCGGGCGGGCTGCGCGGCGCCCGGTCCGAACTGCGCCGTCAGATGCGCGAGCGGCGCCGGCTGCGGATGGGCATCCTCGCCCTGGTCAGCGTCGTGCTGCTCGGCGCGATCCCGCTCTACTTCGGCATCCGTACGCTCAGCCGCGATCCGGTCTTCGACACCCTCGACGAGCTGGATGTGCCGGGCTGGGCGGCGGTCCAGCCCGTCGACGACGTCAGTGGCAGCCGGTGGTGCCTGCTCGACTGCCGACTGCGCGAACGTACGGCCACGTCCGAGCGGCCGCCCGCGGAGACGGCCCAGGTCTACGAGCGGGCGCTGACCGACGACGGCTGGCGGCCGTGGAAGGTGAGCCGCTGCCCGGAGCAGCCGGCCAAGGGCAGCTACACGTGCTGGCGCCGGGACGAGCTGACCCTCGACCTGTGGGTACGCGAGCCCGCCTGCGTGCCACCGCCGGTGGACGGGGAGCCGGCCGTCGTGCCGTCGCCCGACCCGGCGACCGCTGCGCAGGAGTGCTCCGGCTCGTTGGTGTCGGTGAAGGTCCGTAACGCGATCGACGATGAGCGGACCCGGCCCCAGCCCACCACCGACCCGTCACTCACCGGGGAGGACCCCTTCCCGACGCTCACCGAGGATCCGCTCGCGACACCGACACCCTCACCGTCCTGAGCCGGTTTCCATCACGGACGGTAGGGTCTGGGGCTGGCGGACCGCCAGCCCCCGTCCGACCCCTCCGGGTCGCCGAGCGGCGGGGTGGGTAGGACGGTCGCGCGTTGCGGGGACGTCGGGTTCCCGGAACTCTGCTTGAGGAGGACAGGCGTGGGCTTTTTCGAGGTCGCGGCGCTGATCGCGGCGATCGCGTTCGCGATGCTGGTGTTGATCCTGACGCTGCCCATCCTGCGGCTGCGGCACACCGTGGACGCCACCACCCGGATGATCAACGACCTCAACGACCGGACCGCGCCGCTGCTCGGCGACGTGAACACCACGGTGAAGAACGTCAACACCGCCCTGGAGCAGGTGCAGACCTCCCTGGACGGGGTCAACCTCCAGCTCGCCAAGGTCGACACCATGACCAGCCACGCGCAGAACGTCACCGCCAACGTCGCGAACCTGGCGACCGTCGTCTCCGCCGCCGCCGCCAACCCGTTGGTCAAGGTGGCCGCCTTCGGCTACGGCGTCCGCAAGGCCGCCTCCGCGCGGCGGCACGCCGAGACCGAGCGTGAGGTGCGCGACACCATCAAGCAGCAGCGGCGGGCCGCCAAGCGCGGCAACCGCTGATCCGGCACGACCAGGAGGAGCTCGGAGATGAGGCGGTTGTTCTGGCTCGGCATCGGGCTGGCCGTCGGCGTGGTGGTGGTCCGCAAGGCCACCCGCACCGCACAGGCGTACACCCCGGCCGGCATCGCCAGCACGGTGACCGAGTCCGCTGGCGGGCTGGCGGAGTCGCTGCGTAGCTTCGTGGAGGACGTCCGGATCGCGATGGCCGAGCGCGAGCAGGAGATCCACGAGGCGTTCGCCCATGGCGAGGCGTTCGACGACCAGTTCGCCGAGCTGCGGGAGGACCCGCGCATCGGCGACCGAGAGATCTTTCCGGAGGAACACCAGCGATGAAGACGGCGGAGATCAAGCGGCGGTACCTCGCCCACTTCGAGGCGAACGGCCACACCGTGGTGCCGTCCGCTCCGCTGCCCGCCATCAGCGACCCGAACCTGCTGTTCGTCAACGCCGGCATGGTGCAGTTCGTGCCCTATTTCCTGGGGCAGCAGACCCCGCCGTACCGGCGGGCGGTCAGCGTGCAGAAGTGCATCCGTACGCCCGACATCGACGAGGTCGGCAAGACCAGCCGGCACGGCACGTTCTTCCAGATGAACGGCAACTTCTCCTTCGGTGACTACTTCAAGGACGGGGCGATCCCGCTCGCCTGGGACCTGGTCACCAAGTCCCAGGAGCAGGGCGGGTTCGGCCTGGACCCGGAGCGGATCTGGCCGACGGTCTACCTCGACGACGACGAGGCGTTCGAGATCTGGCGCGCGGTCGGCGTGCCGACCGAGCGGATCGTGCGCCGGGGCAAGGCGGACAACTTCTGGTCGATGGGCATCCCCGGCCCGTGCGGCCCGTGCTCGGAGCTGTTCTACGACCGGGGCCCGGAGTACGGCCGCGAGGGCGGCCCGGCGGTCGACGAGGACCGCTACATGGAGTTCTGGAACCTCGTCTTCATGCAGTTCGAGCGCGGCCCGGGCACCGGCAAGGAGGACTACCCGATCCTCGGTGACCTGCCGGCGAAGAACATCGACACCGGCATGGGCCTGGAGCGGATGGCGTCCATCCTCCAGGGCGTCGACAACCTCTACGAGATCGACGAGGTCCGGCCGATCCTCGACAGGGCCGCCGAGCTGACCGGCAAGCGCTACGGCGCCCAGTCCGGCCACGTCGCCAGCGAGTCGCACCCGGACGACGTGCGGCTGCGGGTGATCGCCGACCACGTGCGTACGGCGCTGATGCTGATCGGCGACGGCGTCACCCCGAGCAACGAGGGGCGCGGCTACGTGCTGCGCCGCATCATGCGCCGGGCGATCCGGTCGGTGCGGCTGCTCGGCTGGCAGGAGCGGGCGCTGCCCGAGCTGCTGCCGGTGGCCCGCGACTGCATGTCCCCGTCGTACCCGGAGCTGGCCGCCGACTTCGACCGGATCGCCGACTACGCGTACGCGGAGGAGGACGCCTTCCTGTCCACCCTGCGGGCCGGCACCACGATCCTGGACACGGCGATCGCCGAGACCCGCACCGCCGGCAAGCCGGCGCTGTCGGGCGAGAAGGCGTTCCAGCTGCACGACACGTACGGCTTCCCGATCGACCTGACGCTGGAGATCGCGGCCGAGCAGGGCCTGGCGGTCGACGCGGAGGGCTTCCGCCGGCTGATGGCCGACCAGCGGGCCCGCGCCAAGGCCGACGCGCAGGCGCGCAAGACCGGGCACACCGACCTGTCGGCGTACCGGTCGGTGCTCGACTCGGGCGGCCCGGTGCGGTTCACCGGCTACGGCGAGGTGTCCCGGGAGTCGACGGTGCGGGCGGTGCTCGGTGTCGACGGCCCCCGCCAGGCGGCGGTCGAGGGCGACACGATCGAGCTCGTGCTCGACGCCACCCCGTTCTACGCCGAGGGCGGCGGGCAGCAGCCCGACCTGGGCATGATCACGGTGGGCGGCGGCCAGGTCGAGGTGCTCGACGTGCAGCAGCCGGTGCCCGGCCTGATCGTGCACCGTGCCCGGGTGGTTCGGGGCGAGGTGCGGGCGGGGGAGACCGGCTACGCCGAGATCGACACCACCCGCCGGCGGGCCATCTCCCGGTCGCACACCGCGACGCACCTGGTGCACCAGACGATGCGCAACTTCCTCGGCGAATCCGCCACCCAGGCCGGCTCCCTGAACGCCCCGGGACGGCTGCGCTTCGACTTCAACACCCCGACGGGGGTGGCGCCGAGCGTGCTGCGCGACGTGGAGCAGCAGGTCAACGAGGTGCTCCTCGCCGACCTGGAGGTGCACGCCTTCATCACCTCGCTGGAGGAGGCGCGGCGGATCGGGGCGATGGCGCTGTTCGGCGAGAAGTACGGCGAGGAGGTGCGGGTCGTCGAGGTCGGCGACTACGCCCGGGAGCTGTGCGGCGGCACCCACGTGGCCCGCTCCGGCCAGCTCGGCCTGGTGAAGATCCTCTCGGAGTCGTCGATCGGTTCCGGGGTGCGCCGGGTCGAGGCCCTCGTCGGCATGGACGCCTTCAACTTCCTGGCCCGGGAGCACCTGCTGGTGTCCCGCCTCGCCGAGCTGTACCGGGTGCCCAACGACCAGGTCGCCGACCGGGTCGAGCAGACCGTGACGCAGCTGCGCGACGCCGAGAAGGAGCTGGAGAAGCTGCGGGCCCAGCTGGTGCTCGGCGGTGCGGCGGCGCTCGCCGCGCAGGCGAAGGACGTGCGGGGCGTCGCGTACGTGGGCACCGAGGCGCCGGAGGGCGCGGCCGGCAACGACGTGCGGACCCTCGCCCAGGAGGTCCGGGGCAAGATCGACCCGGCGCGGCCGGCGGTCGTCGCGGTGGCGGCGCGGGCAGGAGGCAAGGCGTCGCTGGTCGTCGCGGTGAATTCGGCCGCGCGCAGCCGGGGCCTGGCCGCGTCTGACCTGGTCAAGGCGGCCTTCTCCGGTCGCGGCGGCGGCAGCCCCGACCTCGCCCAGGGCGGCGGCCTGCCGGCCGCCGAGGCGCCGAACCTGCTCCGCACGGTCGAGAAGGCGATCGCCGACGCGTGATACGTGCTCGCAGCGGCCAGGGCGGACCCGCGTGGTCCGCCCTGGTTCGCCGTTTCAGGGGGAGTCACCGACCGTGAGCGAGTTGTCCCGAGGTGTCCGGCTCGGGGTGGACGTCGGGCAGGTCCGGGTGGGGGTGTCCCGCTCGGACCCGCACGGCGTGCTGGCCACCCCGCTGGTGACCCTCACCCGTGACCTCACGGCCGCCCCGGACGCGGTGCCGGCTGACATCGCCGCGCTCGGCGCGCTGGTGGCCGAGCACGAGGCGGTCGAGGTCGTCGTCGGCCTACCGGTCAATCTCGCCGGCAAGCACGGTCCGGCCGCCGTACACGTGAAGGCGTACGCTGACCGACTGGCCGATGTAATAGCGCCCGTTCCGGTGGCGCTCACCGACGAGAGGATGTCCACGGTCGTGGCGTCTCGTAGGCTTGCCGAGCGTGGTGTCCGAGGGAAACGGCAACGTGCGGTGGTCGACCAGGCTGCCGCGGTGGAGATTCTGCAGAGCTGGCTGGACGCGCAGCGGAGGCGGACGCGATGATGGACGATCTTGACCTCGGGTTCGACGAGCAGGACCGGGGGGAGAAGGGCAAGCACCGGCGCGGCGCGGTGCGCAAGCGCAAGGGCGGCTCCGGCGGTGGCGGGCGGGGCAAGACGGTCCTGGCCCTGCTGCTCGCCTTCGTCCTGCTGGGCACGATCGGCGGCGGCGCCTTCTACGGCTTCGACCGCGTCCAGAGCTACTTCGTGACGCCCGACTACGACGGCGCGGGCACCGGCGAGGTGACGGTCGAGATCAAGCAGGGCGCGCTGATCGCCGACATGGCCAACGCGCTGGTCGCCGCCGACGTGGTGAAGAGCGCCAAGGCGTTCATCGAGGCCGCCGAGGCGAACGCCCGCAGCAAGAACATCCAGCCGGGCACGTACAAGCTGCGCAAGCAGATGAGCGGCGAGAGCGCGGTCACCGCGATGCTCGACCTGAAGAACCGGATCGTCAACGGGGTCACCATCCCGGAGGGCCGGACGGCGAAGAACGTCTACAAGCTGCTCTCCGCGGAGACCAAGATCCCGGTGAAGGACTTCGAGGCGGCGGCGAAGGATCCGATCGCGCGGGGCGTGCCGGACTGGTGGTTCAAGCGCAGCGACGGCAAGAAGGTCAAGCCGTCGATCGAGGGCTTCCTCTACCCGGACACCTACGAGATCCCGCCGAAGGCGACCGCCGAGACCATCATCGAGCTGATGGTCGAGAACTTCCTCAGCGTGACCGGTGAGATGCAGTTCGCCGACCGGGTGCAGAAGGAGCGCGGCGGCATCAGCCCGTACGAGGCGCTGATCGTCGCGTCGCTGGCGCAGGCCGAGGCGGGGAACAAGGACGACCTGGGCAAGGTCGCCCGGGTGGCGTACAACCGCGTGTTCGGCGAGTTCCCGTGCAACTGCCTGGAAATGGACGTCACGGTCAACTACTACCTGGAGCTGACCGGGCAGAAGACCAAGACGTCCGGGCAGATGACGGCCGCCGACCTGGACAACCCGAAGAACCCGTACAACCGAAAGCTGCCCGGCCTCGTGCCCACCCCGATCAACAACCCGGGCAAGCAGGCCATGGAGGGCGCGATGGACCCGCCGGTCGGCAAGTGGCTCTTCTTCGTGGCGATCGACAAGGAGGGGCACTCCGAGTTCGCCGAGACCTACGAGGAACACCTGAAGAACGAGGCCAAGGCCAAGGAGGCCGGGATCATCTGATGACGGCCGTACGCCGGGCGGGGGTGCTCGGCACGCCGATCGCGCACTCCCTCTCCCCGGTGATCCACAACGCCGGCTACGCGGCGGCGGGGCTGGACGGGTGGTCGTACACCCGGATCGAGTGCGCGGCGGCGGAGCTGCCGGGCGTGGTCGGGGGACTGGGCCCGGAGTGGGCCGGGCTGTCGGTGACCATGCCGGGCAAGGAGGCGGCGCTCGCGGTGGCCGCCGAGGTCTCGCCGGTCGCCGCCGCCGTCGGCGCCGCCAACACGCTGGTACGCCGACCGGACGGCTCCTGGTACGCCGACAACACCGACGTGGTCGGCATGGTCGAGGTGCTCGCCGATGCCGGGGTGCGCCCCGGCGCCACGGTGACCGTGCTGGGCGCGGGCGGCACCGCGCGCGCGGCGGTGGCCGCGGCGGGGCGGCTCGGTGCCGGCGCGGTGACCGTGGTGGCCCGCCGCCCGGCGGCGGTCGAGGAGTTGCGCCCGGTGGCCCGCGCGGTCGGTGTGCCGATGACCGGCGCGCCCTGGACCGACGCGGCCGACCGCTGCCGCGCCGACCTGGTGGTCTCCACCGTGCCGAAGGGCGTGGCGGATCCGCTCGCCGAAGCGGTGGCCTGGCGGCCGGGGACGGTGCTCTTCGACGCGCTCTACGATCCGTGGCCGACGCCGCTGGCCGCGTCGGCCGAGGCGGCCGGCTGCCGGATCGTCTCCGGCCTCGACCTGCTCCTGGCCCAGGCGGTGGGCCAGTTCGAGCACTTCACCGGCGTTGCCGCGCCCCGGGCGGCGATGGCCGCCGCGTTGGCCGCCGCCCGCGCCGCCTGAGTGCTCAGACGGGGCGGGAGTGTCCCCTGTGGTCGTCCAGGGCATCCTTAGGCGACGGTTAAGACGCGCTTAGGTCCGGCTGTCATCCCCACGTCACGCCGTGGCCGTGGTTACGCTGCTGACCGTCACCGCCCGACACACAGGGAGTTCACCTTGGCTCGGCACGGACTGCACCGCCTCACCCGCCACCCCGGCCCGCGACGCAAGGCCGTCGTCCTCGGGGTGGCCGGCGCCACGGTGGTGGCCGGCATCGTGGCCACCACCATGCCGCTGCTGGCCGCCGACGACCTGTCGATCCCGGCGACCGCCGACACCACGGCGACCATGGTGACGCAGGACGGCGACAACGGGGCGAAGACGACGCTGGCGACCTGCGCGACCCGCTGTGACGGCAACCCCCGGGGCGGCCGGGAGGCGGTCGTCCAGTTCGCCGTGACCACCCTGCCGGCGACGGCGGTCAACGTGCGGGCCACGCTGCGGGTGCACGCGTGGCAGGAGTTCGCCGCGACCGTGAGCGCGCACGCCTCCGCGGTGGACGCCCGCGCGGCCCGGCCGACGCCGGCGCTGCCGGGGGCGGCCCTGGACACCGTCTCGAAGGTGGCCAAGGGCTTCAACGAGTGGGACGTCTCGGCCCTGGTGAAGGGCAACGGCACCTGGACGGTCTCGCTGGCGCAGACCGGCCTCGAGACGAGGATCTACTGGGCGTCGACGGAGAACCGCAACCCCGACCTGCGGCCGCGCCTGGAGATCCGCTACGACGTCGGCACCCGACCCACCCCGGTGGTGACCACCGCCGCGCCGTCGCCGAGCCGGACGGTCGCGCCGAGCCCCGCGCCGAGACCGACGCCCAGCGTGAGCCCCACCCGCGCCACCCCGAGCCCGTCGGCGAGCCCGTCGGGCGGTACGGACCGGTGCGGCGAGGTGTCGAGCAGGCTGGTGCCCTCCTGCGGCGCCTGGTGGGGGATGTACTCCCCGTCGAGCGCCGGCGACGGCTGGGACCACGGCGCGGCGGTCGCCGAGGTGGAGGCGCAGGTCGGGCGGAAGTTCGACATCGTGCACCGCTACCACGACTTCTCCAACGCCGGCAGCAACGGCGCCTTCCCCGACGCCTACCAGCGGCAGCAGATGCGCGAGGGGCGGCTGATGTTCTTCGCCTGGGAGTCGCGGATCTTCTCCTCCGGCACGGTGCTGACCTGGCAGGACGTCTACAGTGGCCGGTACGACGCCACCATCGACGCGGTCGCCGGCCGGATCCGCGACACCGGCGTGCCGGTGTTCATGGGCTTCGACCACGAGCCGGAGGACGAGCCGGCCAAGGGCAGCGACGCCGACTTCGTCCGCGCCTGGCGGCACGTGCACGACCGTTTCGCCGCGGCGGGCGCCGAGAACGCGGTCTGGGTCTGGACGATGATGGGCTGGTCGGGTCACTACGACCGCTACACCGGTCTCTATCCCGGTGACCGGTACGTAGACTGGGTCGGTTACGACCCGTACAACTTCCACGTCTGCAACGGCAGCAAGGTCTGGAAGAGCCCGGCCACCACTATCGGCGGCTTCTACCGCTGGCTGGACGAGAACCGTCTCGGGGTCGGCAAGCCGCGGATGCTCGCGGAGTTCGGCACCAACTTCGACGCGGCCGACCCGGACGCGAAGCGGCGCTGGTTCGAGGAGTTCCCGGCGGCGCTGAAGGCGCACCCGAAGATCAAGGCGGCGATCTACTTCAACTCCCCGGGCATGACCCGCCGGTCGAGCACCTGTGACATGACCATGAACCACGACGCCTCGTCGGTGGCGGGCTTCGCCCGCGCTGGGCGCGACAGTTACCTGCGGCAGCCCACCGGGGGCGCCCGCTGACGCCGCGCGTTCACAGTCTGACCCCGAGTGATACGGGCGAGTCGGACATCCGACTTGCTGTGTGCGGTGTCATGTTGCTGATGCAGTGACCGCCCAATCGGCGGATATCGCCAGACAGGGTCGACCAGGCACGCTACGCGGGTTCTCTCCCGACATGGAGGCGTAGCGTGCCCGACATCCCGCTCTCTCGGCGATCCGCCGGATTCCGCACCCGGGCGGCGGTGATCGCCCTCGTGACCGCCGCCGCCGTGCTGGCCGTCCCGACCGGGACGTCCGCCGCCGTGGTGCCGGCGCCCGAACCGGCGACCCTGGTCTCGGCCAATCCGGCCGACGCCACACCGCACGCCAGGGACGGCGAGACCCGCGCCTTCGCGCAGGTCGGTTCCACCGTGTTCGTCGGCGGCAGCTTCACCCAGATCCGGCAGACCGCCAGCGCGGCGTGGACCACCCAGCGCTACCTCTTCGCGTACGACCGGGCCACCGGCACCATCTCGACCAGCTTCCTGCCGGTGCTGGACGGCGCGGTCAACACGCTGGTCGCCGGGCCGGGCGGCACGCTGATCGTCGGCGGCACCTTCAAGACCGTCAACGGCGTCTCCCGCAAGAACCTGGTGGCGCTCAACCCCGCCACGGGCGCGATCGTCGACAGCTGGGTCGGCCGCTCCGACGGCGGCACCGTCCGCGATCTGGCGCTGCACGGCAACTGGCTCTACGTGGCCGGGGCGTTCAACTGGCTCAACGGCACCGCGCACGCGGGGCTCGGCCGGCTCAACGCCACGACCGGGGCGATCGACCCGACCTTCAACGTCGACGCGACCGTCGGGCGCCACGGGACCACCTCGTACGTGTGGACGATCGACGTCTCCCCGGACGGCGGCACCCTGGCCGTCGGCGGCAACTTCACGCTCGTCAACGACCTGCCGCGCAACCAGATGGCGCTGGTCGACCTCACCGGCACCCCGGCGGTGCTGGACTGGAGCACGGAGAAGTTCGTGCCGCCGTGCGCGGCGCCGGCGACCTTCGTGCACTACGTGCAGGACGTCAAGTTCGGCGGCGACGGGAGCTGGTTCGTCGTCGGCACCAACGGCGGCTCGGGCTGGCCGGCCGCGTACTGCGACGCGCTGGTGCGCTTCGAGACCGCCGCCCGGGGCACCGGGCAGCTCGGCACCTGGGTCGACTACACCGGCAACGACACCATCACCTCCGTCGAGGTCGCCGACAACGTCATCTACCTCGGCGGGCACTTCCGCTGGCTGAACAACCCGAACGCCAGCGACACCGCCGGCAAGGGCGCGATCGACCGGCTCGGCATCGCCGCGGTCACCCCGGCCACCGGCATGCCGGTCAACTGGAACCCCCGCCGCAGCGGCAGCGCGTCGATGCCGGCCGGCACCAGCAACTGGGGCTCCTCCGTGCCGGTGCTCTGGCGCGGCAGCGACGGGCTCTACTTCGGCCACAACTCCGACGGGATGGGCAACGAGTACCACGGCCGCCTCGGGATGTTCCCGCTGACCGGCGGGCGCACCATCACCCCGAAGAACGCGCCGACCGCGACCACCGGCAACCTCTACGTCGGCACCGGCGCGGGCGAGTTGGCCAAGGTGCCGTTCGACGGGGCCAGCCTGGGCACCCCGACCACGGTCAGCCAGCCCAACTACACGGCGGCCGGCGCGACCTGGCGGGTGGCCGACCGGATCTACTGGTCGCACACCGTCGCCGGCACCCCCACGGGCAGCCGGATCGACATCTCGCTGTTCAACGGCGGCGCGATCGGGGCGCCGTGGGAGGCCTCCGGCTACAACGACTGGTTCAACCCGGCGCTGATGACGGGCGCGTTCTACCTCGACGGGCGCCTCTACTACACCCGCTCGGGGGCCAGCGGCCTCTACTACCGCTACTTCGAGATCGACGGCAACTACCTCGGTGCCACCGAGTTCACGCTGCCCACCACCGGGGTGACCTGGTCGACCGTGCGGGGCATGGCCTGGGTCGCCGGACGGATCGTGTACGGTGCCACCGACGGAACACTGCGCAGCGTGCCGTTCGACCCGACGGCCGCCCCGGCGGTCGACGGAACGACGGCGACGGTGGTCCCGGCTGCCGCCGGCGTGACGTGGTCAACGCCGTCGACCTTCTTCTCCGTGCAGTGACGGTCGACTGTTCGTAACGGAACATCGGTAGATTGTTCACGTTGGGCCGGCGACGGATCAGCCGTCGCCGGCCCGCACGACGTGGGGAGGGTCGTTGGTCGGCGCGGGTGGCAACCGCAGAGGGCTCGCGGTGCGGGCCGTCTTCGCGGTCAAGCGCGGCTGGTACACGCTGCGCTATCCCCGGCTGACGCTGGGTCGGGGCGTGGAGATCCGCGGCCGGATCCGGTTGCGCCGGGGCGTACGGGTGAGCATCGGCGACCGCACGCGGATCAACAAGCTGGTCCGCTTCGCCGGGCCCGGCGAGGTGCGGGTCGGCGCCGACTGCCTGTTGAACGCCACCTGGATCGGCACCTGGACGTCGGTCACGATCGGCGACCGGTGCCTGCTCTCGGACTGCGAGCTGCTGGACAACGACTTCCACAACCTGCCACCAGAGCAGCGGCACGACCCGCCCGTCCCGGCCACCCGCGCCCCGATCACGATCGAGGACAACGTGTGGGTCGGGGCGCACGCCCTCGTGATGAAGGGCGTGCGGATCGGCCGGGACAGTGTCGTGGGCGCCGCCACGGTCGTCCGTACGGACGTGCCGCCGCGGGTCGTGGTCGCCGGAAATCCACAACAGACGGTGAAGAAGTTCCATGACTGACGCTTCCCCCGGTTCCTGGCCCTCGGACGTTCCCGCCGGTGGCGGCACACCGGGCCGCACCGTCACGCTGACCGACCTGCTGCGCGTACCGCTGCACCGCATCCGACTCGTCGGCGCCGTCGCCGCGGTCGGCCTGCTCGCCGCGATCGGCTACGTGGTGCTCGTCCCCGCCGCCGTCACCGCCAGCGCGGTCGTGGCGGTGCGTCCCGTGGTCACCGACGCGTTCACGCCCAGCGGGGCCGCCGCCGACCGGGCGGTGAACATGAACGTGGAGAGCGGCATCGCCACGGGCACCGACGTGGTGCAGCGGCTGGCCGACTCGGGCGACATGGACCCGCGCGAGGTGCGCGACGCCCTCGAGGTCGAGGTGCCCACCGGCGGGCAGATCCTGCGCTTCGTCTACCAGGCGCCCACCGCCGAGCAGGCCGTCGAGGGCGTCAACCTCGCCGCCCAGGCCTACCTGGACGTGCGCCGGACGATGTACGAGAAGCAGCGCGAGGAGATGCTGCGCTCGTACGACGAGAGCATCGCCAAGGTCGCCGCCCAGCAGGCCGCCCTCCAGAAGCGGATCAACAACGCCCGCGAGGGCAGCGTCGACGCGGCGGTGACCGAGCTGACCGGCATCAACAACCAGCTCACCCAGCTCAACGCCGCCCGCACCGAGATCGCCGCCGTCGACGTCAACCCCGGCTGGGTCACCCAGAGCGCCGAGCGGGCCCTGGCCTCCACCGCCGGCAACGGCCCGCTCTACCTGCTCGCCGGCCTGCTCGGCGGGACGCTGCTCGGCGTGGTGCTCGCGTACGCCTGGGAGTCGATGGACCGGCGGATCCGGTCGGTCGACGACGGCCGCGACGCCACCGGGCTGCCCCTGCTCGGCACGGTCCGCAGCCGCCGGTGGCGCGGCGGCAAGGAGGCGGTCGACGCCGACATCCGGTACGTGGCGATGGCCATCGCCGAGCGGGTGCGCCAGCCCGCCCGGGTGTCGCTGCTGACCGCCCGGGAGGAGGACCCGACGGCCATCACCGCCGGCCTCGCGGTGGCGCTGGCCGCCGTCGGCCGGGAGGTCTTCGTCGCCGACGACAGCGGGCGCGCCGAGCGACTGCGGACCACCGTGCTCGGCGACCGGGAGCGGCTGCCCGCCGCGGCCGACCCGTCCCGCCCGGTCGTCCCGAAGCCCCGGCCCGCCGGCTCGACGACGGAGGGCAAGAGCGGTGGCACGCCGGAGCCGGCAGCGGCCCGTCGCCCGTCGCCGCACCCGATCGGCGCCCGCCCGTCCACCGACCCGGACGCCACGCTGACCCTGCCCCGGGTCGCCTCGGCGGCGAGCGCCGGAAACGGCAAGGTGACCAGCACCGACCCCGTGTCCGTGGGTGCGGGCAGCGTCCGGTTCGGCACGTGGCGGCAGGGCGCCGACCACACCCTGGTGCTGTTCAACGCGCCGCCCGCGGAGTCCGACGAGCGCGGCGTCGCCGTCGCCCGGCAGGGCACGGCGGTCGTGGTGGTCGAGCAGGACCGCACCCGGCAGGGCGACCTGCGCCGGCTCGTGGAGCGGCTGCGTGCCGCCGGCGTCACCCCGCTCGGCTTCGTGTTGACCCGTAGCGGCCGAGGCTGAACCGTGCCGGTCACCCGCGCCCCGGCGACGACCGAGCCCGCCGGCGGCCCGGGCGGCGCCGCGTCGCTGCCCCTGCCGCCGCCCCCGCCGCGGCTGCCGATCTGGCCGCTGGCGTTGATGTTCGGCATGGTGCCGGTGTGGTGGCTGGCCGGCGCGTTCTACCTCGGGTGGCCGCTGCTCGGGGCGCTGCTGTTCGCGCTGCTGGTCATCCGGGGCCGGGTGCCGCTGCCCCCGGCCGCCGGGATCTGGCTGCTGTTCCTGGCCGTCGTGGTGGTCAGCGCCACCCAGCTGCAGACGCCGGCCTCGGTGCTGACGTTCGCGCTGCGGCTCGCCTTCTACCTCACCGCGCTCGTGGTCGGCGTCTACGTCTACGCGGTCGCCCGCGAGCGCCCCGACCAGGCCGCGGTCCTCGTACCGCTCTGCGCCTTCTGGTTCGCGCTGGTCGCGCTGGGCTGGCTGGGCGTGCTGGCGCCCCGCTTCGCGCTGACCACCCCGGTGGAGGTGCTGCTGCCCGGCGGGGTGGCCAACACCCCGTTCATCCAGGACATGGTCCACCTGACCACCGCTGAATACAGCGCCCGGTCGCTGAACCCGATCTACCGGCCGGCCGCGCCATTCGCGTACACCAACAACTACGGCAGCGCGTACGCGATGACCCTGCCCTGCGTGGTGGCCTTCACCATGCTGCGGCGGCGTGGCGTGCTGCGCTGGGCGCTGCTGGCGTCGCTGCCGCTGTCGCTGGCGCCGGCCTTCCTCACGCTCAACCGGGCGATGTTCCTCAGCCTCGGCACCGGGCTGGCGGTGCTCGGCATCCGGGCCGCCCTGCGCGGCAACGTCCGGGTGGCCGCGTCGATCGTCGGGGTGGTGGTCATCGGGAGCCTCACCACCCTGTTCATCCCGGTCACCGAGCTGATCGGCAACCGGGTGGAGTCCAGCGACACCAACACCGACCGCCTCTCCCTCTACGTCGAGGTGATCCGGCGGGTACGGGAGTCGCCCTGGCTCGGCTACGGCGCGCCGGTGAACGTCGACACCGTCAGCGCCCAGGCGCCGATCGGCACCCAGGGGCAGCTGTGGATGGTGCTGTTCAGCCACGGCGTCCCCGCGCTGCTGTGCTTCCTCGCCTGGTTCGTGGTCGCCGCGCTGATCTGCGCCCGCGCCACGTCCGCCGCCGGGCAGTGGCTGGCCGTGGTGCCGGTCGTCTGCCTGGTGCAGATCCCCTTCTACGGCATGGCCAACCAGAACCTCGCGGTCGCCTTCTTCGCGGTCGCCTTCGCGATGGCGCTCACCGAACGGGAGACCTCGGCCCGGCTCCACCGCCCCCGACCCCTGCGCCCGGAAGCGGTACCCGCATGACCGCCACCACCCGAGGGCCGTCCGGCCCCCACCCGGCCGCCGCGCCCGCCGCGTCGGGTCCGGGCGGAGCGCCGCCCGCCGACGACACGGAGACCCGGCGCAGCGTCCGCAGCGGCGTCGCCGGGCTGGTCGGCGCGGCCACCAGCGGGCTCTTCGGCTTCCTGCTCGCGGTCGTCATCACGCGCGGCTACGGCACGGTCGGCTCCGGGGCGTTCTTCGCCGCGATCGGGGTGGTCACCGTCGCCACCGCCGTGTGCACCCTCGGCGCGGAGACCGGGCTGATGTGGGCGCTGCCGCGCCGGCGCCTCGGCGCCCGGGGCGACGCCGCCCGGGTGCTCCCGGTGGCGCTGGTCCCGCCGCTGCTGGTGGCGGTAGCCGTCGCCGTGGGCGGGGTGCTCGCCGCCGACGCGCTCGCCCCGCGCCTGCTCGGCGGCTCCGGCGTCGACGGTACGGCCCTGCTGACGGTCAGCTTCGCCGCGGTGCCGGTGGTGGTGGCCATGACGCTGCTGCTCGCCGCGCTGCGCTGCGTACGCCCGATCCGGGCGTACGTCGGGGTGCAGTTCTTCCTGCTGCCGGTGGCCCGGCCGGTGCTGGTCGGCGCGGCGGCCCTGGCCGGCGGGGGTCTGCTGGCCGGCATGACCGGCTGGCTGGTGCCGGCGGCGCTCGCCCTGCTGGCGTGCCTGACGCTGGTGGCCGGCCCGCTCGGCGTCGGCCGGGGCGCGGCGCTGCGACCCGCGCCCGGCGACTGGTCGGCGTTCTGGCGCTTCGCGCTGCCCCGGGCCGCGTCGGCAGCCATCGACGCCGGCAACATGTGGGTGGGCGTGCTGCTCACGTCGGTGCTCGCCGGGCCGGCCGACGCCGGCGTCTTCGGCGCGGTCGGGCGCTACATCCTCGCCGGCCAGCTGGCCATGCAGGGGCTGCGGGTGGCGGTGTCGCCGCAGCTGTCCCGGCTGCTCGGGCGCGGGGACCGGGCCGCGGCGGCGGCCGTGCACCGGCAGCTGACCACCTGGGGGCTGGTGCTGTCCTGGCCGGTCTACCTGCTGCTGGCCGTCTTCGGGTTGGCCTTCCTGCAGCTCTTCGGGTCCGAGTTCACCGCCGGCGCCCCCGCGATGACCGTGCTCGCGCTGGCCATGCTGGTCAACACCGGGGTCGGCAACGTACAGAGCCTGCTGCTGATGGGCGGGCGCAGCGGACTGCACCTGGCCGCCACGCTGGCCGGGCTGCTGGTCACCGTCTCGCTCGGCCTGTGGCTGATCCCGGCACACGGCGCGACGGGGGCGGCGCTGGCCTGGGCGCTCGGCATCGCCACCGAGAACCTCACCGCCGTGGCCTGCGCCCGGGCCGTCGTCGGCCAGCCCCTGGTCGACGCGGCGATGCTGCGCGCCGGGGCGGCCACCGTCGCCGGGGTCGGGGCCGCGGCGGGGATCGGGGTGCTGGCCGGCGGCCGGGGGATCGGCGGCCTGGCCGTGGCCCTGGGCGTGCTGGCCGCCGGCTGCGTCGGCTTGTTGACGTTGCCCCGGGTGCGGCGCCGCATCCGGGTGACCATGGTGCAGGTCCGTGGGCGGCAGGAGGCGGCCCCGGCCGCCACCGGGCCCGCCCCGGAGGAGACGAAGGGCAGGTGAGGTCGTCGTGCCGTCCATCCGAGACCGGGTGAAGCAGCTCGTACCGACCCAGGTGACGGAGCGGGTGCGGGAGTCACTCGTCGACTACGGGGTACGGACCAGCGACCGGCGACCGCTGCCGGACTTCCTCATCATCGGCACCAAACGGGGCGGCACCACCTCGCTGTGGAACTACCTCATCCAGCACCCACTGGTGCCCCGGCTCTTCCCGGCCTGGAACACCAAGTCCTCCCACTACTTCGAGGAGCACTGGCGTCGCGGCGAGGCCTGGTACCGCTCGCACTTTCCCACCCAGCGTCACCGGGAGGCGCTGGAGAAGCGGCACGGCGGGCCGGTACGGGTCGGCGAGGCGGCGCCGCTCTACATGTTCCACCCCCTCGCGGCGCAGCGGGTCGCCGCGCTGATGCCGTCGGTGCGGCTCATCGTGCTGCTGCGCGACCCGGTGGAGCGGGCGTACTCGCACTGGAAGGAGCGGCGTACGCACGGCATCGAGCCGCTCGACTTCGCCGCCGCGCTGGCCGCCGAGGGCGAGCGTACGGCGGGGGAGCGGGAACGGCTGATCGCCGAGCCGGAGTACTTCAGCGAGCCGTACGACTGGTACACCTACCGGGCCCGGGGCCGCTACCTGGAGCACCTGGAACCCTGGCTGGAGCGCTTCGACCGGGAGCAGATCCTCTTCCTGCCCAGCGAGGACCTCTACCGCGACGCCCGGTCCACCTACCGCCGGACGCTGGACTTCCTCGGCCTGCCGCCGCACGACCTGCCCGACTTCAAGGTCTACAACGACCGGCGCTCGGCGCCGCTGGAGCCGGCCGTACGCGCCGAGCTGACCGAGTACTACCGCCCGTACAACGACGCGTTGCGGCAGCGGCTGGGGCTGGAACTCGACTGGCCGGACCGGGCCGCGTGACGGCGCGTACGACCGACGCCGCCGACCCCCGCTCCCGTACCGACGGGCTGGGCTGGGTCACCCGGGCCGTGTTCGGCGACGAGCGGATCGCCCTGACCGTGGGCGCCCCGCCGCCGCCCGGGCACCGCGAGGTCGCCCGGTACGCGGTCGTCCCGTCGCTCGCCCGGGCCCGGTTCCTGCTGCCGCTCGGCGCGCCCCGCGCCACGGCGGCCTCGCTGCTGGCGTACAACGCGCTGCGCCCGCCGAAGGTGCGGGCGGTGCGGGCCGCGCTCGGCGTGCTGGCGCGGGTCGGCGCGGTCGACCTGGCCCCGTTCCCCCGGCTGACGGTGTCGCTGCCCGATCCGGTCACCGCCGACGAGGCGCTGCTGGCCGGGCGGCTGGGCGCCGCGCTCGGGAGACCGGCGGTGTACGCGGCCTGCGGGGTCCGCCCGCCGGACCCGAACCACAAGCCCACCCTGCAACTGTTCGCCCCCGACGGCCGGGCCCTCGGCTACGCGAAGATCGGCTGGAACGGCGCCACCCGGGCGCTGGTGACCACCGAGGCGGCGGCCCTGCGCGAGCTGCCGACGGTGACCGGCGCGCCCGACCACCCGGCGGCGCCCCGCCTGCTGGCCGAGACCACGGCCGCCGGGCAGGTCGTCGCGCTGGTCGAGCCGCTGCCGCCGGACGTACGGGGGGTGCCGGTCGACGACCCGCCGCGGATCGCGGCCCTGCTGGCCGTGGCCCGCCGGGGTGACCCGCCGGCGCCGCCGCGCCCGCTGGCGGCGTCGGCGTTCCTGGCCCGGCTCACCGCCGAGGCCGGGCGCGCCGCCGCCGGCACGCCGGACGGGGCCCGGGCGGTCGCCGCGGTCGCCGCCCTGGCCGACCGGCACGGCGGCACCGCCGTCGAGTTCGGGCACTGGCACGGCGACTGGGTGCCCTGGAACCTCGGCGTGCACGCCGGCCGCCTCGTCGCCTGGGACTGGGAGCACAGCGGGCCGGACGTGCCGCTCGGCTTCGACCTGGCGCACGACGCGTTCCAGCGGGCCCTGGTGCTGCGGGGCGAGCCGGCCGCCGTGGCGGCGCGGGCCGTCGACGCCCACCTCGACCGGCACGGCGCCGGGCTGGGGCTCGGGCCGGCGGCCGGGCGGCTGGTGGCCGACGCCTACCTGCTGGAGATGTGGTTGCGCACCTGGCGGCTGGCCGACGCCGGCGCCGGCTGGAACGCGGCGCTGCATCCCGCCCTGCTGGACGTCATCGAGAAACGACATAGCGGCTGATCCGCCGAAATCGCCGGAGCCAGCGGCGCGCCGCCGGCTCCGGACGGTGACGGAGAAACTCCAGGTCGTCACGATCGTCGATGTCGGCCATCGGTACGGCGCACCAGATCCGCCACCCGCGGAGATCGACTTGTCGCCCGGTCACCCTATTTCACCAGCCGGGGGACGTGTGATCTGCTGTCGCGTGGCGGCCACCGAACATCCAAGCGAACGTGTGGGGAGTCGCGTGGAAACGACAACCGAGGACGCCGGCGAGCCCGGAGTCCTGCTCCTGGTGGGCTCCAGCGGCGGCCACCTGGCCCAGCTGCTCGCCCTGCGCCCGTGGTACGAACGCTGGCGACGGTGCTGGGTCACCTTCGACACACCCGAGGCGCTGTCGCTGCTCGACGGCGAGGAACTGGTCCCGGCACACCACCCGACCACCCGCAACGTGCCGAACCTGCTGCGCAACGCCGTCCTGGCCTGGCGGGTGCTGCGCTCGCGGCGGGTCGCCGCCGTGGTGACCACCGGCGCCGGGGTGGCCGTCCCGTTCGTGGTGCTCGCCCGGCTCCGGCGGGTGCCGACCGTCTACATCGAGGTGTACGACCGCATCGACACCCCGACCCTGACCGCCCGGCTCTGCCGGCCGTTCCTCTCCGCGATGCTCGTGCAGTGGGACGAGCAGCGCCGGCAGTACCCGGAGGCCACCGTCGTGGGGACCCTGCTGTGAACGCCGAGAGCACCGGAACCGCCCCCGCGCACCGGGTCGCCCCGGGCCGGCCCCGCCCGGCGCCCGCCGGCCGCGTGCCCCGCCCGCGCGACCCCGGCGAACTCGCCCGGGCCCGACTGCTGGTCGCCGTCGGCACCGACAAGCACCCGTTCGACCGGCTGGTCGGCTGGCTCGCGGAGTGGCACCCCACGGTCGGCGAGAACGTCGGGCTGACCGTCCAGCACGGACACACCCGGGCCCCCGGGGTGCCCGGGGCGGTGCCCTTCCTCGGCCACGACGAACTCCAGACCGCGATGGCCGAGGCCCACCTCGTGGTCTGCCACGGCGGCCCGGCCACCATCCTGGAGGCCCGCCGCCACGGCCACCTGCCGATCGTCGTGCCCCGGGACCCGACCCGGGGCGAGCACGTCGACGACCACCAGCAACTGTTCGCCCGCCGCCTGGGCGCGGCCGGCATGGTGGCGCTCGCCGAGACCCGGGAGGCGCTGTTCGAGGCGCTCACCGCCGGCCTCGCCGACCCGTCCCGGTACGCCGTCGCGGCCGACCCGGACGCGTCCGAGGCGCGCCGCGCGGCGGTCGAGCAGGTGGGGCGGATCGTGGAGGACCTGGTGGCCGCGTCGACCGGACGACGGCGGGGGACGAGGTGGCGGCCGTGGGCGCGGTCGGGCCGGAACGGAGAGCGGCGATGACCGAACATCCGAGCGTGAGCGCGGTGGTCCCCACCCGGGACCGTCCGGAGCTGCTCCGGGCCGCCGTGCGCGCCATCCTCGACCAGGACCACCCCGGCACGATCGAGGTGGTGGTGGTCTACGACCAGTCCGAGCCGGACGCCGCACTGGCCGAGCTGTCCCGCCCGGGACGGCTGGTCCGGGTGATCCGCAACGAGCGCGCCCCGGGCCTGGCCGGCGCCCGCAACAGCGGCGTCCTGGCCGCCACCGGCGAGCTCGTCGCGTTCTGCGACGACGACGACGAGTGGCTGCCCGGCAAGCTGAGCGCCCAGGTCGAGGCGCTCGCCGCCCACCCCGACGCGGAGTTCGTCAGCTGCGGCATCCGGGTCAGCTACGACGGGCACACCGTCGACCGGGCGCTGCCGAAGGACTCGGTCACCCTGGCCGACCTGCTGCGCGACCGGATGACGGAGCTGCACCCGTCGACCTTCCTGATCCGCGCCGCCGCGCTGCGCGACGGGTTCGGGCTGGTCGACGAGGAGATCCCGGGCAGCTACGCGGAGGACTACGAGTTCCTGCTGCGGGCCGCCCGCAGCGCGCCGCTGGTCAACCTGCGCACGCCGTACGTGCTGGTGCGCTGGCACAAGCGGTCCTACTTCGCGCAGCGCTGGGACACCATCTCCGAGGCGTTGCAGTGGCTGCTGGAGCGCTACCCCGAGTTCGGCACACAGCCGGCCGGCGAGGCGCGGGTCACCGGGCAGATCGCCTTCGCCCGCGCCGCGTCCGGCGACCGGCGGGGCGCGATGCGCTGGGCCCGGCACACCATCCGGCGCAACCCGCGCGAGCCGAGGGCGTACCTGGCCCTCGCCGTGGCCGGGCGGATGGTCCGCGCCGACGCGGTGCTGCGCACCCTGCACAAGCGCGGCCGGGGAATCTGAGCCCGCCGTCGCCCGAGGGCACTGGCCGGCGCGGACCGGCCAGGCCCTCGGGCGCGGGAGCCCTAACGGCGGGTCGTGTCGGGGCGGTCGGTCACCCGGCGTTCGCGCCGCCCCCGGCGATCGGCCGAAGCCTGTCGCAGCTTTTCGTACCAGGCCGGAGTCGTGGCCGGATCGAAGATCCGGGCGATCACGATGTCGGTGGAGGAGTGCGCCAGGATCGACAGCACGATGGTCAGCGCCACCAGGTGGAAGATCTCGTCACCGGCCGGGATGCCTGCCTGGAGTACCAGCAGGCCGTAGACCACCGAGGCGAAGCCCTTCGGCCCGAACCACATCGCGGCGAACTGCTCGGTGCGGCTCAGCCGGGAGCCGAGGAACGAGACGGCCAGCGCCACCGGACGGGCCACCACGATGGCGAGCACCGCGAACACCCAGCCGGGCCAGGAGATCTCGCCGAGGAACTCGATCGAGATGAGCGCGCCGAAGACCAGCAGCGCGGCCAACTTGAACACCTCGGCGATCAGCTCGCCGAAGTGCTCGAAGCTCTCCCGCTGCCGCTCGCCGAAGGTGGCCACGGTGATGCCGGCGGCGAACGCCGCGAGGAAGAGGTTGGCGTGGGTGACCTGGCCCAGGGCCAGCACCAGCAGGCCGATCGCCACGCCGTTCAGCGGCTCGTACTGGGTGGAGGCCGAGAAGAAGCGGGTCCTCTCCAGACGCAGCGCCAACCACGGCACCCCGACCCCGATGACCACCCCCAGCAGCAGTTCCAGGCCCAGCTCGTCCAGGTGCAGGTCGTCCGAGCCGGCCGCGACGGCCAGGAACAGGATGACGAAGGGCAGCGCCAGGCCGTCGTTGATCCCGGACTCGACGTTGAGCAGGTGCCGCAGCCGGCCGGGCACCCGGTCGTTGCCGACCAGCGCCGAGGCGAACACCGGGTCCGTGGGCGCGAGGACCGCGCCGAGCAGCAGCGACTCCGGCCAGCCCAACCCGACCACGTAGTGCGCCAGCAGCGCGGTGATCAGCAGCGTCAGCGGCAGGCCCCAGCCCAGCGCCCGACCGGGCAGCCGCCACGCCGAGCGCAGGTCCGCCCAGCCCACCCGCATGCCGTCGGTGAAGAGCACGGTGAACAGGGCCAGTTCGGCCAGCGTCGCCACGATCGGCGAGTCGGCGGTGATGTCCAGCACGCCGGTGGTCTCCGGGCCCAGCACGAAACCGGCGACCAGGAAGAGCACGGCGGTGGACAGGATCGTGCGGTGGGCCAGGCTCGAGAGCAGGACCGCCAGCAGCAGGGCGGCGGCGAACGCGAAGAGCAGCACCGGGGCTCCCAGGAATCGGGGTCGACGAAGTCACTGCCGACCAGACTTCCCGGCGCACCGCGCTGATCGTACGGTTTCCCGCCGACCGTGGCGTCCGCAGGGCGGGACACGGCGGGCACCGCACGGCGGCGGCCACCGGGCGTGACAGACTGACCGCTGTGTTGCGCTGGTTGACTGCAGGGGAATCGCACGGTCCCGCCCTCGTCGCGATGCTGGAGGGCGTACCCGCCGGCGTCGAGGTGACCACCGGGGAGATCGCCGGTGAGCTGGCCCGGCGCCGGCTCGGCTACGGCCGGGGTGCGCGGATGTCGTTCGAGCAGGACGAGGTCGAGGTCATCGGCGGGCTCCGACACGGGGTGACCCTCGGCAGCCCCGTCGCGATCCGCGTCGGCAACTCCGAGTGGCCCAAGTGGCGCACGGTCATGGCGGCCGACCCCGTCGACGCGGAGGAGCTCGCCAGCCAGGCCCGCAACGCGCCACTGACCCGCCCCCGTCCGGGCCACGCCGACCTGGCCGGCATGCAGAAGTACGGCCACACCGACGCCCGGCCGATCCTGGAACGGGCCAGCGCGCGGGAGACCGCCGCCCGCGTCGCCGTCGGCACGGTCGCCAAGGCGCTGCTCCGGCAGGCCCTCGGCGTCGAGATCGTCTCGCACGTGGTGGAGCTGGGTCCGGTCGCCGCGAAGCCCGGCCTCCGCCCGGCGCCCGCCGACGCCGAGCGCATCGACGCCGACCCGCTGCGCTGCCTCGACCCGGAGGCCAGCGCCCGGATGGTCGCCGAGGTCGACGCCGCGAAGAAGGCCGCCGACACCCTGGGCGGCGTGGTCGAGGTGCTGGCGTACGGGGTGCCGCCGGGCCTGGGCAGCCACGTGCAGTGGGACCGCAAGCTCGACGCCCGGCTCGCCACCGCGCTGATGTCCATCCAGGCCATCAAGGGCGTGGAGATCGGCGACGGCTGGCAGCAGGCGCGCTCCCGGGGCTCCGAGGCGCACGACGAGATCATCCCCACCGCCACCGGCGTGCGTCGGGTCACCGACCGGGCCGGCGGGCTGGAGGGTGGCATCACCACCGGCGAGCCGCTGCGGGTGAAGGCCGCCATGAAGCCGATCTCGTCGCTCAACCGGGCCCTGGCCACGGTGGACGTCACCACCGGCGAGCCGGCCACGGCGATCAACCAGCGCTCGGACGTCTGCGCCGTGCCCGCCGCCGCCGTCGTCGCCGAGGCGATGGTGGCGCTGGTGCTGGCCGAGGCCGCCACCGAGAAGTTCGGCGGCGACTCGGTCGCCGAGATCCGCCGCAACCTGGCCGGCTACCTCGACGCGCTGGTGATCCGGTGAGCGCGCGACGGCGGGCGGGGCGCGCGGCCGGCCGGCGGTGCCGCTGATGGCGCCGGTCTGCGTACTGGTCGGGGCGCCCGGCTCCGGCAAGACCACCGTCGGGCTGCTGGTGGCGGAGCTGCTCGGCGTGGAGTTCCGCGACACCGACCTGGACATCGTGCGGCTGGCCGGCAAGCCGATCCCCGAGATCTTCATCGACGAGGGCGAGGAGCACTTCCGTACCCTCGAACGGGCGGCGGTGGCGGCGGGCCTGGCCTCGTGCGAGGGCGTGCTCGCCCTCGGCGGCGGCGCGGTCCTCGCCGAGGAGAACCGCGCCGCCCTGGTCGGGCACCCCGTGGTGTACCTCTCCGTCGAGCTGTCCGACGCGGTGAAGCGGGTCGGGCTCGGCGCGGGCCGCCCACTGCTGGCGATCAACCCGCGGGCGACGCTGAAGTACCTGTTGGACCAGCGCCGCCCGCTCTACGCCGAGGTGGCCACCGCCACGGTCGTCACCGACGGGCGGGAACCGGCGGAGATCGCCGCCGAGATCACCGCGCTGCTCAAGCGCTGAGAGCGGCCGTCAGTCGCGGGCGATCCGGTCGAGCACGTCGGCCAGGCCCTTCGGCTCGCTGAGCATCGGCCAGTGGCCGGTGGGCAGCGCGTACAGCCGGCCGCCGGCCAGCCCGGCGAAGAAGGGGTGGCCCCGCGCGATCATGTCCTCGACCACCGCGAGCGGGAAGGTGCTCGCCACCAGGGCCGTCGGCACCGCGCGCCCACCCGTGCGGCGGACCGGGTCGGTGGCGGCGCGCAGCGGGTGGGCGGTGGCCCGCCGCCGCAGCAGCGCGAGCGCGGCGGGATCCAACCCGGTCAGGTTCTGCGGATCCTCCGCCGGGTCGAACGCGGGCGGCGGCAGCAGGTGCCCGTCGCCGATCTGGGCGCGCAGCCGCTCCTGCTCCTCGGGCGGGTTGCTGTCGAACTGCGACATGCCGTCGGGCATCGGCCCGCTCTCCACGTACACCACCCGGGCGATCCGCTCTCCGACGCGGTCCGCCGCCTGGGTCACCGGTAGCCCGCCGCCGGAGTGGCCCACCAGCACGACGTCGTGCAGCTCCTCCACCTCGATCAGCCGGACGATGTCGGTCGTGTGTGTCTCCAGGCCGACCTCCGGGCCGGCGAGGTGGGCGCGCTCGGCCACCCCGGTCAGCGTCACCGGGTGGACCTCGTGTCCCTGCCCGCGCAGCGCCGTGGTCACGTCGCGCCACGCCCAACCGCCCAGCCAGAACCCCGGCACCAGTACGAACGTCGCCATCGCGACCTCCCTCTCTCGTCGTCCGCGACCACCGTACGATCGAATCCGGACGCTTTCCGCCCGCTTTGAAGGAGTGGTCCGTGTCGCATCCCGCCGCCCGGGTGCTCGGCATGCTCGAGCTGCTCCAGAGCCACCACCGGCTCACCGGGGCGGAGCTGGCCCGCCGGCTGGGGGTGGACGGGCGCACGGTGCGCCGTTACGCCGCGACCCTGGCCGAGCTGGGCATCCCGGTCGCCGCCGAGCGGGGCCGCCACGGCGGCTACCGGCTGAGTCCCGGCTACAAACTGCCGCCGCTGATGCTCACCGACGACGAGGCCGTCGCCGTGCTGCTCGGCCTGGTCGCCGCCGAGCGGCTCGGGCTGGGCACCGAGGAGCCGGCGACCGCGACCGCGCTGGCCAAGATCCGCAGGGTGCTCCCGCCCACGCTGGGTGACCGCCTCGCGGCGGTGCAGGAGCACCTCGGCTTCACCCTGCGGCGATCGGCGCCGCAGGCCCGGCCGGCGACCGGGACGCTGCTCACCCTCGGCGCCGCCGCCCGGCACCGGCGCCGGGTACGGCTGGAGCACCGTTCCTCCTCCGGCGCGGTCACCCGCCGGGATCTCGACCCGTACGGGCTGGTCTTCCACTCCGGCCGCTGGTACGTCACGGGCCACGACCACCTGCGCGGAGAGGTGCGCACGTTCCGGCTGGACCGGATCGGGGAGGTGCTGCCGGGGGAGCAGACCTTCGCCGTCCCCGACGGCTTCGACCCGGTCGCCCAGGTGACCCGATCGCTGGCCCGCGTCCCGTACGCCCACGACGTCGAGGTGCTGCTGGAGGCCGACCTGGCCGCTGCCCGACGCCGTCTACCGCCCAGCGTGGCCGAACTGAGCGCGACCGACGGCGGCGTGCTGCTGCGCGCCCGCGCGGAGAGCCTGGCCGGGATGGCCCAGCTGCTCGCGGGGCTGGGCTGGCCGTTCACCGTCGTACGCCCCGAGGCCCTGCGCGCCGAGGTCGCCGCGCACGCCCGGAGGCTGGCCGCTTGGGCGGCCCGTGCGCCCGGGTGATCCCGCCCGAGGGGCGGCCCGCGCGGCCCTGCCCGGCACGCGATCGGGTGGCCACGAAGTGGACAGTTCCCGCCGGCGATCGGGCGGCTGGACTAGGCTGCCGGCGATGGACGAGGTGACCCGGATCCCGGTCGGCGGCGAGCGCCCGTACGACGTGCTGGTGGGACGCGACCTGCTCGAGGCGCTGCCCGGGCTGCTGCCGGACGCGACGCGGGTGGCGGTGCTGCACGCGCACCCGCTGAAGGAACTGGCCGACGCGATCGGCGGGCGGCTGCACGCGGCCGGCGTCACGCCGCTGCTGATCGAGGTGCCGGACGCCGAGGCGGGCAAGCGCATCGACGTCGCGGCGACGTGCTGGGACCGGCTGGGAGAGGCCGGGTTCACCCGTACCGACGCGGTGGTGGGCGTCGGCGGCGGCGCGGTGACCGACCTGGCCGGCTTCGTCGCGGCCTGCTGGCTGCGGGGGGTGCGCTGGGTGCCGGTGGCGACGTCGCTGCTGGGCATGGTCGACGCGGCGGTGGGCGGCAAGACCGGGATCAACACCGCGGCCGGCAAGAACCTGGTGGGAGCGTTCCACCCGCCGGTCGGCGTGCTCGCCGACCTGGCGACGCTGGACAGCCTCCCACCGGCCGACCTGACCGCGGGCCTGGCCGAGGTGGTCAAGTGCGGCTTCATCGCCGACCCGGTGATCCTCGACCTGGTGGAACGGGACCGGACGGCGGCCACCGACCCGGCGGGCCCGGTGACCCGTGAGCTGATCGAACGGGCGATCCGGGTGAAGTCCGACGTGGTCTCGGGCGACCTGCGCGAGTCGGGCGTACGGGAGGTGCTCAACTACGGCCACACCCTGGCCCACGCCATCGAGAAGGCGGAGGGCTACCGCTGGCGGCACGGCCACGCGGTGTCGGTCGGCCTCGTCTACGCCGGTGAGCTGGCCCGGCTGGCCGGCCGGCTGGACGCTCCCACCGCCGAGCGGCACCGGCGGGTCGTGGCGGCGCTCGGCCTGCCCACCGGCTATCCGGCGGGGGCCTGGCCGGAACTGCTGGCCACGATGCGGGTGGACAAGAAGACCCGGGGCAGCCAGCTGCGCTTCGTGGTGCTGGAGGGGCTGGCCCGGCCCGCGATCCTGGAGGGGCCGGACGACGAGCTGCTGGAGGCGGCCTACCGGCAGGTGGCCGCGTGAAGGTCTACGTGCTGAACGGCCCCAACCTCGGCCGGCTCGGCAGCCGGCAGCCGGACGTCTACGGGGCGACCAGCTACGCGGATCTGGTGACGCTCTGCGAGTCGACCGGGCGGGAACTCGGCCTGGACGTGACGGTCCGGCAGACCGACGCCGAGCACGAGCTGCTGGGCTGGCTGCACGCCGCCGCCGACGAGGGCGCCGCCGTGGTGCTCAACCCCGCCGCCTGGTCGCACTACTCGTATGCGGTCCGGGACGCCTGCGCCATGCTGCGCGGGCCGCTGGTCGAGGTGCACATCTCCAACATCCACTCCCGCGAGGAGTTCCGGCACCACTCGGTGGTGTCGGCCGTGGCCACCGGGGTGATCTGCGGACTCGGGGTCGACGGCTACCGCCTGGCCCTGCACCACCTGGCCGCCCGCAACGCTTGACGCCCGCCCCCGCCGCCCCGTCCACCCCGTGCGGAGGTGAGTGCTGGGCACGAGCCGCGGGTCCTGCGGGAGCGGCGATTCGCGAACTGCGGCGACTGTGCAACGGCGACCCGGGGCACCGGCCCGCATCGGCGACCCAGGGCGGCGACCCCCATGAGGCGGCGGTCGTCGGACGGCGGCGGTAGGCGCAGCCGCCTTCGCCTCGGCCCGTCTGCCGCCGGGGCGACTGTGCGGCGCGGCTGCCAGTAACACTGAGTCACACCATTCTGCGCTACCCGCTGTAATCGTCCGGACGCCTCACCCGTCCCGCGCTCAGGCGCTTTGCTCTGCATACGGATTCGCACCATCGGATTGACCTGCGGTTTTCCCGTCGTCAGGGAAATCGTCGCCAGCTCGGAATGTTACCGACCGTCAGTGGTGCGTCGGTGGCTGCAGAGCAAAGGGGCGGGGGTGGTCATCCCTCACGGGTGCATCCGGCTGCGGAGGGTGACGTTCCGGTGCGCTGTCGCTGCGGGAACCGCGTTGCCGGCCGCACCGGGGAGCGCCGGGACCAGCGCCGGGACGCCTCGCGGGAGGATGGCGGCGTGCGGCGTCCGGTGGGGGCGCCGCGTCCGGCGGGGGAGCGCGGGCGGGGCGCGGGCAGCGCCGGGCAGCGGCGTTCGGCGCAACTAGTAGACTTGCCAGGTCTGTCCGCCAATTGATGATCAAGGCAGGAAATGGCCACCACCAACGACCTGAAGAACGGCCTGGTACTCAACCTCGACGGAGAGCTTTGGGCCGTCGTCGAGTTCCAGCACGTCAAGCCCGGTAAGGGTGGTGCGTTCGTGCGTACCACGCTGAAGAACGTGCTGTCCGGCAAGGTGGTCGACAAGACCTTCAACGCGGGCACCAAGGTCGAGACCGCGACCGTGGACAAGCGCACCATGCAGTACCTCTACGCCGACGGCGAGGACTACGTCTTCATGGATCTGGAGACGTTCGACCAGATCACCGTGCCGAACGCCACGGTCGGCGACGCGGCGAACTACCTGCTGCCCGAGGCCGAGGCGACCGTGGCCACCCACGAGGGTGTCCCGCTCTACATCGAGCTGCCCACCAGCGTCGTGCTGGAGGTCACCTACACCGAGCCGGGCCTCCAGGGCGACCGGTCGACCGGCGGCAACAAGCCGGCCACCGTCGAGACCGGCGCGACCGTGCAGGTGCCGCTCTTCGTCACCACCGGCGAGAAGATCAAGGTCGACACCCGCGACGGCCGTTACCTCGGCCGCGCCTGATGGCCGAGGGTCCCAAGCAGCAGATGCCGGCGCGCCGCAAGGCGCGCAAGCGGGCGCTGGACGTGCTCTTCGAGGCCGACCTGCGGGACCGCCCGCCGGTCGAGGTGCTCGCCGGCTACATCGAGCGGATCGAGAAGCCCCGACCCGAGCACCTGGGATACGCGGTGAGCCTGGTCGAGGGCGTCGCCGCCCACCTCGACCGGATCGACGAGGTGATCGCGAGCTACGCCGAGGGGTGGACGCTGGACAGGATGCCGGCGGTCGACCGCAACCTCGCCCGGATCGCGGTCTACGAGTTGCTCTACGTCGACGAGATCGACGACGCGGTGGCCATCAGTGAGGCCGTCGAGCTGGCCCGGCAGATGTCGACCGACGACTCGCCGCGCTTCCTCAACGGCATCCTCGGCCGTATCGCCGAGTACGCCACGCGCTGACGCGGCGCACGTCACACGCCGATGTGCGTCACACCCTGTGGGTGACGGCGGCGCGGGTGCGGGTGGGGAACGCGACACGTACGACAGAAAGGGCCCGTGCCGGACGGCACGGGCCCTTTCGCGTGGTCGCGGTCAGCTGGCGAAGAACGCCCGCGGATCGGCCACCAGCACACCGTGCTCGGTGAGCCGCTCGATCAGGCCGGACGGCGAGGCGTCGTAGACGATCGCGAGCGCGCGCAGGTCGTCGGCGCGGATGGAGAGCACGCGGCCGTTGTAGTCGCCGCGCTGCTGCTGGATGGCCCGCGCGTACCGGGCGACGTAGGCCAGGTCCTCGGAGGCCTCGTCGTAGAGCCGCTCCAGGTCGAGGACGATCTTGCTGGTGGGCTCGTGGCGAACCCCGCTGCCGTCGGGCAGCAGCTCCGAGACGGGGACGCGGTAGAAGTCGGCCAGCTCCGCCAGGCGCGACACCGTGACGGCGCGGTCGCCGCGCTCGTAGGAGCCGACCACCACCGCCTTCCACCGCCCGTTCGACTTCTCCTCCACACCCTGCAGGGAGAGGCCCTGCTGCTGGCGGATGGAGCGCAGGCGGGCGCCCAGAGACTTGGCGTATTCAGAGGGCATTAAACACTCCCAGTGCTGCTCGGGGTTCTCCCAGCGATCGCTACGGAGCGTGACGGTACGGGGATTGGCACAACTGGTCAAGTGGTCGTGACCTTACCGTTGGGATGACCGGGGGAGTTGTCCCCATTTCGCCGGGCTGACCAGGGGGTCAGTGGCCGGCGGCGCTCAGTGCGGTGACCACTGGTAACGTGGCGGGAAGCCCCGGTCCGGGCCGCTCGCGTCCCGGTACCGGCATCCGACGTCCTTTAACGACCCGTCCCGTGAGGCGGGGAAGGAGGTCCGCCGTGGCCTACCCACCGGCTGCCCAGTCGCCGCCGCCGCGACAACCCTCGGTGAAGGTGATCCTCGCCAGCGCCGACGTGCAGCGCGTGGTCGACCGCATCGCCCACCAGATCCTGGAGAAGACCCAGGGCGCCGAGAACACGGTGCTGCTGGGCATCCCCACCCGGGGCGCCCCGCTCGCGAAGCGGCTCGCCGCCCGGATCAGCACCTTCGAGGACGTCACCGTCCCGGTCGGCGTGCTCGACATCACCCTCTACCGCGACGACCTGCGCCGGCACGCCACCCGCGCGGTCGGGCCGACCCAGGTGCCGCCCGGCGGCATCGACGGCAAACGGGTTGTCCTCGTCGACGACGTGCTCTTCTCCGGCCGCACGGTGCGGGCCGCGCTCGACGCGCTCAACGACGTCGGGCGTCCGGCGTCCGTCCAGCTCGCGGTCCTGGTCGACCGCGGCCACCGCGAGCTGCCCATCCGCGCCGACTACGTCGGCAAGAACATCCCGACGTCCCTCGCGGAGAGCGTGAAGGTCACCCTCGCGGAGACCGACGGCACCGACGAGGTCAAGTTGTACGGGGGGACCCTCCAGTGATCCGGCACCTGCTCTCCGGCGCCGACCTGGACGCCGCCACCGCCACCGAGATCCTGGACACGGCCGCCGAGATGGCCACCGTCGCCGGCCGGGAGGTCAAGAAGCTCCCCGCGCTGCGCGGACGCACCGTGGTCAACCTCTTCTACGAGGACTCCACCCGGACCCGGATCTCGTTCGAGGCGGCGGCGAAGCGGCTCAGCGCCGACGTGATCAACTTTTCGGCCAAGGGGTCCAGCGTGACCAAGGGCGAGAGCCTGAAGGACACCGCGCTGACGCTTCAGGCGATGGGGGCCGACGCGGTGGTCGTCCGGCACCCCGCCTCGGGCGCCCCGCACCGGCTGGCCGACTGGGTCGACGGCTCGGTGGTCAACGCCGGCGACGGCACCCACGAGCACCCCACCCAGGCGCTGCTCGACGCGTACACGATGCGCTCCCGGCTGGGGCGGCTGGCCGGCCTGTCGGTCGCGGTGGTCGGGGACGTCCTGCACAGCCGGGTGGCCCGCTCCAACGTCCTACTGCTGTCCACGCTCGGCGCGAAGGTGACCCTGGTCGGGCCGCCGACGCTGATCCCCGTGCACATCGCGCAGGCCCTCGCGCCCGGCACCGACGTCTCCTACGACCTCGACGCGGTGCTGCCGCAGTCGGACGTGGTGATGATGCTCCGGGTGCAGCGCGAGCGGATGAACGACTCCTACTTCCCGTCCGCCCGCGAGTACGCCCGCCGCTACGGCCTGGACGGCCCGCGGATGCGCCGGCTGCCCGAGCACGCGATCGTCATGCACCCCGGCCCGATGAACCGGGGGATGGAGATCACGCCCGAGGTGGCCGACTCGCCCCGCTCCACCATCGTCGAACAGGTCGCCAACGGGGTCTCCGTGCGGATGGCCGTCCTCTACCTGCTGCTCGGGGGGAACAACCGGTGAGCTCGTACCTGATCTCCAACGTCAGCGTCGTCGGCGCCGCGCCGACCGACGTGCTGATCCGCGACGGCGTCGTCGCGGCCGTCGGCGCCGGGCTGACCGCCCCGGAGGCGACCGTCGTCGACGGCACCGGGCTGGTCGCCCTGCCCGGCCTCGTCGACCTGCACACCCACCTGCGCGAGCCCGGCCGGGAGGACGCCGAGACCGTCGAGTCGGGCTCCCGGGCGGCGGCGCTCGGCGGCTACACGGCGGTGTGCGCGATGGCCAACACCTCGCCGGTGGCCGACACCGCCGGCGTGGTCGAGCAGGTCTGGCGGCTCGGCCGGGAGGCCGGGCTGGTGGACGTGCAGCCGATCGGCGCGGTCACCGTCGGCCTGGCCGGTGAGCACCTCGCCGAGCTGGGCGCCATGGCGGACTCGGCGGCCCGGGTGCGGATCTTCTCCGACGACGGGCACTGCGTGGCCGACCCGAGGCTGATGCGCCGGGCGCTGGAGTACGTGAAGGCGTTCGACGGGATCATCGCCCAGCACGCCGAGGAGCCCCGGCTCACCGAGGGCGCGCAGATGCACGAGGGCGAGGTCTCGACCCGCCTCGGCCTGACCGGCTGGCCGGCGGTCGCCGAGGAGGCGATCATCGCCCGGGACGTGCTGCTCGCCGAGCACGTCGGCAGCCGCCTGCACGTGTGCCACGTCTCCACCGCCGGCAGCGTCGAGGTGCTGCGCCAGGCCAAGGCGCGGGGCATCCGGGTCACCGCGGAGGTCACCCCGCACCACCTGCTGCTGACCGACGAGCGTGCCGGGACCTACGACCCGGTCTACAAGGTCAACCCGCCGCTGCGCACCGCGACCGACATCGCCGCGCTGCGGGCGGCCCTGGTCGACGGCGTGATCGACGTCGTCGCCACCGACCACGCCCCGCACGCCGTGGAGGACAAGGAGTGCGAGTGGGCGTACGCCCGGCCGGGCATGCTCGGCCTGGAGACGGCGCTGTCGATCGCCCTCGACGTGCTCGGCCCGCAGTGGGACCTGATCGCCGAGCGGATGTCGCGCGCCCCGGCCCGCATCGCCGGGCTGGCGGAGCACGGCCTCGACCCGGCGCCCGGCGTGCCGGCGAACCTCACCCTGGTCGACCCGGCCGCCCGCCGCACCATCGAGCCGGCGGAGCTGGTTAGCCGTAGTCGCAACACCCCGTACGCCCGCATGACGCTGCCGGGTCGCATCGTGGCGACCTTCCTGCGCGGCGAGCCGACGGTCCTGGACGGAAAGGCTGTTCTATGACGAAGCGGAGGCCCGCGATCCTCGTGCTGGAGGACGGGCGCACGTTCCACGGTGAGGCGTACGGCAGCGTCGGGGAGACCTTCGGCGAGGCGGTCTTCAACACCGGCATGACCGGCTACCAGGAGACGCTGACCGACCCGTCCTACCACCGTCAGGTGGTGGTGCAGACCGCCCCGCACATCGGCAACACCGGCGTCAACGACGAGGACGACGAGTCGGGCCGGATCTGGGTCGCCGGCTACGTGGTCCGCGACCCGGCCCGCGTCGGCTCGAACTGGCGGGCCACCGGCGGGCTGGAGGAGCGGCTGTCCGCCGAGGGCGTCGTCGGCGTCAGCGGCGTGGACACCCGGGCGCTGACCCGGCACCTGCGTGAGCGCGGCGCGATGCGGGTCGGCATCTCCAGCGTCGAGACCGACCCCCGGGCGTTGCTGGCCCGGGTACGGCAGGCCCCCGAGATGGTCGGCGCGGACCTGTCGGCCGAGGTCACCACGGCGCAGCCGTACGTGGTGGCGGCCGAGGGCGAGCACCGCTTCACGGTCGCCGCGCTGGATCTGGGCATCAAGCGCAACGTCCCGCGCCGGCTCGCCACCCGCGGGGTCACCACCCACGTGCTCCCGGCCGGCTCCACCATCGACGACCTGCTCGCCACCGGCGCGGACGCGGTCTTCCTCTCGCCCGGGCCGGGCGACCCGGCCACCGCCGACGGGCCGGTGGCCCTGGCGCGGGAGGTGCTGCGCCGCGAGGTGCCGCTGTTCGGCATCTGCTTCGGCAGCCAGATCCTCGGCCGGGCGCTGGGCTTCGGCACCTACAAGCTCGGCTACGGCCACCGGGGGATCAACCAGCCGGTGCTCGACCGGGTCACCGGCAAGGTCGAGGTGACCAGCCACAACCACGGCTTCGCGGTCGAGGTCCCCGGCGCGCGCCACGGCGCGGTCGTACCCGATGCGGTGATCGAGACCGAGTTCGGCGGCGTCCAGGTCAGTCACGTCTGCCTCAATGACAACGTGGTCGAGGGGCTGCGGGCGAAGGACGTGCCCGCCTTCACCGTCCAGTACCACCCGGAGGCGGCGGCCGGTCCGCACGACGCGGACTACCTCTTCGACCGCTTCGCCGAGCTCATCGAGGGCCGGACCCACAGCGAGGGGCGCACACATGCCTAAGCGGACCGATCTGAAGCACATCCTGGTCATCGGCTCCGGGCCGATCGTGATCGGGCAGGCCTGCGAGTTCGACTACTCCGGCACCCAGGCCTGCCGGGTGCTGCGCAGCGAGGGGATCCGGGTCAGCCTGGTCAACTCGAACCCGGCGACGATCATGACGGACCCCGAGTTCGCCGACGCCACGTACGTCGAGCCGATCACCCCGGAGTTCGTCGAGCTGGTGATCGCCAAGGAGCGCCCCGACGCGATCCTGCCCACCCTCGGCGGGCAGACCGCGCTGAACACCGCCGTCGCCCTGCACGAGGCGGGCGTGCTGGAGAAGTACGGCGTGGAGCTGATCGGCGCCAACATCGAGGCGATCAACCGCGGCGAGGACCGGCAGCTGTTCAAGGACATCGTCGCCAAGGCCGGCGTACGCCTGGGCATCGACGACCCGGCGGGCCTGGTGCCCCGCTCCCGGGTCTGCCACTCGATGGCGGAGGTCGAGTCGACGGTCGCCGAGCTGGGCCTGCCGGTGGTGATCCGGCCGTCGTTCACCATGGGCGGCCTCGGCTCCGGCATGGCGCACACCCCGGAGGACCTGGCCCGCATCGCCGGCGACGGGCTGGCCGCCAGCCCCGTGCACGAGGTGCTCATCGAGGAGAGCGTGCTCGGCTGGAAGGAGTACGAGCTCGAACTCATGCGCGACCGGCACGACAACGTCGTGGTGGTCTGCTCGATCGAGAACGTCGACCCGATGGGCGTGCACACCGGCGACAGCGTCACCGTCGCCCCGGCCATGACGCTGACCGACCGGGAATACCAGCGGCTGCGCGACCTGGGCATCGCGGTGCTGCGCGAGGTCGGGGTGGACACCGGCGGCTGCAACATCCAGTTCGCCGTCAACCCGGCCGACGGCCGGATCGTGGTGATCGAGATGAACCCCCGGGTGTCGCGGTCGTCGGCGCTGGCCTCGAAGGCCACCGGCTTCCCGATCGCGAAGATCGCCGCGAAGCTGGCCATCGGCTACACCCTCGACGAGATCCCCAACGACATCACCCTGAAGACCCCGGCGGCGTTCGAGCCGACCCTGGACTACGTGGTGGTGAAGATCCCCCGGTTCGCGTTCGAGAAGTTCCCGGGTGCCGACCCGGAGCTGACCACCACGATGAAGTCCGTCGGCGAGGCGATGAGCCTGGGCCGCAACTTCAGCGAGGCGCTGAACAAGGCGATGCGCTCGCTGGAGACGAAGGCGGGCGGGTTCTGGACGCTGCCCGACCCGGCCGGCGCGACGAAGGAGAACACCCTCGACGCGCTGCGGATGCCGCACGACGGACGGCTCTACACCGTCGAGCGGGCGCTGCGTCTCGGCGCCTCGATCGCCGAGGTGACCGCCGCGTCGGGCGGGATCGACCCCTGGTTCCTGGACCAGATCGCCGCCCTCGTCGAGCTGCGCGCCGAGATCGTGGACGCCCCGGTGCTCGACGCCGAGCTGCTGCGCCGGGCCAAGCGGGCCGGGGTGTCGGACCGGCAGCTGGCCGCGCTGCGCCCGGAGCTGGCCGCCGAGGACGGCGTACGGACGCTGCGGCACCGCCTCGACGTCCGCCCGGTCTACAAGACGGTGGACACCTGCGCCGCCGAGTTCGAGGCGACCACGCCCTACCACTACTCGACGTACGACCAGGAGACGGAGGTCGTCCCGTCGGCCCGGCCGAAGGTGATCATCCTGGGCTCGGGGCCGAACCGGATCGGCCAGGGCATCGAGTTCGACTACTCCTGCGTGCACGCGGTACAGGCGCTGCGCAGCGCGCCGCTCGGTGGGGCGGGCGGGGCCGGCTACGAGACGGTGATGGTCAACTGCAACCCGGAGACCGTCTCCACCGACTACGACACCGCCGACCGGCTCTACTTCGAGCCGCTCACCTTCGAGGACGTGCTGGAGGTCTGGCACGCCGAGGACTCCTCCGGCCGGGCGGCCGGCGGGCCGGGCGTGGTCGGGGTGATCGTGCAGCTCGGCGGGCAGACGCCGCTGGGCCTGGCGCAGCGGCTGAAGGACGCGGGCGTGCCGGTCGTCGGCACCTCCCCGGAGTCGATCCACCTGGCCGAGGAGCGGGGCGCGTTCGGCGCGGTGCTGGCCCGGGCCGGGCTACGCGCCCCGGCGCACGGCATGGCGACCTCGTACGACGAGGCGAAGGCCATCGCCGACGAGATCGGCTACCCGGTGCTGGTGCGTCCGTCGTACGTGCTGGGCGGGCGGGGCATGGAGATCGTCTACGACGACGCCACGCTGCGCGACTACATCGGGCGGGCCACCGAGATCTCCCCGGACCACCCGGTGCTGGTCGACCGCTTCCTCGACGACGCCATCGAGATCGACGTGGACGCGCTCTGCGACGCCGACGGCGAGGTCTACCTCGGCGGGGTGATGGAGCACATCGAGGAGGCCGGCATCCACTCCGGCGACTCGTCCTGCTCGCTGCCGCCGATCACCCTGGCGGGCTCGCACGTGGCCCAGGTGCGCCGCTACACGGAGGCCATCGCCCGGGGCGTCGGGGTGCGCGGCCTGCTCAACGTGCAGTACGCGCTGAAGGACGACATGCTCTACGTGCTGGAGGCGAACCCGCGCGCGTCCCGCACGGTGCCCTTCGTCTCCAAGGCCACGGCGGTGCCGCTGGCGAAGGCGGCCGCCCGCATCGCGCTGGGCGCCACCATCGCCGAGCTGCGCGCCGAGGGGCTGCTCCCGGCGAGCGGGGACGGCGGTTCGCTGCCGGCCGGCGCCCCGATCGCGGTCAAGGAGGCGGTGCTGCCGTTCAAGCGCTTCCGTACGCCCACCGGCAAGGGCGTGGACTCGCTGCTCGGCCCGGAGATGAAGTCCACCGGCGAGGTGATGGGCATCGACACCGCCTTCGGGCACGCCTTCGCCAAGTCGCAGTCGGCCGCGTACGGCTCGCTGCCGACCACCGGGAAGATCTTCGTCTCGGTCGCCAACCGCGACAAGCGCGGCATGATCTTCCCGATCATGCGCCTGGCCGACCTCGGCTTCGAGATCGTGGCGACCACCGGCACGGCGGAGGTGCTGCGCCGGCACGGCATCGCCTGCGAGCAGATCCGCAAGCACTACGAGTCCGGCGGGGGCGAGGACGCGGTGTCGCTGATCCTGGGCGGCGACGTGGCGCTGGTGATCAACACCCCGCAGGGCTCGGGGGCGAGCGCCCGCTCCGACGGCTACGAGATCCGCAGCGCCGCCGTCACGGCGGACATCCCGTGCATCACCACGGTGCCGGGCGCGGCGGCGGCGGTGATGGGCATCGAGGCGCGGATGCGGGGCGACATGCAGGTGCGCCCGCTCCAGGAACTGCACGCCGCGCTGCACGCCGCCCTGCGGGCCGCGCAGTGACCGGCCGCCCCCGCCCGTACGCGTCGATCATGAAGTTGCTGTCGGCCGGCACTGCGGGTCGCGGCGGCGGCTTCATGATCGACGGGGGTGGCCGGTCGTGATGTTCGAGCGCGCCGTGCGGCCGGGGCTGTTCCGGATCGGGGGCGGCGACGCCGAGGCCGCGCACGAGTGGACGCTGCGCCGGCTGGCGGGGTTGTCCCGCCGGCCGGCGGCGCTGGCCGTGCTGCGGGCCCGCTACGCCGTCCGGGCGCCGCGCACCGTCTTCGGCGTCGAGTTCCCCAATCCGGTCGGGCTCGCCGCCGGGATGGACAAGGACGGCGCGGCCCTGCCGGCCTGGCCGGCGCTGGGCTTCGGCTTCGTCGAGGTCGGCACGGTCACCGCGCACCCGCAGCCGGGCAACCCCCGGCCCCGGCTGTTCCGGCTGCGCGACAGCGAGGCCGTGGTGAACCGGATGGGCTTCAACAACGCCGGCGCGCAGGCCCTGGCGGCGCGGCTGGCGGCGCTGCCCCGCCCGCTCGGGGTGCCGCTGGGCATCTCGCTGGGCAAGTCCAAGGTGACCCCGCTGGACGAGGCGGTGCAGGACTACCTCGCCTCGTACCGGGCGCTGCGCGCGCACGGCGACTACTTCGCGGTCAACGTCTCCTCGCCGAACACCCCGGGCCTGCGCTCGTTGCAGGACCGGGCGCACCTGGACGCCATCCTGGCGGCGCTGGTGGGGGAGAAGCCGGTGCTGGTGAAGATCGCCCCGGACCTCACCGAGCCGGCGATCGCCGAGCTGCTGGAGGTCTGCCTGGCCCGGGGCGCCGCCGGGGTGATCGCCACCAACACCACGCTGGCCCGCGACGGTCTCGCCCCGGCGGACCGGGCGCGCGGCGCGGAGACCGGCGGGCTGTCCGGTCGCCCGCTCGCCGACCGTGCCCGCCAGGTGGTCGCCTTCGTGCACCGCGAGGCCGGCGGCCGGCTGCCGGTGATCGGCGTCGGGGGCATCGTGGACCCGGACGCGGCGGCCCGGATGTTCGACGCCGGCGCCGCCCTGGTGCAGCTCTACACGGGCTTTATCTACCGCGGCCCGGCCCTGGTCCGCGCCGCCGCCCGCGCCGCGGGGTCGAACGGGTGACACCCGAGGAGATCCTGGCCGCCGACCGGGCGCACGTCTGGCATCCGTACGCGGCCCTGCCGCCGGCCAGCGCGCCCTACGTGGTCGAGGGCGCCCGGGGCGTACGGCTGCGGCTGGCCGACGGCCGGGAGCTGGTCGACGGGATGTCGTCGTGGTGGGCGGCGATCCACGGCTACCGGCACCCGGTGCTCGACGCGGCGGTGACCGACCAGCTCGCCCGGATGAGCCACGTGATGTTCGGCGGGCTCACCCACGCCCCCGCGGTCCGCCTGGCGACCACCCTGGTCGAGCTGGCCCCGGAAGGGCTGGAGCACGTCTTCCTGGCCGACTCCGGCTCGGTCGCCGTCGAGGTGGCGGTCAAGATGTGCCTTCAGTACCAGCGCGCCACCGGCCGGCCGCAGCGCCGCCGGCTGGGCACCTGGCGGGGCGGCTACCACGGCGACACGTTCCACCCGATGAGCGTCTGCGACCCCGAGGGCGGCATGCACCACCTCTGGGGCGACGTGCTGCCCCGGCAGGTCTTCGCCCCCGTGCCGCCCGGCGGTTTCGACACCCCGCCCGATGCGGCCTACGAGGCCGCCCTGGTCGAGGCGGTCGAGCGGCACGCCCACGAGCTGGCCGCCGTGATCGTGGAGCCGGTGGTCCAGGGCGCCGGCGGCATGCGCTTCCACCACCCGCACTACCTGCGGGTGCTGCGCGAGGTGACCCGGGCGCACGGGGTGCTGCTGATCTTCGACGAGATCGCCACCGGCTTCGGCCGGACGGGCACCATGTTCGCCGCCGAGCACGCCGGGGTCGTGCCCGACGTGATGTGCGTCGGCAAGGCGCTCACCGGCGGCTACCTCACGCTGGCCGCCGCGCTCTGCACGGCGGAGGTCGCCCGGGGCATCTCCGCCGACGGCGTGCTGGCGCACGGCCCGACGTTCATGGGCAACCCGCTGGCGTGTGCGGTCGCCAACGCCTCCCTCGGCCTGCTGCGGGCCGGGGACTGGGCGGGGCGGGTGGCGAAGGTGGGGGCGGGCCTGCGGGCCGGCCTGGAGCCGTTGCACGGCGCGCCGGGGGTGGTCGACGTGCGGGTGCTCGGCGCGATCGGCGTCGTCCAGCTCGACCACGAGGTGGACCTGCCCGCCGCCACCGCCGCCGCGGTCGCCCAGGGGGTCTGGCTGCGGCCGTTCCGCGACCTGGTCTACACCATGCCGCCGTACGTCACCGACGACGCCGACCTGGCCCGGATCGCCGCCGGGGTCGCCGCCGCGGTGCGCGCCGGCTGAGCCGCCGGTCACGGTCCGGCGGCCGTACGCGGGCGGCGCGCGCCGCCCGCGACAGGAGCGTGCCCCGGCGGCGGACGCCCCGGGGCGCCGAGGAGAGGGAGAGAACCGGATGGAGAGCTTCGGCGCCCGCCTGCACCGGGCCGTCACCGAGCGGGGACCGCTCTGCGTCGGCATCGACCCGCACCCGGGGCTGCTGGCCCGCTGGGGGCTCGACGACGACGTACGGGGCCTTGACCGGTTCGCCCGGACGGTCACGGAAGCCCTCGGTGACCGGGTCGCGGTGGTCAAGCCCCAGTCGGCCTTTTTCGAGCGGTTCGGCTCGAAGGGCATGGAGATTCTTGAGTCAACTATCCGACAGTTGCGCGAGGCCGGCTCGCTCGTTCTGCTTGACGTCAAGCGCGGTGACATCGGCTCGACGGTCGCCGCGTACGCCTCCGCGTACCTCGATCCATCCAGCCCGGTCCATGTGGACGCGGTGACCGCGAGCCCGTACCTCGGTGTCGGCGCGCTCGCGCCGATGTTCGAACTGGCCGCCGAGCACGGCGGCGGGGTCTTCGTGCTGGCGCTCACCTCCAACCCCGAGGGCGCCGCCGTGCAGCGCGCCCGCACCGCCGACGGGCGCACCGTCGCGCAGGCCGTCATCGACGAGATTTCCCAGCTCAACGCGGGTGCGCAGCCGCTCGGCAGCTTCGGGTTGGTGGTCGGCGCGACCATCGGTGACACCGGTCACGACCTCTCCGCGGTGAACGGTCCACTGCTCGCCCCGGGCCTCGGGGCGCAGGGCGGGACCGCGGCGGATCTGCGCGTCGTCTTCGGCTCCGCCCTGCCCGCGGTGCTGCCCTCGTACTCGCGCGAGGTGTTGGGCGCGGGCCCGGATCCGGACGCGCTGCGCGCCGCCGCCGACCGGGCGCTGACCGACTGTCGGGCCGCCCTCGCCACTGGTGACTGACTGACGGCTCGGTCACCTTTGTAAAGATCATCGCGCGTCCACGTTGCCGAATGCGCCGACGAACGCTAGTTTTCCCCGCGCTGGGAACCACGGACCCCTTGGTTCACAGCGACACCACGTTTCACAGATGCGGCGGTGCGTCCCGCCCGTCGCGATAGGGACCTGAGGAGAACTGGTGCCGCTCCCGTCACTGACCCCCGAACAGCGTGCTGCCGCGCTGGAGAAGGCCGCGGAGATCCGCAAGGCCCGTGCTGAGCTGAAGGAGCAGCTCAAGCAGGGCAAGACCACCCTCGGAGCCGTCCTCGAGCGTGCCGAGTCCGACGACGTCGTCGGCAAGCTCAAGGTCTCCGCCGTGCTGCAGGCGATGCCGGGTATCGGCAAGATCCGGGCCACCCAGATCATGGAGAAGCTCAAGATCGCCGACAGCCGTCGCCTGCGTGGCCTCGGCGAGCAGCAGCGCAAGGCACTGCTTGGGGAGTTCGCCGCCAACTGAGGCTGGCTGCGTGTAGAAACAAGCAGTGAGCACGGATGACGAGGCGCGCCCGGCGGCTCGGCTCACTGTCCTGACGGGGCCTTCGGGCTCCGGCACGGAGAGTGTCGTCGAGCGCGTCCGGGCGCGTTCTCCATCCGTCTGGGTCCCGGTGCCGGCCACCACGCGCCCGCGCCGGGAGCGCGAGCTGGACGGCGTCGACCGGCTCTTCCTGACCCCCGCCGAGTTCGACCGGATGGTCGCCGCCGGGGAGCTGCTGGAGTGGAGCCGGGCCGGGCCCCACCGGCGCGGTACCCCCCTCGCGCCGCTGCGGTCGCGGCTCGCCGCCGGGCAACCGGTGCTGATCGGCCTCGACCTCCCCGGCGCGCTGCTGGTCCGGGCGACACTGCCCGACGCCCGGCTGGTGCTGCTGCACCCGCCGGGGAACATCCCCGCGCAGGCCGCGCCGGCCGCCTTCGAACACACCCTCGCGCACGACCTCACCGGGCGGGTCGTCGACGAGCTGGTAGGCTTGTCCGGTTCTTCTTTCCTGGCTCCGGCGCCACCGCCCGTACGCGGTGGACCGCCAGCACCGCCGCGCGCGGTGCGATAGACGCAGAGGTTAATTCGTGGGATCCATCGCAAACCCCGAAGGCATCACCAACCCGCCGATCGACGAGCTTCTCGAGAAGACGACCTCGAAGTACGCGCTGGTGATCTTCGCCGCCAAGCGTGCGCGCCAGGTCAACGCCTACTACAGCCAGCTCGGCGAGGGCCTGCTGGAATACGTCGGGCCCCTGGTCGAGACCACGCCGCAGGAGAAGCCCCTCTCCATCGCCATGCGTGAGATCAACGCGGGCCTGCTCACCGCCGAGCCGACCGACCAGCCGTAACCCGCCGCGCGTCGATGTCCCCCCGGATCGTCCTCGGGGTCGGCGGTGGCATCGCGGCCTACAAGGCATGTGAGCTGCTGCGACTCTTCACCGAGTCGGGCCACCAGGTCCGGGTCGTGCCGACCGCTTCGGCGTTGCGCTTCGTCGGCGCCCCGACCTGGGCGGCGCTCTCCGGTCAGCCCGTCGCCGACGACGTCTGGTCGGACGTGCACGAGGTGCCGCACGTCCGGCTCGGTCAGCAGGCCGACCTGGTGGTGGTCGCGCCGGCCACCGCCGACCTGCTGGCCAAGGCCGCCCACGGCCTCGCCGACGACCTGCTCACCAACACGCTGCTGACCGCCCGCTGCCCGGTCGTGCTGGCCCCGGCCATGCACACCGAGATGTGGGAGCACCCGGCCACCGTCGCCAACGTCGCGACCCTGCGCGCCCGGGGCGTACGCGTCGTCGAGCCCGCCGTCGGCCGGCTCACCGGGGCCGACACCGGCAAGGGCCGGCTGCCCGACCCGGCGGAGATCTTCGCGGTCGCCCGCCGGGCCCTCGCCAGGGGCGTCGGGGCCCCCGCCGACCTGGCCGGACGGCACGTGGTGGTGACCGCCGGCGGCACCCGCGAGCCCCTCGACCCGGTCCGCTTCCTGGGCAACCGCTCCTCGGGCAAGCAGGGCTACGCGTTCGCCCGCTGCGCGGTGGCCCGGGGCGCCCGGGTCACCCTCATCTCGGCCAACGTCTCGCTGCCCGATCCCGCCGGCGTCGACCTGGTCCGGGTCGGCACCACCGGCGAGCTGCGCGACGCGACGCTGGCGGCGGCGGCCGAGGCCGACGCGGTGGTGATGGCGGCGGCTCCGGCCGATTTCCGTCCCGCGACCTACGCGACTGGCAAAATCAAGAAGTCGGACGACGGCAGCGCACCCACCATCGAGCTCGTCACCAACCCGGACATCGCGGCCGAGCTGGGCCGACGCCGGCGCCCGGAACAGGTGCTGGTGGTGTTCGCCGCGGAGACCGGCGACGCCGAGGCCAACGGCCGGGCCAAGCTCGCCCGCAAGCGGGCGGACCTCGTCGTGATCAACGAGGTCGGGTCCGACAAGGTCTTCGGCGCCGAGACCAACGCGGCGACGGTCATCGGCGCGGACGGTTCGGTCAGCCGGATGCCCGAGCGGTCCAAGGAGGACCTCGCCGACGGTGTCTGGGACCTCGTGGTCGCCCGGTTGCCCGGCCGTTCCTGACGGCTGGAACCGGACGTGACCGAAGGGGCCAGGCTCTGCCGCGGATGACTACACTGCCGCGGAACGACTTCCACAATTTAGGAGTGCCGTGACACGCCGCCTCTTCACTTCCGAATCGGTCACGGAAGGCCACCCGGACAAGATCGCTGACCAGATCAGCGACGGCATCCTCGATGCCCTGCTCGCCGAGGATCCGCGTAGCCGCGTCGCCGTGGAGACCCTGATCACCACCGGCCAGGTGCACATCGCGGGCGAGGTGACCACCAAGGCGTACGCCGACATCCCGACCATCGTCCGGCGGACCATCCTCGACATCGGCTACGACTCGTCGAAGAAGGGCTTCGACGGCGCCTCGTGCGGCGTCAGCGTCTCCATCGGCGCCCAGTCGGAGGACATCGCGCAGGGCGTCGACAACGCCTTCGAGCTGCGTACCGGTGCGTCCGAGAGCGCGCTGGACGCGCAGGGCGCCGGCGACCAGGGCATGATGTTCGGCTTCGCCTGCTCCGAGACGCCGGAGCTGATGCCGCTGCCGATCGCCCTCGCGCACCGGCTGGCCCGGCGGCTGTCCCAGGTCCGCAAGGACGGCACGATCCCGTACCTGCGCCCCGACGGCAAGACCCAGGTCACGATCGAGTACGAGGGCCTGCGCCCCGTCCGGCTCAACACGGTGGTCGTCTCCAGCCAGCACGCCGCCGACATCTCGCTGGACTCGCTGCTCACCCCCGACGTGCGCGAGCACGTCATCGGCCCCGAGCTGGAGGGCCTCGGGCTCGACACCGAGGGCTACCGGCTGCTGGTCAACCCGACCGGCCGGTTCGAGATCGGCGGGCCGATGGGCGACGCCGGCCTGACCGGTCGCAAGATCATCGTTGACACCTACGGCGGCTACGCCCGGCACGGCGGCGGCGCGTTCTCCGGCAAGGACCCGTCGAAGGTGGACCGCTCGGCGGCGTACGCGACGCGCTGGGTCGCCAAGAACGTGGTCGCCGCCGGTCTGGCCGAGCGGTGCGAGGTGCAGGTCGCGTACGCGATCGGCAAGGCCCACCCGGTCAGCCTCTTCGTCGAGACGTTCGGCACCGAGACCGTGCCGGTCGCCTCGATCGAGAAGGCCGTCTCCGAGGTCTTCGACCTGCGCCCGGCCGCCATCATCCGGGACCTCAACCTGCTCCGCCCGATCTACCAGCAGACCGCCGCCTACGGCCACTTCGGCCGTGAGCTGCCGGAACTGACCTGGGAGAGCACCGACCGGGCCGCCGACCTCAAGTCGGCCGCGGGAGCCTGACCGGCACCAGGCGCAGCGACCGGCGACCCGCGGACGGGTCGCCGGTCGCTCGTGTCTGCGTCGACGTCCCCCTGGCCCACCTGGACCGCCCCTTCGACTACCTCGTGCCGGCCGAGCTGGACGCCGACGCCGTCCCCGGCGTGCGCGTGAAGGTCCGCTTCGCCGGTCAGCTCGTCGACGGCTGGCTGCTGGAGCGGGCCGACGACTCGGGGCACACCGGCCGGCTGGCGTACCTGGAGAAGGTCGTCTCGCCCGAGCCGGTCCTCGCGCCGGAGGTCGCCCGGCTGGCCCGGACGGTCGCGGACCGCTACGCCGGCAGCCTCGCCGACGTGCTCCGCCTCGCCGTCCCGCCCCGGCACGCCCGGGTGGAGAAGGACGTGCGCGCCCGCGCCGCCGCCGACGGCCCCGCCGCGAAGGACGGAGCGGGCGAAGGCTCCGCCGGGCCGGACGGGCCCGTGCCCGACGCGCCGGACGGGTCCGGTGCCGACGGCTGGCGGGACTATCCCGCCGGGCCGGCCCTGCTCCGGGCGCTCGCCGACGGGCGGGCCCCCCGGGCGGTCTGGTCGGCGCTGCCCGGGGAGGACTGGCCCGCCCGGTACGCCGAGGCCGTCGCCGCCACCGTAGCCGGCGGCCGGGGCGCGGTGCTGGTCGTCGCCGACAACCGCGACCTGGACCGCCTCGACGCCGCCCTGCACGACGCCCTGGGCCCCGGGCGGCACGTCAGCCTCTCCGCCGCGCTCGGTCCCGCCCGGCGCTACCGGGCCTTCCTGGCCGCGCGGCGCGGTGACGTGGCGGTGGTCGTCGGCACCAGGGCCGCGATGTTCGCCCCGGTCGCCCGCCTCGGGCTGGTGGCGATCTGGGACGACGGCGACGACCTGCACGCCGAGCCCCGGGCCCCGTACCCGCACGCCCGGGAGGTGCTGCTCACCCGCGCCCAGCTCGCCGACGCCGCCGCCATCGTGGGCGGGTACACCCGAACCGCCGAGGCGCAGCTGCTGGTGGAGACCGGCTGGGCCCGCGAGGTGGTGGCCGACCGGGCGACCGTACGGGCCCGGATGCCGGCGATCGCACCCACCGGCGACGACCCGCAACTGGCCCGGGACCCAGGGGCGGCCACCGCCCGGCTGCCCAGCCTGGCCTGGACCACCGCCCGGGAGGCGCTGCGGGCCGACCTGCCGGTGCTGGTCCAGGTGCCCCGCCGCGGCTACCTGCCCTCGGTGGCCTGCGCCGACTGCCGCACCCCGGCGCGGTGCCCGCACTGCGCCGGGCCGCTCGCGCTGCCGTCGGCCGAGGGCACCCCCGCCTGCCGCTGGTGCGGGCGGGTCGCCGCCGCGTACGCCTGCCCGGAGTGCGGCGGGCGGCGGCTGCGCGCCTCCGTCACCGGCGCCCGGCGCACGGCCGAGGAACTGGGCCGGGCCTTCCCCGGCGTGCCGGTGCGCACCTCCGGGCGGGAGGAGGTGCTGGCCACGGTCCCGGGCGGCGCCGGCCTGGTCATCGCCACCCCCGGCGCCGAACCGGTCGTGGAGGGCGGCTTCGGGGCGGTGCTGCTGCTCGACTCGTGGGCCCTGCTCACCAGGGCCGACCTGCGGGCGGGGGAGGAGGCGCTGCGCCGCTGGCTGGCGGCCGCCGCGCTGGCCCGCCCCGCCGCCGGCAACGGCCGGGTCGTGGTGGTCGCCGACGGGGCGCTGGCCCCCGTGCAGGCGCTGCTGCGCTGGGACGCCGGCTGGTTCGCCGCCCGGGAGCTGGCCGAGCGGCGGGAGCTGGGTTTCCCGCCGGCGGTGCGGATGGCGAGCGTGACCGGCGCGCCGGCTGCGGTGGCCGACCTGCTGGCCGAGGCCCGGCTGCCGGCGGAGGCGGAGCTGCTCGGGCCGGTGCCGGCCGACGGGGAACGGGAACGGATGCTGGTGCGGGTGCCCCGGGCCCGGGCCGCCGCGCTGGCCGACGCGCTGCACTCGGCGGCCGGGGTGCGGGCCGCCCGCAAGGCCGTCGACCCGGTCCGTCTCCAGGTCGATCCGCTGGCCCTCTTCTGACCGGTGGACGCGGTGCCCGACCGCCCGACCTGGCCCGTCGTCGCACGCCGTGTCCGGCGGGGCGTCGCGGCGCGGGTGATAGCATCGCCCGTCATGCCCGGGCGTACGACGGCTCCAGGTCGCGGCGCGGCGCCGCAGGTGCCGAGCCGGGGCCGTCGCGGGCCCGCGCGACGAAGGCGGGAGCGCGTCGGTCCGGCGCGATGTCGATGATGCCAAACAGCCGGTGATCAGGGGTGGACCAGTCGTGACCGTTCGTCAGTCGATCGTCTTCAATGGTGACCTCGGCAGCGGCAAGAGCACCGTCTCCGTGGAGATCGCCGAGCGGCTCGGCCTGCGCCGGGTCAGCGTCGGCGACCTCTACCGGCAGATGGCGCAGGAGCGGCAGATGACCGCCCTCCAGCTCAACCTGCACGCGGAGCTGGACCAGGCCGTCGACGGCTACGTCGACCAGCTCCAGCGCGACATCGCGGCCTCGGGCGAGCGGCTGGTCATGGACTCCCGGCTGGCCTGGCACTTCTTCACGGACGCGCTCAAGGTGCACATGATCACCGAGCCGGGCGAGGCGGCCCGCCGGGTGCTCGCCCGGCCCTCCGGCCCGGCCGAGAGCTACGCCTCGATGGAGGAGGCCAAGGCCAAGCTGCGCGAGCGCAGCGAGAGCGAGCGGGGCCGGTTCATCGTCCGTTACGGCGTGGACAAGGCCCGGCTGCGCAACTACGACCTGGTCTGCGACACCACCCGCGCCTCGGCCGCCGAGGTCATCGAGCACATCATCGACGCGTACGAGGGCCGGCTGGGCGCGCACGTGCTGCGCGACGCGCCGCCGCTGCTGCTGCTCGACCCGGCCCGCGTCTACCCGACCGAGGACGTCGCCCACCTGCGCGACCTGTGGGACTCGGAGTTCGTCGGCGAGGTGGCCGCCGCCGGCGACGAGGCGCTGGAGCCGCTGCGGATCGGCTACACCGGCGAGTACTTCTTCGTCGTCGACGGGCACCGCCGCCTCAGCGCCGCCCTGCAGAGCGGCTTCCACCTGGTGCCGGCACTGCTCGTCGCCGAGGTGGACGAGCCGGTGGTCGGCGGGATGAGCGCGGTGGACTACTTCGCCGCCCAGGCGCGCCCCGGCCTGATCCACGACTGGGAGGCCGCCCACTCCATCGAGCTGCCGCTGCCCGAGCACGCCCTGCTCGGCGGCGACGCGGTCCTGGCCGGGGAGCCGGGCACCGGCGTCTGAGCCCCCGCGCCGCCTCGCGCCGCCCCGGGGTGGGGAAGTGGGTGCCGGCGTCCGTGCCCCGTACGCGCCGCGTGGGGCGGCCGGATGCCGCCGTCGGGGGCATGATGGGTCTCTCGGCTACGGACGGGAGGCCGACCATGGACGCCGCCGACACCGTCGCGCTGCTCATGTCGCCACAGGGCCGGATCGACCCCTACCCGGCGTACGAGCGGCTGCGCGCCTTCGGGCCGGTGGTCCAGGCCGGCCCGGCGATGTACGCGGTGACCGGTTACGCCGAGGCCGACGAGTTGCTCCGCGATCCCCGGCTCGGGGTGCTCGACGACGCGCTGCGCGACCGGTTCCTGCCGGGCTGGCGGGACAGCCCCGCCATCGCGTCGATCTCCCGGTCGATGCTGCGCACCAACCCGCCCGACCACAGCCGGATGCGCCGGCTCGCGGCGGGCGCCTTCACCCCGCGCCGGATCGCCGCGATGCGCGACGTCGTGGCGGCCCAGGCCGACGAGCTGATCGACGCAATGCTGCGGCGGGGCGCCGGCGGCCAGCCCGTCGACTTCCTGGCCGAGTTCGCCTACCCGCTGCCGGTCGGGGTGATCTGCGCGCTGCTCGGCGTACCGGCGGCGGACCGGCCGCTGTTCCGGCGCTGGGCGGCCGACCTGACCGGGGTGCTGGAGCCGGTGATCACGCCGGAGGAGCTGGCCGTGGCCGACCGGGGTGCGGTCGAGCTGCGCGACTACTTCGCCGAGCTGGTCGCGGCCCGTCGGCGCGCCCCTGCCGACGACCTGACCACCGCGCTGGTGCGGGTGCACGACACCGACGGCGAGCGGCTCTCCGGCGACGAGCTGCTGGCCAACCTGGTGGTGCTGCTGGTCGCCGGCTTCGAGACGACCACCAACCTGCTCGGCAACGGCCTGGCGGTGCTGCTGGCGCACCCGCGCGCGGCCGACGCGTTGCGCGGGCATCCGCAGCTCGCCCCGGCGTACGTCGAGGAGCTGCTCCGCTACGACCCGCCGGTGCAGCTCACCACCCGGCTGGCCGGCGCGCCGGTCACCGTTGGCGGCGTCGAGGTGCCCACCGACGGCTGGGTGCTGCTGCTGCTCGCCGCCGCCAACCGGGACCCCCGGCGCTACCCCGAGCCGGAGCGCTTCGACCCGTGGCGGGCCCAGAGCCACCCGCTGTCCTTCGGCGCCGGCCCGCACTACTGCCTCGGCGCCGGCCTCGCTCGGCTGGAGGCGCAGGTCGCCTTCCCGCAGCTGCTGCGCCGGCTGCCCGGGCTGGCCCTCGCCGCCCCGCCGCGGCACCGGTCCAGGCTGGTCCTGCGCGGCTACGAGAGCCTGCCGGTGACCATCGACACCCCACCGACCGCGCCGCGTCGCGGTACGCCGGCCGGGGCGGCCGGCGGCACTCCGTAGACTGGTACGGCAGCAGTCCGCCCGCCGAAGGAGCAATGCCGAGTGACCGTCCAGCCCATCCGTCTGTTCGGAGATCCGGTGCTGCGCACGCCGGCCGACCCGGTGGTCGACTTCGACGTCGAGCTGCGCAAGCTCATCGCCGACCTGACCGACACGATGCGTGAGCAGAACGGTGCCGGCCTCGCCGCGCCGCAGCTCGGTGTGGGCCTGCGGGTGTTCACCTTCGACGTCGACGACGTGGTCGGCCACCTGGTCAACCCGGTGCTGGAGTTTCCCGACGCCGAGGAGCAGGACGGCCCCGAGGGCTGCCTGTCCATCCCCGGGCTCTACTTCGACACCAAGCGCCGGCAGAACGTCATCGCCAAGGGCTTCAACGGCTACGGCGACCCGATGCAGATCGTCGGCACCGGCCTGATGGCGCGCTGCGTGCAGCACGAGACCGACCACCTCGACGGGGTGCTCTTCGTGGACCGGCTGGACCCGGCCGGGCGCAAGGAGGCGATGAAGGCGATCCGCCAGGCGGAGTGGTACGACCCGGGCGCCCCGCCGACGGTCAAGCTCAACCCGCACGCCTCCGGCAGCCCCTTCGGCCTGGGTCGGTGAGCCCGTGCGCGTGATCTTCGCCGGCACGCCGGCCGTCGCCGTCCCCGCCCTGGCCGCCGTGGCGGCCTCCCGGCACGAACTCGTCGCCGTGGTCACCCGGCCGGACGCCCCCGCGGGGCGCGGTCGCGGGCTGGCCCGCTCCCCGGTGGGGGCGTGGGCCGACGAGCACGGGATCGAGGTGCTGACCCCCGCCCGGCCGCGTGAGCCGGAGTTCCAGGACCGGCTGCGCGAGCTGACTCCCGACTGCGTCCCCGTGGTCGCCTACGGCGCGCTGGTGCCGCCGGCGGCCCTGGAGATCCCCCGCCACGGGTGGATCAACCTGCACTTCTCGCTGCTGCCCGCCTGGCGCGGTGCCGCGCCCGTGCAGCACGCCGTGCTGCACGGCGACGAGCTGACCGGGGCGAGCGTGTTCCAACTGGAGGAGGGGCTGGACACCGGCCCGGTCTACGGCACGCTGACCGACGAGATCCGTCCCACCGACACCTCCGGCGACCTGCTGGAGCGGCTGGCGCACTCCGGCGCCGGCCTGCTGGTGGCCGTCCTCGACGCGATCGACGACGGCACCGCCCGGGCCGAGCCGCAACCCGCCGACGGGGTGTCGCTGGCGCCGAAGCTGACCGTGGAGGACGCCCGGGTGCGCTGGTCCGACCCCGCCTTCGCGGTCGACCGGCGGGTGCGGGCCTGCACCCCGGCGCCCGGCCCGTGGACGACGTTCCGGGGCGAGCGCGTGAAGCTCGGCCCGGTCACCCCGGTGCCCGACGGCCCGGAGCTGAAGCCGGGCGAGCTGCTGGTGGAGAAGTCGCGGGTGCTGGCCGGTACGGCCACGACCCCGGTGCGGCTCGGCGAGGTCCGGGCGGCGGGTAAGCGGGCGATGCCGGCGACCGACTGGGCGCGGGGCGTCCGGGTCGCCGCGGGGGAGGAGCTCGCGTGACCGGCCCATCGGAACGGCCCTCGGGTGACCGCTTCGCCGCCGAGCGACGCGACGAGCGCTTCGACGGTGGACGACGCGACGAGCGGTCCGGCGGGCGCGACCAGCGTCCCTCGGGCGGCCAGCGTGGCGAGCGGCCGGCGCGGGGCGGCCAGTGGGGCGCCCGGTCCGGCGGTGACCGCCGCGACGGCGGCCGGCGCCCCATGGCCCGGCCGACGGTGGACCTGCCACGCCAGGTGGCGTACGAGGCGGTCGCGGCGGTGCACCGCGACGACGCGTACGCCAACCTGGTGCTCCCGTCACTGCTGCGCGACGCGGGACTGGTCGGTCGCGACGCCGCCTTCGCCACCGAGCTGACCTACGGCACGCTGCGCCACCTCGGCACCCTCGACGCGATCCTCGGCGACGCCGCCGGCCGCGACGTGCAGCGCATCGACCCGCCGGTACGCGACGCGCTGCGGCTGGGTGCCTACCAGCTCCTGCACACGCGGGTGCCGGCGCACGCCGCGGTCTCCTCGACCGTCGACCTGGTCAAGTCGGTGGGTGCCGGCGCGACGGGCTTCGCCAACGCGGTGCTGCGCGAGGTCGCCGGCCGGGACGCCGACGCCTGGGTGGCCAAGCTGGCCCCGTCGGCCGAGAGCGACCCGATCGGGCACCTCGCCCTGACGTACAGCCATCCGCAGTGGATCGTGCGGGCCTTCGCCGAGGCGCTCGGCGGCGACCTCGGCGAGACGACCCGGCTGCTGATCGAGAACAACGAGCGTCCGCCCGTGCACCTGTGCGCGCGGCCCGGGCTGGCCGACCCGGCGGAGTTGGCCGACGAGGTCGGCGGCGCACCGGGGGCCTTCTCGCCCTACGCCGTCTATCTCTCCGGCGGGGCGCCCGGAGACGTGCCGGCGCTCGCGCAGGGCCGCGCCCACGTGCAGGACGAGGGCTCCCAACTGGTGGCCGACGCCCTCGCGGTGGCTCCGCTCGACGGCCCGGACGGGCGCTGGCTGGACCTGTGCGCCGGCCCGGGCGGCAAGTCCGGCCTGCTCGGCGCCCTCGCCGCCCAGCGCGACGCGCGGCTGACCGCGGTCGAGGTCTCCGAGCACCGGGCCCGGCTGGTTGAGCAGGCCACCCGGGGTCTGCCGGTGACCGTGCTGCACACCGACGGCCGCACCGTCGGCGCGGACCCGAAGCTGCCGGAGGGGCACTTCGACCGGGTGCTCGTCGACGCGCCCTGCACGGGGCTGGGGTCGCTGCGCCGCCGGCCGGAGTCCCGGTGGCGGCGCCAGCCCTCGGACCTGCCGCCGCTGACCCGGTTGCAGCGCGAGCTGCTGGCCGCGGCGCTGCGCGCGGCCCGCCCGGGCGGGCTGGTCGCCTACGTGACGTGCTCCCCGCACACCGTGGAGACGCACGTGACGGTGACCGAGGCGGCCCGCCGCTCCGGGGTGCCGGTCGACTTCGTCGACGCCCGGCCGCTGCTGCCGGCGGGGATGCCCGGTCTCGGCGACGGGCCGACGGTGCAGCTGTGGCCGCACCGGCACGGCACCGACGCGATGTTCCTGGCGATGCTGCGCCGCACCTGAGCGGGCGGCGCGGGGCCGGCCCTTCGTAGGTGACGCCCGGGCGGGCGGGTGGACTCGGATCCGCCCGCCCGGGCCTATCGCCCATTCGCACTCCTCGATGGCATGATCAGGCCACCACTTATCGAGGAGTGTCCATGAAGCGAAGAATCCTGACCGCTGGGCTCGCGCTCGCCGTCCTCACCGGCGGCGTGGCGTCGGCCGTCGCGCCGGCGTCGGCGGCACCGGCCGCCGGCGTGCTCGCGCCCGCCGCGCAGGCCCTGGCCGCGCCGGACATCGCGGTGGCCAACGTTCAGGCCCACCTCACGCAGTTCCAGACCATCGCCACCCAGAACGGCGGCAACCGGCGCGCCGGCAGCGCCGGCTACACGGCCTCCGTGGCGTACGTCAAGACGAAGCTCCAGGCCGCCGGCTACACGGTGACGGAGCAGGTCTGCACCGACTGCACCTACCGGTCGAACAACCTGATCGCCGAGTGGCCGGGCGGGCCCGCCGACCAGGTCGTCATGTTCGGATCGCACCTCGACGGCGTCTCCGCCGGCCCGGGCATCAACGACAACGCCACCGGCTCGTCGGCGCTGCTGGAGAACGCGCTGGTGCTGGCCCGGCAGAACCCGACGATGACCAAGCGGGTCCGGTTCGCCTGGTGGACCGACGAGGAGCAGGGCCTCAACGGTTCGGACTTCTACGTCCGCTCACTGAGCGCTACCCAGCGGGGCTACATCAAGGGCTACTACAACTTCGACATGATCGGCTCCATCAACGGCGGCTACTTTATCAACCGGATCACCTCCGCCACGGCCGCCCCGCTGAAGGCGTACTGGGACTCGCTGAACATCCAGCCGGAGGAGAACGTCGAGGGCCAGGGCCGTTCCGACGACTACCCGTTCGCGCAGGCCGGCATCCAGACCTCCGGGTACGCCGCGGGCGCCAGCGCCCGCAAGACCTCCGCGCAGGCCGCCAAGTGGGGCGGCACCTCCGGCTCGGCGTACGACCCGTGCTACCACCGCTCCTGCGACACCACCTCGAACGTCAGCGCCACGGTGCTCAACCGCAGCGCCGACGGGATCGCGTACGCCATCTGGCAGACCGCCGTGGGCTCGGCGACCAACGACTTCTCCGTCGCGGTGAGCCCGACGTCGGGCTCGGTGCAGCGCGGCGCGTCGACCACGGCGACTGTCTCCACGGCCACCACCGCCGGCACGGCCCAGACGGTCGGCCTGTCGGCGACCGGCCTTCCGGCGGGCGTCACCGCGTCGTTCAGCCCGTCCTCGGTCGCCTCCGGCGGCTCCGCCACCATGACGCTCAGCGCGTCGGCCTCGGCCGCGGTGGGCACCTACACCGTCACGGTCACCGGCGCGGGCTCCGGCGGCGTCTCGCGTTCGGCCAGCTACACCCTGACCGTCGGTGGCGGCGGCGGGTGCGCCGGTGGGCAGCTCATCGGCAACGGCGGGTTCGAGAGCGGGTCGTCGCCGTGGACGGCGTCGTCGGGCGTCATCACCAACGACGCCGACCAGCCGGCGCGGACCGGCTCGTACAAGGCGTGGCTGGTGGGCTACGGCTCGACGCGCACCGACACGTTGTCGCAGTCGGTGACGATCCCGGCGGGCTGTGCGAGCTACACGCTGTCGTTCTGGCTGCACGTCGACACGGCGGAGACGACGACGAGCACCGCGTACGACCGGTTGGTGGTGCAGGTGGGCACGGCCACCCTGGCGACGTACTCGAACCTGAACGCGGCGGCGGGTTACACGCAGCGGTCGTTCAACGTGGCGGGGTACGCGGGGCAGACGGTGACGCTGAAGTTCACCGGCACCGAGGACGCCTCGTTGCAGACCAGCTTCGTCATCGACGACGTGACGCTCCAGGCGAGCTGAACACCACAGGGTCGGGGCGGTCGGCGACGCTGACCGCCCCGCTCAGGTGACCGGCAGGCCCTTCGTACCGGCGCCCTTGACCGACCTGGTGAGGCTGCGGTCGCTGACCCACAGGAAGCACTGCACGCCCCGGTTGCCGTTGCGCCACTCCCGCTCGAAGGGGTGGTAGTAGATCGAGCCGGCCCGGTACTGGAGGTCGCCGTTGTCCGGCACCCTGGCGTACTTCGCGATCAGCGTCCGGCACGCCCGGTGCACCTTGCGGGTGTCGCGGTTGAAGGCGTCGTAGCTGGTGTCGGGGGCCTGCCAGACGCCGACGAACTCGGCGCGGTGCCTGCTGGTGCAGGCCACCGGCACCATCTCGCGCACCTCGTCGCCGCGCGTCTTCGGGTTGAAGCAGCGGTGGGCGAGGGGGGCGGCGCCGGTCAGCGCGCCCTTCAGGCTGCCCGTCCGGTCCTTCGCGCCGGCCTCGTCGAGGCTGGTCTGTTCGCTCAGGTCGCAGCGGAACCAGCGGGCGCCGCCACCCCACGCCTGCGGCGACGGCAGCACCACGTTGAGCCCGAGCCGCCCGGAGCGCCAGTCGCCGCCGAGCACCGCCCTGACCTTCGTGTCGCACTCGGCGCGGGCGGCCCGCATGCCGGCCGAGCCGGCCGGCGGGGGCGTGTCGCGCTCGGCTCCCGCGCCGGTCAGCGTGCCGACGTGCACGGTCTCCGTGCGGTGCGACAGCGCGCAGTCGACGGGGTGGTAGGCGGAGAGGTAGCCGACGTCCTGCACGCCGGAGTGGCAGACCCCGGCGGCGGGGACGAACGCCTGCGGCGCGGCCGGCGCCGGCCAGTCGTCGGTCAGGTCACGGTCGGTGCCGGCCGGGGTGGCACAACCCGTGAACGCCAGCGCCGCCACCGCGCCGACCGTGGCCGCCGTCCACCACCGTCGCATCCCGACCTCCCACCGTCCGTGGGCCGCACCCGGCGGCGGCCGTCGCGGCGGTTCCGCCGGCGCACGGGCGGCCGGACACGCCACGGTGCGGCAGCATACGGCACCCTCGCTCAGCTCGCGGGCAACCCTTGCGGGCCCGCGCCGCGCATGGAGCGGGTCAGCTTCCGGTCGTCGCTCCACAGGAAGCACCGCACCCCGCGGTCGCCCTCCTGCCACTCCCGCTGCGAGGGCGGATAGAAGATCGAACCGGCCCGGTACGGCAGGTCGCTGTTGTTGGGCACCTCGGCGAAGGCGGCGATGAGCGCCATGCAGCGGGTGTGCGTCCGCTGGTGGGACCGGCCGAACTCGGCCCAGCTCATGTCCCGCTCCACGTAGACGCCGACGAACTCGGCGCGGTGCGGCTCGGTGCACAGCACCGGAGCCATGTAGTTCAGGTTGTCGCCGATCAGCTTGGGGTCGAAGCAGCGGTGCAGCAGCGGGGAGTCGCCGATCATCGCGCCCCGCAGGCTGCCCGTACGGTTCACCGGCCGGGTGTTGTCGATGCTGCCGGTCTCGCTCAGGTCGCACCGGAACCAGCGGGCGCCCCCGCGCCAGGCCGAGGTGGCGGGCAGCGCGACGGTCAGGGTGATGCGGGCGGCGTGCCAGTCGCCGCCGAGCACCTCGCGGGCGCGTTGGTCGCACTCGGCGCGGGCGGGACGCAGGGCGGCGGATCCCGGCGCGGGCCGGTCGCCGTCGGCGGCCGGACCGGTGAACCTGCCGACGTGCACGGTCTCGGCCAGGTGGCTGCGGGAGCAGTCCACCGCCTCGTAGGTGCGCGCCTGCACGACGGCGGTGATCCGGGGCAGGCAGGCGTCCGTGGCCGGCACGAACAGCTGCGGCGCCCGCAGCGCCGGCCAGTCGTCGGTGAGGTCGCCGTCGGAGCCGCCCGGTCGTACGCACCCGGACAGCAGGACCGTCAGGGTGCCGGCCAGCGCCAGCGTCGCGAGCCACCGTCGCATCGTCCGCCCTTTCCGGGAGCTGACGCGTCGACCGCCGCCGGGGCACCGCGCGGGCGTGCGGCTCACGTCACCGTCCCTGATGGAGTCTTGCCGCGTTTCCGTCGTTCGGCCAGTCACGGATGGCCCTTCGTCCGGTTTCGCCGCGCCGGGAGGGCCAATTCTGCACCACTGGTCACCGCCGGGTCACCGGGTGTCCCGGGTGGTGGCGCGCTGCGGGCGGCCGTCGGCCGCGTTCGTACACTGGCCCGGTGACCGTACCGCCGCCGATCGTCGCGCCCAGCATCCTCGCCGCCGATTTCGCCCGCCTCGCCGAGGAGGTCCGCGCCGTCGAGAACGCCGCGGACTGGCTGCACGTGGATGTCATGGACAACCACTTCGTGCCCAACCTGACCATCGGGCTGCCCGTGGTGCAGAGCCTGCGGGCCGCCACCGAGCTGCCCTTCGACGTGCACCTGATGATCGAGGATCCGCGCCGGTGGGCACCCGGGTACGCCGACGCCGGGGCGTACAACGTGACGTTCCACGCCGAGGCGTGCGACGACCCGGTGGCCCTGGCCAAGGACCTGCGCTCGGCCGGCGCCAAGGCCGGGCTGGCGATCGACCGGGACACCCCGATCGAGCCCTACCTGGAGCTGCTGCCGAGCTTCGACACGCTGCTGATCATGACGATCAAGGCCGGCTTCGGCGGGCAGCGGTTCATCCCGCAACTGCTCGACAAGGTGCGTACGGCCCGCAGGCACGTCGACGCCGGCCACCTCGAACTGCGCATCGAGGTCGACGGCGGCATCGCCGCCGACACCATCGCCCAGGCGTCCGAGGCGGGGGCCGACGCCTTCGTCGCCGGCACCGCTGTCTACGGCGCCGACGACCCCGCAGAGGCCGTGCGGAAGCTGCGGGCACTCGCGGAACGCGCCGCCTCCGGGGCCTGACGTGGAACCCGCCGACGACCGCCAGGACGTGATCCTCGTCGTCGACGACGACGAGGACATCGCGCGCTTCGTCGAGTTCAACCTCCGCCTGCACGGCTTCGAGGTGATCCACGCAAGCGACGGGCAGGAGGCGCTCGAGGTCATCGAGCGCCAGCGCCCCGACCTGGCGGTGGTCGACCTGATGATGCCGCGCATCGACGGGTTGGAGCTGACCCGGCGACTGCGGGCCGACCCGATGACCTCGGCCCTGCCGGTGATCATGCTGACCGCCAAGGGCATGACGGTGGACAAGGTGCACGGGCTCAGCGCCGGCGCCGACGACTACCTGGTCAAGCCCTTCGACACCGCCGAGCTGGTCGCCCGGGTCAGCTCCACGCTGCGCCGCAACAAGGAGTTCCGCGAGGTCTCGCCGCTGACCGGGCTGCCCGGAAACAGCCGGATCCGCCGGGAGATCTCCGACCGGGTCCGCAGCGGGGTCGACTACGCCGTCGGCTACATCGACATCGACCGGTTCAAGAGCGTGAACGACCGCTACGGCTTCGTCCGGGGCGACGACTTCATCTCCGCCCTGGCCCGCAGCCTGCACCGGGCGGTGGTCTCGGTGGGGCTGCCACCGGCCTTCCTCGGGCACGTCGGCGGGGACGACTTCGTCATCGTCTGCGCGCCGGAGCAGGTCCGGCCGCTCACCTCCCGGGTCTCCGCCGACTTCGAGAAGGCCGCCGACTCGCTCTACGACCCCGTGGACGCCGCGCGCGGCTACGTGGAGCTGAAGGACCGCCGGGGCAACATCCGGCGGGCCGCCCTGGTCACCCTCTCGATCGGCGTGTGCCTCTCCGACTCCGGCAAGCGCTTCACCAACCCGCTGGAGGCGATCGCCGTCGCCTCCGAGATGAAGACCGTGGCCAAGAGCCAGCCCGGCTCGTACGTGGCGGTGGACCGGCGGCGCGGCGTTACCTGATTCGTGCGCTGTTGCTGTGAAGTGCACCGCCCGGGTGGCGCGACCCCCCGTGCGGCGTGTAACACTTCCCGTGTACCCACCACGCGCTGGCGGGACTCGGTGTAATTCCGAACCGGCGGTGATCCACGGCGTGACCGTGGTAAGCCCGCGACCCGGTCGGCCTCGTGCCGCCCGGTGGACCTGGTGAGAATCCGGGGCCGACGGTTGGGAGCGGGCAACCCCCGCCCCCAGACAGTCCGGATGGGAGACAGCGCGCGGGACGGACGGGCCTGCCCGGCCGCTGATTTCAGCGTGCCGTGCGCGCCCCCCGGGGCGGCTCCGCCGTACCCGGATCTCCGCCGCCGCACGCTCGCGGCCCCATGCCGTTGCCTCCCGTCACCGCCCGCGCGTCGACCGGCGAGTGAGAGGGCAGGGCATGGCCGGCGTCTCCGTCGACGAGGCGATGCGTCGCGCGGTGGAACTCGCCGCGCGCGGTCTCGGCACGACCAGCCCCAACCCGGTGGTCGGCTGCGTGCTGCTCGACGCCGACGGGCAGGTGGTCGGCGAGGGGTTCCACGCCTACGCCGGCGGGCCGCACGCCGAGATCGTCGCGCTAGCCCAGGCCGGGGAGCGGGCCCGCGGCGGCACCGCCGTGGTCACCCTGGAACCCTGCGACCACACCGGCCGCACCGGCCCCTGCAGCACCGCGCTCGTGCGGGCCGGCGTGGCCCGCGTCGTCATCGCCGTGCCCGACCCCAACCCGCTGGCCACCGGGGGCGCCGCCACGCTGCGCGCCGCCGGGGTCCAGGTCGACACGGGGGTACGCGCCTGCGAGGCGGAGGCCGGCAACATCGCCTGGCTCACCTCGATGCGCCGCGGCTGGCCGTACGTCATCTGGAAGTTCGCCGCGACGCTGGACGGCCGGTCGGCGGCGGCCGACGGCACCAGCATGTGGATCACCTCCGAGGCCGCCCGGATGGACGTGCACGCGCTGCGCGGCACCGTCGACGCGGTCCTCGCCGGGGTGGGCACGGTCCTCGCCGACGACCCCCGGCTCACCGCCCGCAACCTGCGCGACGGCACGCTCGCCATCCGGCAGCCGCTGCGGGTCGTGGTGGACACCGACGGGCGTACGCCGGCCGACGCCCGGGTCCGCGACGGCGCGGCCCGCACCTGGATCGCCACCGCCGCGGAGGTCGGCGCCGGGCCCGACGGCCGCGTCGACCTGCCGGCGCTGCTCGCCGCGCTGCACGGGCGCGGGGTGCGCGCCGCGCTGCTGGAGGGCGGCCCGAAGCTGGCCGGCGCCTTCCTGGCCGCCGGCCTCGTCGACAAGATCGTCGGCTACGTGGCGCCCCGGCTGCTCGGCGCCGGCCCGACCGCCCTCGTCGACGCCGGCGTGACCACCATCGCCGAGGCCATCGACCTGGAGTACGTCGACTTCACGCAGGTCGGACCCGACCTGCGGATCACCGCGCTGCCCCGGAAGAGGGAGGGCTGACATGTTCACCGGCATCGTCGAGGAGTTGGGTGAGGTCGTCCGCGTCACCGAGACGGCGGGGGACTCGGCGCTGGTCGCCGTCCGCGGCCCGCTGGTCACCTCGGACGCCCGGCACGGCGACTCGATCGCGGTCAACGGCGTCTGCCTGACCGTGGTCGACGTCGAGAACGGGACCTTCACCGCGGACGTGATGGGGGAGACCCTGCGCCGCAGCTCGCTGGGCGCGCTGCGCGCCGGCGACCCGGTCAACCTGGAGCGGGCCGCCGCGCTGGGCAGCCGCCTCGGCGGGCACCTCGTGCAGGGGCACGTCGACGGCGTCGGCGAGGTCGTCGCCCGCGAGCCGGCCGCGCAGTGGGAGACCGTCCGGTTCCGGCTGCCCGCCGCCCTGTCCCGGTACGTGGTGGAGAAGGGCTCGATCACGGTCGACGGCGTCTCGCTGACCGTCGCCGGGGTCGGGGAGGACTGGTTCGCGGTCGGGCTGATCCCCACCACGCTGAAGCTGACCACCCTCGGCGCCCGCCGCGTCGGCGACCCGGTCAACCTCGAGGTGGACGTGCTCGCCAAGTACGTCGAGCGGCTACTGGGCGCCCGGCTGGCCGGGCCCGCCGTCCCCGACGCCGACCCGCCCGGCGGGCTGCCGGTCGCCGGGCTGCCGGGCGGAGCGGCCTGATGGGCCCGCTCGGCTGGCTGCTCGACGCGCAGGTCGACATCGCCGGCTCGCCGGTGCTGGTGCGCGAGATCGTCGGCAACGGCTTCGGGCTGGCGTCAGCGGTGTTCGGCCTGCGCCGGCTGGTCTGGGCCTGGCCCGTCGGCATGATCGGCAACGCGCTGCTGTTCACCGTCTTCCTGGGCGGCGTCTTCGCCACCCCGCAGGCGCACGACCTCTACGGGCAGGCCGGCCGGCAGGTCTTCTTCTTCTCGGTCAGCGTCTACGGCTGGTGGCGCTGGTCGCGCCACCGCCGCCGGGGCGGTGACGGCGACCGGACCGCGGTGGCGCCCCGCTGGGCCACCCGCCGGGAACGGCTGGGCCTGCTGCTCGCGGCCGTGATCGGCACCGCCGCGGCGTACCCGGTGCTCGCCGCCCTCGGCTCCTGGGGGCCGCTGCCGGACGCCTGGATCCTCACCGGCAGCCTGCTCGCCACGTACGGCATGGCGCGCGGCTGGGTGGACTTCTGGCTCATCTGGATCGCCGTCGACGCGGTCGGCGTGCCGCTGCTGCTGCGCGGCGGCTTCTACCCCTCGGCCGCCATGTACCTCGTCTACGGCGCCTTCTGCGCCTGGGGCCTGGTGGCCTGGTGGCGCACCTCGCGGGTCGCCCGCCCGGTGCCCGCCCCGATCCCGTCGACCTACTCGGAGGCCGTGGCATGACCACCTTTGGCAGTATCGAGCAGGCGGTGGCGGACGTCGCCGCCGGCCGGCCCGTCGTCGTGGTCGACGACGCCGACCGGGAGAACGAGGGCGACCTGATCTTCGCCGCCGAGCTGGCGACGACGGAGCTGCTCGCGTTCATGGTGCGCCACACGTCGGGCTACATCTGCGCGCCGCTGACCGAGAGCGAGTGCGACCGGCTGGACCTGCCGCCGCAGCACCACACCAACCAGGACCGGCGCGGCACCGCCTACACGGTGACCGTCGACGCCCGCGAGGGCGTCAGCACCGGCATCTCCGCCGCCGACCGGGCGCACACCATCCGGCTGCTCGCCGACCCCGGCACCGGCCCGGCCGACCTGGCCCGCCCCGGGCACGTGGTGCCGCTGCGGGCCCGCGAGGGCGGCGTGCTGCGCCGGCCCGGGCACACCGAGGCCGCCGTCGACCTGACCCGGCTGGCCGGGCTGCGCCCCGCCGGCGTGCTCTGCGAGCTGGTCAACGACGACGGCACCATGATGCGGGTGCCGGACCTGGAGAAGTTCTGCGCCGAGCACTCGCTGACCCTGATCACGATCGCCGACCTCGTCGCGTACCGGCGGCGCACCGAGAAGCAGGTCGAGCTGGTCGCCGACGCCCGGATGCCCACCCGCCACGGCGTGTTCCGGGCCCTGGGCTACCGCAGCGAGCACGACTCGGCCGAGCACGTCGCCCTGGTCGCGGGCGAGATCGGCGACGGGCGCGACGTGCTGGTGCGGGTGCACTCCGAGTGCCTCACCGGCGACGTGTTCGGCTCGGTGCGCTGCGACTGCGGCCCGCAGCTCGACGCCGCCCTGGACCGGGTCGCCCGGGAGGGGCGGGGCGTGGTGCTCTACGTACGCGGCCACGAGGGGCGCGGCATCGGCCTGCTGCACAAGCTCCAGGCGTACCAGCTCCAGGACCAGGGCCGCGACACGGTCGACGCCAACCTCGACCTGGGCCTGCCGGCCGACGCCCGCGACTACGGCACCGGCGCGCAGATCCTCTACGACATCGGGGTGCGCTCGATGCGGCTGCTCACCAACAACCCGGCCAAGCGCGCCGGGCTGGAGGGCTACGGGCTGACCGTCACCGGCCGCGAGGGGCTGCCGGTGCGCCCGCACCCGGAGAACGTGCGCTACCTGCGCACCAAGCGGGACCGGATGGGGCACCTGCTGGACGAGTTGGACGAGGTGACCGAGGCCCCCATGGGCCGCCCCGTCCTCGGCGACGAGATCGGAGCGTAGGCGTGGCGGGTTTCGGTGAACCGGGAGTGACGGCGGTCGACGCCGCCGGGATGACCGTCGGCGTGGTCGCGGCCCGCTGGCACGGCGAGCTGACCGACCACATGCTCGACCGGGCGGTCGCCGCCGCCGAGGCGTGCGGGGCCCGGGCGGTCACGGCGCGGGTGGCCGGCTCGGTCGAGCTGCCGGTGGTGGCCCAGGCCCTCGCGCGGCGCTGCGACGTGGTGGTCGCCCTCGGCGTGGTGGTCCGGGGCGCCACGGCCCACTTCGACTACGTCTGCCGGTCCGTGACGGACGGGCTGACCCGGGTGGCGCTGGACGAGGGCAAGCCGGTCGCGCACGGCGTGCTGACCGTCGACACCCTCGCGCAGGCCCGGGACCGCGCCGGGCTGCCCGGCTCGGCGGAGGACAAGGGCTGGGCGGCCACCGTCGCCGCCCTGGACGCCGCGCTGACGATCCGCGACCTCGCCGGCAACGGCCACCGGGTCGGCTTCGGCGGCTGATCCCGCGCCCGACCGGGGACGCACCACCGTGCGGCGTTCCCGGTCGGTGAACGGGGCGCCTACCCGGCGCACCGGGGTCGTCGGGGCGGCTGGAAGAATCGCGGCGTGAAGACGTTCGAGGAGTTGTTCGCCGAGCTGCAGGCCAAGGCCGCTGCGGGCACCCCCGGCTCGGGCACGGTCGCCGCGCTCGAGAAGGGCGTGCACTTCATCGGCAAGAAGGTCGTCGAGGAGGCGGCCGAGTCGTGGATGGCCGCCGAGCACGAGGGACCGGAGCGTACGGCGGAGGAGATCTCCCAGCTGCTCTACCAGGTCCAGGTGCTGATGCTGGCCAGCGGTCTCGACCTGAAGGACGTCTACCGACATCTGTGAGTGCGCCCCATCGTTGATCAGTTTCGATCGAAGGAGCACTCCGTCATGCTGCGTGTCGCCATCCCCAACAAGGGCACCCTGGCCGAGCCAGCCGCCCAGATGCTGCGCGAGGCGGGCTACCGCCAGCGCACCGACCCGAAGGACCTCGTCTGCCGCGACGAGGCCAACGACGTCGAGTTCTTCTACCTGCGCCCGAAGGACATCGCCACCTACGTCGGCTCCGGCGACCTGGACCTGGGCATCACCGGCCGGGACCTGCTGATCGACTCCGGCGCCCCCGCCGAGGAGGTCGTCGACCTCGCCTTCGGCCGGGCCACCTTCCGCTTCGCCGCCCGCCCCGACGACATCGCCTCGGTGCGGGAGCTGGGCGGGCACCGCATCGCCACCGCGTACCCGGGGCTGGTCGAGCGGCACCTCGCGGAGCTGGGGCTCGAGGCCGAGGTGATCCGCCTCGACGGCGCGGTGGAGAACGCCGTACGCCTCGGCGTCGCCGACGTGGTCGCCGACGTGGTGGAGACGGGCGCCACGCTGCGCCAGGCCGGCCTGGTGGTCTTCGGCGAGCCGCTGCTGCGCTCGTCGGCGGTGCTGGTGCGCCGCGCCGCCGCCGAGACCCACCCGCAGTCCGCGCAGCTGCTGCGCCGGCTGCACGGGGTGCTGGTCGCCCGCCGCTACGTGATGCTCGCCTACGACGTGCCCGCGGGCCTGCTCGACCGGGCCAGCTCGCTGACCCCGGGCATCGAGTCGCCGACCGTCTCGCCGCTGCACCGCGAGGGCTGGGTGGCGGTGCAGGCGATGGTGCTCCGCGACGACGTGCACCGGATCATGGACGAGCTGTACGAGCTCGGCGCCCGCGCGATCCTGGTCACCAACATCCACGCCTGCCGGCTGTGAGCCGCCCGCCCACGGCGGCGGGCGCCGCGGCGCCGTCGGCGGTGTCGCGCGCCCTGCCGCCGTGGGCGGCGCTGACCCTGGTCACCCTCGCCGGCGTCGCCTCGGCGGCCCAGGGCGCGGCCAACGCCGAGCTGGGCGAGCGGGCCGGCAACGCGACCCTCGGCGCGGTGGTCAACAACCTCGGCGGGGCCCTGCTGGTGGGCCTCGGGGTGCTGGCGCTGCCGTCGGCCCGCACCGGCCTCGCCGCGTTGCGCCGGGCCCGGCTGCCCTGGTGGACGTACCTGGGCGGGCTCGGCGGGGCGGCGATCGTGCTGGCCGGGGCGTACATCGTGCCGGTGCTCGGGGTGGCGGTCTTCACCATCGCCCAGGTCGCCGGCGGCAGCCTCGGCGGGCTGGCCGTCGACCGGGCCGGGCTGGCGCCCGTGGGACGGCTGGCGCTCACCCGGCCACGGGTGGCCGGGGCGCTGCTCGGCGTGGCGGCCGTGACGCTGGCCCAGCTCGGCCAGCCCGTCGGCGACCTCGCCCTCGGCCTGGTCCTGCTCGCCGTGGCCGGCGGGCTGGGCGTCGCGCTCCAGTCCGCGCTGAACGCGCGCGTCTCCGCCGCCAGCTCGGCCGCCGCCGGGATGGTGGTCAACTTCGCCACGGCCACGCCCGTCGTGCTGCTGGTCGCGGCGCTTGCCGGGGCCCTCACCGGGCCGCGCCCGACCTGGCCGGGCGACTGGTACCTCTACACCGGCGGCCTGCTCGGCGTCGTCATCGTGGCGGCCCTGCTGGTCGGGGTCCCGGCGGTCGGCGTGCTGCGGACCGGGCTCGCCCTGGTCGCCGGCCAGCTGGGCGGCGCCCTGCTGCTGGACGCGCTGCTGCCGGGCGGTCCCGGCCTGCGGCTGCCGGTGCTCGCCGGGGCGCTGCTCACCCTCACGGCGGCCCTGGTCGCCGGCCGGGGGCGCGGTCGGCGGGGTCCCGGGAAGGCCGTCCCGCCTGTGGAACGTGTGGCGGCGCGGGAGCGGCCCGGTTCGGGTGGCAGACTGGTGGGGTGAGCGAAACCGAGTCCGTCCACCTCCGCCCGCACCGCGTCCGGCTGGTCTGCTGGATCTCCGCAGCCGTGCTGTTCGTGGTGTTCAGCCTGTTGGCGACCACGCTGAGCGGCGCGACCGGCAACGGCTACGGCAGCTTCCAGCGCGGCGACCAGATCGCGATGGTCGGGCTCGGCATCCTGGGCGCGCTCGCCCTCCTGATCTTCACCCGCCCCCGGGTCGACGCGACCGCGCGGGGCGTGCGCGTGCGCAATCTCGTCGGCTCGTACGAGCTGCCGTGGGAGGTCGTCCGGGGCGTCCGCTTCGACCGGGGCGCGCCCTGGGCCAGCCTGGAGCTGCACGACGACGACCTGCTGCCGATGGTCGCCCTCCAGGCCGCCGACAAGGAGCGGGCCGTGGAAGGGGTCCGCGCCCTGCGCCGGCTGCACCAGGCGCACCAGGCCCGGCTCGCGGAGGGCGCCACCGGCCGCTGACCGGGTGCCCGGGTGGGTGCTCGTCCGGGCGAGGGTGTAGTGTGGGTGAGTCGACCAGGCTGTCCCCGCGTGCGCGCAGTCGCGCCACGCACACAGCCTTGAAAGAGGAGCGCCTGCTCCCACCCGAGTCGCCACCACGGTGGCCGGGTCCGGTCACCGGTTCCGGGCACGTCCCGGCACCGGATGCGCGATCATGTGATCGTGCCGACCGGTCGAGCGGGCCCTGGCATGCGCCGGGGCCTTCTGCTTTCCAGGTCGGCTCCCACCCGGGAGCCGCGGGGTCGGCCACGCAGAGATCTTGACTCGAGGAGGCCCCATCAGCGTCGAACCACGCGTGAACGAGCAGATCCGGGCACGTGAGGTCCGACTGGTCGGCCCCGAGGGTGAGCAGGTGGGCATCGTCCCGCTGGAGCGCGCCCTTCAGCTGGCCGCGGACGTAGACCTGGACCTGGTCGAGGTTGCGCCGATGGCGCGCCCGCCGGTGTGCAAGCTCATGGACTTCGGCAAGTTCAAGTACGAGAGCGCACTCAAGGCGCGCGAAGCGCGGCGTAACCAGCAGCAGACCGTCATCAAGGAGATGAAGCTCCGGCCGAAAATCGACCCGCACGACTACGAGACCAAGAAGGGTCACGTGGTGCGGTTCCTGAAGGCCGGCGACAAGGTCAAGGTGACGATCATGTTCCGCGGTCGCGAGCAGAGCCGCCCGGAGCTGGGTTACCGGCTCCTGCGCCGGCTCGAGTCGGAGATCTCGGAGCTGGGGTACGTCGAGGCCGCTCCCAAGCAGGACGGTCGAAACATGATCATGGTGCTCGCGCCGCACCGCGCCACCAAGGCCGCAGCGGTCGCCGCCACGGCCACCCGAGGCGGGCCGAGGGAGCGGGACGCCGAGGGCGCCCCGGCCGGCGAGCCCGCAGCGGCCGGTGACACCGGCACAGTCGCCGACAACAGCGGCGAGTAACAGGGGAGAGACGTTCCACATGCCGAAGATGAAGAGCCACACGGGGATGGGCAAGCGGGTCAAGGTGACCGGCAAGGGCAAGATCGTTGCCCAGCAGGCCGGCCTCCGGCACAACCTGGAGAAGAAGCCCTCCACCCAGACCCGTCGGCTGACCGGCACCGTGGTGCTGGCCAAGGCCGACGTCAAGCGCATCAAGAAGCTGCTCGGCCGCTGACGCGCGCCACCTTTACGTAACTAGGAGTTGAGATGGCACGCGTCAAGCGGGCTGTGAACGCCCAGAAGAAGCGCCGTACCCTGCTGGAGACCGCGAGCGGCTACCGCGGTCAGCGCTCCCGCCTCTACCGCAAGGCCAAGGAGCAGGTGCTGCACTCGATGCAGTACGCCTACCGGGACCGTCGCGACCGCAAGGGCGACTTCCGGCAGCTGTGGATCCAGCGGATCAACGCGGGCGCCCGCGCCAACGGGATGACCTACAACCGCCTGATCCAGGGCCTGCGCCTGGCCGGCATCGAGGTCGACCGCAAGATCCTGGCCGACCTGGCCGTCAACGACGCCGCCGCCTTCGCGGCGATCGTCGAGCTGGCCCGGGCCGCGGTCGCGGCCGAGGGCACCGGCGGCGCGGCGGCCCAGGCCGCCTGATCCCCGCGCACCAGCAGATCGAGGCGTCTCCCATGCAGTCACCATCGCGCGGGAGACGCCTCGACGCTGTCTCCGGCCCCTTCACCCCGCGTACGCCCCGGGTGGTCGCCGCCCGGCGGTTGCAGCGCCGCCGGGACCGCGAGGCCGCCGGCCGCTTCCTGGCCGAGGGGCCGCAGGCGGTCCGAGAGGCCCTGGCCCGCCCGGGGGTGGTCACCGAACTCTTCGGTACGCCCGCCGCCCTGGACCGCCACGCCGACCTGGCCGCCGTCGCGGCCCGCGCCGACGTGCCCGTGTCCGAGGCGACCGACGAGGCGCTCGCCGCGCTGGCCGAGACCGTGGCCCCGCAGGGCCTCGTCGCCGTCTGCCGCCACCTCGACGTGCCCCTGGAGCGGGCCCTGGCCGACGGGCCCCGCCTGGTGGCGGTGCTCGCCGGGATCCGCGACCCGGGCAACGCGGGCACGGTGCTGCGCACCGCCGACGCCGCGGGTGCCGGCGCGGTCGTCTTCGCCGGCGAGGCCGTCGACCCGTACAACGGCAAGTGCGTGCGGGCCTCGGCCGGCAGCCTCTTCCACGTCGACGTGGTCCGCGCCCCCGACCCGGTGGAGGTCGTCGCGGCGTTGCGCGCCGCCGGGCTCACCGTCCTCGCCACCACCGGCTACGGCGAGGACGACCTCGACGACCTGGCCGACGACGGGCGGCTGGCCGCCCCCACCGCGTGGCTCTTCGGCTCCGAGGCGCACGGGCTGCCCGAGGCGCTCACCGCCGCCGCCGACGCCCGGGTCCGGGTGCCCCTGCACGGGCGCGCCGAGAGCCTGAACCTGGCTGCGGCCGCCGCGGTCTGCCTGTACGCTTCAGCGAGAGCGCAGCGGTGACCGGTCGCAGGTCCCGCGAGCCGTCCAGCAGAGGAGAGCGTCCGCCCATGAACGCGCCACGGCGTTCGTTTAGCCAGCCCGCCGGTGTCGGCGGGCGGCGGGCCTGACCTGCTCCCCGCACAACTCCCACCGGCGGGCTGCGGCACAGCCGCGCGTCCGTAGACTCGCTTCGCCGCCTGAGTGAGGGCTGGCGCCGCCGTGAGGGAGTGCCCGTACGTCATGAGCTACCGCAACGATCCGTACGATCCGAAGCAGGTCGCCCTGCTCGACCCGGCCGCCCTGGCCGAGGCCGTCGCCGCCGCCGAGAAGGCGTTCGTCGAGGCCGCCGACCCCGACGCGCTGACCGCGCTGCGCCCGGCGCACCTCGGCGACCGGTCGCCGATCTCGCTGGCCCGCCGCGAGATCGGCGCGCTGCCGCCGGCCGCGAAGTCCGACGCCGGCAAGCGGGTCAACGAGGCCCGCCGCGCCGTCGAGGCCGCGTACGCCGCCCGCCAGGAGGTGCTGGACCGGGAGCAGGCGCAGCGGGTGCTGGTGGAGGAGCGCGTCGACGTGACGCTGCCGAACGACCGGCGGCCCCGCGGCGCCCGGCACCCGATCAGCACGCTGATGGAGCAGGTCAGCGACCTGTTCGTCGGCATGGGCTACGAGGTGGCCGAGGGGCCCGAGGTCGAGTTGGAGTGGACGAACTTCGACGCCCTTAACATCCCCGCCGACCACCCGGCGCGCGGCCTGATGGACACCTTCCACGTCGCGCCGCCGGAGGGCACGGAGGGCTCCGGCCTGGTGCTGCGTACGCACACCTCGCCGGTGCAGGCGCGCACCATGCTGACCCGCAAGCCGCCGATCTACGTGATCGTGCCGGGCCGGGTCTACCGCACCGACGAGCTGGACGCCACCCACGCGCCGGTCTTCCACCAGGTGGAGGGCCTCGTGGTCGACCGGGGCATCACCATGGCGCACCTGCGCGGCACCCTGGACCACTTCGCCCGGGCGATGTTCGGCGCGGGCGCGAGGACCCGCTTCCGGCCGCACTACTTCCCGTTCACCGAGCCGTCCGCCGAGTTCGACGTCTGGTTCCCCGAGCACCGCGACGGCCCGCGCTGGGTCGAGTGGGGCGGCTGCGGCATGGTCAACCCGCGGGTGCTGCGCGCCTGCGGCATCGACCCCGAGGTCTACTCCGGATTCGCGTTCGGCATGGGCATCGACCGGACGGTGATGTTCCGGCACGGGGTCAGCGACATGCGGGACATGGCCGAGGGCGACGTGCGGTTCACCCGCGCGTTCGGGGTCGGGGCGTAGGCGATGCGGGTACGAGTCACGGAGACGGTGGTCTGAGTCATGCGAGTTTCTGTCAGTTGGCTGCGGGAGTACGTCGACCTCCCCGCCGACCTGCCCACGGCCGACCTGGAGCAGGCCCTGGTCGACCTCGGCGTCGAGGTCGAGTCCGTGGTGGACCTGCGGGAGACCGTCACCGGTGCGCTGGTCGTCGGTGAGGTCCGCGAGATCGAGGAGCTGACCGGCTTCAAGAAGCCGATCCGGTTCTGCCGGGTCGACGTCGGCGACGCCAACGGCACCGGCGAGCCGCAGGAAATCGTCTGCGGGGCGCGTAACTTCGCCCCGGGCGACCGGGTCGTGGTGATCCTGCCCGGTGGCGTGCTGCCCGGCGGCTTCGCCATCGGCGCGCGCAAGACGTACGGGCGCAACTCCAACGGCATGATCTGCTCCGCGCGGGAGCTGGGCCTGGGCGACGACCACGACGGCATCATCGTGCTGCCCGGGGACGTACCGGCCAAGCCGGGCGACGACGCGCGGCCCGTCGTCGGGCTCGACGACGTCGTGGTCGAGGTGGAGATCACCCCCGACCGGGGGTACGCGATGAGCGTGCGCGGCCTGGCCCGGGAGCTGTCGCACGCCCTCGGCGTGCCGTTCCGCGACCCGGGCCTGGCGCCCGCGCCCGGCGGCACCGACACGCCGGCGTACCCGGTCGAGGTGCGCGACACCGTCGGCTGCGACCGGTTCGCCGCCCGCCTCGTGCGCGGCGTCGACCCGGCGGCGCCCACCCCCGGCTGGATGCAGCGGCGGCTCACCGCCGCCGGCATCCGCTGCATCTCGCTGCCGGTCGACATCACCAACTACGTGATGCTCGAGCTGGGCCAGCCGATGCACGCCTTCGACGCCGACCGGATCGCCGGGCCGCTGGTGGTCCGGCGCGCCGGGGCGGGGGAGAAGCTGACGACCCTGGACGGGGTCACCCGCGCCCTCGCGCCCGAGGACATGGTGATCTGCGACGACACCGGCCCGATCTCGCTGGCCGCCGTGATGGGTGGCGAGACGAGCGAGGTCGTTGCCGGGACGACGAACGTGCTCTTCGAGGCCGCCCACTGGGACCCGGTGATGGTCGGGCGCACCGCCCGCCGGCACAAGCTGTTCAGCGAGGCGGCGAAGCGCTGGGAGCGGGGCGTCGACCCGGCCCTGCCGCTGGTCGCCATCGCGCGGGCGGTCGGGCTGCTCACCGAGCACGCCGGTGGCGCGGCCGGGGACGAGATCCTCGACGTCGACCACGTCCGGCCGCGTACCCCCGTCGTGCTGCCGGTCGACCTGCCGAGCCGGCGGATCGGCGTGAACTACCCGCCGGCGCGGGTGGTCGCCCTGCTGGAGCAGGTCGGCTGCACCGTCGCGCGGGGCGCCGACCGGCTGGCCGAGGACCCGGGCGAGGTCGGCGTGACCGCCGGTGCCGACGACGCGCTCAGCGTCACCCCGCCGACCTGGCGGCCCGACCTGACCGACCCGGCCGACCTGGTCGAGGAGGTGGTCCGCCTCGACGGGTACGACCGGGTGCCGTCGGTGCTGCCGACCGCGCCGCCCGGTCGCGGCCTGACCTGGCAGCAGCGGCGCCGCCGGGCCGTGGCCCGGTCGCTGGCCGAGCGGGGGTACGTCGAGGTGCTCGCGCACCCGTTCGTCGCCCCCGGGCTGGCCGACCAGCTCGGCCTGCCGGCCGACGACCCGCGTCGGCGCGCGGTGCGGCTGGCCAACCCGCTGTCGGAGGAGGAGCCGCTGCTGCGCACCACGCTGCTGGGCCCGCTGCTCGGCATCGTCAAGCGCAACCTCGGCCGGGGCCAGCGCGACCTCGCGCTCTACGAGATCGGCGCGGTGTTCCACCCGCGTACCGGCGCCGGCAGCCCGCCGGCGATGGGCGTGGACCGGCGCCCCACCGACGAGGAGTTCGCCGCCGCCGACGCGGTGGTGCCCGAGCAGCCCCGGCACGTCGCCGTCGTCCTGACCGGCGACGTGGAGCCGGCGGGCTGGTGGGGCGCGGGCCGCCCGGCCGGCTGGGCGGACGCCGTACAGGCCGGCCGGGACGTGCTGGCCGCCGCCGAGGTCCCCGCCGAGCGGATCGAGGTCCGGGCCGCCGAGCACGCCCCCTGGCACCCCGGCCGGTGCGCCGAGCTGCTGGTCGACGGCACCGTGGTCGGGCACGCCGGCGAGCTGCATCCGGCGGTCCTGGCGGCGCTGGAGCTGCCCCGGCGCACCAGCGCCATGGAGCTCGACCTGGACGCGCTGCCGGCCGCCCCGGTGGCGTCCGCGCCGGTCGTGTCGGGCTTCCCCCCGGCGCTGATCGACGTGGCGCTGGTCGTCGACTCCTCGGTGCCGGCGGCGCAGGTGCAGCAGGCCCTCGTCGAGGGCGCCGGCGGCCTGCTGGAGGGCGTGCGCCTGTTCGACGTGTACGCCTCGGAGCAGCTCGGGGCGGACCGCAGGTCGCTGGCGTACAAGCTCACCTTCCGGGCGCCGGACCGGACGTTGACCGTGGAGGAGGCGGTGGCCGCACGGGACGCGGCGGTCGCCCGCGCCGCGGAGCGCTTCGGCGCCACCCTGCGCGGCGCCTGAGTGACGACGAATGCCCCTTCCGCCGGCGCGGGAGGGGCATTCGTCACGCACCCGGAGATCCTGCTCCTCGAGGAGCGAGCGACTCGACACAAGATCACCTCCGACGTATCGGCTGAAAGGTCAGGGGCCTCGGAATTTTTGGCTACCCGCCAGTCACATCCGAGCGGTTAACCTGCTTTGATTCCAGGTGTAGCCGGAGTCACACCCCCCGCCGCCCCCACGGGAGTCGAGTCATGTCCGAGGATCCGCCGATCACCACCATCGATGTCTGCGTCGTGGGCGGCTGCGGGCGGGTGGGGCTGCCGCTGGGCATCGCCTTCGCCTCGCGCGGCCTCTCCGTCGTGCTGTACGACATCAACGCCGACGCGGTCGACACCGTCAACGCGGCCAGGCTGCCCTTCGCTGAGCCCGGCGCGGCCGAGGCGCTCGCGGAGGCGGTGGCCACCGGCCGGCTGCGCGCCAGCACCGACCCGGCCAGCGTCGGCGCCTCCGAGCACCTCGTCGTGGTGGTCGGCACCCCGGTCGACGAGCACCTCAACCCGGACCTGGGCGCCGTGCCCCGGGCCCTGGAGCGCTGCGCCGAGCACCTGCGCGACGGGCAGCTCGTCGTGCTGCGCAGCACCGTCTACCCCGGGGTCACCGCGCTGACCGAGAAGCTGCTCGCCGGCAAGGGCATCCGCGCCGACGTGGCGTTCTGTCCGGAGCGCATCGCCGAGGGGCGGGCGATGACGGAGCTGTTCACGCTGCCGCAGATCGTCGCCGCCCGTACGCCGGGGGCGCTCGCCCGCGCCGAGAAGTTGTTCCGGCACCTCACCACCCAGATCGTGCCGCTCGAGCCGGAGGAGGCCGAGCTGGCGAAGCTGTTCACCAACACGTGGCGCTACATCAAGTTCGCCACCGCCAACCAGTTCTGGATGATGGCCAACGACTTCGGTCTGGACTTCGCCCGGATCCGGCACGCCGTGGCGCACGACTACCCGCGCGCGGCGGACCTGCCGATGCCCGGGTTCGCGGCCGGGCCGTGCCTGTTCAAGGACACCATGCAGCTGGCCGCGTTCAACCGGAACAACTTCGTGCTCGGCCACTCCGCCATGTTGATCAACGAGGGGCTGCCGCTCTACCTGGTGTCCCGCCTGGAGGACCGCTTCGACCTGTCCGAGCTGACCGTGGGCATCCTCGGGATGGCCTTCAAGGGCGGAAGCGACGATCCCCGGGAGAGCCTGGCGTACAAGCTGCGCAAGATCCTGGCGCTGAAGACCCGCGAGACGCTCTGCACGGACCCCCACGTGGCCGACGAGCGGTTCGTCGACCTGGACGAGGTGCTGCGCCGGGCCGACGTGCTGGTGATCGCCGCCCCGCACGAGCAGTACGCACGCCTGGAGACCGACAAGCCGGTCATCGACATGTGGGGCCTGACCGGGCAGGGGGTGCGGGTGTGAAGCCCCGGGTGTCGGTGATCGTGCCGGTCTACAACGAGGGCGAGGCGATCCTGCGCTGCCTGGAGCGGATGCTGCGCGAGATGCTGCTGCCCGCCGAGGTGCTGGTCGTGCACGACATGCCCGAGGACACCACCGTGCCGTACGTCGAGCAGGTCGCGCGCACGGACCCGCGGGTGCGGGCGGTGCTCAACACCTACGGCCGTGGTCCGGCCAACGCGATCCGGTTCGGCATCGACACGGCGCTCGCCCCGGTCGTGGTCGTGACCATGGCCGACGGCTGTGACGATCCCCGCCAGATCGACGAGCTGGCCCGGCTGGTCGACCGGGGGGTGGTGGTCGCCGCCGCGTCCCGCTACATGCCCGGGGGCCAGCAGGTCGGCGGGCCCCGGCTGAAGCGGATGATGTCGCGCTGGGCGGGGCGCAGCCTCTACACCCTCGCCCGCGTCGGCACCCGCGACGCCACGAACAGCTTCAAGGCGTACGACACCGCGTTCGTGCGGGAGGTGGGGATCGAGTCGCGTACCGGCTTCGAGATCGGGCTGGAGCTGACCGCGAAGGCGACCCGGCTGCGGCTGCCCGTGGCCGAGATCCCGACCATCTGGCTGGACCGGCCGCTGGGGGAGTCCCACTTCGACCTGGGTCGCTTCCTTCTCGGCTACCTGCGCTGGTATTTCTTCGCATACGGTCGACGGCTGGCACGGGAGAAACTGTCCGGGCGCACCACCCCGACCGGGGTCGTGCCGGCCCAGCGCGACCCGCAGGACAGCACCGAGTTCGAACAGACCGCATAGGAGCGCACGTGGCGAAGGTCCTGGTAACTGGTTCGGCCGGCTTCATCGGCGGCTACCTCGTCTCCGAGTTGTTGGACCGGGGCCACGAGGTCGTCGGGGTGGACGACTTCTCCAAGTACGGCCCGGTCACCCACAGCTACGACCAGCACCCCCGGTTTCGGTTCGTCGAGGGTGACGCCCGGGACGCGGACCTGCTCACCGAGCTGCTGGACGGCTGCGACCACCTGGTCGCCGGGGCGGCGATGATCGGCGGCATCTCCTACTTCCACGCGTACGCCTACGACCTGCTCGCCACGAACGAGCGGATCATGGCCTCCACCTGCGACGCGGCGATCCGCGCCCACCGCGACGGCCGCCTGGCGAAGGTCACCTACCTCTCCTCGTCGATGGTCTTTGAGTCCACCGAGCACTGGCCCAGCCGGGAGGGCGACGAGCGCCGCATCCCGCCGCCGCTGTCGTCGTACGGCTTCCAGAAGCTGGCCGTGGAGTACTACGCCCGGGCGGCCTGGGAGCAGTATCAGTTGCCGTACACGATCGTGCGGCCGTTCAACTGTGTCGGCGTGGGGGAGGGGCGGGCGCTGGGGCAGGCCGAGGTGCTCTCCGGCAACGTCAAGCTGGCCATGTCGCATGTCGTGCCCGATCTGGTGCAGAAGATCGTGAAGGGGCAGGACCCGCTGCACGTTCTCGGCGAGGGCAACCAGGTCCGGCACTACACCTACGGCGGCGACCTGGCCCGGGGCATCGCCACGGCGATCGAGCACCCGGCGGCGCGCAACGAGGACTTCAACCTCTCCACGGCCGAGTCGACCACGGTCCTGGAGCTGGCCGAGCTGATCTGGCGCAAGATCAAGGGCGAGCACGTGCCGTTCCGGTACGTCTCCGACGAGCCCTACCAGTACGACGTGCAGAAGCGGGTGCCGGACGTGACCAAGTCCCGTGAGGTGCTGGGCTTCACGGCGAGCACCTCGTTGGACGAGATGCTCGACGAGGTCATCCCGTGGGTGACCCGTGCGGTCGAGGAGGGCCGCCTCTGAGTGGTCCCCCGCCGGTTCGAGGCCCGTGGCGCACTGCGGCGCGGGCCTCCGCCATGACGGGGGTCACGTCTCTCATCGCCATACGGTCAACTGCATGAACTTGCAGAGGGCGGTCCGTCATTGCTAGGCTTCCTGCATAGTCATGCGGAGGTGGGAATGAGTATCCGGGTTGCGATTGCCGGGGCGAGCGGCTACGCCGGGGGCGAGCTGATCCGCCTGGTCGCCGGGCACCCGGAGTTCGAGCTGGTCGCCGCCACCGCGCACAGCCAGGCCGGGCACCGGCTCGACGTCGTACATCCGCAGCTCGCCGGCCTGGACATGATCCTCGGCGAGACGGACGCGGCGACGCTGGCCGACGCGGACCTGGTCTTCCTGGCCCTGCCGCACGGGCAGTCGGCGGCCCTGGCGGCCCAGCTCCCGCCCGAGGTGCGCGTCGTCGACCTGGGCGCCGACCACCGGCTCGCCGACCCCTACGCCTGGGCCAACTACTACGGCGGCACCCACGCCGGCCCGTGGACCTACGGCCTGCCCGAGCTGCCCGGCCAGCGGGAGCTGATCGCCGGTTCCACCCGGGTCGCCAACACGGGCTGCTACGCCGCCGCGATCATCCTGGCCCTCGCCCCGCTGGTGGCCGCCGGTGCCGCCGCCCCGGCCGACGTGGTGGTCGTCGCCGCCTCGGGCACCTCGGGTGCGGGCAAGGCGGCCAAGCCGCACCTGCTCGGCAGCGAGGTGATGGGCGACCTGTCGCCCTACCGCGTGGGCACCCACCAGCACGTACCGGAGATCAAGCAGGCCACCGGCGCGACCGGCCTGTCGCTGACGCCGGTGCTCGCGCCGATGCCCCGGGGCATCCTCGCCACGGTGACGGCCGTGCCGGCCCGGGGGGTCGACCCGCGGGCGGTGCTCGCCGAGGCGTACGCGGACGCGCCCTTCGTGCACGTCCTGCCGGAGGGGGCCTGGCCGCACACCGCCGCCACCCTCGGCTCCAACTCCTGCCACCTCCAGGCCACCGTCGACGTCGACTCCCGGCGGATGATCGTGCTGAGCGCGCTGGACAACCTCGGCAAGGGCGCCGCCGGCCAGGCGGTGCAGAACGCCAACCTCATGTGCGGCCTGCCGGAGACCACAGGCCTGTCCGTCTGGGGCGTCGCACCGTGAGCGCGTGGATCACGACGCGGCGCAGCCCGGCGTATGCGAACGAGGGAGCGGTACCTGTGGGCGCGAGGAACGCGACGCGGCGGATCTGGGCGGTCGTGAACGAGGGAGCAGTAGCGGTGAGTGCGGCGCGGCGCGGCCGGGCGGTCGCGGACGAAGGGGGAGCGCGGTGAGCGTCACGACTCCGCGGGGGTTCCGCGCGGCCGGGGTGGCCGCCGGGCTCAAGACCAGCGGCGCGAGCGACGTCGCGCTGGTTGTCAACGACGGCCCGGACGCCGGCGTCGCCGGCGTGTTCACCGCCAACCGGGTCAAGGCCGCGCCGGTGCTCTGGACGCAGCAGGTGGTGCGCGGCGGGGTCGCCCGGGCCGTGGTGCTCAACTCCGGCGGCGCCAACGCGTGCACGGGTCCGGCCGGCTTCCAGGACACCCACGCCACCGCCGAGCACACCGCCGCCGCGCTCACCTCGGCCAGCGCGCGGATGATGCTCGGCGCCGCCGACGTGGCGGTCTGCTCGACCGGCCTGATCGGCGAGCGGCTGCCCATGCAGAAGCTGCTCCCCGGCGTACGCTCGGCGATCCGCCGGCTGTCGCGCGACGGCGGCGCGGCGGCCGCCGAGGCCATTATGACCACGGACACCCGGCCCAAGACCGCGGTGGCGCGGGGCAGCGGCTGGACCGTCGGCGGCATGGCCAAGGGGGCCGGCATGCTCGCGCCGGCGATGGCCACCATGCTCTGCGTGCTGACCACCGACGCGGTGGCCGGGCCGGAGGCCCTCGACGCCGCCCTGCGCGAGGCGTGCCGGGTCACCTTCGACCGGATCGACTCCGACGGCTGCATGTCGACCAACGACACGGTGCTGCTGCTGGCCAGCGGCGCGAGCGGCATCGCGCCGACCCCGGCCGAGCTGGCGGCCGCCGTCACCGCCACTGCCCACGACCTGGCCCAGCAGCTCATCGCCGACGCCGAGGGCGCCACCAAGCAGATCGCCATCGACGTGGTCGGGGCGGCCAGCGAGGACGACGCCGTCGAGGTGGGGCGGTCGGTGGCGCGCAACAACCTGGTCAAGACGGCGCTGTTCGGCAACGACCCGAACTGGGGTCGGATCCTCGCCGCCGTCGGCACCACCGCCGCCGCCTTCGAGCCCGACGGGGTCGACGTCGCGGTCAACGGCGTGTGGGTGTGCCGCTCCGGCGCCGCCGCCGAGGACCGGTCCAAGGTCGACCTGAGCGGACGGGACGTCACCATCCGCATCGACCTGCACGCCGGCGCCGCCGCGGCGACGATCTGGACCAACGACCTGTCCCACGCGTACGTACACGAGAACTCGGCCTACTCGACATGAGCCTCTCCACCGATCTCGCCCGCGCCCAGGTCAAGGCGGCCACGCTGATCGAGGCGCTGCCCTGGCTGGCCCGCTTCTCCGGCTCGACCGTCGTGGTCAAGTACGGCGGCAACGCCATGATCGACCCGGAGCTCCAGCGGGCCTTCGCCGCCGACATGGTCTTCCTGCGCTACGCCGGCCTCCGGCCGGTCGTGGTGCACGGCGGCGGCCCGCAGATCTCCGCCATGCTCGGCCGGCTGGGCATCGCCAGCGAGTTCCGGGGCGGCCTGCGGGTCACCACCCCGGAGGCGATGGACGTGGTCCGGATGGTCCTCGTCGGCCAGGTCGGCCGGGAGCTCGTTGGCCTGATCAACGCCCACGGGCCGTTCGCGGTGGGCCTCTCCGGCGAGGACGCCGGGCTGTTCACCGCCGTGCGGCGGCCCGCGTACGTCGACGGGGAGGCGGTCGACGTGGGGCAGGTCGGCGACGTGGAGTCGGTCGACGCCTCGGCGGTCACCGACCTGATCGCGGCCGGTCGCATCCCGGTGATCTCCACGGTGGCGCCCGACGCCGACGGGGTGCTGCACAACCTGAACGCCGACACGGCCGCCGCCGCCCTCGCCGTCGCCCTCGACGCCCGCAAGCTGGTCGTCCTCACCGACGTGCCCGGCCTCTACGCCGACTGGCCCGACACCGACAGCCTGGTCAGCGAGATCACCGTGGACGAGCTGGCGGCGCTGCTGCCGTCCCTGTCCAGCGGCATGGTGCCCAAGATGGAGGCGTGCCTGCGGGCGGTGCAACAGGGGGTGCCGGCCGCGCACGTCGTCGATGGCCGGGTCGCCCACTCCACGCTGCTGGAGGTCTTCACCTCCGAAGGATTCGGCACCATGGTGGTGAGCGCGAGGAGTGAGCTTGCGAGCCCCGCAGTCGGGAACGAGGCGGGTGTGGTGAGCGCGAGGAGTGAGCTTGCGAGCCCCGCAGTCGGGAACGAGGCGGGTGTGGTGAGCGCGAGGAGTGAGCTTGCGAGCCCCGCAGTCGGGAACGAGGCGGGTGTGGTGAGCGCGAGGAGTGAGCTTGCGAGCCCCGCAGTCGGGAACGAGGCGGGCGCCGTGAGCGCGAGCAGTGGATCCGCGGGCCCCGCGGTCGTCAACGAGGAAGGCAGGGCCACCGGATGAGCACGCTCGTCGAGCGCTGGACGCAGTCCATGATGGACAACTACGGTACGCCGCCGCTCGCTCTCGTCTCCGGCTCCGGCGCCGTCGTGGTCGACGACGCCGGCCGGGAGTACGTCGACTTCGTCGGCGGCATCGCGGTCAACGCCCTCGGGCACGCCCATCCGGCGGTGGTGGCGGCCGTGTCGAAGCAGGTCGCCACCCTCGGGCACGTCTCCAACCTCTATGTCGCCGAGCCGCCGGTGGCCCTCGCCGAGCTGCTGCTGGCCCTGGCCGGGCGGCCCGGGCGGGTCTTCTTCGCCAACTCGGGCGCGGAGGCCAACGAGGCGGCGTTCAAGCTGTCGCGGCTCACCGGCCGCTCGCACGTGGTCGCCACCCGGGGCGGCTTCCACGGGCGCACCATGGGCGCGCTCGCCCTCACCGGCCAGCCGGCCAAGGCCGACCCGTTCCGCCCGCTGCCCGGTGAGGTGACGCACGTCGACTACGGCGACGTGGCGGCCCTGGAGGCGGCGGTCAGCGACGCCACCGCCATGGTGATCCTGGAACCGGTGCAGGGGGAGAACGGCGTGGTGGTCCCGCCGGCCGGCTACCTGGCCGCCGCGCGGCGGATCACCGCCCGGCACGGCGCGCTGCTGGTGCTCGACGAGGTGCAGACCGGCGTCGGGCGTACGGGGCACTGGTTCGCGCACCAGGCCGATGGTGTCGAGCCCGACGTGGTGACCCTGGCCAAGGGGCTCGGCGGCGGGCTGCCCATCGGCGCCTGCCTGGCCTTCGGCCGGGCCGCCGAGCTGCTGGCCCCCGGTTCGCACGGCACCACCTTCGGCGGCAACCCGGTGAGCTGCGCCGCCGCGCTCGCCGTGGTGTCGACCATCGCCAGCGAGGGGCTGCTCGACCACGTCAAGCGGGTCGGCGAGCGGCTGCGCCGGGGGATCGAGGCGCTGGGCCACCCGCTGGTCGACGGCGTACGCGGCGCCGGCCTGCTGCTCGGCGTGGTGCTGACCGCGCCCGTCGCGAAGGTGCTCGCCGAGGCGCTGCGCGAGGCCGGCTTCCTGGTCAACCCCGTGCAGCCCGGCGTGGTACGGCTCGCCCCGCCGCTGATCCTCACCGTCGCCCAGGCCGACGCCCTCCTGGCCGCCCTCCCCGCCGCACTCGACGCCGCGACCCCCGCCGCCGCCGGCTCCGTCCCGACTGCCGGCTCCGTCCCGACTGCCGCCCCCGATCCCGTTTCAGATCTTGGTACGAATCGGCCCCTGGAGGGGCACGAACTCACCAAGATCTCGACGCCGACCATGCCCCCGACCACGCCGACCATGCCCCCGACCACGCCGACCACCCCGACCACCCCGGCCGCCGGCGCGGCGACCACGCCGAGCACGCCCACCGCCGGCGTGGCGGCGATGCCGAACGCTACGGAGGCGAGCGCGTGATCCGGCACTTCCTGCGCGACGACGACCTGACCCCCGCCGAGCAGTCGGCCGTGCTCGACCTCGCGGCGCGGATGAAGGCCGACCGGTTCGGCCACCGGCCGCTGGCCGGGCCCCGGTCGGTGGCGGTGCTCTTCGACAAGCAGAGCCTGCGTACCCGGTTCTCGTTCGACGTCGGCATCGCCGAGTTGGGCGGGCATCCGCTCGTGGTGGACACCCAGGTCACCCACTTCGGGCGGGGCGAGACCCTCGCCGACGCCGGCCGCGTGCTGTCCCGCTACGTGGCGGCGATCGTGCTGCGTACCCACGGCGACGACCGGATCGCCGAGGTCGCCGACGGCGCGTCCGTGCCGGTGGTCAACGCGCTGACCGACGGCTTCCACCCCTGTCAGATCCTGGCCGATCTGCTCACCATCCGCGAGCACTGCGGCGGCACCGTCGGGCGGACGCTGGCGTACGTGGGCGACGCCGCGAACAACCTGGCCCACTCGTACCTGCTGGCCGGGGCGATGGCCGGCATGCACGTCCGGGTCGCCGGGCCGGTCGGCTTCGGCCCCGACCCGGAGGTGGTCGACCGGGCCGCCAAGATCGCCGACGGCACGGGGGGCTCGGTGCGGGCGCTGACCGATCCGGTGGCGGCCGTGGCCGGCGCCGACGTGGTCGCCACGGACACCTGGACCTCGATGGGCCAGGAGGACGACGGGCTGGACCGGATCACCCCGTTCCTGCCGTACCAGGTCAACGCCGCGCTGCTCGGGCACGCCGCGCCCGGCGCCGTCGTGCTGCACTGCCTGCCCGCGCACCGGGGGGAGGAGATCACCGACGAGGTGCTCGACGGCCCGCAGAGCGTCGTGTTCGACCAGGCGGAGAATCGACTGCACGCCCAGAAGGCGCTGCTGACGTTCCTCCTCGGGGCCGCGCCCGCCGCCCCGGACGCAGCGGGGCCGGGCGTCGCCGCCACCAGGGAGACACCATGACCGCCCCGCTGACCCGCGCCGCCCGGCACGCCCGCATCGTCGAGCTGATCCGCGACAAGGCGATCCACTCGCAGACCGAGCTGGCCGACCTGCTCTCCGGCGACGGCATCCAGGTCACCCAGGCCACGCTCTCCCGCGACCTCAAGGAGTTGGGCGCGGTCACCGCGCGCGGCGGCGACGGGCGGGCCGTCTACCTGATCCCCGAGGACGGCCACCGGCCGCTGCGCGACGCCGAGGCGGCGCCGGCCCGGCTGGTCCGGCTGCTTCGGGAACTGCTCAACGGGGTCGACGCCAGCGGCAACATCGCCGTACTGCGCACCCCACCGGGCGCAGCCCACTACCTGGCCAGCGCGTTGGACCGGGCGGGCCTGCCCGAGATCGTCGGCACCATCGCCGGCGACGACACCATCCTCGTCGTGGCCCGCGAGGCCGTCGGCGGCGCCGCGCTCGGCGACAAGCTCACCGGGTGGGCCCGCCGGGAGGAGAACGTGGAAGGGAACGCCACACCATGACCGAGCGGGTCGTACTCGCCTATTCCGGAGGGCTGGACACCTCCGTCGCCATCCCGTACCTGGCCGACCGGACCGGCGCCGAGGTGATCGCGGTGGCGGTCGACGTCGGGCAGGGCGGCGAGGACCTCGACGCCGTCCGGCGGCGCGCGCTGGACTGCGGCGCCGTGGAGTCCGAGGTCATCGACGCGCGCGACGAGTTCGCCGCCGGGTACTGCCTACCGGCCATCCGCGCGAACGCGCTCTACATGGACCGCTACCCGCTGGTCTCCGCGCTGTCCCGGCCGCTGATCGTCAAGCACCTGGTGGCCGCGGCCCGCAGGCACGGCGGCACCATCGTGTCGCACGGCTGCACCGGCAAGGGCAACGACCAGGTCCGCTTCGAGGCCGGCCTCGGCGCGCTCGCGCCCGACCTGAGGATCGTCGCGCCGGCCCGGGACTTCGCGTGGACCCGGGACAAGGCGATCGCCTTCGCCGAGGAGAAGGGGCTGCCGATCGACGTGTCGGCGAAGTCGCCGTACTCCGTCGACCAGAACCTGTTCGGGCGCGCCGTCGAGACGGGCTTCCTGGAGGACATCTGGAACGCACCCGTCGAGGAGCTGTACGCGTACACCTGCGACCCGGCGCAGGAGCGCGACCCCGACGAGGTCGTGATCACCTTCGACGCCGGCGTCCCGGTGGCGATCGACGGCGAGACCGTAACCCCGTACCAGGCGATCCTGGAGCTCAACCGGCGCGCGGGCGCCCAGGGCGTCGGCCGGCTCGACATGGTCGAGGACCGCCTCGTGGGCATCAAGAGCCGCGAGGTGTACGAGGCGCCCGGCGCGATCGCGCTGATCACCGCCCACCAGGAGCTGGAGGCGGTGACCGTGGAGCGGGACCTGGCCCGGTTCAAGCGCGGCGTCGACCAGCGCTGGGGCGAGCTGGTCTACGACGGCCTGTGGTTCTCCCCGCTGAAGCGCTCCCTGGACGCGTTCATCGACGACGCGCAGCGCCACGTCACCGGCGAGGTACGGCTGGTCCTGCACGGCGGCCGGGCCACCGTCTCCGGGCGCCGCTCGGAGGCCAGCCTGTACGACTTCGGCATGGCCACCTACGACACCGGCGACACCTTCGACCAGTCCCTGGCCAAGGGCTTCGTGCAGCTCTGGGGCCTGCCGAGCAGGTTGGCCGCCGCGCGGGACGCCCGGCTGGGGGGCTGCTGAGCATGGGCACCACAATGGGCGGCGTGGACGACAAGAGCCTGACCGAGAACAGCGCCGCGACCAACCGCACGAGCCTGTGGGGTGGCCGGTTCGCCGGCGGCCCCGCCGAGGCCCTGGCCCGCCTGTCGGTGAGCGTGCAGTTCGACTGGCGGCTGGCCCCGTACGACATCGCGGCGTCCCGCGCGCACGCCCGCGTGCTCGCGGGGGCCGGCCTGCTCGACCCGGAGGAGCTGGGCCGCATCCTCGCCGCCCTGGACGACCTGGAGGCGGCCTGCGCCTCCGGGCAGTTCCGCCCCACGGTCGACGACGAGGACGTGCACACCGCCCTGGAGCGCGGGCTGCTGGAGCGGCTCGGCAGCCTGGGCGGCAAGCTGCGTGCCGGCCGCTCCCGCAACGACCAGGTCGCCACCGACCTGCGGCTCTACCTGCGCGACCATGCCCGGGGCGTGGCCGGCCGGCTGGTCGAGCTGGCCGAGGCCCTGGTGGAGCAGGCCGAGCGGCACGTGGAGACGGCCGCGCCCGGCATGACGCACCTCCAGCACGCCCAGCCGGTCACCTTCGGGCACTGGCTGCTGGCGCACGTGCAGCCGCTGCTGCGTGACCTGGAGCGGCTGCGTGACTGGGACCACCGCACGGCGGTCAGCCCGCTCGGCGCGGGCGCGCTCGCCGGCTCCGGCCTGCCGCTGGACCCGGTGGCCGTCTCCAAGGAGCTGGGCTTCCGCACGTCCTTCGCCAACTCGATGGACGCCGTGGCCGACCGGGACTTCGTCGCCGAGTTCCTCTTCGTCACCGCGATGATCGGGGTGCACCTGTCCCGCCTCGGCGAGGAGGTGGTGCTCTGGACGTCGCAGGAGTTCGGCTGGGTGGAGCTGGACGACGCGTTCGCCACCGGCTCGTCGATCATGCCGCAGAAGAAGAACGCGGACATCGCCGAGCTGGCCCGGGGCAAGTCCGGTCGGCTCGTCGGCGGGCTGATGAGCGTGCTGACCATGCTCAAGGGCCTGCCGATGACCTACGACCGGGACATGCAGGAGGACAAGGAGCCGGCCTTCGACGCGGTCGACACCCTGGAGCTGCTGCTGCCCGCGCTCGCCGGGATGATCTCCACGATGACCGTACGCGCCGACCGGCTCGTCGCGGCCGCGCCGGTGGGCTTCTCCCTCGCCACCGAGGTCGCCGACTGGCTGGTCCGCCGCAACGTGCCGTTCCGCGACGCGCACGAGATCACCGGCAAGCTGGTGGCGCTCTGCGTGGCCCGTGACTGCGCCCTCGACGAGGTCAGCGACGACGACCTCGCGGCGGTCAGCGAGCACCTCGACCCGTCGGTGCGCGACGTGCTCTCGGTCCGCTCGGCGCTCGCCGCCCGGATCACGCCCGGCTCGACCGGCCCCGGGCCGGTCGCCGACCAGCTCGCCATCGCCGCCGACCAGCTCGTCGGCTGGCGGGAGTGGGCCGCCGAGCGGGTCGTGCCCCGCTGAGTCGCCGACCCCGCGCGGCGCCACCCGGCGCCGCGCGGGGTTCAGCCCGCCGGGCGTTCGCGCTTCGGCAGCTTCGCCACCACCGCGTCGTACGAGGCGTCGACCGCCTCGATCAGCTCCTCGTCGTCGATCCCGCTGGCCAGGCGCAGCGTGTTCCAGCCGGAGCGCCCGATGTACGGCGACGGCCGCGCGTCGCCCGGGTGCCGGTGCAGCCACTCGTCGGCCACCTCGCGGCTCGGCCCGCACTTCACCCCGACCGTCGGGTCGTCGGCCCCGGAGGAGCCCAGGAAGGCGAAGATCCGGCTGCCGACCTTCACCACCTCGTCGCCCTCCCACGGCTGGTCCAGCCGGGCGCCCGGCTTGCCCAGGCAGTACGCCAGCATCTCCTCGCGCGTCATCGCGTCCTCCTCGACACCGCTGTCGGGCCCAGTCTCGCCCATCGGCGGGGTCAGTCGGTGGTGGCGGTGCGGGCGGAGAGTCGTTCGTAGCGCTGTTTGGCCGCCTGCGCGCTGCCCAGCCCGAGCCCGTACGCGATCTGCTGCCAGGTCAGCCCGCGGCTGCGGGCCAGCGTCAGCAGCCCCGCCTCCATCGTGTCGACCTCGGCACGCAGGTGCGGCACGAGGGTGAGCGCCGCGACGAGGTCCGCGTCGTCGACCGGCTCCTCGCCGGCCTCGGCCTCGGCCCCGCCGGCGGCCAGGGCGGTGACCAGCGCGACCGCCTCGTAGGTGTCCGGCAGGTAGGGGTTGGTGTGCCGGCGGCGGCGCGCCTCGGTGCCGGCGTGCCGCTCGCTGATGCGGTGCAGCGCGGCGTACGTGCGGTGCGCCCGGGACGCGCCGGCGTCGGGCGGGGTGAAGGAGTCGGTCATTGCCACACTCCAGCATGGCAACGATCCGTTGTCAACGAGACGTTGACAAGCGGTCGGCGCCGGCCGGCGGCAGCGGATAGGGTCGTTGCCGTGGTGGCGTACTCCGACCGTCGCCCCGCCGACCTCGCGGGGCTGGCCGACCTGCTCGCCGGGCCCGTGGTGCCGGCGGCGCGCGGCCTGCTGGGCTGCCGACTCACCGCCGGCGGCGTCACCGTCCGCATCACCGAGGTCGAGGCGTACGCCGGGACGGCCGGCGACCCGGCCTCGCACGCGCACCGGGGCCGCACCCCGCGCAACGCCGTCATGTTCGGGCCGGCGGGGCACGCCTACGTCTACTTCACCTACGGCATGCACTGGTGCATGAACGTCGTCACCGGGCCCGACGGGGAGGCCTCGGCGGTGCTGCTGCGCGCCGGCGAGGTGGTCGACGGCGTCGAGGCGGCCCGCGCCCGGCGCCCCGCCGTACGCCGGGACGTCGACCTGGCGCGCGGGCCCGCCCGGCTCTGCGCGGCCCTGGGTGTCGACAAGGGCGCCTACGGCCGCTGGCTGCTCGGCGACGGCCCCGTCCGCCTGCGCCCGGCCGACGCCCCGGTGCCCGCGGAGGCGATCGCGACCGGGCCCCGGGTGGGCGTGACCGGCGCGCACGACGTGCCGTGGCGGTTCTGGATCGCCGGCGATCCCACCGTGAGCGCCTACCGCCGGCACGTGCCGCGCAGTCGCTGACCTGCCCGGGCGCCTGCCGCGCGATCGACGCGGACGGTGTGACGGCGGCCACCGGCGGCGCCTCCGCGGCGGAATAGTTGACTCGTCAAATATGTTGTGCCGTGCGTCCGGGAGCCGTACGGGCCCCGGCCAGGGACGACACGAGGAGCTGGTCATGCAGTTCGGAGTCTTCACCGTCGGCGACGTCACGGTCGACCCGACCACCGGTCGCGAGCCGACCGAGCATGAGCGGATCAAGGCGATGGTCGCCATCGCGCTCAAGGCCGAGGAGGTCGGCCTCGACGTCTTCGCCACCGGCGAGCACCACAACCCGCCGTTCGTGCCGTCGTCGCCCACCACCATGCTGGGCTTCATCGCCGCCCGCACCGAGCGCCTGCTGCTCTCCACCTCCACCACGCTGATCACCACCAACGACCCGGTGAAGATCGCCGAGGACTACGCGATGCTCCAGCACCTCGCGGACGGCCGGGTGGATCTGATGATGGGGCGCGGCAACACCGGGCCCGTCTACCCGTGGTTCGGCCAGGACATCCGCAACGGCATCCCCCTCGCCATCGAGAACTACGACCTGCTGCACCGGCTCTGGCGCGAGGACGTCGTCGACTGGAAGGGCCGCTTCCGCACCCCGTTGCAGTCGTTCACGTCGACGCCGCGTCCGCTCGACGGCGTGCCGCCGTTCGTCTGGCACGGCTCGATCCGCAGCCCGGAGATCGCCGAGCAGGCCGCCTACTACGGCGACGGCTTCTTCGCCAACCACATCTTCTGGCCCCCGGAGCACACCCAGCGGATGGTCGGGCTCTACCGGCAGCGCTACGCCCACTACGGCCACGGCTCCGCCGACCAGGCCATCGTGGGCCTCGGCGGGCAGGTGTTCATGCGGCGCAACTCGCAGGACGCGGTGCGGGAGTTCCGCCCGTACTTCGACAACGCGCCCGTCTACGGCCACGGCCCGTCGCTGGAGGAGTTCACCGCCCAGACGCCGCTGACCGTGGGCAGCCCGCAGCAGGTCATCGACCGCACGCTGGGCTTCCGCGACTACGTCGGCGACTACCAGCGCCAGCTGTTCCTCATGGACCACGCCGGCCTGCCGCTGAAGACCGTGTTGGAGCAGCTCGACCTGCTCGGCGAGGAGGTCGTGCCCGTGCTGCGCAAGGAGTTCGAGTCGTTGCGCCCGGCGCACGTGCCCGCCGCGCCCACCCACGCGTCGCTGCGGGACGCCGCCGAGCGGGCCGGGGCGGAGGCCGGCCGATGAGCCGCCGTACCCTCGCCGTGGTGTCGGCCGGGCTGGGGCGGCCCTCGTCGACCCGGCTGCTCGCCGACCAGCTCGCCGCGGCCACCCGCGACGAGCTGGCCCGGCGCGGCGACGACGTCGACGTACGCCCCGTCGAGCTGCGCGAGCACGCCCACGACGTCGTCAACCACCTGCTGACCGGCTTCCCGTCGCCCGCACTGCGCCAGGTGCTCGACACGGTCACCGGCGCGGACGGGCTGATCGCCGTCACGCCGATCTTCCACGCCTCGTACAACGGGCTGTTCAAGTCGTTCTTCGACCTGGTCGGGCCCGGCGCGCTGGCGGACCGGCCGGTGCTGGCCGGGGCGACCGGCGGAACGGCCCGGCACTCGCTGGCGCTGGAGCACGCCGTCCGGCCGATGTTCGCCCACCTGCGCTCGGTGGTGGTGCCCACCGCCGTCTTCGCCGCCCCGGAGGACTGGTCCGCCGGGGTCGCCGACGGCGCGCTGCGGGCGCGGATCGTCCGCGCCGGCAACGAGCTGGCCGATGAGATCCACCGGCGACCGGCCTCCACCGGCCCCGCCGACCCGTTCGCGCTCACCACCAGCTTCGACGAGCTGCTCGGCGGCCGGGACCGCTGAGGGCCGCCGGCCCGCCGACCCCGCCCGGGGCCGGCGGGCCGGGGCACGTCAGCGGGCGTGAGCGTACGGGCGGGCCACCAGCACCGGGCAGCGCGCGTGCTGCACGAGGGCCTGGCTGACCGACCCGAGCAGCAGACCGGCGAAGCCGCCCCGGCCCCGTGAGCCGACCACCACCAGCGCCGCGTCCGCGCTGGCCTCGACGAGTGCCTGCTCGGCCTTCGGCGCCCGGAGCACCCGTGCCTCGACGGCCAGCCCCGGGTGGCTGCCCCGCACGGCCGCCTCGGCGGTGGCCAGCAGCTCGGCGGACTCCGCGTCCGGCGTCCGGGTCGCCCCGTCCGCCGGGCCGTCCCCGTCGGGCGGCTGGACGTGCACCAGCACCAGCCCGTCACCACGGCGGGTCGCCTCGTCGGCCGCGTACCCCACCGCCAGCTCGGCGGACTCCGACCCGTCCACCCCGACCAGCACCGGCCCGGCGACGGGGATCGGCTCCTCGGCGGGGCGCACCACCAGCACCGGGCAGTGCGCGTGGGCGGCCACCTGCGTGCCGACCGAGCCGAGCAGCAGCCCGGCGAAGCCGCCCAGCCCCCGGCTGCCCACCACCACCAGCTCGGCCCGTCGGGACTCCTCGACCAGCGTCGCCCCCGGCCCGCCCGCCACCTGGCGTACCTCGACGGTCAGCCCCGGACAACGCCCCTCGAGGTCGACGGCCGTGCGTTCCAACATCTTCTGCGCCTCCTCGGTCGGCGCCGGCAACCCCACGTCGTACGGGTTGAGCGGCACGCCGTAGCCGAGCGGGTGCAGGTAGCCGTGCACCAGGTGCAGGGGGCGCGACCGCAGCACGGCGGCCCGCGCGGCGTGCTCCGCCGCCAGCAGGCTCGCCGGGGATCCGTCCACACCCGCCACCACGGGTCGGTTCATCAGCCCTCCCAGAGGTCGATCAGGTCATTGTCGACGCGGCACCGCCGGGTCGCCGGCATTTGCGCCGACGCCGTCGCGCCGGCCGGGGGAGCGGCCGACGCGACGGCGTCGTGGTGCGGTGACCGGGTCAGGACGCGTCGGCCTGCTTGGGGTGCCGCACGATCACCAGCGGGCAGTGCGCGTGGTGCAGGACCGCGTGGCTGACCGAGCCGAGCAGCAGCCCGCCCAGCGCGCCCCGCCCGCGCGCGCCCACGACCACCAGCTGGGCCTTCTTCGACTCCTCGACCAGTACGCCGCCGGGGGAGCCGCGGACCAGCCGGTGCTGCGCCGGCACGTCGGGGTAGCGCTCGGCGAAGCCGGCGAGGGACTCCGCGAGGGCGCGCTCCTCGTCCGCGGCGAGGGCGTCCAGGTCGTAGACCAGGGGCAGGATGTCGCCCGGGCCGACCGGCGTCGGGTAGAGCCAGGCCTGCACCGCGACCAGCGGGGCGCCCCGGCGGCTCGCCTCCTCGAACGCGAACGCGACGGCCTCCAGGGAGCACTCGGAGCCGTCGACGCCCACCACGACCGGGCCGTCGGCGCGCTGCTCGCCGCGTACCACCAGGACGGGGACCTTCGCGTGGGCGGCGACCTGCACGGTGACGGAGCCGAGCAGCAGCCCGGCGAAACCGCCCAGGCCCCGGTGGCCCAGCACCAGCAGGGCGGCGTCCCGGGACTCGCCGAGCAGGACGGGAGTCGCCGCGCCCTCGACCACCACGCCGGTCACCGGCACGTCCGGGGCGATCTTGTTGGCCTCGGCGATGGCCTCGGCGACGAACCGTTCGGCCTGGTTGCGCAGGCCGGCGCCGGCCGGCGCGCCCTCCGCGGCGCCGAGCGGGGCGCGCGTCAGAGGCCAGATGAAGGCGTGTACGACCCGCAGCGGACGCTGCCGGTCGGCAGCCTCCCGCGCCGCCACCCGGACCGCGTCCAGTGCGGCGGCCGAACCGTCCACACCCACCACGACGGGGGCACCGGTCTTGATGGTCATCGACTCCTCCTTCTGTCCAGCTCCAGCCTGCTCCATCCGAACGCTACCGGTCAGGGGCGGGCGTCCCGACCGGTGGGACCTTGGTCCCGAATCGCAGGCCAACGGGCGTCGACGGCGTCCGTCCCCGCGCCCGTCGCGGCAACGTCCGTCCCGGCGGGGTCCGTCCCCGTGCCCGTCGCGGCGACGTCCGTCCCGGCCGGATCCGTCCCGACGGCGCCCGTCGGGGTGCCGCCGGCCGGCCGGCGGGCCAGCCGCAGCACCAGCCCGGGCAGCACGCTGACGGCGGCGCAGGCCAGCAGCTCCGCCGCGCCGAGCGGCTCGGTGCCGAGCAGCTCCCGCAGCGGAGGCAGCAGCACCCCGGCGACCTGGAGCAGCGCGGAGACCGCCACCGCGACCGGCAGCGCCCAGTTGCCGTGCCGGGCGCCGCGCGGTCGCGGCGCGCGTACCGCGAGCGCCACCCCGAGCTGGGCCAGGCCGAGCACCACGAAGACCACCGACTGCCAGGGCCGGTCCCAGTGCGCGGCGAGCACCCCGGCGCCGAGCACCACGGCGGCGATCAGCGCGCCGGTGACCAGCACGTCACGGCCCAGGCCGGCACCGAGCACCGACTCGGACGGGGAGCGCGGCGCCCGACGCAGCGTGCCCGGCTCCGCCGGCTCCGCGCCCAGCGCCACCCCCGGCACGCCGTGGGTGAGCAGGTTCACCCACAGGATCTGCGCCGGCAGCAGCGGTACGGCCAGCCCGAACAGCGGACCGAGCAGCATCACCGCGATCTCGGCGACCCCGCCGGAGAGCGCGTAGCGCAGGAACCGGCGGATGTTGTCGTAGATGCGGCGGCCCTCGCCGATCGCGGCGGCGACGGTGGACAGGTCGTCGTCGACGAGCACCAGGTCGGCGGCCTGCCGGGCGACCTCCGTGCCGCCGCCCATCGCCACCCCGATGTCGGCCCGGCGCAGCGCCGGAGCGTCGTTCACCCCGTCGCCGGTCATCGCCACCACGTGCCCCCGCGACTGGAGGCCGGCGATGATGTCGAGCTTCTGTTCCGGCTGGGTCCGCGCGAACACCCGTGCCTGCGGGTGCGCCCGCGCCGGGTCGCCGTCGTCCCCGCGTACGACCGGGTCGCCCTCGCGCCAGAGCCCGAGCTGGCCGCCGATCGCCGCGGCGGTGGCGGGGTGGTCGCCGGTGATCAGCACCAGCCGGACCCCGGCGTCGTCGAAGCTGCCCGCGATCTCGGCCGCGCCCGTGCGCAGCGGGTCGCCGACGGCGACCAGCCCCACGGGCCGCAGCCCGACCGGCCGGGCGGGGTCGGCCGGCGGCGCGTCCACCATGGCGGACGCGACCGCCAGCACCCGCAGCCCCTCGGCGGCCAGCCGGTGCGCGGCGGCGGTCAGTTCGGCGATCTCCTCGGCGGAGGCGTCGACCAGCGGCGCGGCCAGCACGTTCTCCGGGGCGCCCTTGCACACCACCAGGTACCGCTGGTCGCAGGAGCGGTGCACGGTGGTCATCCGGCGCAGCTCCTGGTCGAAGGGGTGCTCCGCGACGCGCGGCCACGCCGACCGGGTGCGCTCCGGGTCGAGCCCGCACCGGGCGGCGAAGGCGACCAACGCCGCCTCCAGCGGGTCCCCGACGGCCGTCCACTCCGCCCGCTCGTCGGTGGGTGGCGCCAGGGTCGCGTCGTTGCAGAGCAGCCCGGCCCGTGCCAGTCGGCGCAGGTCGTCCGGTACGGCCACCGGCGCGCCCCGCTGGTGCACCGCGCCGTGCGGCGCGTAGCCGCTGCCGGTGACGCCGTAGCGGGAACCGTCGCCGGTGACGGCGTGCTGCACCGCCATCCGGCCCTCGGTCAGCGTGCCGGTCTTGTCCGAGGCGATGACGGTGACGGAACCGAGCGTCTCGACCGCGTGCAGCCGGCGGGGGATCGCCCGCGCCCCGGCCATCCGGCGGGCGCCGAGGGCCAGGGCGAGGGTGACGACCGCCGGCAGCGACTCCGGCACGGCCGCCACCACCAGGCTCACCGCGGTGACCGCCATGTCGACCACCGGCCGCCCGCCGACGACGCCGATGACGAAGACCAGTCCCGAGAGCACCACCGCGGCGAAGCCGAGCATCCGGCCGAGCCCCGCGAGGCGGCGCTGCAACGGGGTGGCGGCGGGCCGGGTGGACGCCACCAGGGCGGTGATCCGGCCGAGCGCGCTGGCGGCGCCCGTGCGTACCACCGTGCCGGTGGCCCGCCCGGTGGTGACCACCGTCCCCGCGCTGGCCTCCTCGCCCGCGCTGCGCGCCACCGGCACCGACTCGCCGGTCAGCGCCGCCTCGTCGACGCTCAGCCGCGCCGCCTCGTCGAGCAGCAGGTCGGCGGGGACCACGTCGCCAGCCTCGATGCGCACCAGGTCACCACGGACGAGGTCGGCGGCGGGCAGGACGACGTCGCGGCCGTCCCGTACGACCCTGGCCGTGGGCGCGGCGAGCTGGTCCAACGCGGCGATCGCCCGGTCCGCGCGGACCTCCTGCACCACCCCGATGGCGGTGTTCACCAGCACCACCAGCACGATCACCGCCGTGTCCGGGTAGTCGCGCAGCACGGCGGTGACCACGGCGGCGGCCAGCAGCAACGCCACCAGGGGATCGGTGAGCTGGTGCAGGACCCGGCCGCCCAGGTGCCGGCGGGGCGGGGCGACCGCCGCGTTCGGCCCGTCCGCGCGCAGCCGCGCGGCGGCCTCCGCCGTGCTGAGCCCGGCCGCCGGCCTGGTCGAGGTGTCAGCGGGCACCGGTACGCCCCCCGATCCGCCGCCGTCCGGACTGTCCCACATCGTCCTCCGCTCTGCCGTGGCGCCGTCGCGGCGCACCCTGCCGATTCCACCCTCGCCCCCTCGCGCGACACCCGCCAGGGGAGTTGCGCCCGCGCGACCCGGGACCAACGGCCCTGCCGCCCGCACCCGCCGCGCGGTCCAATGGGGAGCCGGAACGACCCGTCGCGGGCACCGGCGACCGCCGGCCCGCCCCACGAAAGGGGCACCGCATGACCACCCTGGACGTGCTGCGCGCGCACCCGTTCCTCGCCGGGCTGCCCGAGCCGTGGCTGCCCCGGCTCGCCGGCCACGCCCGGCCGGTGGTCTGGCACCCCGGATACCGGCTGTTCCGGGCCGACCAGCCCGCCGAACGTTTCTGGCTGGTGCGCGGCGGTCGGGTGGCGCTCGACTTCGCGGTGCCCGGCCGGGGCGACGTGGAGATCGAGACCATCGGCCCGGGCGGGGTGCTGGGCTGGTCGTGGCTGTTCCCGCCGTACCGCTGGCAGTTCGGGGCGGTGGCCGCCCAACGCAGTACGGCGGTGGAGTTCACCGCCGAGGGGGTGCGCCGCCTGATGGAGTCCGACGACGCGTTCGGCCGACAGCTCACCACCCGCTTCATGAGCGTGGTGGTCGACCGGCTGCACGCGGCCCGGGGCCGGCTGCTCGACCTGTACGGCTACCCGGTGGATGCCTCGCCCGCCGGCTGATCCGCCGGGCCCGCGCCGTCACCGCCCGCCGCCCGCGCTCCCGTCGCCCCGCCGCTGCGCACCGTCGGGTCGTGCCCCGCTCAGCAGACCGTCAGGCCGCGCGCCGCGAACTGCCCACGGACCCGCTCCAGCAGCTCCGGCGTGGGCGGCTCGGTGTCGGCGAGGGGGAACCGCAGCCCCAGCTCCGCGTACTTGTGCGCCCCGAGGCGGTGGAACGGCAGCACCTCCACCCGCTCGACCGTGGCGAGCGAGGCCGCGAAGTCCGCCACCCCGGCGACGTTGGGCACGGCGTCGGTGAGCCCCGGCACCAGCACGAAGCGGATCCAGACCGGGGTGCCCCGGTCCGCCAGCCGGCGGCCGAACCGCAGCGTCGGCGCGACCTCGCCCGTGCCGGTCACGGCCCGGTACGTCGCCGGATCCCACGACTTGACGTCCAGCAGCACCAGGTCGGTGGCGTCGAGCAGGGCGTCGTCGGCGCGCTCGCCCAGGAAGCCGGACGTGTCCAGGGCGGTGTGCAGGCCCAGCTCGTGGCAGCGGCGCAGCACCTCCCCGGTGAACCGGGGCTGCTGCAACGGCTCCCCGCCGCTGAGCGTCACCCCGCCGCCGGCGACCGTGATGAACCGCCGGTACCGCTCGATCTCGGCGACCAGCTCGTCGACGCTCCGGCGCTGGCCGCTGCGCCGGTACCAGGTGTCCGGGCTGTGGCAGTAGCGGCAGCGCAGCGGGCACCCGGCGAGAAAGGCCACGAACCGGGTGCCGGGGCCGTCCACCCCGATCGACAGGTCGAAGGAGTGCACGGCCCCGGTCAGCTCCCGCTCGGCGGTGCTCACAGCGCGCCGTGGAACGTGCGGGACACCACGTCGCGCTGCTGCTCGGGGGTGAGCCGGACGAAGTTGACCGCGTACCCGGACACCCGCACGGTCAGCTGCGGGTACCGCTCGGGGTGGGCCATCGCGTCGAGCAGCGTCGCCCGGTCGAGCACGTTGACGTTGAGGTGGAACCCGCCCGCGTCGGCGTACCCGTCGAGCACCCCGGCCAGGTTGGTGATCCGCTCCTCGCGGGTGTGGCCCAGCCCGTCCGGGGTGACCGTGCCGGTCAGTGAGATGCCGTCGCGGGCGGCGTCGTACGGCAGCTTCGCCACCGACAGCGCCGCCGCGACGAGGCCGTGCGTGTCCCGCCCGTTCATCGGGTTCGCGCCGGGGGCGAACGGCTCGCCGGCTCGCCGCCCGTCGGGGGTGCCGCCGGTGTGCCGGCCGTACACCACGTTGGAGGTGATGGTCAGCACCGACAGCGTCAGCTCGGCGTCGCGGTAGGTGCGCTGCCGGCGCAGCTTCTCCGCGAACGTCTCCACGAGCCACACGGCGATCTCGTCGGCCCGGTCGTCGTTGTTGCCGAAGGTCGGGGGATCGCCCTCGACGACGTAGTCGACGGCCAGGCCGGTGGCGTCGCGCAGCACCTTCACCCGGCCGTACCGGATCGCCGCGAGGCTGTCCACCGCGACCGACAGGCCGGCGATGCCGGTGGCCATGAACCGGCGCACCGGGTGGTCGTGCAGCGCCATCTCCAGCCGCTCGTACGCGTACCGGTCGTGCATGTGGTGGATGACGTTCAGCGCGTCCACGTACGTCTCGGCCAGCCAGTCCAGCGTCCGGTCGTACGCGGCCAGCACCTCGGCGTGGTCGAGGACCTCCCCGCCGACCGGCGGCGCGGCCGGCGCCACCTGCTCGCCGGTCAGCTCGTCGCGGCCGCCGTTGATCGCGTAGAGCAGCGCCTTGGCGAGGTTGGCCCGGGCACCGAAGAACTGCATGTCGCGGCCCACCCGCATCGCCGACACGCAGCAGGCGATCGCGGTGTCGTCGTCGTACGCCGGGCGGATCAGGTCGTCGTTCTCGTACTGGATGGCGCTGGTGTCCAGCGACACCTGCGCGCAGAACCGCTTGAACCCCTCCGGCAGTCGCGGCGACCAGAGCACGGTCAGGTTCGGCTCCGGCGCCGGGCCCAGGTTGTACAGGGTCTGCAGGTAGCGGAAGCTGGTCCGGGTCACCAGCGGCCGGCCGTCGGCGCCCATCCCGCCCAGCGACTCGGTCACCCACGTCGGGTCGCCGGAGAAGAGCTGGTCGTACTCGGGGGTGCGCAGGAACCGGATGATCCGCAGCTTGATCACGAAGTCGTCGACCAGTTCCTGGGCGGTCGTCTCCGTCAGCCGGCCCTCGGCCAGGTCCCGCCGCAGGTAGACGTCGAGGAAGGTCGCGGTGCGCCCCAGCGACATCGCGGCCCCGTTCTGCTCCTTCGTGGCCGCCAGGTACGCGAAGTACAACCACTGCACGGCCTGTCGGGCGGTGGCGGCGGGCACGGAGACGTCGAAGCCGTAGCCGGCGGCCATCTCCTTCAGTTCGCCGAAGGCCCGGGCCTGCTCGGCCAGTTCCTCCCGCTCCCGGATCACGTCGTCGGCCGACGGCCGCGCGTCCAGCGCCGCCTTCAGCGCCCGGCGCTCGGCGACGAGCCGGTCCACCCCGTACAGGGCCACCCGCCGGTAGTCGCCGATGATCCGCCCGCGACCGTACGCGTCCGGCAGCCCGGTGATGACGTGCGAGCGGCGGGCCGCCAGCACGTCGGCCGGGTACGCGTCGAAGACCGCGTCGTTGTGGGTCTTGCGGTACGTGGTGAAGATCCGGTGCACGACGGGGTCCGGCGTGAAGCCGTACGCCTCGAGGGCGGCCTCGACCATCCGGAGCCCGCCGGCGGGCATGATCGCCCGCCGCAGCGGCGCGTCGGTCTGGAGGCCGACGATCAGTTCCCTCTCCCGGTCGATGTACCCGGGACCGTGCGACGTGATCGTCGACGGGGTGGCGGCGTCCACGTCGAGCACGCCCCGGCGGCGCTCGGCGACGAAGAGCTCCTGCAACGCCCCCCAGACCGCCAGGGTCCGGTCGGTCGGCCCGGTGAGGAACGACCCGTCCCCGGTGTACGGCTCGTGGTGGCGCCGGATGAAGTCCGCCACGTCGACGGACTCCCGCCAGGTGCCGGCGGCGAAGCCCCGCCACGGGTCCAGGTGCTGTTTCGCGGCCATGATCGGTCCCTTCCGAGCGCCGGTGGGTGAGGCCCGGCCGCCGTGGTCGCGGCGGCCGGGCGGGCGGGTCAGGGCTGGAGCACCAGCCGGGCGGCGACCCGCCCGGCGAGCACGTCCTCCATCGCCTCGTTGATCTCGTCGAGCTTGCGCACCTCGTGCACGACCCGGGTGCGGCCGGCCGAGTGCAGGCGGAACACCTCCGCCAGGTCGGCGCGGGTGCCGACGATCGAGCCGATCACGGTGATCCCCTTGAGGACGGTCTCGAAGACCGGCAGGCTCATCGTGTTGTCCTTCGGCAGCGAGACCAGCACCAGCCGGCCGCCGCGACGCAGGCAGGCGTGCGCCTGCGCGATCACGGTCGGGCTGGCGGCCAGCACGACCGCCACGTCGACGCCGCCGAGGGCGGTGATCGCCTCGACCGGGTCGACCCGGGACGCGTCGACCGTGTGCGTCGCGCCGAGGGAGGTGGCCAGGTCCAGCTTCTCCCCGGTGACGTCCACGGCCACGGTCTCGGCGCCGTGCAGCTGGGCGTACTGCTGCGCGAGGTGCCCGAGCCCGCCGATGCCGAAGATCGCCACCCGCTCGCCGGGCCGCACCCCGGCCACCCGGACGGCCTTGTACGTGGTCACGCCCGCGCAGGTCAGCGGGGCCGCCTCCACCGGGTCGACGCCGGCCGGCACCCGGACGGCGTAGCGGGCCGACGCGAGGGCGTACTCGGCGTGCGCGCCGTCGATCGCGTAGCCGGTGTTGCGCTGCGACTCGCACAACGTCTCCCAACCGCTGACGCAGTACTCGCAGGTGCCGCAGGCCCAGCCGAGCCAGGGCAGCGCGACCCGGTCGCCGACGGCGTGCTCGGTGACGTCGGGGCCGACCCGCTCGACGATGCCGACCCCCTCGTGGCCGGGGACGAAGGGCGGGTTCGGCTTGACCGGCCAGTCCCCGCGGGCGGCGTGGATGTCGGTGTGGCACAGCCCGCTGGCCTCGATCCGGACCAGCACCTGGCCGGGGCCGGGCTCCGGCACCGGCACGTCGAAGATCTCCAGCGGACGATCGAACGCGGTGACGACCGTGGCTCGCATCGGGGGCCTCCCAGCTCTTGTCTCGCTTCCACCAACCATCGTGCGGGCCGGGGCCGGGGCCAGGCAGAGGCTCAGGACCGTCCCGGCCCGGGACCTCCGACCCCTGTCGGCAGGTCCTCCGCCGGGCTCAGCGTTCGATCACCAGCCGGCGGGCGCGCAGGACGCGGGCCCACCACGGACGGGGGGCGCGTGGCGTCGGGGCGGGCAGGCCCCTGAGGCTGACCCATCCGCCCGGTCCCATGGTGAGCGCGCCGATCGCCGGCGGCCGGCGCCGGCCCCGCGCCGCCACCGCGGCGGCGACCAGACCGACGGCGAGCACACCGACGGTCGCGCCGAGCAGGCGGTCCGGGTCGAACACGGGACGGTAGCGGACCCGACCGTCGTGCAGGACGAACGCGCCGACCGGACGGCCCCGGTGAGTCACCGGCACCAGCGCGGCCGTGGGCGTGCCCGGCAGCTCCAACACCGGTCCCACCGGCACGGGGGGCGCCGGTGGCCGCCCGGGCGCGGGCGTGGCGCCGCGGGCCGGGCGGCACCGGCAGCCCCGGGTCATCTCGGCCAGGTCGGCGCCCTTGCCGCCGAGCAGGTCTGCCCTGCTCCGGTCGCCTTCGATGAAGTCGTAGACGTACTTGGTCATGGTGCCGGCCTCCTCCGCTTCCGCCGGGAACCTCGTCCCTCCTCGTTGGTAGCAACGCGGCAGCCACCCACGGCAGGGCCGAAGGGGCACCGACCGGGCCGGAGGTCCCGGACGTGTCGCACCCGGGCCCTATCCTCGGGCGATGACCGCCGACCTGCGCCTGCGTCCCGTCCGCGACGAAGACCTGCCCGCCTTCTTCAGCCACGAGCAGGACGTCGAGGCCAACTGGATGGCGGCCTTCGGGCCGAAGGACCCGACCGACCGGGAGCGCTTCGACGCGCACTGGCGCCGCGTGCGCGCCGACGAGCGCATCGTCGCCCGCACGGCGGTCGTCGACGGCGAGGTCGTGGGCCATGTGGCCGCCTTCCCCGTCGACGAGCGCACCGAGGTCAGCTACTGGATCGACCCGCGCCGCTGGGGCCGGGGCTACGCCACCGCCGCGCTCACCGCGCTGCTGCGCGAGCTGCCCGCGCGGCCCGTGCACGCCCGCGCCGCCAAGGACAACCGGGCCTCGCTCGCCGTGCTGCGCAAGTGCGGCTTCGTCGTCATCGGCGAGGACAAGGCGTACGCCGACGGCCGGGGCGCCGAGGTGGAGGAGTGGGTGCTGGAGCTCGCCGCGGACTGACCCGCCGCCGCCCGCCGGCCCGCCGGCTCGGGGCGCCCACTACTCTCGCGGCGTGAACTGGCTGGAACTGATCGGCTGGACCGGCTCGGCGCTGCTGGTCTGGTCGCTGCTGCAGACGCGCATCCTCCGGCTGCGTGCCCTGAACCTGGTCGGCTGCCTGATCCTGATCGGCTACAACGCCGCCGTGCAGGTCTGGCCCATGGTGGGGCTGAACGTCGTACTCGCCGTGATCAACGTCTGGTACCTGCGGGCCATGCTCGCCACCCGCCACGACGAGGCCACCTACCAGGTGGTGGAGGTGGGGGTCGACGACCAGTTCCTGGCCCACACGCTGAAGGTGCACGCCGCCGACATCGCCCGGTTCAATCCCGGCTTCCGCTGGCCCCCCGGCAGCGCCGCCGAACGCTCCGCCTTCCTGGTGGTGCGCGCCGACGAGGTGGTCGGCGTGGTGCTGTCGCACGCGGCGGCGGACGGCGTGGCACAGGTCGACCTCGACTACGTCACCCGGCGGTTCCGGGACTTCACCCCGGGCGAGTTCGTCTACCGGCGCAGCAGCCTCTTCACCGACCGGGGATTCCGCCGGGTCGTCACCCCGCCCGGCATGGTCGCCCCGTACTACCACCGGCTCGGCTTCCGCCCCGAGGGCCGCTCGTACGTCCTCGACCTGCCCGCCCCGCCGGTCGCCGGGCGCGCCTGATCACATCCTGCGCCGCAGGAGGGTTCGCCGGCCGGCCCGGTGGGCACAGACTGGCCTACGCCGGCCGTGACCTTCGGCCGGCGGTGCCCGTCGTGCCGGCGGGCACCGGTCCCGCGTGAGGAGAGCCGGGAGTGCAGAGCATCTGGACCCAACTGGCCCTGGTCGGTGTCCTGGTCGTCCTCAACGCGGTCTTCGCCGGCAGCGAGATGGCGCTGGTCTCGCTGCGGGACAGCCAGATCCAGCGGTTGGAACGCACCAGCCGGGCCGGCCGGGTGCTGGCCCGCCTCGCCAAGGACCCGAACCGCTTCCTGGCCACCATCCAGATCGGCATCACCCTCGCCGGCTTCCTGGCGTCGGCCGCGGCGGCGGTGTCGCTGGCCAAGCCCCTGGTGCCGCTGCTCAGCGCGCTCGGCGGCGCCGCCGAGACCGTCGCGATCGTGGTGGTCACCCTCGCGTTGACCTTCGTCACCCTTGTCTTCGGCGAGCTGGCTCCGAAGCGGATCGCCATGCAGGCGGCCGAGCGGTGGGCGCTGCTGGTGGCCCGCCCGCTGGACCTGCTCGCCTCCGTGACCCGGCCGGCCGTCTGGGCGCTCGGCGCCACCAGCGACCTGGTCGTACGCCTCGTCGGCCTCAATCCCAAGCACGAGCCCGACGAGATCGGCCCCGACGAGCTGCGGGACATCGTCTCCGGCAACCACGGCTTCACCAAGGAGCAGCGCACCATCATCGCCGGCGCCGTGGAGATCGCCGACCGGCAGCTGCGGGCGGTGCTCGTACCCCGGTTGCAGGTCTTCACGCTCGACAGCGGGACCACGGCGGAGGCCGCGCGGCTGTTGCTGGCGGCCACCGGCCACTCCCGGGCGCCGGTGGTGCGCCACGGCGGCCTCGACGACGCGGTCGGCGTGATCCACCTGCGTGACCTGGTCGGCGTCCCCGAGGACCGGCCGGTCGACGAGTGCGCCCGCCCGCCGATGCTGTTGCCGGACTCCCTGCCGGTGGTGGACGCGTTGCGGCAGTTCAAGGCCGAACGCCAGCACATCGCCCTGGTGGTGGACGAACGGGGCGCGGTCGACGGGATCGTCACCCTGGAGGACATCCTGGAGGAGATCGTCGGGGAGATCTACGACGAGACCGACCGGGACGTGCGCTCCGTACGCACCGAGCCGGACGGCACGATGTGGCTCCCCGGCACCTTCCCCGTGCACGACCTGGCCGACGTCGGCGTCGAGCTGCCGGGCCGCCCCGGCGGCGACTACACCACCATCGCCGGTCTCGTGCTCGCCTGCCTCGGCCACATCCCCACCGTGGCGGGGGAGAGCGTCGTCGTCGACGGCTGGGAGCTGGAGGTCGCCCGCATCGACCACCGCGCCATCACCGGGGTACGACTGCGCCGGCGTGCCGAGCCCGCGCCCGACGAGACCGAGGCCGTGCTGGACGAGGCCCGTAGCTGAACGGTCAGGCCGGATAGAGGTTCTGCAACCGGACCTGGCCCCGGGCCACGAGCCGGGCGTCGGCATCGGTGATCTCCACCTGCCAGAGCTGCTGGCTGCGCCCCCGGTGCACGGGCGTGCCCACAGCGGTCAGCTCGCCGTCGCGTACCGCGCGCAGGAAGTCGGTCTGGTTCGACACGCCCACGACGCGTCCCCGCTCGCCCAGCCACAGGGCCCCGCCGATGCTGGCGGCGGTCTCGGCCACCGAGCAGTAGACGCCGCCGTGCTGGATCCCGAACGGCTGGTGCAGCTCGGGGCGGACCTGCCAACGGATCACCACCCGGTCGCCGCCCACCTCGTCGAGTTCGAGGCCGAGCAGGGCGACGAAGCCACCCGTCAGATCCGGCATCTCCACGGCGTTTCCCTTCTCGATCACGGCGCCGCCAGCCTACGCCGCCGGCCCGCCCGGCAAACCCGCTACGTCGCGTCCCCGGTCATGGGGGAGAATCGGTGACCGTGACCGACAGCAGCCTCCCGCCGCCCGGGCGGGACTCCCTGACCGATGACCTGCGGTGGCGGGGCCTGATCCAGGACTCCACCGACCTCGACGAGTTGCGGACGCTCCTCGACGGCGGTGTCACCGCCTACTACGTGGGCTTCGACCCGACCGCGTCGAGCCTGCACGTCGGCCACCTCATGCAGGTCGCCACGGCGCGTCGGCTCCAGCTCGCCGGGCACCGCCCGCTGCTGCTCGTCGGCGGCGCCACCGGTCAGATCGGTGACCCGAAGGAGAGCGCCGAGCGCACCCTCAACCCACCCGAGGTGGTCGCCGGCTGGGTGGCCCGGATCCGCGATCAGCTCGCCCCCTTCGTCTCGTACGAGGGGGAGAACGCGGCCCAACTGGTCAACAACCTGGACTGGACCGGCGAGATGTCGGTGGTCGAGTTCCTCCGCGACGTCGGCAAGCACTTCCCGGTCAACAAGATGCTGGCCCGGGAGGTGGTCCGGGCGCGGCTCGAGAGCGGCATCAGCTTCACCGAGTTCAGCTACCAGCTGCTCCAGGCCAACGACTTCTTCGAGCTGCACCGTCGGCACGGCTGCCAGCTCCAGTTCGGCGGCTCGGACCAGTGGGGCAACATCACCGCCGGCGTCGACTACATCCGCCGGCGGGGCGCCGGCCCGGTGCAGGCGTTCACCACGCCGCTGGTGACGAAGTCCGACGGTACGAAGTTCGGCAAGACCGAGGGCGGCGCCATCTGGCTCGACCCCGAGATGACCAGCCCGTACGCCTTCTACCAGTTCTGGGTCAACGTCGAGGACCGGGACGTGAGCCGCTACCTGCGCTACTTCAGCTTCCGTTCCCGCGAGGAGCTGGAGGCGTTGGAGAAGGAGACCGCCGAGCGGCCCGCGGCCCGGGCGGCGCAGCGGGCGCTCGCCGAGGAGCTGACCACCCTCGTGCACGGCGAGCGCGAGATGGCGCAGGTGGTGGCCGCGAGCCAGGCGCTCTTCGGCCGCGGCTCGCTGGACGACCTCGCGCCGGCGACGCTGCGCGCCGCGCTGAGCGAGGCGGGTCTCGTCCATCTCGACGAGCTGCCCGACGTCGCCGGCCTGCTGCGCGCCTCCGGGCTGGTGCCGAGCCTCAAGGAGGCACGGCGGGTGATCGCCGAGGGCGGCGCCTACGTGAACAACACCCGGGTCACCGAGACCGACGCCACCGTGGGCCCCGGGGACCTGCTGCACGGTCGGTACCTGGTGCTGCGCCGCGGAAAGCGGTCGTTCGCCGGGGTCGAGCTGCGCGGCTGACCGTACGAAGGAACCGTGTGACGCGGGACGCCCCCGGCGGATTTGACGATCGATCCGCCGGGGGCGTAACTTTCTCTCTGCCAGCGCGGAACGGACTAACCGGGGCAAATGCACCGGAGGCCGGGCGCGGCAATGAGCTTCGGGCCGGCGGTGTGATGACTCGCCGGTGTCCGGACCGGGCGGTGCCCCAGGTCCGCCGGAAGGCGGATTTGGTGAGGCGCAGCCGACCGGGTATGGTTCATCGCCGGTAGGGAACCGGGCGAGTTCGCGGGAGACCGCGGCGGCCGGCCTGTCGGAAACCACTGTTGGGAACGGCGCGAGCCGTTGTCGGGTGGTGCCCGGAAATGGGATTGAAGTGGTGCGGATCGCTGCGAAGCGGTTTGACGCGGCGGAAGTCACCGGGTAACGTAGTAAGAGTGCCCGGCGCGGGAAGCGGCGGGGACGCGAACGAAATGCCCCGGGTCGGGGGCTCCACGGTGTGGGGTTTCCGGGCGGTGTGTGGTTGTTCTTTGAGAACTCAACAGGGTGCTTGATAAGCCAGTGCCAAAATGATTTATACCCCTGGACTGG
>NZ_JCADBQ010000014.1:0-170495 GCF_059359355.1 Micromonospora sp. ZG13
CTACTCGGTCGTACGCATCATGTAACCACCCCACCCCCGCCACGATTCCGCCCCCACGATGCCCCCGACCACACCCCCAAACCGAACACCCCGCCCACCCCCGGACCCGCCCAGCACAGCCAGCCGCACTCCCCGCACGCCACCACCGAAACCGGACACGCGACGCAGATGGGCGTGATCGTGACCGGTGGAGATCTTGGTAGTTTCGCGCCCCTGGAGGGGCACTTTCCTACCAAGATCTCACGGGACCCAGACACGGTCCGGCACGCGCCTGAGGCTCAGCGGGACAGGTCGCGGTCCGGGGCCTGCGCGTCGGAGTAGACGCTGCGGTAGATCGTGCCCCGCCCCGTCGGGTCCGGCGCGTACGGCAGCGGAGCGGGCTCGACGGGCGGGGCAAGGCCGACGGGCGGGGCGGAGTCGACGGGCGCGGCGGGGTCGACGGGCGCCGTGCCGCGCCGGGCCCGGATGATCCGGGAGACCACGAACCAGCCGGCGGCCGCCACGCAGGCCACGATGACCACCTTCTGCAGCACGCCGGCGTAGCCCTCGACCAGGTGCCAGTTGTCGCCGAGCAGATAGCCGGCCATCACGAAGGTCGTGTTCCAGATCAGGCTGCCGAGCGTCGTGTAGACCGCGAACGTCCACACCGGCATCCGCTCCACGCCGGCCGGGATGGAGATCAGGCTACGGAAGATCGGAATCATCCGGCCGAAGAAGACGGCCTTCACCCCGTGCCGCAGGAACCACTCCTCGGTGCGGTCCACGTCGCTGAGCTTGACCAGCGGCAGCCGCTGCGCGATCGCCCGGACCCGTTCCCGGCCGAGCACGGCGCCGATCCAGTAGAGGGCCAGTGCCCCGAGCAGCGAGCCGAGGGTGGTCCAGAAGATCGCGCTGACCACGCTCATCCGGCCCTGACCCGCGACGAATCCGGCCAGCGGGAGGATCACCTCGCTGGGGATCGGCGGGAAGAGGTTCTCCAGGGCCACGGCCAGACCCGCGCCGGGACCGCCGAGCCGCTCGACCAGACCGATGACGAAGCCGATCAGTCCGTCCTCGGGTGGCGCGGCCTCCGCGGTGTCGGTGCCGGAGGCGAGCAGGGCGTGCGCGGTACGAATCATGGCCCCCACGCTACGAACCGTTCCTGAGAGTCCGCCACGGGGCCGGCCCTCCCGGGCGGCGGGCGGCCCGTGGCGGCGGGCGCGGAAGGCCGGGAGGCGCCTAGCGGGCGGCCCGGGCGGCGACCGCACGGGCTGTCCGGCGGTGCGCGGCGGCCTCGTCGGCGCGCCCCATCGCGGCGGCGAGGTCCGCGAGGTGCCGGGCCACCGGGCCGAGGGTCAGCACGCCGCTGCCGGCGCCGGCCAGCTCGTCGGCGGCCGGGACGAGCGCGGCGTACGCCTGCCGCATCGTGTCGTGGTCGTCGAGGGCGAGGGCGGCGCGGGCAGCGAGGCAGAGCCGGGCCTCGCGCAGCAGGTCGTGCGGCGAGTCCGGAACGGCGCGCAGCGCGGCGGCGGCCTCGCCGCGCCGACCGGCGGCGAGCAGGACCAGGGGGCGCGCCCAGGGTTCGTACGGCCCGAAGTCAGCCGCGCCCCCGGCGGTCCCCTCCGGCTGCGGCGCGGTCGGCCGCAGGCACAGCAGCGCCAACGCGAGCAGCCCCTGCTCCATGCCGGGCATCCCGCCGCCGGTGAGCCGGGCCTGCGCCGCCCGGTAGGCGGCCTCCGCCTCGTCCGGCTGCCCGGCGATCGCCAGTCGCAGGGCGGCGTACCAGCTGGTGAAGACGCCGACCAGCGGCAGGTCGTAGCGCTGCGCGAGGCGTTCGGCGGCGCGGGCGTGCGCGTCCGCGGCCCCGAGGTCGGCCAGCGCGCAGCGTGCCTGGAGAAGGACGAGGTGGCCGAGTACCTCGAAGCTCACCAGCCCGTGCCGACCGGCCAGCTCGACCAGTTCGGCGCCGATGCGGGCGCGCTCGCCGGCGAGGCCGGCCCGGCCGAACGTGTGCAGGAGGCGGGCGTTGAGCGCGTGGGCGAGCAGCGCCGGATGCGACAGCCGTCGGGCGATCGCCTCCGCCTCGCACGCGGCCCGGTGACCGTGGTCGGTGGTGGTGCCGCGCAGTTCGAGGGCGAGGGTGCTCAGCAGCCGGCTGCGGCGTTGCGGATCGCCGTCGCCGAGCGCGGCCAGCGCCCGCTCGGCGGCCCGGGCGACCTGGCGGGAGAGGCGTTCGTCGTCGTTGCGGGTCCAGACGGCCGGGACGTCGAAGGCGGCGAGGACATCGCCGGTCAGGGTGGCGTCGTCGAGTTCGACGGCGGTGGCGAGGGCCGTGGAGCGCAGTCGCCGCGCCTCGTCGAGGTGGCCGGTGACGGCGAGCGCGCGGCCCAGCCCCATGACGGCGTCCAGCCGCCCCCGTACGTCGCCGTCGCCGGCCCGGTCGTGGGCGGACAGCGCCTGACGCCACAGCCGGGCCGCCTCGTGCGGCTGGAAGCGGCGTTCGGCGCGCCCGGCGGCCGCCCGGGCGTAGCGTGCGGCGCGGGGTGCGGTGGCGCGGGTCGCCGCGAGGGCGAAGTGGTGGGCGAGGGCGGTGACGTCGTGCGGGTCCAGCCGCTCGACCGCCTCGCCGGCCGCGGCGTGCCAGCGGGCCCGGCGCGGCGCGGACAGGTCGCCGTAGAGGGTGTCGCGCACCAGGATGTGGGTGAACCGCAGCCGCCCGTCGGCGCCGTACTCGGTGAGGAATCCCGCGGCCAGGGCGAGATCGAGACCGTCGAGGACAGACGGGGTGTCGCCGGCGAGGGCGGCCAGCAGGTCCGGGTCGACGTCCCGGCCGAGCACGGCGGCCTGCCGCAGCAGCGTACGGACCTCGTCCGGCAGCCGGGTCAGCCGGTGGCGGATGACGTCGCGTACGCCCGTCGGCACCTCGTGCAGGGCCGCGCCGCCCCCGGTGGCGAGCAGCCGCGCCAACTCCCGTACGAAGAACGGGTTCCCGCCGCTGCGGCGGTGGATCAGGCGCACCGCGGACGGCTCCAGCTCCTGCCGGGCGACCGCCCGGGCCAGGTCCCCGGTCGCGGGCTCGGCCAGGCCGCCCAGGTGCACCCGGACCGGTTCGACGCGGGCGAAGCGGGCCAGCGCGGCGGTCAACTCGGGGGTGATCTCGGCGGTGCGGTACGTGCCGACGATCAGCACCGGACCGGTCACCGGCTCCGGCTCGCCGACCAGGGCGGTCAGCAGGTCCAGGGTGTCGGCGTCGGCGCGGTGCAGGTCGTCGACGACGAGCAGCACCGGTCCCCGCCCGGCGGCCGCCGAGACCAGCGAGGCGGCGGCGCGACGGAGCCGGAACCGGGCCACCGCCGGGTCCACCGCGTCCACCCCAGAGCCCGCCGCGTCCACCTCCGGGTCCGCCTCGTCCGCCGCTCGGCCCGCCGCGTCCACCCCCGGGCCCGCCGCGGCGGGCCCCGGCTGTGCGGCACCGGGGGCGGACGCGGTGAGCGCGGCGGTGATCCGGGCCCAGGGCCAGGCGACCGGGGCGCCGTCGTACTCCGGGCTGCGGCCCCACGCGGTCGTCCAGCCGGCGGCGGCCAGGTCCCGGGCGAGGGCGTCGGCGAGCGCGGTCTTGCCCGCGCCCGGCTCGCCCGAGACGAGGGCGAGCGCGAGGCTGCCGTGCCCGGCGACGTGGGCGGCGGCCTGCCGCAGGGCAATCAGCTCCCCGTCCCGCCCGACGAACGGGCGCTCGTCAGGCGGGACCGCCGCGCCGGCCGGCATGGGCGCGGCCGCTCCGGCACCCACCACGGGCGCGGCCGCCCCGGCGCCCACCACGGGCGTCGCCGCCCCGGCGCTCACCACGGGCGCGGGCACCACAGGCGGGATCAGTTCCGGCGCCTGGGCGAGGATGTCCGCCTCCAGCCGGCGCAGCCGCGGGCCCGGGTCGACGCCGAGTTCCGTGAGCAGGGTGTCGCGCGCCTGCCGCAGCGCGGCAAGCGCCTCGCCCTGGCGGCCCGACCGGTACAGGGCGGTGGCCAGCAGCCGCCAGGCGTCCTCCCGCAGCGGGTGGCCGGCCGTGTGGGCCCGTAGTCCGGCGGCGGCCTCGGCGGCCCGGTCGAGCGCCAGCAGCGCCTCCGCCCGCCGCTCGAGGACCAGCATCCGCAACTCGTCGAGCCGGTCGATCTCCGCGCGGGCCCAGGGCTGGTCCGCGAACTCCGCGTACGCCGGACCGCGCCACAGGCCCAGTGCCTCGTCGAGGCGACGCAGCGCGGGTACGGCGTCGCCGGCCGTCAGCAGTTCGCCGGCCTCGCCGGCCGCTGCCTCGAACCGCCAGGCGTCCACGGCGTCCGGGGCCGCGCGCAGCGCGTAGCCGGGCGGGGCGGTCACCAGCAGGCGGGCGGGTTGCCGGGCCGCCCGGTCCGGTTCCAGGGCGCGGCGCAGGTCGGCGACGAACGTGCGGATCGCCCCCACCGCGCCGTCCGAGGGCCTCTCCCACAGGTCCCCGACGAGCCGCTCGACCGGTACGACCCGGCCCCGGGCGACGAGCAGGCGGGCCAGCACGGCGCGGTGGCGGGGGCCCTTCAGCGCGACAGGTCCGGCGTCGCGCACCGCGCGCACCGGTCCCAGCACGCCGAAGGCCACCGCGTCCGCCGCCGGGTGCCTGGTCATGGCACCAATCTAGGCAGGCCCCGCCGGCCGGGTGCCCGGGGCCGGCACCGCGCGGCACTCATCCGTCGCTGACCGGTCGCTGATCGCCCCCGGGCACGCTCGGTGCCGGACGACGTGGTCCCCGGACCACCGCACCCGCCGCGAGGGCGGCACCACAGGAAGGCCCACCATGCACCCGACGATCAGCGGATTCGAGCACCGACGCGTCACCGTCGCCGACGGCGTGACGCTCAGCGCGGCCGTCGCCGGTTCCGGCAGCGCGGTCGTGCTGCTGCACGGCTTCCCGCAGACCCACCTCATGTGGCGGCACGTCGCCGCCGATCTCGCCGCCGACCACACCGTGATCTGCCCCGACCTGCGCGGCTACGGCGACAGCGACAAGCCGGCCGACACGGACGGGACCGCGTACTCGAAGCGGACCATGGCCGCGGACGTGGTCGCGCTCGCCCGGGCGCTGGGCCACGAGCGGTTCGCCCTCGCCGGGCACGACCGCGGCGCCCTGGTCGCCGTCCGCGCCGGCCTGGACCACCCCGGGACGGTCACCCACCTGGCCGCGCTGGACGTGCTGCCCACCCTCGACATGTGGGACGTCATGCGCGGCGTCTCCGCCGCCGTCGGCTTCCACCTCTACCTGATGGCCCAGCCCCCGGGTCTGCCCGAGCGGCTGATCGGGGCGAGCGCGGACGCCTTCTTCGGCCACTTCCTCGACGCCTGGACCCGCGACCCGGACGCCATCCCCGCCCAGGTGCGGGCGGCGTACCTGCGGGCGTCCCGGGAGGCGGTGCCTTCCATCGTCGCCGACTACCGGGCCTCCGCCGGGATCGACGTCGCGCACGACCGCGCCGACCGGGCCGCCGGCGCGACGCTGCGGATGCCGGTGAGCGTGCTGCAACAGGACTGGGGTGCCGCCCTCGGCTACGACGCGGCCGCGCTGTGGCGGGCCTGGGCACCCGACCTGGAACACCGGACGGTCACCTGCGGGCACTTCATGGCCGAGGAGGCGCCCACCGAGGTCGTCGCCGCCCTGCGCGCCCTGCTGGCCCGGTAGCGCCGGGCGACGCCCCCGGCCGCGGTGCCCGCCCGCCCCGGACCGGTCCCAGGGGTCGGATCCGGTCCGGGGACCGTCACGCCGCGCCGGGGCGATCCGGTGGCGGCAACCGCACTAGGGTGACCCCGTGACGACGCGCACCACGATCGCCGACGCGGCCCCGGTCGGCGCGGTGACCGGCCGGCTGGCGCAGCTGTGGCGCTATCCGGTGAAGTCGATGCTGGGCGAGCGGCTGCCCGCCGCCGACGTCGGCCCGGCGGGCGTGGCGGGCGACCGGCGGCTGGCCCTGCGACACCGGGGCACCGGGCGGGTGGCCAGCGCGAAACACCCCCGGCTCTGGCGTGGCCTGCTCGCGCTCCACGCGACCGGCGCCGCACCCGGGCCCGTACGCATCACGCTGCCCGACGGGCGGGCCGTGTCCAGCGTCGACCCCGACGTCGACGACGTGCTGTCGCGGGTGCTCGACGCCCCGGTCACGCTGATCGACCGGCCCCCCGCCGGGGCGGTGCTGGACCGGGCCGACCCGGACGCGGTGCTGGCCGCCGGCCTCACCGCCGAGGTCCCGGTCGACGCCAGTCCGCTCGGGGCGGCGGCGCCGGGCACCTTCTTCGACTTCGCCCCGGTGCACCTGGTCACCACGGCCACGCTGGCCCGGGTGGCCGCCGAGCTTCCGGCCGGCACCGTCGAGGCGGTCCGCTACCGGCCCAACCTCGTGCTCGACGTCGACGTGGACGGCTTCGCCGAGAACGACTGGGTCGGCCGCGAGCTGCGGATCGGCCCGGAGCTGGTGCTGCGGGTGCTCGCCCCGACCCCACGGTGCGCGGTGCCGACCCTGGCGCACGGGCCGCTCCCCCGGCAGGGCGAGGCGCTGCGCGTACCGGCCCGGCTCAACCGGGTGGCGCCGCTGCCGCAGCTGGGCCCACAGCCGTGCGTGGGGGCGTACGCGCAGGTGGTCCGAAGCGGTCGGGTGGTGCAGGGCTCGACGGTCGAGGTCGCCTGAGCAGGCTCAGTCGTCGTCCTCGTCGTCGTTCCGCGGCCCCGTGTCGACCCGGTCGAGCAGGGCGTCGAGTCGCGCCGCCGTGTCCGGCGGGATCTGCCCCTCCTCGGCGGCCTCGGCGAGGCGCTCCCGCAGCTGTTCGACCCGCTTGGCCCGGTCCTTCTGCTTGCCCCGGCTCAGGTCGGCGAGCTTGTCCCGCAGCCCCTCGACCGTCTTGCGGTCGATCTCGCCGCGTGCCTGCGCCCAGGCGAGCACCGCGGCGAACTCCGCGATGAACTGCGGCAGGCCGACCGGGTCGGGTCGCGCGGTCGCCGGCGGCGGGGCGGCGGTCGTGGCCGGCGGTCGCGTCGGTCTGGCCGACGTCGGCTCGCCGCCCGGCGTGCCGGTGGTGGGGGCCGCCGCCGGTGGTGGGCTCGCGCCGTCGGGGAGCACGATCGCCCCGACGAGCCCGACGAGCAGCGCCACGCCGACGGCGACCAGCGCGGTGACGGGCCTGTTCCGTGTCGCCCGCGCGTCGGTGGCCGGGACACCCCGGCCGGTACGGGCGGCCACGGCTTGGTGCCCGCCGGCCGGGGCGGGGTACGGCACCCCCGCGCGCCCGGACGCCGGCCCCGGCAGCGCGCGGTCGGGCCCCGGCAGCGCGCGGTCGACCAGGGTCGGCGGGTGCGCGGGGCTCCCGGGCAGGGGCGGCAGGACAGCCGTCGGCGGGTTGGCCGACGTCGACGCGCCCAGACGGGCGGAAAGCTCAGCGGCGCTCGGCCGGCGCGTCGGGTCGGTGGCGAGGCAGGCCAGGGTCAGCTCGGCGACGTCGGCCGGCAGCCCCGGCGCCCGCGGGGGCGGCACCGGCCGGTGCCCGGCGTGCACCTCCAGCGCGTCCTCCCAGGTCTGCACGGGCAGCGGGGCCCGGCCGGTGAGGGTGCGGTAGAGCAGCGCCCCCAGGGCGTAGACGTCGCTGGCCGGGTTCGGCGGCCCGGGCCGCATCCGCTCCGGGGCGAAGTAGGCGGGGGTGCCCATCAGCAGCTCGCCGGTCTGACCGGCGCGCGGATGGTGCGGACCGGCGAGCGCGGCGATGCCGAAGTCGAGCACCTTGGCGCCGGTCTCGGTGAGCATGACGTTGCCGGGCTTGACGTCGCGGTGCACAACGCCGATGCGGTGGGCGGCGGCGAGCGCGCCGGCGACCTGGGCGGCCATCCGTACCGCCTCCGACCAGGGCAGCGGGCCGGAGGCGAGCCGGTCGGCGAGGTTGTGCCCCTGCACCAGCTCCATCACCAGGTACGGCACGACCATGCCGCCGTCGAGGGTCGCCTCGCCGTAGTCGTACACCTGGGTGACGTGCGGGTGGGTGAGCCGCGCGGCGGCGCGGGCCTCGCGCTGGATGGTGGCCCGCAGCTGCGGGTCGGTGGCGAACTGACGGGTGAGGGCCTTGACCGCGACGGGGCGGTGCAGCACCTCGTCGTCGGCGCGCCACACCTCGGACATTCCGCCGAGACCGATGCGCTCGCGCAGGACGTAGCGGTCGTGCAACCGCAGGGCGGGCGAGAACGGCGACATAGCCCTTCAGTCTGCCCTGCCGGCGGGGGCGACCACCAGCGCGGTGCCCGTCCGCCGGCCGAGCTGAACGACGAGGTGCAGCGCACGCACGACGCCACCAGCGCCGGTCGTCCCCGACGCGGGCGCGGGTCAGGGCTTGCGGGCCACCCCTGCGTACATGCTGACCTCGGCCGCCGTCGGCCGCGGCTGCGGGGCGTCCTCGGCACGCCACTCGGCGACGGAGGTGATGCCGGGCTCCACCAGCTCCAGCCCTGCGAAGAAGCGGGTGAACTCGGCCCGGGTGCGCAGGTTGATCAGGCCGTGCGGCCCGTCGCCCCGGGCCGCCTCCTTCGCCTCCTGCGCCACCTGCGGCGGCAGGTAGTCGTGGGTGGCGTGCGAGGCCGCCAGGAAGCTGCCCGGCGGCAGCGCGTCGAGCAGCCGCGTGACCACGGCGTACGGGTCGTCGTCGTCGCCCACGAAGTGCAGGATCGCGACCAGCATCAGGGCCACCGGCCGGGACGGGTCGATGGTGCGCAGCAGGTCCGGGTGGCGCAGGATGCGCTCCGGGTCGCGCAGGTCGGCGTCGATGTAGGCGGTGGCGCCCTCGGGCGAGCTGGTCAGCAGCGCCCGGGCGTGCGCGAGCACGATCGGGTCGTTGTCGACGTAGACCACCCGCGACTCGGGGGCGACGGCCTGGGCGACCTCGTGGGTGTTGTCGGCGGTCGGGATGCCGGTGCCGATGTCGAGGAACTGGCGGATGCCCGCCTCCCGGGCGAGGTGCCGCACCGCCCGCTGGAGGAAACGCCGGTTCTCCAGGGCGGCGGTGCGGATCGTCGGGAAGGACGCCGCCACCATGTCGCCGGAGTCCCGGTCGGCCTGGAAGTTGTCCTTGCCGCCGAGCCAGTAGTTGTACCGGCGCGCGGGGTGGGCCACCGAGGTGTCGATGCGGTCGCTGGGGCTGGCGGGGCCGGACGTCGTGCCCGGGGCATCGGTGGTCAAGGCAGCCTCCACGACTCTGCGCCCCGCGAGCGGGGGCGTCCGTCCACTGTCGCCGGTCGGCGACCATGGTAGCCGCAGCCCCGACCGGACGACGCCCGGCCGTGCTCACCCCGGATAGAGGTCGTCCAGGATCCCGCCGAGGATCTCGGGCGTACGCTCCGGCGGCTCCGCCTCCACGCAGAGTCGCTCCATCGCCACCGCGTAGTAGTCGAGGTCGTCGCGCTTGTCGAGGTAGAGCGCGCTGGTGAGCTGTTCGATGTAGACGACGTCGGGCAGTTCCTGGTCGCCGAAGCGCAGGATGGTGAAGGCCCCACCGGCGGCGGCGTGCCCCCCGGCGGCGAACGGGATGACCTGGAGCCGGATGTTCGGCGACTTGGTCGCCTCGATCAACGCCGCCACCTGGTCACGCATCACCCGGGGGCCGCCGATCGGCCGGCGCAGGGCGGCCTCGTCCACCACCGCCCACAGCTGCGGCGGGCGCTCGCGGTGCAGCAACCGCTGGCGCTGCATGCGCAGGGCGACCCGGCGCTCGATCTCCGCCGGCGCGGCCCGCCCGTGCCCGAGCAGCACCACCGCGCGGGCGTACTCTCGGGTCTGGAGCAGGCCCGGGACGAACTGGACCTCGTAGCTGCGGATGAGCACCGCGGCCGCCTCCAGCCCCAGGTACGACTGGAACCAGCTCGGCAGCACGTCGCCGTAGCGGTGCCACCAGCCCGGGCTGTTGGCGTCGCGGGCGAGCTTGAGCAGCGCCTCCCGTTCCTCGGACGCGGTGACGCCGTAGAGGGTGAGCAGGTCCGCGACGTCGCGCTCCTTGAAGCCGACCCGGCCCAGCTCCATCCGGCTGATCTTCGACTCGGACGCGCGGATCTCCCAGCCGGCGCCCTCCCGGGTCACCCCGCTGGACTCGCGCAGCCGGCGCAACTGGGCACCGAGCAACATGCGCAGCACGGTCGGGCCGGTCCCCGGACCGCCCTCGGCGGGACCCATCGCCACAGCCGACCTCCACACGCCGGTTCAGGTCGGCCAGGTGCCCTCGCGCGGCCGACGTGTAAGCATGCCATGAACCGTGAGTGAGGTGAACTTCCTCGGTGCGGACAATCCGCCCCGCCGACGGGACGCGGTCAGGCGATCAGATCGTCGAAGTCGCCGTCGCGGGCGCCGAGCACGAAGGCGGCGATCTCGTCGACCGTGTAGATCAGCGCCGGCCCCTCGGGGTGCCGGGAGTTGCGCATGGCGATGCCGGCGCCGCCCGGCAGTTCGGCCAGCTCGACGCAGTTGCCGCTGGGGTTGCTCCGGCGACTCTTCTGCCAGCGCAGCGGGGGCAGCTGGGTGGTGGGAACGCCGTTCGGAGGCTGTTGCATGGGCGTCTTTCTCTCGCGAGCCCCGCGACGCCGGCCGCAGCGGCTCGGTGAGGGGCGCACGGCATCGACGATGGGCTTCCTGCACGTGCATCTGCTATTGCATCTGCATCGGACAGCGAGCATGATAACGCACGTGAACGGTACCCATCCGTTCACTGAGAGTTACCGAACCTGGGCCGCCACCAGGGCGGAGAGGACCTGGCGCGGGCGTGGACCGCCGCGTGCCGGGGCCGGGAGTCATCGTGGTGATGGGAGGTCTCGTGCCGGATCCGTTGACCATCGCGTCCGGCATCTGTGCCGCCGGGGCACTCGTCACCTCCTGGCAGCTGCGGCGCCGCGCGATCGAGGCCGAGGCCGAGATCAGGCACCTCCAGGCCGAGCTTGCCGCCGAGCGGCACGCCGCCAGCCACGACCCGCTGACCGGCCTGCCCAACCGCCGCGCCTTCTACCGCCTGGCCGCCACCCTGCTCACCGACGCGGCCGGCCAGCCGCTGATCGCCGTCGTGCTCGACCTCGACGACTTCAAGCAGATCAACGACCGCTACGGGCACGCCGCCGGCGACCAGGTGCTGGTCAGCGTCGCCCAGCGGCTCGCCGCCTTCGCCGGGGACAACCTGGTCGCCCGGCTCGGCGGCGACGAGTTCGCCGGGCTGCTCACCAGCCCCACGATCGACCGGCGGTGGATCGAGCACGCCACCCGGCGGCTCTGCGACAGCCTCGCCGCCCCGATCCCGCTGGGCGGGCTCAGCGTCCGGGTGACCGCCTCCGTCGGGCTCGCCCCCGTCACCGGGCCGGCGCAGCTCACCGAGGCGCTCGACCGGGCCGACGCCGCGATGTACCGGGCCAAGAGCCTCGGGGTGGCCCGCCCGCCCCGCCAACTCGTCGACACCGCCCACCTCGCGGAGTGCTGAGCGGGCCGGCCCGCCCCGACGGACCGCCGACCGGGCGCGAGGCGTTTCCACGTGTCCCGCGACGGCCGGCGGGTATGCCGGCGGGGTCAGCGCCGCACCGGCCGGAAGGGGAACCACCGTGGCGAGCATCCGGGCCCTGGTCCTGAACTGCACCCTCAAGCGGTCCCCCGCCCCGTCGAGCGCCGAGGTGCTCGGGCGCGAGGTGCTCGACGCCCTCGCCGAGCAGGGGGTGGCGGGCGACCTGGTCCGGGTCGTCGACCACGACGTGCGGTTCGGGGTCTCCACCGACGAGGGCGACGGCGACGGCTGGCCGGCCATCCGGTCCAAGCTGATGGCCGCGCGGATCCTCGTCATCGCCACGCCGATCTGGCTCGGCCAGCCGTCCGCGGTGTGCAAGATGGTCCTCGAGCGGCTCGACGCCGAGCTGTCCGAGACCGACGCCGAGGGCCGGCTGCTCACCTACGGCAAGGTCGCCGGGGTCGCGGTCGTCGGCAACGAGGACGGCGCGCACCACACCATCGGCGAGGTGCAGCAGGCCCTCAACGAGGTCGGCTTCACCTGCCCCGCGGCGGGCGCCACCTACTGGGTCGGCGAGGCGCTGCACAAGGTGGACTACATCGACGCCCGCCCCAAGCCCGACACCACGGGACGCACCACGAAGGCGCTGGCGCTCAACAGCGCGCACCTGGCCCGACTCCTGGCCGCGCAGCCGTACCCGCCGCCGGACGCCCACGACGCCGCGGTCGGCCCGAGCCGCGAGCCGGCCTGACGTTCAGCGCCAGCCGTAGCCGGCCCGCAGGGCCTGCCCCACCCGGTCGAACCGGGCCCGGTCCAGCACCGCGCCCTCGCGGCGGATGCCGTCCTCCCGCATGGTCAGTACGCGGTCCAGCCGCACCCAGCTCGGCCGGTTGTCCCGGTCCCACTCGCCCGGACCGAGCGCGAGCCAGTGCCGCTGCCCGTCACGCTCGCTCTGGCTGGACAGCATCAGCCCGAACAGCGTCCGGCTGTGCCGGCCCACCACCAGCACCGGGCGGTCCTTGCCCTGCCGCGGGTCGTCCTCGTACGGCACCCAGGTCCAGACGATCTCCCCCGGATCGGCGTGCCCGTCGCGCTCCGGGGCGTACGCCAGTTGCCGGCGCTGCAACGCGGCGACCTGGCGGGGACGGGCGACCTGCGCCGGGCCCGGCCGGGGCCGACGCGGCGACGGGATGACCCCGCCGATGCGGGCCGCCACACTCCTGAGAAGTCCTGCCACGACCGGCAGCCTATCCCCCACCGGGACCGGCGGCCCGGTGGGGACAATCCGGTGGACCGGGCCCGGGGCGAGCCGTCAGGATCGGCGCCATGCCGGTTCCCCCGCACCAGGTCCGTGCCCGTCACACCGCCGACACCGTCACCGTGTACCAGGCGTACCCGCCGGAGATCGCGGGTCCGGCGCTGGCCGCCGGCCGCTTCGTGCCGCCGTTCAAGCGGGAACGGATGACGTGGATCAAGCCGTCGTTCCGCTGGATGATGTACCGCTGCGGATGGGGCGCGAAGCCCGGGCAGGAGCGGGTGCTGGCCGTCGAGATCACCCGCGCCGGCTTCGAGTGGGCGCTGGCCAACTCGTGCCCGAGCAGCTTCGACCGCGACCTGTACCCCGACCGGGAGACCTGGTCGGGGCGGTTGCGGGCCTGCCCCGTGCGGGTGCAGTGGGACCCGGAACGGTCGCTGCGCCTGGCCCCGCTGCCGCACCGGTCCCTCCAGGTCGGGCTCGGCGGCGAGGCGGTGCGGCGCTACGTCGACGAGTGGCTCGTCGGTCTCACCGACGTGACCCCGACCGCCCACGCGGTGCGTGCGGCGCTCGACGCGGGCGACGACACCGCCGCCGAGGCGCTGCTGCCGCCGGAGCGCCCGTACCCGCTGCCGCCCGAGGTGGCCGCCGTGATCGGCGCGTCCGCACCGTGACCGGACCCCGTACCCCCGGCGGGCGCGCCGTCGGGTCCCGGTCCGCCTCCACCCGCCACGCGCCACGGCTCCAGCCGGTGCTCGAGGTGGGTCGCCTCGACGACTTCCCGCTCTGGCCGGTGGCCGACGTCGGGCCGTGGCTGGCGCTCTCCGAGGCCCTGACCGCCGCCGAGGTGGGCGCCGCCGTGGCCCGGATCGCGGCGTACAACCACCTCGACGACCGCACGGTGTGGCCCGGGGACGACGACCCGCTGACCGCCGTGCTGCCGGTGGTGGCGGCCGACCCGGAGCCCGGCTCCCTGGTGGTGCCCGGCGGTCTGCGCCTCACCGACCCAACGACGGGGGCGCGGATCGACCCGGGCTGCTGCAGTGGCCTGGAGGACTGGCGCGAGTGGTACGAGATCCCGGCCGGCCGCTCACCGAACCTGGGCCACGACCCCGACCCCTGGGTGGAGCAGCGCCCCGACGGCACGGTCCGGGTGTGGGCGGACGAGGAGGGCGGTTCCTGGGTGGACGCTGACCTCGATGAGCTGACGGGGCTCGTCGACGGCGTCCGGGCGGACCTGGCCGGGTTCCTGCGGGCGCTGCGGAGCTGGGCCGACGACGTCGTTCCCGCCGGCGCGGACGAGCTGGTCGCGAACCTGGACCGGCACCTGCGGGTGTCGGAACCGGACGCCCCGGCGAGGCCGTGAGCCGACCGGCGGCGCGGGGCGGTCGGGCGGCGCCGTAGCGCCCTGGCACGTGCTTCACTGGGGTGTCGGTGCCGGCACGGACGGAGGCGGTGGCGGGTGGTCTTCGAGACACGGGCGGGGAGCCTGGCCGCGCCGCCGACGGCGGGCGGCCCGGGCGCCCGGCCCCGGCGACGGGTCGCGGGTGCCGCGGCCGTCGCCCTGCTCCTGCTGGCCGGCGTGACCGGCTGCACCGGCAGCGGGCGTTCGCAGCCGCCGCCGGCCGACGCCGCGTCCGCCACCGCCGCCACGGGTCCGTCCCCCACGCCGACCGCGCCGGCGGTCGAGGTCCGCGACGACCTGGCGGGCCTGTTCCGGCAGGCCGGCCTCCGGGGCACCTTCGTGATGTACGACGTGACGGCCGGACGCGTGGTCATGGTCGACCGGGAGCGGGCCGAGCGGCGCTTCGTCCCCGCCTCGACGTTCAAGATCGCGCACAGCCTGATCGCGCTGGAGACCGGCGTGGTGCGCGACGATCGGGAGAAGGTCCCGTACGGCGGCGGGCCGCAGCGCGTCGCCGCCTGGGAGCGGGACATGGGGCTGCGCGACGCGGTCCGGGTCTCCAACGTGCCGGTGTTCCAGGAGCTGGCCCGCCGCATCGGCCCGGACCGGGAACGGGAGTGGCTGCACCGGCTCGGCTACGGCAACGGCGAGGTCGGGCCGGCCGTGGACCGGTTCTGGTTGAGCGGGCCGCTGGAGATCTCGGCCGACGAGCAGGCACGGTGGCTGGCCCGGCTGGCCCGGGGCGAGCTGCCGGCCGACCGGGGGCACCAGGCCACCGTCCGGGACATCCTGCGCCTGGAGCGCACCGGCGGGTACGCCCTGTACGGCAAGACCGGCTGGACGGACGCCACCGACCCGGGCACGGGATGGTGGGTCGGCTGGGTCGAGCGCGGCGACCGGCTGTACTGCTTCGCGCTGAACGTGGACGTCCGCGCGGACGGCGACGCCGACAAGCGCCTGCCGCTGGGCCGGCAGCTGCTGCACCGCCTCGGCGCCCTGCCCGCCCCCTGACCGCCGCACGCCGTCGCGACGACCAGGGGCTGCTGGCAGGGCGTCGCACAGGTCGCCGGTGCGGCGGAAAGTCGGTTGCCGCGGACGGTCGGCTCCGGAATCGTGTCGGTCATGACGTTCTGACGGGCAGCATCCCCATCGCCGAGGCGCGCGGCACCGACCGGTGTCGTGGTGCCGTCCGTCCATTCCCGTTTCCGCGAGAAGCGAGCGTCCTTGTCTCAGCACCAGTTCCTGCCGCAGTCCACCCCGGCCACCGTCGCCGTGTTCGCCTCCCCCACGAGCTGGATCGAGTCCGACGCCCTGGCGCAGTGCCAGCAGGTGGCCGCCCTCGACGGCATGGTCCACGTCGCCGCCATGCCGGACCTGCACCCGGGCAAGGGCGCCCCCATCGGCGCCGCCATGGCCTCGACCGTGCTGTACCCGTTCCTGGTGGGCTCCGACATCGGCTGCGGCATCGCCGTGTTCCCGGTCAGGCTCAAGCGTGCCGTGCCGGAGCGGCTCGCCGCCCGCTTCCCCGACCTCGACCGCCCGCTCGACCCCGAGCGGGACGCCGACGACCCCGCCTGGGCCGTCCTGCACGGCGATATCCCCGCCGGGCACACCGAAGGACTCGCCACGGTCGGCCGGGGCAACCACTTCGTCGAGCTGGCGCGCGTCGGGACGGTCTTCGAGCCGGGCCACGCGGGCCGCCTCGGGCTCGACGCCGGCGACCTCGTGCTCGTCGTGCACTCCGGTTCCCGGGGGCTGGGCGAGCGCATCCTGCGGGCGCACACCGAGACCCACGGCGCGGGCCCCGCCCCTGACCCGGCGGCCTACCTGGCGGCGCACGACGACGCCGTACGGTGGGGCTCGCTCAACCGGCGGCTGCTGGCCGCCCGGGTCGCCCACGCCCTGGGGGCCGAGCCCACCGCGCCCGTCGTCGACCAGTGCCACAACCTGGTGGAGGTCCGCGACGGGCTCTACCTGCACCGCAAGGGTGCCGCCCCGGGCGACGGCCGCGACGTGCTCGTCGCCGGCACCCGGGGCACCCCCTCCTACCTGGTGGCCGCCCATGCCGGCCCGGAGGCCAACCACTCGGTGGCGCACGGCGCGGGTCGCAAGATGTCCCGCGCGGACGCCCTGCGGCGCAGCCGGGCCAAGCACACCGTCGAGGAACTGCGCCGCACCCCCGTGGGTTCGCTGGTGGTGTGTGGCGACCGCCAGTTGCTCTTCGAGGAGGCGCCCACGGCCTACAAGCGCATCGAACGCGTGGTCGACGACCTCGTCGAGCACGGCCTGGCCACCCCGGTGGCCACCACCGTCCCCCTGGTCACCTACAAGACGCCGGACGTCGGCTCCGCCGCCCGGCCGGACCGTCGGGACGGCCGCCGCAGGCGGGGCCGGCCGTGAGCACGCACCTGCTGATGTCCGCCGGGCGCGGCCCGCAGGAGTGTGCCTGGGCGCTGGCCCGGCTGCTGCGCCGCCTGGAGGCCGACGCCGCCCGGCGGGGCCTGACGACCCACCGGGTCGAGACGGTGCCCGGCGACCGGCCCGGCACCTTCCGGTCGGCCCTGATCCGGATCGACGGGGGCGACGTCCAGGCGTTCACCGCCTCGTGGACCGGCACCCTGTGCTGGCAGGCCCCCAGCCCCTACCGGGCGGGCACCGGCCGGAAGAACTGGTACGTCGTCGCCCGACCGTGCCGGCTCGACAGCCCGGTCACGACGTTCGCGGAGGCGGACGTCGACATCGTGGCCTGCCGCACCGGCGGGCCGGGCGGCCAGCACCGGAACAAGGCCAGCACGGCGGTGCGCGCGACCCACCGGCCCTCGGGCCTCGTGGTCGTGGTCGACACGGAACGGCAGTTCAGCCTGAACCGCCGCCTCGCCCTCCAGCTGCTGCGGCAGCGCATCGCGCGCGGCGACGAGGCCGCGGGGCGCGCCGTCGTCGCCGCGCGCTGGCGCATCCACGACGAACTCGTCCGTGGCGACCCCACCCGCGTGGAGCGCCCGGAGCCGTCGGAGCGGGAGGCGGCCCCGACACGTCCACCGCCGACCCGACGAGGCCCCGCGTCCTAGGCGAGGCAGGCGAGGAGGTCCCGGTAGGCCTCGTCCTCCCTGCCGTGCTCGCTGCGCACCACCCGCGTGCCGGGCCGGGCGGCCACGACCGTGAGCAGCCGGTCGTACATGCCCGCCAGCTCCGTGGCCCCGCCGTGGCGGTCGAGCAGGCGCTGGGCGTCGAGATGCGCCGGGTCGCTGGAGGTACGGCTGCGCTCGGCGAAGCGCCGCAGCGCGTTCTGCTTGTCGTCGAGCAGCACGATCTCGTGGAAGTCCGCGCCGGTGTCGTGCGCGACGCGCTCGGCCTGCTCGATGAACTCGATGCGGCCGAGGAACTGCGGGACGATCACGTCGTGGCGGCCGGCCAGGTGCGCCCGGGCCGCCGCCAGGGCGACGCTACGGGCGAGCAGCCCGGCGGGACCGGCATGGTCACGCCACCGGCCGACGAGGTCACGGATCCGGTCGATGTCGAGGTCGAGCGCGAGCGGGTGATCCTCGACGTAGCGGCGGGCCAACGTCGACTTGCCGCAGCCGGGCGGGCCGTTGAGCACGATCAGGCGCGGCGCCGACGCGGCGGCCGGCGGAGCCTGCGTCACGGCGTGCCTCCTCGCTCGGCCCGGCGGAGCCCGCGTGGCACCGCCCGTACGGACGCCCACGATCGTACGTCCACCCGCCGGGGGTCGGGCCCGGCGCGGCGCGGGCCGGCCCGGTTCGGGACGGCCCGCGCCCGCTGGCGGTCAGGAAGCGTCGGGGTCCGTGGGCGCCGGTCGTGCGGTGGCCGAGACGAGGGCGCGCAGTTGCGGGGCCATCGTGGCGCTGTCCGGTTCGCGCCGCAGCTCGCGGAGCAGCCCGACCACCATCCCGACCATCACGAACAGGAACGGCAGGGCGGCCAGGATCGTCAGCGACTGGAGGGCGGACAGCCCACCGGCGAGCAGCAGCACCGCGGCCACCAGGCCGGTCAGGACACCCCACATCGAGACCAGCCAGGCCTTCGGCTCCAGGTTGCCGCGCGAGGAGAGGGTGCCCATCACCACCGAGGCGGCGTCGGCGCCGCTGACGAAGAAGAGCGCCACCAGCACCATGACCAGGATCGCGGTCACGGTGAAGAACGGGAACTCCCGCAGCACCGCGAAGAGCGCCGCCTCCGGGCTCTCCTTCACCGCGGCCGACAGGTCGGTGCCGCCGAGTTGCAGGTCGACGGCGGTGCCGCCGAACACCGAGAACCAGACGATGCTGACGAGGCTCGGGACGGCCACCACGCCGAGGATGAACTGACGGATGGTGCGGCCCTTGGAGATGCGGGCGACGAAGGCCCCGACGAACGGGGTCCAGGAGATCCACCAGGCCCAGTAGAAGATGGTCCAGCCGGCCATCCACTGCTCGCCACCGAAGGCGCCGGTGCGGAAGCTCATCGGAACGAGGTTGGCCAGGTAGCCGCCCGTCGACGCGGTGAGCGTGTTGAGGACGAAGACCGTCGGGCCCACCACGAGCAGGAAGAACATCAACGCCACCGCGAGCACCATGTTGGTGTTCGACAGGAACTGGATGCCCCGCTTGACGCCCGTGACGGCGGAGACCACGAACGCCACGGTGAGCGCCGCGATGATGCCGATCGCCAGCGGGGTGGACTTCGGCACGTCCCAGAGGTTGGTCAGACCGCTGTTGATCTGGAGGGCGCCGAGGCCGAGGGAGACGGCCGACCCGAACAGCGTCGCGAGGATCGCGAAGACGTCGATGGCCCGGCCGGGCCCACGGCCGGCGCGCTCCCCGATGAGGGGGAAGAAGGCGCTGCTGATCAGACCGCGCCGGCCCTTGCGGAAGGTGAAGTACGCCAGCGACAGGCCCACGACGGCGTAGATCGCCCACGGGTGCAGTGCCCAGTGGAACAGGGAGTACTCCATGGCCACCCGGGCGGCCTGCGGGGTGTTCGGTTCGTTGAGGCCGCGCGGCGGTGTCGCCAGGTGCGACAGCGGCTCGGCGGCGCCCCAGAACATCAGGCCGATGCCCATGCCGGCGCTGAACATCATCGCGACCCACGAGACGGTGGAGAACTCCGGCTTGTCGTCGTCGCGGCCGAGCTTGATCCGGCCGTACCGGCTGCACGCCAGCCAGATCGAGAGCACCACGAAGCCGGTGCTGGCCAGTACGAAGACCCAGCCGAACGAGCGGACCACCCAGTCGAGCGCGGTGCCGCTGACCGAGGCCAGGCTGTCGGTGGCGACGATGCCCCATGCGACGAAGAGGACGGACACCACGGCGGCGACGCCCAGCACCGTCCGGTCGATGCCCTGCCGGGGGTGGCCCGGTTCGGGGGGTGCGCCGTCCGGCGGGGTGTCGTCGGTTGCCGGGCCTGTGGCGGACACGGTCATGGTCTGTGGACCTCCGTGGGCGTCCGGGCGCGCAGGGCGCGTTGCCGGCGCCGCGCGCCGGTCGGCCCGCATCTCGGGTTGTCCCGCGCCCCGTCTGGGCGCCCGGGAACTCGGACAGGTGTCGCTGGGCGCGCCGACGTCCACGGGCGGCTCGGGGAGCCGGCCGGAGTCCGACTGCCAGGGACGCCGGCGACGACCGGCGATTACTCTCGGCGTCGATGGTGGAGGAAACCCTGCGGTCTCATGACAGTGCTGTGACAAAACCCGGGGCGGCTCGCGACGGTGGTGGTGACGGCGGCCGGTCGAGCGGGCACAGTGGGGCGGTGACGACCGACATCCGTACGCCCCTGGCCCGTTACGCCGACCGCCTGCACGCCGTGACCGGCGACGGGCACCACGTCGCCTCCCCGCTCGGCGCGTGGCTGCTGCTGGCGCTCGCCGCGCCGGCCGCCACCGGTGCGACCCGCGCGGCGCTGGAGGAGGCGCTCGGCACCGACGCCAGGACCGCCGCCACGGCCGCCCACGCCCTGCTGGCGGCGCCGCATCCGCTGGTGCCCTCGGCGACCGCGTTCTGGCACCGGTCGGGACGCGCGAGCGCCGGGCTCGACGGGTGGCGGGGGACCCTGCCCGCGTCGACCGCGACCGGGGCGCTGCCGGAGCAGGCCGGGCTCGACGCGTGGGCCCGCGAGCACACGCTCGGGCTCGTCGAGGCGTTCCCGCTGACGGTCACGCCGCAGGTGCTGCTGGTGCTGGCCAGCGCGCTGGCCACCCGGGTCTCGTGGGCGACCCCGTTCGAGGTGGCACCGGCCGACGCGCTCGGGTCCGGTAGCGCCTGGGCCGGCGCGCTGCGCCGGGCGCTGCGCAGCCCGCGGTACGGCCACCGCTGCTGGATCGCCGACACCACAAGGGCCGGCACCGTCGCCGTGCACGCCGCCCCCGCCCGGCCGGCGCGGACCGCCGACGGCGCGGCCGGGCTGCTGGTGGTCTCCGTCGTCGCGGCGCCCGACGTGCCGGCCGGCGACGTCCTCGCGGCGGCCCACGAGCTTGCGGCGGTCGCCGCCGACACGCCGGAGGGGCACCTGCCGGCACGACGTTCCCTGTTCGACGTGCCGCTGGGCGAGGGCCCGCTGTGGACGCTGCGCGAGGAGCCGACCCGCACCAACGCGCCGGACGGCCGGGAGGAGCGGACGACGGCGGTGCTGCCCTGCTGGTCGGCCCGCAGCCGGCACGGGCTGAGCGCGCCCGGCCTGGGTTACCCGGCCGTCGCGCGGGTGTTCGGGGAGCTGCTGGACGAGCCGGGTCTGGAGTTCGAGGCGGCCCAGGCGGCGATGGCCCGCTACGGCCGGTACGGCTTCGAGGCGGCGGCCGTCACCGGGTTCGCCGCGACGCTCAGCCTGCCGCCGGAGGGGGTGGCCCGGGTCGCGGAGCTGCGCTTCGGCCACCCGTACGCCGTGGTGGCGGTCGCCACCGACGACCGGGCCGGCGGTGGGGCGCCCGGCCCGTGGCACGGGGTGCCGGTCTTCTCCGCCTGGGTCGCCGATCCGGAGGAGCTGCCGGAGGCCGACGTCGCCGACCGCTACGAGGACGCCTGAGGCGGGCGCCGGGCGGCCGTCAGGGGGTGTGCGGCTCGGCCATCGCGACGGCGATCCTGCGGGGGCCGGTGAACGGCTCCCGCCCGTGCGCGGCGGTCATGTTGTCCACGACGAGCACGTCGTCGCGCTGGTAGTCGAAGCGGACGCTCGCCGCCCGGTACGCGGACCGCAGGTGCTCCATGACGTCGGCGGGGATCTCGCCGCCGTCGCCGTAGTAGGTGTTGGCCGGCAGTCCCTCGGTGCCGAACATGGCCAGCAGCCCCTCCTGGAGGTCCCTGGACAGGGTGCTCACGTGGAAGAACGTGGCGTGGTTGAACCAGCGCGGGGTGTCCGAGCCGGGCCGGTGGTGCACCACGTCGCGCACCGCCCGGGTACGCAGCCCGTCGGCGCCCTGCCACTGCACCTCGATGCGGTTCGCCGCCGCGTACGCCTCGACCTCGGCGCGGTCCCCGGTGCCGAAGACGTGCTGCCACGGGGTGCCGAAGTCGCCGTGGAAGTTGCGTACCAGCATCCAGCGGCGGCGGACGAACTCCTCGCGTACGGTCGGGTCGATCTCGTCGTGGACCCGGCGGACGTCGGCCAGCGGGGTGGCGCCCCGCGTGTGCGGCGGGGTGAGGCAGTGGAAGAACAACGTCAGCGGCCAGCGGGCCTGGTACGAGTTCTCGTTGTGCAGGAAGATCTCCTCGTCCGGCGGGTAGTCGGTCGAGGTGTAGACCCGCCCGGCGATGGCGTGCCGGGGCGACGAACGCTCGGTGTAGGGCAGCGGCTCACCCGACAGCGCCCGTACCGCCCGGTCGAAGCCCTCGACGCCGCCCACGTCGAACCCGCGGAACAACAGGGCGCCGTGCGCCACGAGGCTCGCGCGCAGCTCCGCGCGGCGGGCGGCGATCAGCTCGGTCAGCTCGCGCCCGTCGTCCTCGACGACCACCGGCAGCGTGGCGCTCGGGTCACTCATGCTCTCGCTCCTGTCGTCGCCCGCCGACGTCGCCGACGTCGGCGGGACGGTGGTCCTGACGGCTCGTCGCCCGTCGGCGGGATCGTGGTCCTGACGGCGACGGCCGTGGCGGGGGGCTCACCCGAGGCGGCGGGTGGGCATGTCGGCGTGGGCGGCGGCGAGGTCCGCCCGGATCGCGGCGAGCAGCTCGGGCAGCCGCTCGTTGAGGAAGAAGTGCCCGCCGTCGATCTCGCGCAGGGTGAAGCCGGCGGCGCTGTGCTCCCGCCATCCGTCGCTGTGCTCCCGGCTGACGGTGTCGTCGTCGCGGCCGGCGAACGCCACGATCGGCATCGGCAGCGGCTCCTCGGGGGTGTAGCGGTAGTCGTCGACCTGCGCGAAGTCGGCGCGTAGCAGGGGCAGCAGCAGCTCGACCAGCTCGGGGTACTCCAGCAGCCCGGCCGGCAGTCCGCCGCCGGCCTCCAGGCGGCGCAGCAGCTCGTCGTCGGCCACCCGGGACAGCCCGTCGAAGTGGCTGGGGGCGCTGACGTGCGGGGCGCGGGCGCCGCCGACGTAGAGCCGCAGCGGCAGCGGACGTCCGGCGCGGCGCAGTTCGCGGACCACCTCGAAGCCGACCCGGCCCCCCATCGAGTGGCCGTAGATGGCGTACGGGCCGCGGATGCGCTCGGCGATGGCGTACGCGACGTCGGCGGCCCGGAACACGGGGTTCTCGCTGATCCGGTTCTCGCGGCCGGGCAGTTGCACCGGCAGCACCTCGACGTCGGGGGCGAGCCCGTCCTGCCAGCGCCGGAAGACGCTGGCGCCCCCGCCCGCGTAGGGCAGGCAGAAGAGTTGGACCGGCGCCGAGCGCCAGTCGCCGGCGGAGAGGAACCAGGTCACCGCGCGCCTTTCGTCGAAGGGGCCGTTCCGGTGGCGCTGTCGCCGGAACGGTGACGTCCGGTGCGGTGCGCCGGACCGACCCGGGGCGCGGCGCCCCGCGGGGGCACGGGCGGACTGCGATCGGGCCGCTCGCCATGCTCCCCGGGGGCCTCATGATCTGCCTATACCGTCACGTCGGAAGCAGCATAAGGCGCGCTGCCCGACCGCGATGATCCGCGTGCCGGGCGGGTGTCGGGGTGGCTGGTCAGGCGTCCGGTCGGGGGATCGGTTGGGTCATGCCGTCGAAGTCCCGGGGCAGCCGGGCCACCATGTCGCGGAACTCGTCGACGGTGACCGCCTCCCGCAGGGTGGCGAAGACGGCGCCGGTGCCGGCCCGGGCGGTGGCCTCGTCCACCCCGGCCCGCTCCCCCACCCGGCGTACGAAGTCCGCCGGCCCGGCCGCGCCCGCCGGGGCCGCGCCGGGACCGGGCTCGCCGAGATAGCCGTCCAGGTCGTCGGGGAGGCGGCCGGCGGCAGCGCCGCTCATCCGTTCCACCATCGTCTGCAACACGGCGCGGGCGATCGTGGCGGACTGCGCGGTGGGCAGCCCCGCGCGGCGGGACACCGCGTCGACGAATAGGGGAAACCGCACGGCAGCCTCCTGTCGTCACCGGCCCGGCGGTTACCCGCCCCCGGTGCCGGCAAACGGCCCCGCCGTGGGCGGGGCGTCCGGGTGCAGCACGCCACCCTCGCTTGACACCGGCGCGATAACTCAGCAAGTATTGAGTCAATGGACGCTGATGCTTCCCTCACCGCCCGCGCCCGGATCCACGCCGCCCTCGGCGACCCGGCGCGCCTGGCGATCGTGGACGCGCTGCTGCTGGGTGACTCCTCCCCCGGCGAGATCGCCCACGCCCTCGACCTGCCCACCAACCTGGTGGCCCACCACGTCAAGGTGCTCACCGACGCCGGCCTGGTCACCCGCACGCGCTCCGAGGGTGACCGGCGCCGCGCCTACCTGCGGCTGCGACCCACAGTGCTGTCGACGCTGACCCCGCCGCCGCTGGCCGACGTGGGCCGGGTGGTCTTCGTCTGCACCCACAACTCGGCCCGCTCCCAGCTCGCCGCCGCCCTCTGGACGCGGCGCACGCACGCCCCGGCCGCGTCGGCGGGCACCCGCCCGGCCCACCGGGTGCACCCCCGTGCCGTGGCGGTGGCCCGCCGCCACGGGCTGCGTCTCGACCCGGTCGGCACCGCCCACGTCGACGACGTCGTACGCGCCGAGGATCTGGTCGTCGCCGTCTGCGACAACGCGCACGAGGGCTTCACCGGTGCGGCCCGCCCCCGCCTGCACTGGTCGGTGCCCGACCCCGTCCGCGTCGACACAGACGAGGCGTTCGAGGCGGCATTCGCCGAGATCGAGGCCCGGGTCGAGCGACTCGCCCCCGCCGTCACCCCAGGAGCATCGCGATGACCGACACCCGTTCCCACCCGAATCTCGCCGTCGACCAGCAGGTCGCCCTGCGCACCGCGGCGACCCGGCTGGCCGCCGAGTTCGACGGCAGCTATGGCGCCGAGACCGTGGAGCGGTTCCTGCACGCCAGCTACGAACAGTTCGCCACTCTCGGCAGCGTCCCCCACTTCCTGCCCCTCCTGGCCGAGCGCTTCGCCCGACAGCGCCTGCGTGCGCTCGCCCGGGTCGAGGGGCACCACCGCGACGGCCGCCCGGTGGTCCTCTTCCTCTGCACGCACAACGCCGGTCGCTCGCAGATGGCGCTGGGCTTCTTCGCCCGCCTCGCTGGCGACGCCGCCGTGGCCTGGTCGGGCGGCAGCGAGCCCAGCACCGAGGTCAACCCCGCCGCCGTGGCGGCGATGGCCGAACGCGGCATCGACATCGCCGACGAATTCCCCAAACCCTGGACCGACGAGGTCGTCCGCGCCGCCGACGTGGTGGTCACCATGGGCTGCGGCGACGCGTGCCCCGTCTTCCCCGGCACCCGCTACGAGAACTGGGAGCTCGACGACCCCGCCGGCCTCGACCTGGCCGGCGTACGGCCTGTCCGCGACGAGATCGAGCGGCGGGTCCGCCGGCTGCTCGACCAGCTCGGCGTGCCGGCCACCCGCCTGTGACCTGCCCGCACGGACCATCGCCGCGTCCCACCGGGGGCGACGCGGCGGGTCCGACCGCTGACACGCCCCCACCGACGACCCGAACGGGAGCCCCGTGAGCACCACCACGCACGACGATCCGGCCGAGACGGCCGTGGTCGGACGCCTGTCCCGCCTCGACCGGTTCCTGCCGGTCTGGATCGGCCTCGCCATGGCGGCCGGCCTCCTGCTCGGCCGACTGGTGCCCGGCCTGGACAGCGCGCTCGACGCGGTGCAGATCGGCGGCGTCTCGCTGCCCATCGCCCTCGGCCTGCTGATCATGATGTACCCGGTGCTGGCCAAGGTCCGCTACGACCGGCTCGACTCCGTCACCGGCGACCGGCGGCTGCTGGTCTCCTCGCTGGTGCTGAACTGGGTCGTCGGGCCGGCGCTGATGTTCGCCCTGGCCTGGATCTTCCTGGCCGACCAGCCGGAGTACCGCACCGGCCTGATCATCGTCGGCCTGGCCCGGTGTATCGCCATGGTGATCATCTGGAACGACCTGGCCTGCGGCGACCGGGAGGCCGCCGCGGTGCTGGTCGCGCTCAACTCGGTGTTCCAGGTGCTCGCGTTCGGCGTGCTCGGCTGGTTCTACCTCGCGGTCCTGCCGGGCTGGCTGGGCCTGGAGGGCGCCGAACTGGCCGTGTCGGGCTGGGACATCGCCGGCAACGTGCTGATCTTCCTGGGCATCCCGCTGGCGGCCGGCTACCTCACCCGCCGCCTCGGCGAGCGGACCCGGGGCCGCGACTGGTACGAGCGCCGGTTCCTGCCGAAGATCGGCCCCGCGGCGCTGTACGGGCTGCTCTTCACCATCGTCGTCCTGTTCGCCCTCCAGGGCGAGGCGATCGCCGACCGACCGCTGGACGTCGCCCGTATCGCCCTGCCGCTGCTGGTCTACTTCGCGGTGATGTGGGCTGGCTCGTACGCCCTCGGCCGGGCGGTCGGCCTCGGCTACGCGCGCACCACGACGCTGGCCTTCACCGCCGCCGGCAACAACTTCGAGCTCGCCATCGCCGTCGCGATCGGCACCTTCGGCGTCACGTCCGGGCAGGCCCTGGCGGGCGTGGTCGGGCCGCTGATCGAGGTGCCGGTCCTGGTCGCCCTCGTCTACGTCTCGCTGTGGGCACGCCGCCGGTTCTTCCCGTCACCGGCCCCGGGCCGGCCGACCGTCTCCGCTTCGCGCTGAAAGGAAACACCGCCGTGAGCGACAAGCCCAGTGTCCTGTTCGTCTGCGTGCACAACGCCGGCCGCTCGCAGATGGCCGCCGGCTGGCTGCGGCACCTCGCGGGCGACGCCGTCGAGGTGCGCTCCGCCGGCTCGGCGCCGGCCGGGACCGTCAACCCGGCCGCCGTCGAGGCGATGCGGGAGGTCGGCATCGACATCAGCACGCAGACGCCGACCCTGCTGGAGTACGCCACCGCCGAGTCCTCCGACGTCATCGTCACCATGGGCTGCGGCGACGCCTGCCCGGTCTTCCCCGGCAAGCGCTACGAGGACTGGCGGCTCGAAGACCCCGCCGGCAAGGGCGTCGAGGCGGTCCGGCCGATCCGCGACGAGATCCGGGCGCGGGTGCAGCGGCTGCTGCGGGAGCTGGTGCCCGCGGGCTGACCGGCGGGACGAATGGGCTCAGCCGACCGGAACGGGTCGGGCTGAGCTGACGGGGACGGGTCGGCTCAGCCGGCCGGGTCGTCGGCGAGGACGTCGAGCAGCAGCGCGGCCGTCCAGCCGAAGGCCGGCGAGCCGAGCCCGGCCCCGGTGTCCGGGTGGAAGTACTCGTGGCAGCCGGCGCCGGCCACCAGTTCGATCATCGAGTCGCGCAGGCCCGCGGCCAGGTCCGGGCGGCCGTGGCGCAGCAGTCCCCGGCGTACCAGCCAGTTGATGTTCATCCAGCTCGGCCCGCGCCAGTAGCGCAGCGGCTCGAAGTCTCCGGCGGTGCGGTCGTGGCTGGGCAGCGGGCGGTCCATCCGGGCGGCCAGCCCGAAGCGCGGCGAGCACGCCTCGGCGAGCAGCGCCGACACCTGCCGCGCGGGCAGGTCGGGCAGGACGAGCGGGGTCAGGCCGAGCACCGTACGGGCCGGCACGAGCCGGTCGGCGCGCAGGTCCCGGGGCTGGAAGGTGCCGGTCGTCGGGTCGTACAGCCGGCGCACCAGCGCCTCGGTGATCCGCGCCGCGCGTTCCCGGTGCGGGCCGGGGTCGGCGCCGGCCAACGGCGCGATCCGGGCGAGGGCGTGCTCCGCGGCGCCCATCGCGGCGTTGACCAGGGGGCACTCCACCAGGAACGGGTGCCGGGCGGCGAGGTCGTCGTCGCGGTAGCGGCGCTCGCGGTAGGACGCCACGAGCGCGACGTAGCGCGCGTAGTCGAGGTCGGTGGGGCGGTGCGCGGCGTCGGCGTGCGCGGTGTCGTGCCGGCGGTACACGCGCATGATGGCCGCGTCGGCGGGCACCGCCGCCAGCGGGGCGTCCCAGGCGGGGCTGTTGTCCAGCCCGGACTCCCACGGGTGCACGACGCAGGCCAGCCCGCCCCCGCCGACGTCCCGGCGGGTGGCGAGGTAGCGCTGCTGGGCCACCAGCCGGGGGTAGAGCCGGCGCAGCGCCGACCGCCCGGCCCCGCCGGGGGACCGCCGGTACGCCAGCCAGGCGGCGGACGCGTGCACGGGCGGCTGGATCAGCCCGGAGGTGGCGGCGGCCGGGGCGCCCTCGGCGTGCCCCGACGCCCAGAACTCCGGGCCCGGAAAGTACGAGCCGACGGGCAGCGCCGGGTTGAACACGATGTGCGGCACCCGCCCGTCGCGCCACTGGGCCCGGAACAGGCTGGTCAGCTCCCGCCAGGCGCGCTCGGGGCGCACGTGGGACCAGCCGATCGCGATGAACGCCGAGTCCCAGCTCCACTGGTGCGGGTAGAGGGTGCGCGAGGGCACCGTGTGGTCGTGCTCCCAGTTGGCCTCGAGGGTGGCGACGGCGAGACGGCGCAGTGCCCCGACGTCGCGGGCCCCGGCGTCGGCGGTGTACGCGCCGCCGGCTGTCCCGGTGCTCACGCCGCCGCCTGCCGGGGCTGGGCGTGGCGCAGCACGGCGGCGGCCTGGTGCAGGGCGCGTACGGGGTCGCCGCGCAGCCGGCACTCCAGCGCGAGCCAGCCCCGGTAGTCGATCTCCAGCAGGGTGCGCACCAGCGCCGGCCAGTCGAGGTGCCCGGTGCCGGGCTGGAACCGGTTGGAGTCGCTGACCTGCACGTGCCCGAGGTACGGCGCGGCGGCGCGCAGCGCCCGGTGCACGTCGTCCTCCTCGATGTTCATGTGGAAGGTGTCCGCCACCACCCGCACCGAGGGCAGCCCGACGGTCGCGCAGAGGGCGACGGCGTCGTCGAGCCGGTTGACCATGTGGTCCTCGTACCGGTTCAGCGGTTCCAGGAAGAGGGTGACCCCCTCGGCGCGGGCGTGCTCGCCCAGCTCGCCCAGGGCGTCGACGAGCACCTGCCGGTCGTCGGCGGGCGAGCGGGGCGGCTCGAACGGCGGCAGTCGCCGGGAGAACATCCCCCACGCGGCCGGGGTCAGCGCGCCGACGCCGCCCAGCTCGGCGATCACCGAGAGCTGGGAGCGCAGGTTGCGTACGGCGTCGCGGGAGCGCTCGGGGTCGAAGTCGCCGATGAAGTGGTCCATCTCCACGCAGACGGTGGGCATGACCACCCCGGCGGCGCGGGCCCGGCGCAGCTCGGGCAGCCGGCGGGCGAGGCCGAGGTCGCCGGCGCCGCGCAGCTCGATGGCGTCGTAGCCGAGCGCGGTGGCGAGCGCGTACTTCTGGATCAGGTCGGTGCCCGGCAGGAGCTGCTCCTGACAGGCCAGGGGAATCGTCATCAGAACCTCAGCACCACTTGGAGGACGTCTGCGTCACCGCGGTCGAGCAGCGCCAGCGCGTCGGCCACCGCGCTCGCGTCGACGACGTGGCTCACCAGCGGCAGCGGGTCGACGCTGCCCTCGGCCACCAGGTCCATGAAGGTGTGTGCGACGCGGGCCCCGGTCCACCGGCCGGCCATGCCGGGCGCCGGGGTCGGCCCGGAGACCTGGGCCGCCACCAGCTGGATCCGGTTGTGGTGGAACTCCTCACCCAGGCCGAGCCCGTCGGCCTGTCCCTGGTAGAAGCCGGCGGCCACGACGCGGCCGGCGTGGGCGGTGGAACGGATCGCCTCGTGCAGCGCCGGGTACGCCCCGGACAGTTCCAGGCAGACGTCGGCGCCCCGGCCGCCGGTGGCCCGGCGCAGCACGGCCGCGGCCGACTCGGCGCCCGCGTCGACGGCGAGCCGGGCGCCGAGCCGACCGGCGTGCGCCAGGCGGGCGGGCACCCGGTCGACGGCGACCACCCGCGCGCCGGAGAGGACGGCGAGCCGGGTGGCGAGCAGCCCGATGACGCCCTGCCCGAAGACCGCCACCCAGTCGCCCAGGTGCAGGTCGCCGGCGAGCACGGCGGTGAGTGCGATCGCCCCGGGGCGGGCGAAGACCGCCGCGAGGGGATCCAGGTGCGGGGGCAGCGGGTGCACGGTGCCGGCGGGCACGACCGCCTCGGCGCGGTGCCCCCAGATGCCCCAGACGACCTGCCCGGTCCGCCGGTCGGGCACGTCGGGCGCGACCTCGACGACCTCGCCGACCTCCTCGTAGCCGAAGCCCACCAGCGGGTACGGCACGGTGCTCTGCCGGGGCACGAACATCCGGCTGACGTCGTCCCAGTCCTTGCTCAGCCGGGGGTTGCTGCCCCGGTAGAGCGTGAGTTCCGTGCCGGCCGAGATGCCGGAGTAGCGGGTGCGGATCCGGACCTGGCCGGGGCCGAGCGGATCCGGGGGGCAGGGCTCGAGGCTGATCCGTCGGGGCCCGGCGAGTGAGACAACCCAGTTGACCATGAGTCACATCCCGGTAGCACTGGGCTCCATCGTAGGCAATAAATCGGCATATGTCTTGTAATTGATCAATCGAAGGGGTTGAATCCGTTCCATACCCTTCGAGAGGAGTGCCACCGATGTCAGCACCTCCGATGCGGATACTCGCCGCCACCCTGATCATGGCAGTCACCGGGGCCGGCCTGCTGGCCTGCGGCGAGGAAGAATCCGACAGCAACAGCAGGAAGATCACCGTGTGGAGCCTGGAGGACGTGGCCGACCGGGTCACCGCCACCAAGGCGATCATCGCGGACTTCACCGCCAGCACCGGCATCGCCGTCGACCTGGTCACCGTCAACGAGGACCAGTTCCCGTCCCTGATCGCCTCCAGCGCCGCCGCCGGCGAACTGCCCGACGTCGTCGGCTCGGTGTCGCTCGCCGGCGTCCGCACCCTCGCCGGCAACGAGCTGCTGCACTCCTCGGCGAACGCGGAGGTCGTCGAGAAGCTCGGCCGGCCGACCTTCTCGCCGCGGGCCCTGGAGCTCACCTCGGACGACGGCAGGCAGCTCGCCGTGCCCAGCGACGGCTGGGGCCAGCTGCTCGTCTACCGCAAGGACCTCTTCGCGGCCGCCGGGCTGCCCGCCCCCGACACGTACGACAGGATCGCCGCCGCCGCGACGAGACTCAACACCGGCGGCGTCGCGGGCATCACGGCCGCCACCGCCCCCGGCGACGTGTTCACCCAGCAGACCTTCGAGCACCTCGCGCTGGCCAACAACTGCCAGCTCACCGACGACTCCGGGGCCGTGAAGCTGGACTCCCCCGAGTGCGTCGAGGCGTTCCGGTTCTACGGCGAGCTGATGCGCACCAGCTCGGTCAAGGGCGCGCAGGACGTCGACACCACCCGGGCCACCTACTTCGCCGGCAAGGCGGCCATGCTGGTCTGGTCGCCGTTCATCCTCGACGAGCTGGCCGGCCTGCGAAACGACGCCAAGCCGACCTGCCCGCAGTGCCAGTCCGACCCGACGTTCCTCGCGAAGAACAGCGGCTTCGTCACCGCGATCAAGGGCCCGAACGGCACCGAACCCGCCCAGTACGGCGAGATCAGCTCATGGGCCGTGCTCGACGGCGCCGCCGCCGACCCGGCGATGTCCTTCGTGGAGCACATGCTCGGCGACGGCTACCCGCGCTGGTTCGGCATGTCCCCCGAGGGACGCTTCCCCGTCCGCAAGGGCACCCCGCAGGAGCCGGAGAAGTTCCTCACCGCCTGGAACTTTAGCCAGGCCGGGGTCGACACCAGGAAGCCGCTCGCCGAGGTCTACGGCGACGAGGTCCTCGCGGGTCTGCGCGGCAGCCCCGACACCTTCCAACGCTGGGGCCTCACCCAGGGCCAGGGCAAGCTCGTCGGCGCGATCCTCGGCGAGCTGCCGGTGCCCAAGGCCCTGAACGACGTGGTCGCCGGCAAGACCGACGCCGCCGCAGCCGCCGGACGGGCGAAGAAGGACGTGGAGGCGATCAAGGCGGGCGTCAATTGACCACCGCCCCACCGGGCACCGGCCGCTCCCCCGCCCGGGAGCGGCCGGCCCCGGCCCGCCGCCGCAGGCCACTGACCCTGCGCCGCCGCGAGTCCCGCGCCGGGCTCGCGCTGGTGGCCCCGACGCTGCTCGTCGTGGTCGCCGTGATCGGCATACCCATCGTCTGGACCGTCGTGCTGGCCTTCCAGCGGGTACGCCTGGCCACCCTGCGGCGCACCGGGCTGTTCGGCGAGTTCACGATGGACAACGTCGAGCGGGTGCTGAACACCCCGGGATTCGCCGACACGCTGTGGACCACGCTGGTCTACGCCGTGGCCAGCACCGCCGGCTCCATCGTGCTCGGCCTGGTGGCGGCGCTGGTCGTGCGCCGGCCGTTCCGGGGCCGCACCCTGGTGCGCGCGTCGATGCTGCTGCCGTACGTGGCGCCGGTGGTCGCGGTCACCTTCGTCTGGCAGGTGATGCTCGACCCGCAGCTCGGCATCGTCAACGACTGGGGCCGGCGGTTCCTCGGCTGGGACACCCCGGTGCCGTTCCTGTCCCAGGAGTCGACCGCACTGGCCACGGTCGTCGCCTTCGAGGCGTGGCGCTACTTCCCCTTCGCCTTCCTGTTCCTGCTCGCCCGGCTCCAAGCGGTCCCCGGCGAGCTGGAGGAGGCGGCCCGGGTCGACGGGGCCACGCCCAGCCAGCGGTTCCGGCACATCCTGCTGCCGCAGCTGCTGCCGGTGATCGGCCTGCTGGGCGTGCTGCGGTTCATCATGACGTTCAACAAGTTCGACGACATCTACCTGCTCACCGGCGGGGCCGCCGGCACCGAGGTGGTCAGCATCCGGGTCTACGAGTTCCTGACCGCGCGTACGGACATCGGCGCGGCGGCGGCGCAGGCGGTCGTGCTCGCCGTGGTGCTCATCGTGTTCGTGGTGGTGTACCTGCGCTTCTTCGGCGGACGGAGGGACGGCTGATGGACCGGGACCGGATCGAGACGGTGGGCCTGCGCTGGCTGCGCCGGCTGGTGATCGCCGCGTTCCTGCTGGTCACCGTCTTCCCCTTCTACTACATGCTGGTGCTTTCGGTGCGCCCCATCGAGCGGCTGCTGCTCGACCCCGGCTCGTTGGTGGTGGGCCTCGGCGAGCTGACGTTCGACACGTACGCCGAGGTGGTGAAGGCCGTCGACGACGGCGGCCAGGGTTTCCTCACCTTCATGCGCAACAGCGGTCTGGTCGCCGTCGCGGCGACGCTGCTGACGCTGGCCGTGGCGATCCCTGGCGCGTACGCGGTCGCCCGGCTGCGGTTCTTCGGCCGGCGGCAGGTCGACTTCCTGTTCCTGGCGGTCTACCTCTTCCCGTCGATCGTCATCGCCATCCCGCTCTTCGTGGTCTTCACCCGGGCCGGGCTGCGCGGCTCCCTGTTCGGTCTGGTGCTCGTCTACATCTCGCAGACGCTGCCGGTGTCGGTCTACATGCTGCGCAACTACTTCGAGACCATCCCGGTCAGCCTGGAGGAGTCGGCGGCCATCGACGGCGCCGGACGGCTCGGCATCATCCGCCGGATCAGCCTCCCCCTGGCGGCGCCGTCCATCATGGCCGTCGCCCTGTACGACTTCATGATCGCCTGGAACGAGTTCCTCTTCGCCCTGCTCTTCCTGGTCGACAAGCCGAACCGGTGGACGGTGTCGCTGGGGCTGGCGCAGCTCTCCGACGGCGTCGAGGTGCCCAAGACGGTGCTGATGGCCGGCTCGGTGATCCTCACCCTGCCCATCGTGATCCTCTTCTTCGCCAGCGAACGCCTGCTCACCGAGGGGCTCACCAGCGGCGCGGAGAAGGGCTGAGCCGGCGGGCGGGGTTGCCGCGCGGAGGGCGCCGACGGAGGATGTGCCGGGTGGATGCCTCCCCCGACGCTGTCCCGGGCACCCCGCCCGCGGCTGCCCCGCCCGCTGCCGGGCTGCGGCTGCGCGACGTGCAGCCGGGCGACCTCGACGCCTACGTACGCCTGCGCTGCGATCCCGTCGTGATGGCGGAACTCGGCGGCCCGCAGCCGCGCGAGCGGGTGTCCGCCCAGCTCCGGCGCGACCTCGAGACCGTGCGGGACGGCAGCGCCTGGATCAAGATGATCGTCCCGGCCGGCGGCACCGAGGTGGCGGGGACGGTGACGGTGTACGCCCACGGCGGCATCTCCGAGATCGGCTGGATGGTCGTGCCGGAGTTCCAGGGCAGGGGCCTGGCCGGCAGGGCCGTCCGCGCCGTGCTCGACCTGGCCCGGGCGGACGGCCGCTGGGGCCTCATCCACGCCTTCCCCGCCACGACGAACGCCGCGTCGAACGCGATCTGCCGCTCGGGCGGCTTCGCCCTCGTGGGCGAGGAGCAGACGGAGTTCGCCGGCCGCCTCTTCCGCACCAACCACTGGGTGCTCGATCCGTCGGCCCGCGTCGACGGCTAGGGCGTCGCTGTCCTGGCGGCGTTCTGGCAGGCGGACACCGTGTCGCCGGCGGAGGTCCCCGTCCGCCCCGCCGCCACGGGAGCACCGGGGGCCCGGCTACGGTGGCGGCATGGGAAACCCGACCCGTTGGGAGACCGAGACCGGTCCGGAGCACTCGCAGTGGTACATCGACCGGTTCCGCCGGCTGGCCGCCGACGGGGCCGACCTGGCCGGCGAGGCCCGGCTGCTGGACGCGATGGTCGCGCCCGGATCCCGGATCCTCGACGCCGGCTGCGGCACCGGCCGGGTGGGCGCGGCGCTGGCCGCCCGGGGCCACGCCGTGGTCGGGGTGGACGCCGACCCGGCCCTGGTCGAGGCCGCCCGCGCCGACCACCCCGGCCCGCGCTGGCTGGTCGCCGACCTGGCCGAGCTCGACCTGACGGCGGCCGGCGAGCCGGAGCCGTTCGACGCGGCGGTGCTGGCCGGCAACGTGCTGGCCTTCGTCGCCCCCGGCACCGAGCGGGAGGTGCTGCGCCGCGTCGCCGCCCACCTGCGCCCCGACGGCGTGCTGGCGGTCGGCTTCGGCACCGACCGGGGCTACCCGCTGACCGGCTTCGACGCCGACGCGGTCGCCGCCGGCCTGCGGCTGGAGCACCGCTTCGCCACGTGGGACCTGCGCCCGTGGCGCGACGACGCCGACTTCGCCGTCACCGTGCTGCGCCGCCCCGCCGACTGACCCCGGGCGGGGGGGCACGCTCAGGCCGGTGGCGCGCTCAGGCGGGGGCGGCGACGACCCGCGCGGCGGCTGGATCGAGCGTGGCGCCGGCGGGCACCATAGCCACCAGGCCGGCCGGCAGCCGCACCGGCCGCACGTCGCGGTAGCCGAGCGCGCCGAGCACGTCGCCGCCCGCGAGGACGTAGCGCCGGCCCAGGTCGGTGACCACGGAGATCGCGCCGCCGGTCGCGCCGGGCGCCGCGACCGCCTCGACCACCGCGCCCCGACCGGGCTCCACCACGACGTGGTCGGCGCGCACCCCGCCACCCGCCGCCGGGGCGGTGCGCGGCGCGGCGGCGAGGTCCGGCAGTCGTACGCCGAGCCGGACCTCGGTGACGCCGCCGTCGTCGCCCACCCGGGCGCAGAGCGCCACCCCGTCGGCGGCGGCGAGCCGGGGCGGTGCGGTCGGCGGGGCGGTCGGTCCCGTCGGGGCGAGGTCGGGCAGCTTGGGCAGCGCCGCGAACCGCCCGAGCGTGATCGGCTCCGGCTCGCCCTGGCCCGTGCGGGCGAGCAGCAGGCCGGCCTGCAACTCGGTGATGCCGGCGAGGCCGTCGCGCAGCGCGACGGCGTACTGCCGGCCGCCGCCGGAGTTGCGCACCAGGTAGACGTCGCCGATCCGCGCCCCGGACACCCGCGCGGAGCGCTCCCCCTCGTCGGGCAGGGTCAGCGGGGCGAGGTCGGCGCCAGCGGGCAGGCTGTTGAGCAGGGCCGGGGCCACCGGGACCGCTCGGGCCCGGGTCGCGGCCAGGGCGGCCAGCACCCGGTTGGGGTCACGCACCAGGTAGCGGCGCTGGTGCCAGACGAGGTGCAGCCCCCCGTCGGGATCGCGCAGCAGCAGTGCGTCCTCGCCCAGCTCCCGGCCCTCGCCGACCGGCACGCCGATCAGCAGCGCCGAGCGGGGCGCCGTCCGGTCGGCCTCGGCGGCGACGGAGCAGACCGTCCACGGCGCGGTGGACAGCCGGCTCCTGGCGGGCAGCGAGTCCGGGGCGTCGGCGATGCCCAGCGGCAGGCCGCGCGGCACCCCGTCGATGGCGCGACGGGAGACGAGCACCGTCTTCGGCCGCTCGGCACCGATGATCAGCAGGGCCGAGGCGTAGTTGAGCACCGGGTGCAGCTTCTCCTCCCGGTAGACGAACCGGGCGCCGGACTCCTTCTCCACGATCACCGCGCCCGGGTCGCGCCAGCTGCTGCCGCCCCCGGTGAAGAGGCCGTAGAGGGCGAACCCGCCCAGGCCGATGGCCGCGACCAGCACGCTGGCCAGGCCGGCGCCGGCGAGCCGCCGGAACGGTGACTGCGCCGGGTCGGTCTCCCGCATCACCAGCGCGGCGACGGCCCGCTGGACGGTGAACTGGTACGAGTGCAGCTGGTCCTGCCGCGACGGCATCGCATCCCTTCCGGTGGGGCGGTCGGGGCACAGGATAAGCGTTGCGTCGATGCCCCGAGGACCCTGCGTGGCGACGGCGCCCAGATTCCCGGTGTCGGGCCCCGGCGGTGCGACCAGGATCACCGCGCGGACGCGGACGCCTCTCGCGTGAGGGGTTAGCATGGGCACGTACGGGTACCCCCCGGGGTATGCTCGGAGAGAGCGAGGAGGCGCGCGGTGAAGCTGCGACCCGAGATGACGAGCGAGGCCCTGACCCGCCTGAAGCGGGCCCGGGGCCAGCTCAACGCGGTCATCGAGATGATGGAGACCGGCCAGGACTGCCGCGAGGCGCTGACCCAGCTCGCCGCGGTGTCGAAGGCGATCGACCGGGCCGGCTTCAAGATCATCGCCTCCGGCATGCGGCACTGCACCGCCGCCCGCGAGCGGGGCGACTCCCCGGAGATGACGGAGGAGGAGCTGGAGAAGCTCTTCCTCGCCCTCGCCTGACCACCACCGAAGGAAACGCACCGCACACGTTGCGTGACAGCGACGTGTGCGGGTAGACAGAGTGCACGCGTCAGCACACCCGACGTGTGTCCGCCGCATACCCCCCGGGGTATTTGATCCCACAAGGAGTACGGCAATGGCAGTTGAGGTGTCCGTCATCGCGACGTCCTCGCTCGGCGACCGCAGCTACCTGGCCTCCGACGGCACGGTGGCGATCGTGGTCGACCCCCAGCGCGACATCGACCGGATCCTGTACCTGGCCGGCGAGAAGGGCGTACGCGTCACCCACGTGGTGGAGACCCACATCCACAACGACTACGTCTCCGGCGGTCTGGAGCTGGCCCGGCTGACCGGTGCCCGCTACCTCGTCGCCGCGGACGACGAGGTCGACTTCGACCGGACGCCGGTCGCCGACGGCGACACCGTGCCCGTCTCCGGCGCGCTGCGGCTGCGGGTGCTCGCCACCCCGGGGCACACGTTCCACCACCTGTCGTACGTGCTCGACGAGGCCGACGACTCCGGCTGGCGCCCGGTCGGCGTCTTCACCGGCGGCTCACTGCTCTTCGGCACCACCGGGCGCACCGACCTGCTCGGCGGGCAGCACGCCCACGAACTCGCCCACCACCAGCACGCCTCGGCCCGGCGCCTGGCCGACCTGCTGCCCGACGGCGCCGAGGTGTGGCCCACCCACGGCTTCGGCAGCTTCTGCTCCGCCAGCCAGTCCGACGCGCCCGAGTCGACCATCGGCCGGGAGAAGCGGGCGAACCCCGTGCTGCGGCTCGCCGCCGACGAGTTCGTCACCGAGACCCTCGCCGGGCTCGACGCCTACCCGGCGTACTACGCCCACATGGGCGTGGCGAACCTCGCCGGCCCGGCGCCGGTGGACCTCACCCCGGTCGCCCGGGCCGACGCCGCCGAGCTGCGGGAGCGGATCGCCGCCGGCCAGTGGGTCGTCGACCTGCGCCACCGCAAGGCGTACGCCACGTCGCACCTGGCGGGCACCGTCGCCCTCGGACTCGACGGCCCGATGTCGACCTGGCTCGGCTGGCTCATCGACTGGGGCGCGCCGCTCACCCTGCTGGCGGAGACCGAGGAGCAGGTCGCCGACGCCCAGCGCGAACTGGTCCGCATCGGCATCGACCGGCCGGCCGCCCGGGCCACCGGCGACCCCGACCGCTGGTCCACCGAGCCGGGACAGCTCCGCGAGCTGCGCATGGCCGACTTTCCCGCGCTGGCCGCCGCCCGGGCCGGCGACACCCCGGCGGGGCTGCCCGCCCCGGACGTGGTGCTCGACGTCCGGATGACCAACGAGTGGACCGCCGGTCACGTCGAGGGCGCCGTGCACATCCCCCTGCCCGACCTGCCCGGACGCCTCGCCGAGGTGCCCGCCGGCACCGTCTGGGTGCACTGCGGCTCCGGGTACCGGGCCACGGCCGCCGCCTCGCTGCTGGCCAACGCGGGTCGCGAGGTCGTCGTGATCGACGACAAGTTCGGCCGGGCCGAGGCCGCCGGGGTCGCCATGAGCCCCGGCGACGCCTGACCGACCCGCACCGCCGCCCCCTTCCCTACGCGCCGGGCCGCCACCGGTCGTCCGCACGGTGTCGCGCGCTCGCCGCCGCCGAACGACGCCGATCGACGGCGGTCCGGCTCACCCTGCCCGCCCACGGGCGAGCCATCCCTGGACGAGGAGAAATGACCACTTCACCGAACGCCCTGCCCGCCACCCTCGACGCCGCCACGCTGCGCGAGCTGGTCGACTCCGGCCGCGCTCCCCGCATGCTGGACGTGCGCACCCCCGCGGAGTTCGAGACGGCCCACGTCCCCGGCGCCTACAACGTCCCGCTCGACGTGCTCAGGGAGCACCGCGAGGAGCTGCGGCGGCACCTCGACGAGACCGTGGTGCTGATCTGCCGTTCCGGTGCCCGCGCCGCCCGGGCCGGGCAGGCCCTCGCCGGCGTCGGGCTGCCCAACCTCAGGATCCTCGACGGCGGGATGACCGCGTGGCAGGCCGCCCAGGGACCGGTCCGACGGGGCACCCCCCGCTGGGAGCTGGAGCGGCAGGTCCGCCTCGTCGCCGGCTCGATCGTCCTGCTCAGCGTCCTCGGTTCGGTCTTCGTACCCGGCCTGAAGTGGGTCGCCGGCCTCATCGGCGCCGGCCTCACCTTCGCCGCCGTCACCGACACCTGCGCGCTGGGCATGCTGCTCGGCAGGCTCCCCTACAACCGGGGCGCGAGCTGCGACGTGGACACCCTCGTCGGTCGGCTCGGAGACCACCCGACGCCCCGGCCCCTGCCGTGACCGGCAGCCTCGCGCTGACCGTCGCGCTGGCCGTCCTCATCGGGGTGAGCCTCGGCCTGCTCGGCGGCGGCGGGTCCATCCTCGCCGTGCCGCTGCTGGTCTACGTGGCCGACCTGCCGGCCCGGGAGGCGATCGCCACCTCGCTGCTCGTCGTCGGGGTGACCAGCGCCGTCGGCGCGCTGCCGCACGCCCGGGCCGGCCGGGTCCGGTGGCGCACCGGCCTGCTCTTCGGGGCCGCGGGCATGGCCGGCGCGTACGGCGGCGGGCGCCTCGCCGCGTTCGTCCCGCCCGCCGTCCTGCTCGCCGGCTTCGCCGTCATGATGCTCGCCACCGCGACGGCCATGCTGCGGGGCCGGCGCGACGGCCCGGGGCGGCAGCGGCGTGAGCTGCCCGTGGCGCGGGTGCTCCTCGACGGCGTCGTGGTCGGACTGGTCACCGGGCTGGTCGGCGCGGGCGGCGGGTTCCTGGTGGTGCCGGCCCTCGCGCTGCTGGGCGGCCTGCCGATGCCGGTCGCGGTCGGCACCTCGCTCGTGGTCATCGCCATGAAGTCGTTCGCCGGGCTGGCCGGCTACCTGTCCACCGTCGACATCGACCCGGGCCTGGCCACCGCCGTCACCGCCGCGGCCGTGCTCGGCAGCCTCGCCGGCGGCCGGCTGGCCGGACGCGTCCGCGAGGACGTGCTGCGCCGGGCGTTCGGCTGGTTCGTGGCGGCGATGGGCGTGTTCGTCCTGGCCGGGCAACTGCCCGCACACCTGCGGACGGATCCCCTGCTGTGGACGCTCGGCGCGGCGGTCGCGGCGACGGCGGTCGCGATCGTCGGGGTACGCCGCCGGCGTCGACGTACCGGCCGGCCCGACCCGACGGCGGTCCGGCCGTGAGCGCCCCCGCCCGCCCCGCGCGAGGAGCAGCGGTACGCCGACGGACCGGGCCGCTCAGGGGCGCAGGATCAGCCGGATCGGGTTGCCCTGCTTGGTCTGCACCCGACGCACCGCCTCCTGGGCGTCGGCCAGCGGCAGCACGTCGCTGATCGACGCCGCCAGGTCGAGCCGCCCCTGCCGGGCCAGGGACACCAACTGCTCGACGTGCTCGCCCTCCGAGCCGTAGTGACCGAGCACCGCCTGCTGGAAGTAGTTGAACGGGCTGTCCGACGCGATCGTCACCGGCTTGTTGGCGATGCCCGCGAGCACCAGCCGGCCCCGGCGGCCCAACACGGTCAGCGCCTGCTCGCGCACGGCGGTGACGCCGGCGAAGTCGAACGCCACGTCCAGCCCCCGCCCGCCCGTCAGCTCCAGCACGGCGTCGCGGAAGGCGGCGTCGGCCGGGTCGAGCACCGCGTCGGCCCCCAGGGCCACCGCCCGCTCCCGCGCCGCCGCCAGCGGCTCCACCGCGATCACCGGGGCCGCGCCGACCAGGCGGAGCAACTGCACGGCGTGCGCGCCCAGCCCACCCACGCCCCACACCCCGACCGCCTCGCCGGGGCGGGTGCGCGCGGTGTCCGTCACCGCCGCCCAGGGGGTGGAGACCGCGTCGGGAATGACGCAGGCCTGCTCGAAGGGGAGGTCGTCCGGGATCGGCACCACCGTGCTCTCGCTGGCCACGGCGTACTCGGCCCAGCCGCCGTCGTAGTCCACGCCCCGGGTCAGCACGGTGCCGCGCCGGTCCCGCTCCCCCGCCTGGAGCAGCACCCGCTGACCGGGCTGCCAGCCCTCGACGTCGTCGCCGAACGCGTCGACGACCCCGGCCACCTCGTGCCCGAGCGTCACCACGTCGCCGGGCAGGTACAGCGGCGTGAGGGTGCCGTCGATCAGGTGCACGTCCGAGAGGCAGACCCCAGCCGCCTCGACCCTGATCCGCACCTGCCCGTCCCGCGGTTCGGGCACCGGCACCGGCTCCATCCGCAACGCCCGCTCCGCCAGGTGCAGCCGTCCGGCCAGCATGTCCGCCACCGCGCCCTCCCTGTCCGGCCCCCGTCGGCGGCCCTCGACGGGCACGCATACCCGCCCGCGCGGCAGGAATGCGCGTGCCGACCGCCGGGACCCGAGGTGCCGGCGGGTAGCATCCGGGCCCGTGGGCGTGCGATTCGAGGAACTGGCCTGGCGGGAGACCCCGATCGGCCTCATCAGCCTGCGTCGGCGCCGCGACCCGCAGCTCGACGTCGAGGTGTACGAGGTCAAGCTCGACGACGAGTTCCTGATGTCGAGCCTCTTCCCCGTGGCGGAGATCGAACTGGCCCGGCTGGGCCTGGCCCCCCTGTCCGGGCAGGGCCTCGACGTGGTCGTCGGCGGCCTCGGCCTCGGCTACACCGCCCGCACCGCGCTCTCCGACGAGCGGGTCGGCTCGCTGCTGGTGGTGGAGGCGATCGAGGACGTCATCGACTGGCACCGGCGCGAACTGCTCCCCTTCGCCGCCGGGCTGGCCGCCGATCCCCGTACCCGGTTCGTGCGGGCCGACTTCTTCGCCGCGGTCGCCGACGGCAGCGGGTTCGACCCGCGGGAGCCGGGGCGGCGGTTCCACGCCGTGCTGCTCGACGTGGACCACTCGCCGCGCAACGTGCTGCACCCGAGCCACGCCAGCTTCTACACGCCCGACGGCCTGCGCCGGCTCGCCGCCCACCTGCACCCGGACGGGGTGTTCGCCCTCTGGTCGGACGACCCGCCGGATCCCGACTTCGAGGCGACGCTGAGCGAGGTGTTCCGCACCGCGCGGGCGCACGTCGTCCCGTTCGCCAACCCGCTGACCGGCGGGCGCTCGGCCAACACCGTCTACGTCGCCCAGCGCTGACGGGGCCGCCCGTCGACGACAGCCGCGTCGCCGACGGCGGCATGGTGCGGGACGGACCGGGAAGGAGTTCCCGTGGGCCGCACGACGCGGTCGGAGCCACGGGAGGTGGACATGCGGACGTTGCTCTGGGTCGTCGGCGTCGTCGCGGGCGCGCTCGTCCTGCTCGGGCTGCTGTTGGAGGCGGTCCGCTGGCTCGTGATCATCGGTGCGGTCGCGCTGGCCGTGGTGATCGTGCTGGCGGTGGTCAAGGGCCGGCAGGCCATCCGCCATTCCGCCGGGCACCGCTGACGTCGAGCGCGGCGGCCCCGCCGTAGGTGGCGAGCGGTCGCCCGCAGGACCGGCCCGGCCACCCGCCGGGCGGCGCCGTCGGCGCCGATCAGCAGCATCGCCGCCAGCACCGGCCGGATCTCGTGGTGCGTCCAGGACGTCGGGACCTACGCGACCGTAGGTTACCGTGTGGTAGGACGATGGACGTACGGCGGAGGAGAGAGATGGACCTGAGCGCGGAGCGACCCTGGCTGCGCAGCTACGCCCCGGGCGTGCCAGCCACCGTCACGCCGTCCGACGAGTCGCTGGTCGACCTGCTGCGCGACGCCGCCCGCCGGTTCGGCCCCCGGGTCGCGCTGGACTTCTTCGGCGCCACCACCACGTACGCCGACCTGGACGACCAGGTGGGCCGGGCGGCCGAGGCGCTGCGCCGCCTCGGCGTCGGCCGGGGCGACCGGGTGGCGCTGGTGCTGCCCAACTGCCCGCAGCACGTGGTCGCGTTCTACGCCGTGCTGCGGATCGGCGCGGTGGTGGTGGAGCACAACCCGCTCTACACCCCGCAGGAGCTCACCCACCAGCTCGCCGACCACGGCGCCCGGGTCGCGGTGGTCTGGGACAAGGTCGCTCCCCTGGTGCAGGGGGCCGTCGGCGCGACGGCCGTCGAGACGGTGCTCGCGGTGGACCTGACCCGGGCGCTGCCCCGGCGCAAGCGCTGGGCGCTGCGGCTACCGCTGGCTCGCGCGCGGGCCACCCGCGCGGCGATGACCGGGCCCGCGCCCGGAGCGCTGTCCTGGGAGCGGCTGGTGGCCGAGGCCGGCCCGCTGGCCGCCGCGCACCCCGCCCCCGGCCCGGACGACACGGCGCTGTTGCAGTACACGGGCGGCACCACCGGCACCCCGAAGGGCGCGATCCTGACCCACCGGAACCTGCGGACCAACGCGGCGCAGGGCCGCGCCTGGGTGCCCGGCCTGCGCGACGGCGAGGAGACGGTGTACGCGGTCCTGCCGCTGTTCCACGCGTACGGGCTGACGCTCTGCCTCACCTTCTCGGTGGGCATCGGCGCCACGCTGGTGCTCTTCCCCCGCTTCGACCTCGACCAGACGCTGGACACGGTGCGTCGCCGTCCGCCGACCTTCCTGCCCGCCGTCCCGCCGATCTACGAGAAGCTGGCCACGGCCGCCCGGGAGCGCGGGGTCGACCTCTCCTCGGCCCGGTACGCCATCTCCGGCGCCATGGCGCTGCCCCCGGCGACGGTCGAGCTGTGGGAGTCGGTCACCGGCGGGCTGCTCGTCGAGGGCTACGGCATGACCGAGACCTCGCCGGTCGCGCTCGGCAACCCGGTCTCCCCCGCCCGGCGGCCGGGCACGGTCGGCGTGCCGTTCCCGTCCACCGACATCCGCATCGTCGACCCGGAGGACCCGTCGCGCGAGCGCGCTCCGGGCGAGGCGGGCGAGCTGCTGATCCGGGGGCCGCAGGTGTTCGCCGGCTACTGGAACCGCCCGGCGGAGACGGCGGCGGCGCTGCTGCCCGACGGCTGGCTGCGCACCGGAGACGTCGTGGTGGCCGACGCCGACGGCTTCGTCAGCGTGGTCGACCGGATCAAGGAGCTGATCATCACCGGCGGGTTCAACGTCTACCCGTCGGAGGTGGAGGACGCGCTGCGACGCGTACCCGGCATCCGCGACGCCGCGGTGGTCGGCCTGCCGGGCGCGCACGGCGAGGAGGTGGTGGCGGCGGTCGTCGCCGACGAGGGCACCCAGCCCGACGAGGCGGACGTCCGGGCGGCGTGCCGGCAGCACCTGGCCGGGTACAAGGTCCCCCGCCGCGTGGTCGTCGTCGAGGACCTGCCCCGTTCCCAGATCGGCAAGATCCTGCGCCGCGAGGTCCGCGACCGGCTGCTCGCCGACGGCTGAGACCGTCCCGCTCGCGCGGCGGGGCGAACGAACCGGCCGGCGGGACCCCAGCCTGGACCGGCGCCGGCCGGCGGGACCCCAGCTCGACCGGCACGGGTCACCGACCCTCGCTCGGGCGCGGCCGGACCTCCGCCTCCCTCAGCCGACGGGTGGGCCGGCCCGCAGGATGCGCCGGGCCCGGCGGCGGTCGAGCCAGCGCGGCTCGGGCGGGTCCGTCGGATCGCCGCCGAGACCGAGCTCCAGCAGGATCTGCACCCAGAAGCCGGCCGCGCTGAGCAGGTTGCGGGCGCGGCCCGGCTCCGGTGCCCCCGGCGGCAGCACGACCTGCGCCCAGCGCCAGGCCACCCAGGCCACCTCCCGATCCGCGTGGTGTCGTCCGGAGCGACTGAGCAGCCGGACCTCGCGCCGGGCGGGCGCCGGCAGCCGCCACCAGCGGCGCAGGATCTCCAGTCGCTCCTCGGCGCCGGCGGCGGACGGTGGGACGGACACGTCACCGGGGTTCATGACTGGCAAGGATAGGCAGGTGGCGCACGCCGTCAGAACCAGTCGTCGCGCATCTCCAGCGTGGTCCGGTCGAGGCTGTCCAGCAGGTCGAACTGGGCCGCCGTGCGGGGCAGCTCGTGCCGGAAGAAGAACCGGGCCGCCTGCCGCTTGCCGGCGTGCAGGTCGGCGTCCGGGCCGTCGCCGGGGCCGCCGGCCGCCTCGACCACGAGGAGCTGCTCCAACCACATCCAGGCGATCACCACGTGGCCCACCGCCTCCAGGTAGACGCTCGCGTTGGCCAGCGCCACCTCCGGTTCGCCGGTGCCCCACAGCCGCCGGGTGACCAGGGAGACCCGGTCGAGGGCGGCGCCGAGCGCGGCGGCCAGCTCGGCGGCCTCGCCGCCGACCTTCCACGCGCGGGTGGTCGTGCCCCGGACCGTCTCCACGAGCAGCGCCAGCCCGGCCCCGCCGCGCATGGTGACCTTGCGGCCGAGCAGGTCCAGCGCCTGGATGCCGTGGGTGCCCTCGTGGATCGGGTTGAGCCGGTTGTCGCGCCAGTGCTGCTCGACGTCGTAGTCCCGCGTGTAGCCGGCGCCGCCGTGCACCTGGATGGCCAGGTCGTTGGCGGCCAGGCACCACTGCGAGGGCCAGCTCTTCGCGATCGGGGTGAGCACGTCCAGCAGCAGGCGGGCCCGCTCCCGGTCGGCCGCCTCCGGCGCGGTCTTCTCCTCGTCGAGCAGCCGGCCGCAGTAGAGGACCAGCGCCAGGGCGCCCTCCACATAGCTCTTCTGCGCCAGCAGCATCCGGCGTACGTCCGGGTGGGCGACGATGGGCACCTGCGGCGTCGCCGGGTCCTTGTCGGCCAGCGGGCGGCCCTGCGGCCGCTGGCGGGCGTACGCGAGGGACTTCAGGTAGCCGGTGTAGCCCAGGGCGGTGGCGCCGGCGCCCACCCCGACGCGCGCCTCGTTCATCATGTGGAACATCTGCGCCAGGCCCTGGTGCGGCTCGCCGACCAGGTAGCCGACCGCGCCGGGGCGCCCGCCGGGCCGGTGCACGCCCTCGCCGAAGTTGAGCAGGGTGTTGGTGGTGCCGCGGTAGCCCATCTTGTGGTTGAGGCCGACCAGCACGACGTCGTTGCGGGCGCCGGGCGCGCCGTCGTGGGCCAGCAGCACCTTCGGGACGATGAACAGCGAGATGCCCTTCACCCCGGGCGGACCACCGGGGATCCGGGCGAGGACGAGATGGACGATGTTCTCCGACAGCTCGTGGTCGCCGCCCGAGATCCACATCTTGGTGCCGTGCAGCCGGTACGTCCCGTCGTCCTGTGGCTCGGCGCGCGTGGTGATGTCGGCCAGCGAGCTGCCGGCGTGCGGCTCGGAGAGGCACATGGTGCCGAAGAAGCGCCCCTGCACCATCGGCCGAACCCAGGTGTCGATCTGCTCGGGGCTGCCGTGCGCCAGCAGCAGGTTGGCGTTGCCGAGGGTCAGCAGCGGGTACGCCGAGGTGCCGACGTTGGCGGCCTGGAGCCAGGCGAAGCAGGCGGCCTGCACGACGTGCGGCAGTTGCATGCCGCCGACCGACGCGTCCATGCCGGCACCCAGCAGCCCCGTCTCGGCGAAGACGTCGAGGGCCTGCTTGACCTGCGGGATGGTGTGCACCCGACGGCCGTCGAAGGTGGGCTCGGCGAGATCGGCGGCCCGGTTGTGCGGGGCGAACCGCTCGGTGGCCACCCGCTCGGCGAGCTCCAGCACGGCGTCGAAGGTCTCCCGGGAGTGTTCGGCGTAGCGGTGCCGCTCGGTCAGCCGGGTCACCTCCAGCCAGTCGTGCAGCAGGAAGCGCAGGTCGCGACGGGAGAGCAGGGTGGACGACACGGGTCTCCTTCCGTCGTCGGGCGGGCCGTCGGCCGCGGCGCGGCCGGGCGACGCCCTCGCGCAGGTCATCCTGACTGATCCGGCCCGCCGGCGCACCACCCCGCCGCGCCCACCGGACGCGCCGCGCCGCCGGACGCATCAGCCCATCACCCCGCAATCCGGGCACGCCCTTGCCATGGGCATAGACATCTCCCTATCCTCGCTGGAAAGCGCTTTCCGGGCAGCGGCGACGACGGGCGGCACCACGGGCGGAGCGGGCGGGAGCGCGCGCACGGTGTCCCGCGCCGGCACCGACGACCTCGGCGGTCGGGGCCGGCGGCGCGACCGCCGAGCGATCGACAGCGGGGCGAGTTCCACGCGGACGTCCACCGACGACCGGCCGGCGACGGACGGCCCCCGGCGGACCGCCGACACGACAGACACGCAGCAACACCCGTATCCGAACTGAGAGACGAGGCGAAGATGAGACGACCAGTCGCACTGCGACTCCAGGTGGCACTGGCCACGACGGCCGTCGGGGCCGCGATCGGCGTCGCGGTCCTGCCGATGCACGAGGCGTCGGCGGCCGCGGGCGCCGCCACCGGCTACGCGACCCAGAACGGCGGGACCACCGGCGGGGCGGGCGGGCAGACGGTGCGGGTCAGCACGGGGACCGGCATCCACACGGCCCTGTGCACCCGGCCCAGCAGCAGCACCCCGATCATCATCGAGGTCCAGGGGACGATCAACCACGGCAACACCGCCAAGGTGTCCGGCAACAGTTGCAGCACCGCCGCCGGCGTGATCGAGCTCAAGCAGATCAGCAACGTCACGATCATCGGGGTCGGCACCGGAGCCGTCTTCGACCAGTTGGGCATCCACATCCGCGAGTCCCGCAACATCATCATCCGGAACGTGACCGTCCGTAACGTCAAGAAGTCCGGCTCACCCACGTCCAACGGCGGCGACGCCATCGGCATGGAGAGCGGCGTCCGCAACGTCTGGGTCGACCACGCCACGCTGGAGGCCTCCGGCGGCGAGTCGGAGGGCTACGACGGCCTGTTCGACATGAAGGACGACACCCAGTACGTGACCCTGTCCTACAGCATCCTGCGCAACTCCGGCCGGGGCGGCCTCATCGGCTCCAGCGAGAGCGACCGCTCGAACGGCTTCGTCACGTTCCACCACAACCTGTACGAGAACATCGACTCCCGTACGCCCCTGCTGCGCGGCGGCATCGCGCACATCTACAACAACCACTACGTGAGCCTGCACGAGTCCGGCATCAACTCCCGCGCCGGCGCCAGGGCCAAGGTGGAGAACAACTACTTCCGCAACTCCAAGGACGTGCTGGGCACCTTCTACACCAGCGAGGCCGGCTACTGGCAGGTCGCCGGCAACATCTTCGACAACGTGACCTGGTCCAGCCCCGGCAGCGACAACAACCCGGCCGGCCCCAACCCGCAGTCCAACACCACCGTCAGCATCCCGTACGCCTACAGCCTCGACGCGGCCAGCTGCGTGCCGGACGTCGTCCGCCAGACGGCGGGCGCCAACACGGGCCTGCGGGAGTCGAACGGCAGCTGCTCGCCGCAGACGCCGGCGCCGACCAGCCCCGCGCCGGGGCCGACCAGCCCGACCCCGGCGCCGACCAGCCCCGCGCCGACGCCGACCCAGCCCGCCGGGCCGAACCTCAGCATCGGGGCCGGCTCCGACGGTTCCAGCAAGGCCAGCGGCACGAGCTACGGCAACGTGCGCGACGGCAGCCTGAGCACGTACTGGTCGCCGGCCGGCGCGACCGGGGACATCTCCATCAAGTGGGGTTCCGCCACCACGGTGTCCAGGGTGGTCATCCGTGAGCCCTCGGGCACCCAGGGCAGCATCGGGTCCTGGCAGCTCGTCAACCACGGCAGCGGCGCCGTCCTGGCCTCCGGCAGCGGGGCGGGCGCGATCACCTTCCCCGCCACGTCACTGGCCAAGATCACCTTCAGGATCACCAGTTCGGGCGGCAGCCCCAAGGTCGCCGAGTTCGAGACCTACGCCCGGTAGCGGCGCGGCCCGCCGTCCGGCCGGGCACCGGGGTGTCCCGGTACCGGCCGGACGGCGGACGACCCTCGCATCGACGCCCTGCCGTCGCGGATCGCCCTTCATCGGCAGGAAGGTCGTCGAGGAGGCGGCCGGAAGCGTCGGCCACGACGACGGGCGGCGCGCGGGCGGCGGGGTCAGCCCGCCTCGGCGAGCAGGCCGTCGACGAGGTCGCGGGGCAGCCCGTGGGTGTCGTGCAGGTCCCGGTAGTCCGCGTCCGTCAGCGGGCCCCGGGACCGGCGCCGCAGGACCACCGGCCGGCCGCGACGCAGCAGTTCCCGGAACCGCCGTTCCTCGCCGGTGAACACCTCGCGCACCTCGTCGACGGTCACGGGCTGGCGGAAGCTGTCGAGGGTGTGTCGCACCGGCGCGGTCGGCAGGTCGGACAGGGTCCTGGACGCCTCGTCGCGCCACAGCGTGGTGAGGGTCCGGCGCAACAGCCGGCGCAGCACGTAGCCGCGGCCGGTGTTCGAGGGGCGTACGCCGTCGCCGACCACCACCACGCCCGTGCGTAGGTGGTCGCCGACCACGCGCAGCGACGCGTCCCGCAGGCCCCACACGTCGCAGACGCCCCGCACCCACGGCACGAGGCCCTCGCCCTCGTGGACCGAGCGGTGCCCGCGCAGCACCATCTCCAGCCGTTCGAGGCCCATCCCGGTGTCCACGTTGGGCTGCCGCAGCGGCGTCAGTCGGCCGTCGCCGTGCCGGTGGTAGCGCATCCCCACGTGGTTCCAGACCTCCATCCACCGCTCGTCGGTGCCCGGAGTGCCGTGGGGCGGGCCGTCGCCGGTCCAGACGAAGATCTCGGTGTCGGGTCCGCAGGGCCCGGTCGGGCCGTTGGACCACCAGTTCTCCTCCCCGGTCAACTCCACGGGCACACCCAGCTCACCCCACGTACGCAGCGAGGGTTCGTCCGGGCCCACCCGGTCGTCGCCGCCGAAGACGGTCACGTGCATCCGGTCGTGCGGCACGCCGAAACCGTCACGCAGCAGTTCGTAGCCCCACCGCAGGCTGCGGGGCAGGTCGTAGTCGCCGAGCGACCAGGAGCCGAGCATCCGGAACAGGGTCAGGTGGGTGCGGTCGCCCACCTCGTCCAGGTCGGTGGTGCGCAGGCAGCGCTGCACGTTGACCAGCCGCCGGCCCAGCGGGTGGGGTCGACCCTCCAGGTAGGGGGTCAGCGGGTGCATGCCGGAGGTGGTGAAGAGCACCGGGTCACCCGGCGGCGGGATCAGGGAGCCGTCGGGCACGAGTTCGTGGCCGCGCTCGCGGAAGAAGTCGAGGAAGGTGCGGCTGATCGGGTCGTACGTCATGGCGGTGGCCTTTCCGGGTTCGGACGACCGGAAAGGGTCCGACCACCGGGAGACCGGCGGGCCGACGGAGACGAGAAGCCGGCGGACCGTTTCCGGTCGCCGGCGGGAGATGGTGAGGTCAGGCGGCGGCGACCGACGAGCGCGAAGCTCGCGCGGCCGCGGCGGCGAAGAAGCGCCTGATCTCCATGCCCCGACTGTACGCGGACCCGGCGCCGCCGCCCAGCGCGTTTCGCGGCGGGCGGCGGTGCCGGAGGAGGATCAGACCCCGGAGGTGGCGAGGGCCGGGGCGGGGCGCTCGTCGGCGCGGCGGGGCGTCTGGCGGTTGGGCAGCGAGAGCCGGACGACCTTCCGCCACGCCGAGAAGACCTGTCGGGGCAGCGAGCCGGTGGTGTACTTCAGCCCGTACCGGTCGAACAGGGCCCGCACCTCGGGGGCGATCTCCTGGTAGCGGTTGCTGGGCAGGTCCGGGAAGAGGTGGTGCTCGATCTGGAACGACAGGTTGCCGGTCATGATGTGCATCAGCCGGCTGCCGCTGATGTTGGCCGAGCCGAGCATCTGCCGCAGGTACCACTCGCCGCGGGTCTCGCCCTCGATCGAGCGCCGGGAGAAGGTCTCCACGCCCTCCGGGAAGTGCCCGCACATGATCACCGAGTGGCTCCACAGGTTGCGCAGGAGGTTGGCGGTGAAGGTGGCGGCCAGCGTGTGCAGGAACGAGGGCCCGGACAGCAGCGGGTGCACGACGTAGTCCTTGAGCACCTGCCGGCGGATCTTGCGGCCCACGGCGCGCGCCCGGGCCCGGAACTCCGGCCTCTTGTGCCGGCCCTTGCGCAGGTTGCGCCCCAGCTCCAGGTCGTACGCGGCGATGCCGTACTCGAAGAAGCAGGCGTTGATGAAGTTCCACAGCGGCTGCCCCAGGTGGAACGGGTGCCACCGCTGGTCCTCGTCGACGCGCATGATTCCGTAGCCGAGGTCGTTGTCCTTGCCGAGGACGTTCGTGTACGTGTGGTGCAGCTCGTTGTGCGAGTGCTTCCACTGCTCGGCGGGCGAGACGTGGTCCCACTCCCAGGTGGTGGAGTGGATCTTCGGGTCGCGCATCCAGTCCCACTGGCCGTGCAGGACGTTGTGGCCGACCTCCATGTTCTCCAGGATCTTGGCCACGGTCAGGCCTGCGGTGCCCACGATCCAGGCGGGCGGGAAGAGGGAGAACAGCAGCACGACCCGGCTGCCGATCTCCAGCTTGCGCTGCGTGGAGATGACCCGGCGGATGTAGGCGGCGTCGCGCTCGCCCCGGTCGGCGACCACCCGCTCGCGGATCGCGTCGAGTTCCTTGCCGATGGTCTCGATGTCCTCGGCGGTGAGGTGGGCGATCGGGTTGACGGGCTTGTTCTGGATCACGGTCACGTCAGGTACTCCGGTCAGTGGTCGATGTCGCAGGGGCCGGCCGCCGCCGACACGCAGGTCTGGATGCGGACGCCGTCGCCGGGCACCGCCGTGGTCAGTTCCCCGTTACGCAGGTCCCGAACCGCGCCCTGACGCAGCGGCAGGACGCAGCCGAAGCAGATGCCCATCCGGCAGCCCGAGGGCATCAGCACCCCGGCGTTCTCGCCGGCGTCGAGCAGCGGGGTCGCGCCGTCGGCGGCGACGGTCACGCCCGAGCGGACGAAGGTGACGGCGCCGCCCTCGCCGGCCGAGATGACGGTGGGGCGGAACCGCTCCGTGTGCAGCCGGTCGCCGTGCCCCGCGGCCGTCCAGTGCTCCTCGAGGGCGTCGAGCAGGCCGACCGGGCCGCAGGCCCAGGTCTCCCGGTCGAGGTGGTCGGGCACGAGGCGCTCGAGGTCGGCCACGGTGAGCAGCCCGTCGCTGTCGGTGTGCCGCTCCACCAGCCGGATCGCGCCCCGCGTCGCGAGGTCCCGCAGCTCGGCGCCGAAGATCACGTCGTCCGGGGTGGGCGCCGAGTGCACCACGACGACGTCGGCGCCACCCAGCACGTCGGCGCGCAGCATCCCCATGACGGGGGTGACGCCGCTGCCCGCCGTCACGAAGAGCACCCGGGCCGGCGGCCGGCCCGGCAGCACGAAGTCGCCCTGGGCCTGGTCGAGCTGCACCAGCGTCCCGGGCCGGGTCCGGCGGACGAGGTGGTTGCTGACGACCCCGTCGGGGATGGCCTTGACGGTCACCGAGATCGGTCCGCCCCGGCGCTGCGGCGCGGAGGTCACCGAGTAGGCCCGCCACTGGCGTACGCCGTCGACGTCGACGCCGAGGCGGACGTACTGCCCGGGGGTGTGCCCGCGCCAGTCGCGGCCGGGCCGGATCACCAGCGTCGCCGCGTCGGCGGTCTCGGGGCGTACGGCGAGGATCCGCCCGCGCAGGTCGGCGCCGGAGCGCAGCGGGGCGACCATGTCGAGGTAGTCGTCGGGCAGCAGCGGGGTGGTGACCGACGCGGCCAGCCGGAGGATCCGGCCCCGCAGGGCCGCCTTCCCGGAGGGGTTCGGGACGGTGGTGGTCATGATTCGATGGTCGCCCGCCGAATGGCATAAAATCTTGACCTGCGAAGGTGAACCGGACGAGGCTTTTTGTGCGGAGGGAACAACGTGTCCGAACGCTCGGAGGCCACGCGGCGCGCGGCCCGGCTCGAGTTGGACGCCCGGGTGGCCGGCGAGCTGCACGAGCGGCTCCCCCTGCTCGCCGAGCGCACCATCACCGCCATCACCGCCGAGGTACCGAGCTACTCCGGCACCCTCACCGGCCAGATGCGCGAGAAGATCGAGACGGCGGTGCAGCTCGCCCTCGGCACGTTCCTCCAGCTCATCGGGCGTTCCCACGGCGGCGACCCGAGCATCCCGCTCGGCGGCGCGTTGGAGGCCGCGTACGCCCTCGGCAGTGGCGAGGCGCGTTCCGGCCGGAGCATGGACGCCCTGCTCGCCGCGTACCGCGTCGGCGCCCGGGTCTCCTGGCGGGAGATGTCCACCACCACCGTGCAGGGCGGGTCGTCGGCCGCGACCGTCGCCGAGTTCGCCGAACTGATGTTCGCGTACATCGACGAACTCTCCGCCGCGAGCGTGGCCGGGCACGCCGACGAGCTGGCCAGCGCCGGACGGGCCCGGCGGCGCAACCTGGAACGGCTCACCCAGCGGCTGCTTGCCGGGGAGCCCGAGGAGGCCCTGCTGCGCAGCGCCGAGCGGGCCGACTGGCCGCCGCCGCAGAGCCTCACCGTCGTCCTGCTGCCCCGGGCCAACCTCCGCGCGGCGCTCGCGCTGCTGCACCCGCGCACCCTGGAGAGCGGCGACGACCTTGCGGCAGGCGGGGCGGGCGAGGACCTGGCGGTGCTGCTGGTGCCCGACACACACGGCGACCGGCGGCGGCAGCTCGCCCGGGTGCTGCACGGCCGCCGCGCCGTGCTCGGCCCCGCCCGGCCCTGGACCGTGGTCGCCTCGTCCTACCAGCGGGCGGTCCGGGCCCTGTCGCTCGGCCTGCGCCCGGCCGACGACGGGCCGGCGCTGGACACCGAGGAGCACCTCGCGGAGCTGGTGCTCAGCACCGACCCGGAAGGGCTCGCCGACCTGCGCGCCCGGGTCCTCGCGCCGCTCGCGTCGCTGCCGCCCGGCACCGCCGACCGGCTCGCCGAGACCCTGCGCTCCTGGCTGCTGCACCAGGGCCGGCGCGACGACGTGGCCGCCGACCTGTTCGTGCACGCGCAGACCGTGCGCTACCGGATGGGCAAGCTGCGCGAGCTGTACGGCGATCGCCTGACCGACCCGGCGACGGTCCTCGACCTCACGCTGGCCCTGGCCTTCCCGGCCCGCGGCGAGGCCGACGACCCGGCGCCCTGACCCTCTCCGCGCGTGTTCGCACGGTCACGCTCAGGTCAGATACCGGACACACGTGTGCCGCCCGGGCAGCGGAAATGCCACCCTGGTCCTCCCCCGTCCGTGATCACCCGACCGACTGCCGGCCCTCGCGCCGACGGCCGCCGTCGGGGTGGACGGGGCCGCCACCGGTGCCGCGACGCCTTCCGCCAGGAGGGCGCCGGACGGGGCCCTCGCGAGCGGGAGGACGGGAATGGCGTCGCACACGGGGGACCAGACCGGGGCCGACCGGTCCGCCGGGCCGGCGCGCCCGGCCGGGACGGGCCGGCTCCGCGACGTCCTCCGGACGACCCCGGCGCTGATCGTGCTCAGCGGCGCCGTGCTGCTCGCCGCGCTGGCCGCCACCGCCGTCGTCGCCGTGCAGTCCCGCCCGTCGGCAACCACGCTGGGCGAACGCTCCGCCGCGACCGCCGTGGGCACCAGCACGACCGCCCGGGAGATCTACCAGGGCCTCGCCGACGCGGACGTCGCCGCCAGCGCCGTCTTCCTGCTCCCACCGACCGAGGACCGACGGGCCTCGTTGGTGGCCGCCTACGACGCGTCCGTGCACGAGGTCGAGCGCACGCTGACCGACTCGATGGGCAACGCCGTGGGCGACCCGGCCCGCCTGACCCGACTGGCGACGATCGCCGCCCGGCTGAAGGTCTACCGCGACGTGGTGTGCGCCGCCCTGCGGGTGGCCGGTCCGCTGTCCGCGACGGCCACGGGAAACCGGCGCCCCTGCCCGCCGGCGACGACGCAACAGGCCGGGACGGGCAGCCCGGCGGCCCGCGCGGTGCTCGCCTCCGCGTACGCGCGCCAGGCGTCGCACTACATGTCCACCGAGCTGCTCACCGCCGCCCAGGGCCTGTGGAACTACGACACCAGGCTGCTGCTCGACGCCCGCGCCGACGCCCGCCCGTGGCTGGCCGCGTCGATCCTGGTCCCGCTGACCGCGCTCGCCGCGCTGGTGGTGGTCCAGGTATGGCTGCGCCGGCGAACCCGGCGCCGGCTGAACCCGGGCCTGCTGCTGGCCTCGGTGGGCACCACGGCGGTCCTGGCCATGCTGGTCTCCTCGTGGTGGCACTGGCCTGACGCCGACCGGGGGTTCCCGGAGCTGGAACGGGCGATCGACGCGCAGAGCGCCACCCAGCAGCGGCTCGGCGCCCTGCTCGCCGGCCGGGCCGACGTCTACCTGGGGCTCGGCGCGAGCGTCGACCCGGCCGGGCACAAGGCGGACTTCGACAGCCGGGACCTCTGCCTCGCCCCCGCCGCCGGGCGGGAGACACCGGACCGGATCGACTGCACCGACCTGGAGGAGGACGTCTGGCCGGCCCGGCAGATCAAGACCCCCAACGCGTTCCGCGCGGCGGTCGACACCGTGCTCTCCGAGGGACCGGCGGGCCGGGCGTTCGTCGCCGCCGAGGGGCACCTGCTGACCGAACTGACCACCCGCAACGAGGAGGTCTCCCGCATGGTCGCCGACCTGCCCGAGGCGCGCCGCCACCTGGGCGCCGCAGCCGCCTGGGTGACCCTGCTCGCCGCCGCCGGTGTGGTCGCCGGACTGCGCCAGCGCCACCGGGAGTACCAGTGACCACGCCCCGGCCGACCTCCACGCGGACCCGACGCCGGGCCGCGTTCCTCGCGCTCCTGGCGACGCTGGCCGGGTGCGCCGCCCCCGCGACGCCGGCTCCCGCGCCCCCCGCGCGGCCACCGGGGGTGGCGACCGCGCCGACCACCGACGCGACCGGCGGAATCTGCCCCGTACGCCGCAGCTTCCCGCCCGACCCGACGCCCCCGCGCCGGATCCTCGACCGGGGCGAACTGGTCGCGGGCGTGGACCCGTCCGACGCCACCATGAGCCACTGGGACGCCAGCAGCCAGCGGTTCGAGGGCTTCAACATCGAGCTGATGCTGGCGGTGGCCCGCGCCCTCTGGCCGGCCGACGACCCGCGCAGCCGGCTCACCTTCAAGGCGGTGCCGCCCGGCCAGGGTGCCTTCACCATGCTGGACAAAGGTGAGATCGACGTCGTCGCCACGTCGCTCACGGCCTCCTGCGAGCGGGCCCGGCTGGTGCTGTTCTCCAACGACTACCTCGACTCCGGGCAGACGGTGCTGGTCCGCAAGCGCCCCGACGGCACACCCGAGTTCGCGGGCATGGAACAGCTCGGCGGCCGGCGGGTCTGCGCCGCCGCGAACACCACCTCGCTGGCGATGATCGCCGGCTACCGCACCACGGGAGGCCTGCGGCCGGTCCCGGTGCACGCTCCGCACCCGGTCGACTGCCTGGTCATGCTGCGTCAGGGCCAGGTCGACGGCGTCAGCACCGACGACAACATCCTGCTGGGCTTCGCCCGGATGGCCCCGGACACGACCCTGGTGACCGAGGCGCCCCGGGAGGAGCGGCGCTCCTGCGAGCACCACCGGGACGAGGACTGCACCTGGTTCACCGACGAGCCGCACGCCTTCGCGTTCCGCCTGACCGACGGCCGGGACCTGGTCGCGTTCGTCAACCACGTGCTGGCGCAGCCGCGTACGGCGACGGTGTGGCAGCAGGCCCACGACCGGTGGCTCGCCGGCCACCGGGACCGGGGCATGCCCTCGCCCGGGCCGGCCACCACGGCCTGGCCGCCGCCCGACCCCGCGCCGGCCACCCCCGCGCCGGCCGACTGATGGGCGGTGGGGGAATGGCCGTGCGCGAACGCCTCGACGCCGCCCTGGCCGCGCACGCCTGGGTCTGCGAGCACCTGCTCGACGTGCAGCAGCTGGTCACGGACGCCTTCCGGCAGCCCGACGGCCCGGCCGCCGCGCCCGCCCAGGAGGCCCGGGGCCTGCTGCACCGGCTCGGCTGCCTGTCGCTGGCCCTCGACCGGCTCGTGGACGACCTCGACGGCGTCGAGGAGCCGACGGGCGCGGGCGCTCAGGTGCTGGCCCGGCTGCTGGCCGACCCGTGCCAGGTCCGGTTCACCGCGGCCACCGGCGAGCCGGTGACCGTGGAGGCGATGAGCGTCCAGGAGATCCTGGTCGCGGCCCGCGAGCACGTGGCCCGGATCCGCCGGATCGTCGACGCGCACGGCCGGGACCGGCTGACGGTCCGGGCGCAGCGGCTGCGCTCCTCGGTCGAGCGGCTGCGGCGGCTCGCGGCGGAGGCCGCCGCCGAGGGGCTGGGCGACGGGACGGACCCGGTGGCGGCGCTCGCGGTCGACGCGCTGCTCGACCGGCTCGGCGCCGCCGAGGCGGCGGGCCGGGGCCAGTGGTGGCGCGGCGACGTCCAGCCGGAACGCGACGACGGGTCGCTGGGGGCCGCCGTCGACCGGGCGGTGGAGCGGACCGACACCGCGCGGCGCCGACTGCGCCGCGGCTGCCACGCGGAGCTGACCGGGCGGCTGGAGGCGTACCGGCAGAAGGCCGCCGACGAGGGCCGGGCCGAGCACCCGCAGGTCGAGCGTGCCTACCGGGAGGCGCTGGCCGCGCTGCGACCCGACGCCTTCGCGCTGACCGACGCGAGCCGGGCGGTGCGGGCCTACCAGCGGGCCGTGAACGGGGGTACGCGATGACGGTGAACCGCGACTGCGCGCAACGCAACTGCCCCGGCGCCGTCGACGAGGACGGGTTCTGCCGGCTGTGGGGCCACGAGTGCCTCGGCGCGGGCGGGGCCGACGTGGGTGGCGCGGCGGTCCGGCCGCCCGTGGCCGATCCGCGACCGCCCCGGACGACGTCGCGGCCGTGGGAGCGACCGGCCGTGCTGCCGACCGCGCGGCCCCACGACCCCCTGACGGCGGTGGTGTCGCAGGCGGTGGTGCCCGAGCACTCCCGCTACTGCGGCAACACGAGATGCCACCGGCACCGCGGTCCCCGGCTGCCCCGGGTCGCCGGGTTCTGCCCCGACTGCGGCACCCGCTACTCCTTCACCCCGCCGCTGGCCGACGGTGACCTGCGCGCCGAGCGCTACCGGATCGAGGGCTGCCTGGGCAACGGCGGCGTCGGGTGGGTGTTCCTCGCCCGCGACGAGGACATGGACGGCGCCTGGCGGGTGCTGAAGGGACAGCGCAACCCGGAGGACCGGGAGGCCGTCGCGGCGTTCGTCGCCGAGCGGCAGGCGCTGATCGCGCTGAACCACCCGAGGATCGTCACCATCACCCACGCGCTGCGGCCCGAGTCCGACCGCGACGGCGGCTACCTGGTGATGGAGTACGTCAACGGTGGCACCCTGGAGGAGGCGCGCAGCACGGCCGGACCGGGCGGCGGGTCCTGCGCCGTGGACGTGGCGCAGGCGCTGGGGTACGCCGTGCAGATCCTCGACGCCTTCGAGTACCTGCACGACCAGGGCTGGCTGTACTGCGACCTGAAGCCCGAGAACGTGATGCGCGTCGGCGGCCAGGGCACCAACGACCCGATCAAGCTGGTCGACTTCGGCGCGGCCCGCCGCATCGACAACACGGTCAGCCCGGCGTGGGGCACGGTGGGCTACACGGCGCCGGAGGTGGAGCGGCTCGGGCCGGCCGGTCCCAGCGTGCGGTCGGACCTCTACACCGTGGGGCGTACCCTCGCCGCGCTGACCCTGGTGCCCCGCTCCACCGAGGTGACCCGGATCCCGCCGGGTGCGGACCTGCTGCGGCTGCCCGTTCCCGCGCGGCTCGACCCGTTCCTGCGGCTGCTCGCCCGCGCCACCGCCGCCGAGCCGGAGGACAGGTTCGCCTCGGCGGCCGAGATGCGCGAGCAGGTCCGGGGCGTACGCCGGCAGGTCGGCTCCGCCACCGACGGCGTGCCCCGGCCGACCCGCTCCACCCTGTTCAGCCCGTCCACGTGCGCGTTCGCGCTGCACACCGACCGCGCCGCCCTCGACGTCGTGGAGATCATGCTCGGCCTGCCCGTACCCCTGGTCGACGGCACCGACCCGGCCGCCGGGTTCCTCGCCTCGCTCGGCGCCGCCGACCCGGCCGAACTCATCGAGCTGCTGAAGACCGCGCCGCAGCGGACCGCACAGGTCACCTACCGCGCCGTACGGGCGCACCTCGCCGCCGGACGGGTGGCCGAGGCGGGCCCGCTGCTCGCCGACTTCCCCGAGGACCTGCGGGACTGGGCGCTGTGGTGGCACCGCGGCCTGGTGGCCCTGGTGGGGCGGGACACCGCCACCGCCCGACGCCGCTTCGAGCAGGTCTACGGCTGGCTGCCCGGCGAGGTGTCCACCCGGCTCGCGTACGCGGTGGCCTGCGAACTCGACGGCGACCCGCGGACGGCCGCCGACCACTACCGGGGGGTGTGGGACGCCGACCCGGGCGTGGTGGGTGCGGCGTTCGGGCTGGCCCGCTGCCTGCTGGCGACGGCCGACGCGCGCAGCGCGGCCGACGCCCTGCTGCGGGTGCCGGAGTCCTCCCGTGCCTCGACGGTGGCGGTTACCTGCGCGGTGCGGATCCTGCTCGACGCGCCGGACGACGGGCGCCGGCTCGACGCCGCGCTCGACGCCGCCGCGATCGTCGACAAGCTGCCCCCGTTCGGCGAACGCGAGGAGGTGGAGGCGCACATCCTGCGGATCGCGCTGGACTGCGACCTGACTGAGGGACGCCACGACGACCGGCGGCTGTTCGGTCACCGGCTCGACGAGGGCGCCCTGCGCCGCGCGTTCGAGCGCCGGTGCCGCTCCCGCGCCCGACGCACCGCCGACCGGCGGGAGCGGATCGCGCTCGTCGAGCTGGCCAACGCGTACCGGCCGGTGACGTGGTGGTGACCCCGGCCGCCGGCCCCGACGGAAAGAGGTCCCCCGTGAACGACCTGCCGCTGCGGCTGCGCGTGCACCACACCGAGTGCGTCCCCGCCGACGGGGCGGTGCTCGACGTCGTCGCCACCGTCCGGGGCGAGGAACCGGCCCACCCGGACGTCCGGCACGGCGACCTGGCCGAGGTGATCCTGCTCGACTCGTCGGGCTCGATGGGGGCGCCGCAGGCCAAGATGCGCGCCGCCCGGCAGGCCACCCTGGCGGCCGTCGACGCCCTGCCGGACGGGGTGGCGTTCGCGGTGGTGTCCGGCACCGGGCACGCCACCATGGTCTACCCGGGCGACCGGCGGCTGGCGGTAGCCGACGAGAGCACCCGCGCCGCCGCCCGCAGGGCGCTGCGGCACGTCACCCCGCACGGCGGCACGGCCATCGGCACGTGGCTGCTGCTGGCCCGCCAGCTGCTGGCGACGCGACCGGACGCGATCGGGCACGTCATCCTGCTCACGGACGGGCGCAACGAATCCCAGCGCCCCGCCGACCTGCGGGCTGCGGTGGACGACTGCGTGGGCCGGTTCACCGTCGACTGCCGCGCCATCGGCTCCGCCGACGGCGTACACGACTGGGACGCGGCGGAGCTGCTGGGCATCGCGGAGGCGCTCGGCGCCAACCCCGTCGTGCCGGTGGAGGACCTCACCGGGCTCGCCGACGACTTCCGGGCGGTGCTGGGCCGGGCGATGTCCCGGCGGGTCCCCGACGTGCGGCTGCGCGTACGCACCACCGGGCTGGCCCGGGTCCGCTTCGTCAAGCAGGTGCACCCGGCGCTCGCCGACCTGAGCGGGCGCGGCGAGCCGGCCGGCGAGCTGTCCACCGACTACCCCGTCGGCGCGTGGAGCCCGCACGACCAGCGCGACTACCACGTCGCCCTGGAGGTCGACGCGATGGCGCCCGGGGCGCGGCGGCGCGTCGGCTGGTTGAGCGTGCACGCCGGTGCCGACGCCGCGCCCGTCGAGGCGCCGCTCACCGTGGAGTGGACCGAGGACGCCCTGCGGTACTCGGAGATCAACGAGAGCGTGGCGTACTACACCCGCCAGCAGGACTACGCGGCGGCGGTCCAGCGGGGGCTGTCGGCCGCCCGGGCGGGGCGGGTGCCGGAGGCCGAGGAGCACCTCGGGCGCGCGGTGGCGCTCGCCCACGCCACGGGCCGCGACGACGACGTCGCCCTGCTCGCCCGCGTCGTGGACGTCCTGGACGCCGCCGGGGGCCGGGTCCGGCTCAAGCCCGACGTCGACGTTCGCCTCACCCAGTCCTCCCTGGTGGTGGCCCACCAGACGTCGCGGTGGGGGCCGCAGGAGCCGCCGGCGCAGCGGGCCGCGCCGACCGGCCCGCCCGCCCCGTGGCGGCACTGCGACGAGGAGCAGACCGGCGCGTACTGCGAGGGGTGCGGCGCGCACCACCTGTCGGCCGACCGGCCCGGCGCCGGCCGGTCCTGAGCGCCGATGGACCTGGACGTCTCCGACAAGGTCGCCAGCGTCGTCAGCGGCACGGTGGCGCTCGCCACCGCGCTCGCCACCGCGGGCGTCGCCCTGCACCGCCACGCCCGGGGCCGGCGCGGCTGGTGGGCCTCGCTGCGCCCGGTCTGGCGCGGCGAGGCGGACGCCGGCATCGTCCATCCGCACCGCTTCGGGGGCTACGTCAAGCCGTTGTCCGAGGTGTACGTGCCGCGCCGGGCGGTGCCGCGGCTCACGCCGTCCGGCGACGGCGTGGACGTCGCGGACCTGCTCACCGGCGGCGGCAACGTGCTGCTGATCGGGGAGCCGGGCAGTGGCAAGACGGCGCTCGTACGCTACGAGAGCGCCCGGTCGGCGCGGCGGTGGCTGGCCGGGCGCGGCCGGCGGCGGCGCTGTCCGCCCGGGCCGGTGCTGGTGAGCCTGCCGGCGTCCGCCCTGGTGCACCAGCCGCTGCCCGCCGCGCTCGCCGAGGCGTACCCCGGGGAGGGCGCGCCGATCGACGTCGAGCGACCACCCGTCCCCGGCCGGCGGTGGCTGGTCTGCGTCGACGCGCTGGACGCCGTCGCCGACCCGGACGAGCGGGCCGTCGTCCTCAACCGCCTCGCGGAGCTGGCCCGCTCCCCCGGCCCGGCCGGTGCGCCGCGGCCCTGGCGGCTCCTGGTGACCACCCGGCACCTGGCCGAGGACGAGCTGGCCGTGCTGGGCGACGGCTACCCGGCGTACCACCTCGCGCACTTCACCGACGCCGACGTGGCGTTGCTGGCGGCCCGCTGGTTCCCCGACGGCGACGCCGCCCGCAGGTTCCTGGACTGGACGCACGCGCAGCGCATCACCGACCCGGTGCACAATCCGCTCACCGCCACCATCGCGGTGCTGGTCTGGGAGGGTGGGCAGGCGGGGGCGGCCACGCAGCCCGGCCCGGCCGCCCTGCTCGACGAGTTCGTCCGCGCCCTGCTGCGCGGCGGCCGGGACAGCCTCGACGCCGCCTGCGAGGCGCTGCGCCGCCACCCGGCCGGGGGCGAGGCGGTCGCCGCCTGGTTGGACACCCGGCACACGGATCTGGTCGAGGTGGCGGCCACCGCCGCCGTCGCCGGGGGCGATCCGGTGGCGGCGGTCGTCGACTGGTCGGCGGCGCACGCCCCGGCTCCCCCCGCGACGGTGCTGCCCGACTGGCCCGCGCGCGTACGCCAGATCCTGCTCGCCACCGATCTCTTCCGTGCCGACCGGCACGCCCTGACCTCGGTCTGGCCCAGCCTGGTGGAGTACCTGGCGGCCGGGCCGCTCGCCCGCGACTGGCGGCCGGACGAGTGGGTGACGCTGATGAACACGGGCTCGGCGCGGTTCGTGGCGTTGCAGGCGATCAGCCGGGCGGCCGTCGCGCCGGCCTTCCTGCGCGCCCGGCTGACGCGACCCGACGGGGCGATCGCCGCGGGGCACCTGCTCGCCGGCCGGGGCACCGCCGGGGCCGGCACGCCGTCGTTCCGGGCGGACGTGCTGGCGGCGCTGCTCGCCCACTGGTCCGCCGGCCCGGACGGTCCTGCCGGCCGCGACGGCGCGCGGGAGTGCTTCTCGTTGTTGACGACGCTGGCGGCGGAGCGGGCCGACCGGGACCTGCTGCACGGGATCGCCACGGACCCGCGCCGCCCGGGGGACGTCCGCCGGGCCGCGGCGCTCTTCTTCGCCGTACGCACCCGCAACGCCCACCGGGCGCGGGTGCGGGGGTGAGGTCGGCGCGGGGGACGGTGCCAGCGAGCAGGGCCCGCGCTAGGTGCGCGGGCCCTGTCACGGTCTCGGCCCACCGCGGCGGCGGGCGTGGAAGCTCGCCTACGCCGCCCGCTGCGGACCCACGACGGCCCAGCACAGGCCGGCGGGATCGCGGAGCGTCACCTGGCGCGACGGGTCCGCCGGCGTCTCGACGCGGGCACCGGCGGCCACCGCCCGCCGCAGCACCGACTCGGGGTCCGTCCGCTCGATGGTCAGCACGTCGTCACGGCTCTCCACCGCCGACGCCGTGCCCGCCTCGTACCACTCGCTGACGGTCAGACGGTGGCCGCCGACGGCCAGCTCCGCGTGCAGGACGCGCCCGTCGAGCAGACACTCCCGTTGGATCGCGACGGCGTCGAAGACGTCCGTGTAGAAGGCGATGGCTTCGTTCGTGTCGCTGACCGTCAGGTGCGGCCCCGGCCGGTGGTCCTGTGCCCTCATGAGACTGCTGCGCCCTTCCCTACTCGGCGATCCGGGTCCGGCCGGTCCAGCGGAAGACCACCGGAAGGTCGAGCGCCCCCGGGGCGGCGCCCCGTTCGAAGTGCTCGTACCCGCCGTAGTGCAGGACCTTGATCTTCTCCTCCGCCCTGGCCACCCGGCGGCTGCGCAGATCCGCCGGCAGGTCGACGGGGCCGCCCTCCAGGACGACGTCGATGACGCCGGCGGCGTCCCGGGTGACCGGATCAGCTTGCGAAACGTCCTTCATGGCACGACCTCCGTCGCATTCCGCACACCTTGGACGGGCCGCCGCGTGGTGCGGCGGCGTCCACACAGGTCTGACGACACCCGTTGCCGGGTGAACGGACGCTTCGCGGTCGAACGTCCTTGTCCGGTCACCGGCCGCCCGTTCTGCTCCGAACGTAATCCAGATCACATTCGCCCGACACCCTTAGGTCACCCCTAGGAACGGCCCTGGGCAGCGACGATGTCCCCCGTACCGACCACGACGGTGCGGGGGATCACTCCCAGCGGAAGAACCGGGTGGCCGCTACGGAACCGACCACGGCCGTCACCGCCAGGGCGATCAGCTGCGGCAGCTCCGGGTTCGCGCCCGCCCACGCCGCGCCGAGGGTGTCCACCGTGGCGCCCAGCGGCGAGTAGTCGGCGATGGCGGCCAGGGCGGCCGGCATCCGGTCGCGCGGCAGCCAGGCGCCGGCCAGGAAGAGCAGCGGGAAGAACAGCGCCGGGCCGATGGACTGCGCCGCCCTGGCCGACGGCGCGAGCGCCGCGATCAGCAGGCCGACGGCGAAGAGGCACGCCACCCCGAGCAGGAAGGCCAGCACGAACCCGGGCAGGTTGGCCGGTGCCGGCTGGTCCAGCAGGAACCGTACGGCGATCGCGGTGACCACCGCGCCGAGGACGCCCATCACCAGGTTGACCACCACCTGGGCCACCAGCAGGAGGCTGGGCTGCACCGGGGTGGTCGCCAGGCGGCGCAGCACTCGGCGCTCCCGGTAGATGCCGAGCGCCATCGGCAGGGTGAAGAGCGCGAGCATGCCGATGGTGAGGGCCAGAGCGAGCGACGGCAGGAAGGTCTGCTCGGCGTGCTGCCCGGTGTCGGCGGCCGTACCGGCGCGCTGCGGCAGCCCGAAGACGAGCATCAGGCCGATCGGCAGGGCGAAGACGAAGAACAACGACACCGGTTCCCGCAGGAACAGCTTCGTCTCGACGGCGATCAGCTTGGCCAGGGCGCTCACGACGACCTCCCGTCGGTCGGGGACTGCGCGGCGGTCCGGCCCGAGCGGCCGGTGAGGGAGACGAACGCGTCGTCGAGGGTGGGTTGCTCGACCCGCAGCGCGTCGTAGCCGATCCCGCGCCCGTTGAGCACGGACATGACCGCCTGGAGCACGTCCTTCGTGCCGGTCACCGTCACCTCGTCGCGGTAGCGCGACACCCCCGTCACGTCGGGCGACGCGAGCAGCAGGGCGTCCTCGACGGGCTCGGCGGGACGGAAGTGCACCCGGTGCTCGGAGCCGACCCGGGTGAGCAGGCCGGCGGGGCTGTCGATGGCCACCACCCGCCCCTTGTCGATGATCGCGAGCCGGTCGCAGAGGCGTTGCGCCTCCTCCATGAAGTGGGTGACCAGCACGACGGTGACGCCCCGGTCGCGGATCCGTTCGACCAGGTCCCAGGTGTCCCGGCGGCCCTGCGGGTCCAGGCCGGTGGTCAGCTCGTCGAGGATGGCGACCTCCGGCCTGCCGACCAGCGCCAGGGCCACCGACAGGCGCTGCTTCTGCCCGCCCGAGAGCTTCTGGAAGTACGTGTTGCGCTGCTCGGCCAGGCCGAGGTCCGTCAGCAGCTCGTCGATGTCGGCCCGGTTGCGGTAGAAGGACCGGTACAGGTCCAGCGCCTCCCACACCCGCACCTTGTCGGGCAGCTGGCTCTCCTGGAGCTGGGCGCCGACGCGCTGCCGCACCTCGGTGCGGTCGCGGATCGGGTCGAGCCCGAGCACCCGGATGGTGCCGCCGTCGGCGCGGCGCAGGCCCTGCACGCACTCGACCGTGGTCGTCTTGCCGGCCCCGTTCGGGCCGAGCACGCCGAAGATCTCGCCCTGTTCCACCGTGAAGGAGACGTCGTCGACCGCGATCTTCTCGCCGTACCGTTTCTGCAGATGATCGACTTCGATGACCGGCATGGGGGGTGGTCCTCCTTCACGTGCGGGTTGCCGTCGAGAAGGGCGGGACCCCTCGGCTGATCGCGGCGTCGGCTTGCGGGAACGGGCCGGTGCCGGCCGGCACCAGGCCGACCGACGCCCGACATCATCCGGCCAACCGATGCGCCAATCAACTGATCAGTTGACAAATCGGGGGTGTCCGACCGGGAACCGGCGCGGGACAGGGGTACCGGCCGCGCACGCGCCCCGGAGGCAGGGGTGCCGACCGGTTACCGCAGGTGTCCGGTCGGCGCGGGCCCGTCACCGCCGGCCGGACGCGGGAATCGGGACACGCGGCGTCCAGACCCGGTCCGTGCGGGGCCGGTCACCGCCGGGCCGGGCAGATCGGCAGCAGCTCGTCGAGCCGGGTCAGGACGACGTCCGGGCCGGCGGCGCGCAGGGTCTCCTCGTCGGACTCGCCCCACAACGCGGCGACCGCCATCACGCCGGCCGCCCGCGCGCTGGCCAGGTCGCTGGGCGCGTCGCCGACCATCAGCGCCTCGCCCGGGCGGGCCCCGAGCAGGCGCAGCGCCCGCCGCACGATGTCGGGCGCGGGCTTCGGCCGGGGCACCTCGTCCGAGCCCACCACGTGGTCGACGAGCGGCAGCAGGTCGAGCCGGCCGAGCAGGTCCCGGGCGCGGACTCCGCTGCGGCCGGTGGCCACGGCCAGCCCGATCCCCCGCCGACGCAGCGTGCCGAGCAGCTCCGGCACCCCCTCGACCGGGGTGACGCGGTGCGCGAGGCGGTTGCTCTCCCGCACGAACGGCCCGGCCAGCGCCGCCGGCAGGCCCATCAGCTCCAGCACCTCCGGCAGGTACCGGCCGGGGTGGCGGCAGTACTCCTCGACCGGGGCCACGCCGTCGCCGACCACCTCGGCGTACGCGAGGGCGAACGCCTCCCGGGCCACGGCGAGGCTGTCGACCAGCACCCCGTCGAGGTCGAGCACGACGGCCCGCACGCCGTCGGGTGCCGCCGCCCACGGTGTCGCGTCCACGGCCACCGGTGCCACCTCCCGTCCGACGCCGCCCGCGCCCGTAGGGGTGGCAGGCCCCGGGGAGCCCCGACTACGGTCAGGACGTCGTCCCGGGCCCGCCGGCGCGGCGTACGCGCCCGGATCCGCCGGCGTCGCACCGACCCTACCGGCGTCCGGGGCGCCCGTCGTCCGGTGCCGGCGCGGCAGGCCGCGCCGGCCCGGGTCCGAGCCGCTGGAGAGGGATCGCACCATGCCGCTGCTGAGCTGGCTGACGAAGGGCACCGACGAACGCCCGGGCGCCGTCCGGGTCGACGACCGCGCGGTGTCCTGGGTGGAGCTGCGCCGCCTGGCCGCCGCGGTGGCCGACGAGCTGCACGGCGTCGACCGGGTCGCCATCGAGGCCACCGCGACCCTGGAGACAGTGGTCGGAGTGGTCGGCGCGCTCACCGCCGGAGCGGCGGTCGTACCGGTCCCGCCGGACGCCGGTCCGATGGAGCGCGACCACATCCTGCGCGACTCGGGGTCGACGGCGCTGCTGGTCCCGGCCGGCGCGGCGCGCGGCGCCGAGGGCGCTGGCCGGACGGTCGTGTCCGTCGACCTGACCCGCCGGTCGGACACCGTCCACCCGGAACCGGACCCGGCCCGCACCGCGGTGATCCTCTACACCAGCGGCACCACCGGCGCCCCGAAGGGCGCCGTGATCTCCCGCCGCGCGGTCGCCGCCTGCCTGGACGGGCTGGCCGACGCCTGGGCGTGGACGCCGGACGACCTGCTGGTGCACGGCCTGCCGCTGTTCCACGTGCACGGGCTGGTGCTCGGCGTGCTCGGGCCGCTGCGGCTGGGCAGCGGGCTGCACCACGTGGGCCGCCCGCGTCCCGACCGGTACGCCGCCGCCACCGGCTCGATGTACTTCGGCGTGCCGACCGTCTGGTCCCGCATCGCCGCCGACCCGGACGCGGCACGGGCGCTGCGCCCGGCGCGGCTGCTCGTCTCGGGCAGCGCGGCGCTGCCGGCCGCCGTCTTCGCGGACCTCGCCGCCCTCACCGGCCACCGGGTCGTCGAGCGGTACGGGATGACCGAGACCCTGATCACGGTGAGCGCCCGGGCGGACGGCCCGCGTCGGCCGGGCACCGTCGGGCTGCCGCTGCCGGGGGTGCGTACGCGGCTCGTCGACGACGACGGCGCCGTCCTGCCCGCCGACGGGGCGGCCATGGGCGAGCTCCAGGTCGCCGGCCCCACCCTGTTCGACGGCTACCTCAACCGCCCGGACGCCGACGCGGCCAGCCGCACCCCGGACGGCTGGTTCCGCACCGGGGACGTCGCCACCGTCGACCCGGACGGCTGGCACCGGATCGTCGGCCGGGCGTCCACCGACCTGATCAAGAGCGGCGGCTACCGGATCGGCGCCGGCGAGGTGGAGGACGCCCTCCTGGCGCACCCCGGTGTCCGCGAGGCCGCCGTGGTGGGCGTCCCGCACCCCGACCTCGGCCAGCAGGTCACCGCGTACGTGGTGGGCGACGGGGTGGACGGCGCCGAGCTGATCGACTTCGTGGCCCGGCACCTGTCGGCGCACAAGCGGCCACGCGAGGTACGCCTGGTCGACGCGCTGCCCCGCAACGCCCTCGGCAAGGTGCAGAAGAGCAGGCTGACGGCGGGCTAGGGGCGCGCGGCCGGGATGCTGATCGCGGTGGCGAGCAGTCCCCGCTCGACGAGGAACCTGCCGGCGAAGGCCGTCACCGGGGTCCCGCCGAGCACGGGGCCGGGCACCAGCAGCCGGGCCTCGAACGTGCCGGCCGGATCGATCACGATGTCCGCCTCGGAGAAGTCCAGCCACCGGCCGGTGAGCGGGAACCACGCCTTGTACACCGACTCCTTCGCGCTGAACAGCAGGCGGTCCCAGCAGACGGTGGGGCGGGCCGCCGACAGCGCGACGGTGCGCGTCCGCTCCGCCGGCAGGGCGATCGCGTCGAGCACCCCCTCGGGCAGCGGCGCGTGCGGCTCGGCGTCCACGCCGAGGGTGGCGAACGCCGACGTACGGCCGAGGACCGCCGCCCGGTAGCCGTCGCAGTGCGTCATGCTGCCGACCACCCCGCCCGGCCAGACCGGGGCGCCCCGGGCGCCGGAGATGATCGGCGCCGGGTCGAACCCCAGCTCACCGAGGGCCAGCCGGGCGCAGTGCCGCACGGTCGTGAACTCCCGGCGGCGCTTCTCCACCGACCGGGCCACCAGCGCCTCCTCCTCGGGGAACAGGGTCAGGCCGGTGGGGTCAGTGAAGGCTTCGGCCACCGCCACGGCGGGAGGCAGGATCTGCTCGATCACGTCCGCCGATGCTAGGCGGTGCGGCGACCCTCGCCGCCCCGGCGTCGGCGGTACGGTGCACCATAGGGGTCGGGTACGGGTGCCGGGCCGCGCAGGTGGCTGCCAGTCTGGGGCGGCCCCGGTCCCACGGGCGGGGCACGCGGATTTTGGGTCGGACGGATGCGGGAAAGCGATGCTCACTGGCAAGGTGGTGCGGTTCGACGAGGTGCGGGGCTACGGGTTCATCGCCCCGGACGACGGCAGCGACGACGTGTTCGTGCACGCGAACATGCTGGACGGCGACAAGTGGGCGTTGACGCCCGGCGTCCCGGTGGAGTATGAGGCGGTGGGGACCGACCGCGGCCCCAAGGCCGTGCTGGTGCGGGTGGTCGGCGCGGTCGCGGAGCGCAACGGGACGGCCGGCGCGGTGGCGCCCTCCCGGGCCGGCGTGGCGGTCACCGGCGCGCGCGGCAGGGACAGCGGACACGCCGCCGGCGGGGCCGAGGACGACGAGGGCCTCTGCGACGTGCTCTCCGAGCGGGCCTTCTACGCCGAGACCACCGAGGCGCTGGTGACGTCCGTGTCGGATCTGACCGGGGCGCAGATCGTGGCCGTACGCGCCCGCATGCTGGACCTCGCCCGGCGGCACGGCTGGGTGGAGGGCTGACCGCGGCGGCCGACGGGGTGGACGCCCGCCCGACGCGGTCGGCTCAGCCGGCGGCGATCAGCAGGGACTTCCTGATCCGGCCGTGCGCGCTGCGCGGCAGCTCGTCGACGAAGTGCACCCGCCGGGGTCGTTGACAGGCCGAGAGGTACCGGCCGACGTGGTCGATGAGCATCTGCGCGGTCAGCCCCTCCGCGACGACGTACGCGGTGACCTGCTCGCCGAGCGCGTGGTGCGGCGTGCCGACGACGGCCGCCTCCCGGACCCCGGGATGGCTCAGCAGCGCCTCCTCGATCTGCCCGGCGTGCATCCGCCGGCCCCGGCTGTGCACCACGTCGAGCCCGCACCGCCCGATGATCCGGTACGAGCCGTCGGCGGCCACGCTGGCCAGGTCGCCGGTGGCGTGCCAGCGCCCGGCCGGAAAGCCCTGGCCGGCCCCGACGTAGCCGCTGAACAGCGTCGGGCCGCAGACGCTCAGCTCGCCGACCGACTCACCGTCGGCCGGCACCGGCCGGGCCTCGCGGTCCAGCACCCGGGTCTGCACGCCGGGCAGGGGGGTGCCGACGCCACCGGCGGCGGTGCGGTCGTCGGCCCGCCCGGTCAGGGCGATGAGCGTCTCCGTGGTGCCGTACGCCTGCACCGGTGAGTGCGAGGTCAGCAGCCGGAGGCGCTCGGCCACGGCGGAGGGCAGGGGGGCGTCGGCGGAGATCAGGACGCGCGCCGCGGCCAGCGACCGGGCCCACCGGCTGTTCAGTGCGATCCTCGCCCACTGTTCGGGCATCGCCAGGTACATGGTGCCGACCGGTCCCGCGGCGGCGTGGCGGTCGAGGTGGACGAAGCGGCTGCCGACCCGCAGCGCGCCGAGCAGGCCGACGACCAGGCCGTACGCCCGGAAGAGCGGCGCGCCCTGGACCACCACGTCGTCCTCGCACCACCGCCACGCCTGGGTCAGCAGGTCGAGGTCGGCGGCGATGGCGCGACGCGAGATGCGTACGCCGCGCGGCGGCCCGCCGGCGCCGCCGGTGTAGAGGATGACCGCGTCGGTGCCGGGCGACGGCTCGGGGTGCCGCGTCGACGAGCGCTGGCGCAGGTCGACCGGGACCGTGGGCAGCCGGTGGGTGTCGGGCAGGTCCCGGCCGAGGAACAGTGTCGCCCCGGACTGCCGAAGGATGCGGCGCCGCTCGCGCTCGTCGGCATCGGGCGGCAGCGGCACGAGCGGGACGCCCGCGTGGAGGGCGCCGAGCATGCCGACCACCGTCTCCAGGGTCGGCGTGCCGTCGACCGCGACGGCATCCGCGCCCCGGATCCGGTCGGCGACGGCGGTGACGCAGCCGAGCAGGGCCTCGCTGGAGAGCGTACGGTCGGCCACCCGCACCGCGTCGGCCCGATCCGCGCCGAATCCCCGCAGCGCCGGCAGCAGTGTCATCTCCGCTATCCCCTGCGGAGGGCGTCAACGAGTCGCGGCAGCGGCTGGGACATCACGACGGCCACAGAGCCCTTCAGGTCATGGGACCGGCACGGCCCCATATCCGGCTATCCCGATGTTGGAAACGGGTGCCCCGAAATTAGGCCGGGCAATCGTCCGGCACAACCCCTAGCCACCGCGCCCCGGTCCCCTGCCGGGGCCGACGGCCCAGGTAGGACAGGATTTCGCTCCGGCTCCGGGGACGGCCGGAGCGGCCACCCTTTCCGGCCTCCGCCACTATGGACGGACTACGGTGCCGCAGCATCTGCGGACATTGAATAACAGAATCGGCCGCGACCTCTCCGGGCAACACCCCGAACATGGCATGACATTGACGTCTATCATTCATACTCAAACACTTTCCGGTAGCGGCCCCGCACCGGCGCCCCCCATCGGGGACCCTGGGCCGCATAATTCTTTTTTAACAACATAATCGTTGAATTTCCCAAACGTCCGAATCGGCGGCCGCCCGCGCGACTCGCGGCACACCCGATCCACCACCCCACCCCCCGGCAGTCCGCGGTCGCACTTCGGGGCACCCGATGCTTCACTCCGCAACAATTTCGGGAATCCTCGCCAATTTCGGCCGCCAGACCCGGGCGGAACGTCCCGGCGGCGGGCCGGCCCGGCGGAGCCGACACGCCGGCGGCAGCCGCCCGGACGTGCGACGCACCCGCCCCGGGCCGGGCGCGCACCCCGGGCGCCGGCCGCACCAACCCTGAGTTGAGCAGCACCTACGCGCTGGCCTCGGCAGTTGCGTCCCAGTGACCGGGACCGGGATCGCCGACCTCATCGACACTGCACGATTCCCCATGTCGACGGGCGGACAGCTCGCGGCCGCGCCGGGGCGGCGGGCGACGCCGCAAACCGGACACACCTAGCACGCGAAACCGCGCCGGCCAATCGCCGAGCGGGCCAGAAAGGCGCAACCAATGGGTCACGAGAGCGCTCTGTCACGTTGCGACGCCACCCGGCGACTTTCCGTTGTCGACCGACGCCGAAGGCGCGCTCGGGCCGGCGCTGGCCCGCAACCGATGTTTGCCCATCCTTTACAAACCTTGGCTTGCCGCCCAATTGCCGAACTGCCATACTCCCACCATCACGGTGGTCGATAGGGGGAGGCCGACCCGAGAGGCTGGGGAATTATCGCCGAGGTCGACAAGGGCGCGACTCGAAGTCGCCGGCCGGTCAAGTCGATCGATGTTTGCCAGCCATGTTCGATGGTCGTCTATATTTGCTAATAATGGATTGGGTCAAGAATTGCCGGTCTCCGATTTCGTCGAGCTCCCGGGCCGCGCAGGTCGGGCGGCCCGTTCGGTGACCGCGGACCGCGCGCTCCCTCGGAGGCCACGGCGATGGAGCTGACCGAGCGGTCGTGCCAGCTGAGCCTGCTGGAAGGCCGGCTCGCGGACCTGTTCCGGGGTGGGAACGCGTCGACGAACCGGACGGTGACCGTGCTGACCGGTCCGGTCGGCGTCGGTAAGACCACGCTGTTGCAGACCTTCGCCCGGCGGGCCTGTGACTCCGGAGCACGCGTCCTCGGCGCGAGTGCGTCCCGCGCCGAACGCACCGTGCCGCTGGAAGTCGTCCGACAACTCGTCCGGGCGGCGCCGTTGAGCGGGGCCGGCACCCCGGACACCCTGGCCCGGCTGGAGCGGCTGCTGGACGAGGGCGCCCTCGCCTGGGCGGACGCCGACGACACCGACGACGAGGGCACGGCTCTGACCACCGCCGCCATCGGTGGCGCCCTGCTCGAGATGACCACGCGGGAACCGCTGGTCATCGCCGTCGACGACGTCCACCACGCCGACGTGCCGTCGCTGCGCTGCCTCGACTACGTGGCCCGGAGGATCTCCGGCCTGCCCGTGCTGATCGTCCTGACCGAGGCGCCGCGTACCAGGCCGTGGCGGCCGGACGTGCACGCCGAACTGCTGCAACCCGCGAGGCTGCACCGCATCCGGCTGCCGCTGCTCAGCCCCGACGGCACGTTCCATCTGCTCGCCCAGCGGCTCGGCGTCCCGGTCGCCCGGACCATCGCCGCGGAGAGCCACCGGATCAGCGGGGGCAATCCCCTGCTGCTCCAGGCGCTCGCCGAGGACCAGGCCGTGGCACCCCGCCCCGCCGACCACCCCGCCGTCGGCGAGTCGTTCCGGGAGGCGGTGCTGAGCTGCCTGTACCGCTGCGACCATCTGGTGCTCAACGCCGCCCGGGTGCTCGCCGTGACCGGCGAACCGCTGCACGGCAACCTGCTGCCGCAACTCGTCGACGCCCGGTCGCGGGCCGCGCTGGGCGCGATCGACGACTCGACCAGTGCCGGGCTGATCACCGAGCAGGGGTTGCGCCACCCGGCGGTCAGCCAGGCGGTGATCGACGGGACGACCGCCGAGGAACGCGCACGGCTGCACCTGGAGGCGGCCTGCCTGCTGCACGACGACGGCGCGGCGCCGGCCCGGGTCGCGCCGCACCTGGTCGGGATCGACGAGCTGGCCGAGCCCTGGATGGCGCAGACCCTGCTGGACGCCGGCGAGCAGGCGCTGCTCGACGGCGAGGTGGAGACCGCCCTGCGGTACCTGCGCCGTGCGCACCGGGGCTGCGCCGGCGAATGCCTGCGGGCCCGGATCCGTTCCGCGCTGGCCCGTGCCGAGTGGCGGCTCGACCCGCAGGCCGCGCTCCCCCACCTCATCGGCGTCGTCAGCGCCATCCGTGCCGGGCACCTCGGCAGCCAGCAGGCCGCCGGCCCCATCCAGTACCTCCTCTGGCACGGTGAGATCGAGGAGGCCGCCGCGCTGGTCAACCACCTCAGCGAACGGGCGGACAGCGCCGACCCGCGGTCCGCCGCCGAACTGCTCATCATCACGGGCTGGATGTCGACCCTCTACCCCGGCGTGATGGTCGACCGTCCCGCCCCCACCACGGCCGCACGGGACCCCCTGACGCTGGCCAAGGTCAAGCGCGGGGTCGAGGGGGCCACCCTGTTGTCGGCCGTCCTCGACCGTGGTGACGTCGGCGCGGTCGAGCAGGCCGAGCGGACGCTGTCGACCACCGGGCTCGACGACGAACGCAACATGTGGACCGCCGTCTGCGCCCTCATCGCCATCATCTACGCGGATCGCCTGGACCTCGCCGACGACTGGTGCGACCGGCTGGGCCGCGATCCCGCCGCCCCGCGCTACCCCACCCCGTCGGCCATGCTCACGGCCCTGCGGGCGACCGTCGCCGGACGCCTCGGCGACCTCTCCCGAGCCGACAAGCTGGCCGACGAGGCGCTGGGGCAGCTCTCGCCCAAGGGCTGGGGCGTGGTGATCGGGATACCGCTGGCGGTGCGGATCCGGGCCCTCACCTTCATGGACCAGCTCGACGCGGCGGCGGCCTGCCTCCAGACGCCGGTCCCGCCGGCGATGTTCGAGACGCCGATCGGGCTGCACTATCTGCAGGCCCGCGGAATGCACGCCCTCGCCGCGGGCAGCCCGGAGGCCGCACTGGCCGACTTCCAGCTCTGCGGGCAGCTCATGAACCGCTGGCGGCTCGACTTCTCCGGCCTCATCCCCTGGCGCACCGAGTCCGCCCGGGCGTTGCTGCGGATGGGCCGCCGTCAACAGGCCAGCCGGCTGGTCCGCGACGAGTTGGCCCGGCTGCGGCCCGTCCACGTCCGGTACCGGGCCGCCGCCCTGCGGGTCCTGGCCGCCACCGAGGACGGGCCGGACCGGATCCCGCACCTGCGCAGCGCCGTGCGGCTGTTGCGGCAGTGCGGCGACCGGATGGAGCTGGCGCACAACCTGGCCGACCTCGGCCACGCCTACCAGCAGGCCGGCGACCGGCGGCAGGCCCGCGTGGCGTCGCGCTCGGCCCGGGAACTCGCCGAGGAGTGCGGCATCCCGATGCTGCGGTTCGGCATCTCCGCCAGGAGCGGCGCGGCCGAGGGCCGCCGCGACACGACGGTCGTGGTGCACGGGCTGACCGACGCGGAGTCCAAGGTGGCGGCCCTGGTCGCCCAGGGCCACACCAACCGCGAGATCGCCGAGAAGCTCTTCCTGACGGTCAGCGCGATCGAGCAGCGGCTGACCCGCATCTACCGGAAGCTGGACGTCAACTCACGCAGCGAGCTGGCCAGCCGGCTGCGGATGAGCCGGCCCGGCGCGACGCTGCTGGATCCGCCGCCGCGCGGCTCGCTCGACCCGGAGCGCCGGCCTCCCGGCCCTCGGCTGCGCTGAGGCACCCCGGCGTTCGACCCCGGCCGTCGGCCTGACACCGCGGCGGCCACCGTCGCCGGCTGCCCAAAGCTGCGACCCAGACCGTCGGCTCGACGCCGCGGCCCTCACCGTCGGTCCGGCGCCGCGGCACTCACCGTCGGCCGCCGCTGACCCTCCACACCGGACTGTCGGTCGTCGCCGATCGTTCACCGTGGATCGGGTCGGCGTTCACCTGCCGTTCATCCCTGGCGCCGTCGGCGCGTACGCCCTTCTGCCGGCGCCTGACGCCCGGCCGGGCGACGCCCGACAGCCTTCGCCGCGACCGTCGCCGCGCGTCCACCTCCCACCACTGTCCGTGCCGACGGGGGTGCGTGGGGAAGCCCGGTGTGACACCATCAGGCTGCACACCCGACACCAGCCCCTCACGGAGTGTCCACCTCCCCCGTCGGGCCGGCGCCGACACCCCTCAGTGCGATTCGCGCAACCCCTATATGCGTTCGAGAGCCGCAGGTTTGTGCGCGAAACGGTGGGGTCCCGCGCCCGTTGTCGCACACCCGCGCCGGTGCCAGACTCGCCTGAACACGCGGACCGTACGGCGAAAACCCCGGTCCGGCGAAAGATTTCCAGGTCCACCCGGCACGGCGGCCCGGTGCGCTCCACCCCTACCCGGCACACGCGGGTGCAGGGGCGGCTGTCCGGCAAGGGGGAGGCGGCGTCGACAGCACCGGGGTTCCCGGTCCGTCGCCGCGTACGAGAAGGGCTGACACGCTGGTGTTGGTGCAGCAAGAGGAACAGACGACCCGTCTCCGGCGCGCGTTCCGGGCCTGTGAGGACCAGCAGCGCGGCCACGTCGCGCTGGTCACCGGCGCCGTGGGAAGCGGCAAGACGAGCCTGCTGGAGTCGTTCAGCGAGTGGGCGGCGGGCGCCGGCGGACAGGTGATGAGCGCCGCGGGCTCCCGGGCGGAGCGCGGGCTGCACCTGGGGGTCGTCGGCCAACTGTTCCACAGTGCACGGCTCGCGCCGCAGGAGGCGGCCCGGATCGAGAAGCTGATGCGGGACGCCACCTTCGCCGTACCGCTGCCCGAGCCCGGCGGCGAGGCGGCCGACGGCGACCGGGCCTGGGCGCCGCTGCTGCACGGGCTCTTCGCCGCCCTGCTCGACCTGACCAACGCCGGTCCCCTGGTCCTCGCCGTCGACGACGTGCACCACGCGGACCCGGCCTCGCTGCACTGCCTCCTCTACGTGGCCCGCCGGCTGCGCCACGCCCGCATCATGCTCGTGCTCGCCGAGGCGTCGACGCTGCGTCCGCCGCACCCGCTGTTCCGGGCCGAACTGCTCAGCCAGCCGCACTTCTCCCGGATCGGCCTGCCGCCGCTGACCGTGGAGGCGGTCGCCCGGCTCGCCGGCGGCGACGCCGACGACGCCGACGCCCGCAGGACGGCGGAGCGGTGCGTACGGATGACCGGCGGCAACCCGCTGCTCACCCGGGCGCTGCTCGAGGAGCGGGCCGGCGGCGGGCTGAGCGACGACTACGGCCAGGCCGTCGGTGACGCGTTCGACCAGGCCGTGCTCGGTTGTCTCTACCGGCACGAGCCGGGCGTACGCCGAGTGGCCCAGGCACTGGCGGTGCTCAACCGGCCGGCGCCGGTCGACCTGCTCGGTCACCTCCTCGACGTGGTGCCCGAGTCCACGGTCCCGGCGGTGCGGGTGTTGCGTACCTCGGGGTTGATGGAGTCCGACGAGCTGCGCCACCCGCGCATCCTGCGCTCGATCCTGGGCGACATGTCGGCCGACGAACGGCGCAGCCTGCACCAGCGGGCCGCCGAGGTGCTGCACGAGCACGGCGCGGAGCCGAGCGTGGTGGCCGAGCACCTGGTGGCCGCCGGCACGGCGGGTGCCCCCTGGATGGTGCCCGTGCTCCAGGACGCCGCCGGGCACGCGTTGGCGTCGGGCCGGCCCGACGTGGCCGCCGCCTGCCTGCGGCTGGTCTCCCGGGCGTCGGTGGACGAGCAGCAGCGGACCGCCACCACCGAGATGCTGGTCAGCGCGCGTTGGCAGATCAACCCGTTGACGGTGAACGGGCAGCTGACCGAGCTCGTGGAGACGGCACGGGCCGCCGGCTGGTCCACCGACGCGGGCCTGTCCGCCGTGCCCTACCTGCTCTGGCAGGGCCGGGTGGACGAGGCCACCGAGGCGGTCACGGCCTTCCCGTCCGACGAGGAGAACGGCTCCCTGCCCGGTCGCCTGCGGATGATGCAGCTGCTGGTCTCGCTCTCCCACCCGGACCACCTGGCCAGCGTGCGGGAGACCCCGAGCACCTGGAGCCGGGCGGCGAGCGCGCCGACCGCGATCAGCCCGCTGCTCCAGGCGGTGACGGTGCTCGGCACCGCGCTGACGCCGGCCGCGGACAACGACACCGTGGCGACCGCCGAGCAGCTCCTCCAGCGCCACCACACGGACGACGGGGCGCTGGGCCTGCTGACCGCTCCCCTGCTCGCGCTGCTCTGGACGGGTCGCTCCGACCGGGCCGCGGTCTGGGGGGACGTGCTGCTCGGCCGGCCGGCGGCCCAGCACGCGCCGGGGTGGCGGGCCGTCATCCGGGCGATCCGGGCGGAGGCGGCGCTGCGGATCGGCGACCTGCCCGGCGCCGAACACCACGCCCGCGCGGCCCTGGAGGACATGCCCGCCCCCGCCTGGGGGGTGGCGGTCGCCGGCCCGCTGGCCACGCTGGTCGCCTGCGCGACCGAGTCGGGCCGGTTCTCCGAGGCCGACCGGTGGCTCGCCCACCCGGTCCCGCCCGGCATGTTCCGCACCCCGCTGGGCCTGCACTACCTGGCCGCCCGCGCCCGGCACCACCTCGCCGTACGGCGGCCGCACGCCGCCACCACCGACCTGCGGCGCTGCGGCGAACTCATGCGCGCCTGGGGCATCGACGCGGCCGGGCTGGTGCCGTGGCGGCTGGAGCTGGCCCGGGTGCAGCTCAGCGTCGGCAACAAGACGCAGGCCACGCAGCTTCTCCAGGAGCAGCTGCGGGTGCCGCACGGGGTCGACGACCGGACCCGGGGCCGCACGCTGCGCCTGCTCGCCACCACCGCCGCCCAGGACCACCGGCGCAAGCTGCTCTCCGAGGCGGTCAACCTGCTCCAGTCCAGCGGCGACCGGCTGGAACTCGTCCGGGCCCTCGGCGACACCGGCCAGACGTTGCAACGCGCCGGGGACTCGGCCCGCGCCCGCCTGCTCGTGCGGCGGGCCTACCAGCTCGCCCAGGACTGCGGGGCGTCGGTGCTGGCCCAGCGGCTGATCCGCCGGGAGCCGGGCAGCGGGCTGCCGGCGTACCCGGCCGCCGCCGAGTTGCAGGAGCCGGACGACGGTCTGAGCGACGCCGAACGCCGGGTCGCCGCGCTGGCCGCGCAGGGGCACACCAACCGGCAGATCTCCAGCAAGCTCTTCATCACGGTGAGCACGGTCGAGCAGCACCTGACCCGGGTCTACCGCAAGCTGGACGTCAAGCGCCGTACTGACCTGCCGTCCCGGCTCGTCGCGTACGCGGAGGCGTTGGCCGACGAGACCCAGGGCGCCGCGTCCTGACGGGCGTTGAAGGGGGCGCGGTGGCAGCAGACCACCGCGCCCCTTCGGCGTACGGCAGCCAGAAGCTCAGCCGACGGCCAGGCCGGCGGGCGGGCGGGCGGCCGCGGCGTCGCGGTGCCGCAGCACGAGGTCGGCGGCGGCGGTGACCCCGCCGGCCTGGCGCATCCGCCGGCTCCACAGCCGCGCCCGCGCCCGGAACGTCTCCTCGCCCAGCAGTCGTCCGAGCTTGGCCAGGACGTCCTCGACGTTCAGCGAATCGGCGCGCTCGACGGCGAGCGCCACCCCGCTGTCGACCGCCCGCACCGCGCCGTCGGGGCAGTCCAGCCAGAACGGCATCACCAGCTGCGGTACGGCGAAGTGGGCGGCCTCGTGGATGGCGTTGGCGGCGCCGTGGTTGAAGAAGACCCGCACCTGCGGGTGGGCCAGCACCCGCAGCTGCGACGGCAGCCACGCCTCCACCCGCAGGTTGGCCGGCAGCCGTCGCGCCGACGGGAGGAGGTGCCGTTGGCGTGCGGGCACCTTCCACAGCACGGCGTGTTCGGGCCCGAGCCGCTCGGCGACCTCGACGATCGCGTCCACCTGCCCCTGCGACAGTCGCATGATGGTGCCGAACCCGACGTAGACCACCGAGGGGTGCTCGTCGAGCCACCCCATCAGCTCGTCGTCGTCGGCCGGCGACAGCTCGCGGGGCACCACGGGGCCGAGCATCCGCAGCTTCTCCGGGGCGGTGGCGAACGGGTACTCGAAGCCGAACACCGTGTACGCCATGAGGGCCTCGGCGGCCTCGACGTAGCCCGCCGGGCGCATCTCCGGGTTGGGGATGCCGGCCGCCTTCCGGCTGGCCACGGCGGCGAGGCTGCGGCGGAGCCGCTGCGGCTCCATCAGCGCCCGCACCAGCCGGTTACGGAAGCCGGTGTTGGCCGCCTGCTGCCGGGGCGTCATCTGCTGCGGCAGTCCCGAGAACGGAGCGGGGTAGCGCGGCGGCAGCTGCTCCTGGAGGAAGTTGGACGGCGGCAGCGAGATGCTGACCACGTAGGGCAGCCGCCGCGTCTGTGCGGCGTCCATCGCCCAGCTGGCGAGGCTGTCGACCACGGCCACCGCCGGGCCGACCTCGTCGATGATGTCCAGGCAGCGGCGGTAGAGCTGCTGCACGTGGTCGTAGTCGGTGCTGACGTCGAGGTAGCGGGCGAAGCTGGTCGCACGGTCGCCGGTGGTCAGCGCCCGGTAGGTGGCGTCGTCCCAGGTGTCCGGTGACGACTGTGGCCGGGCCGGGCCGAGCGAGACGAAGGTGACCTCACCCGGCCCACGCAGCCCCTCGACGTCTGCCCGGCGATCCTCGGTCGACGCGAACCAGACGTTCCCGACTCCCCGGGCCTTCAACTCGCCCACGATGGTGAGCAACGGGTTGAACATCCCCGCGCTGTTGTAGGCGACGACCAGCACCGCTCGGTCGCGGTCGTTTCCGGTCATGTGCACCGTCCGCCACTCCTTCCCGCCTGTGCGGCGACCTGCGCCGTCCGACCCTGGAGTACGCCGCACCGGCGGGCTGTTCGTGGAGCCGGCCAGTCAGCGGCAGGGCCAGTCATCGATCTTTATCGATTCGGCGACGTTCGGCGGTCCCCTGACACAGGGCCGGTCACTCCGGGACAGTCGGGCCCAGGAACTACCGCCGTCTATGCAGCCTGCCACGGTTGGCGCGACGACGCTCGCGGAGAATGGGGTTTTCTGCCGATTGACGTGACGCCCGAAACCACGACGCCGATGGCCCGGGCCGCGTGAGCGGCCCGGGCCATCGGCGTTCGGGTGGTACGACGGACGGGAAGGTCTGGCGTCGGTCCTGGTCGGTCAGTCCATGGCGCGGCGCATGAAGCCACGCATGCCGATCGCCGAGAACACCACGAAGACCCCGGTGAGGACGCACATGCACAGCCAGAGCGGCAGCGACTCGACCCCGGGCGGGCCGACGAGCGACCGGGTCGCCTCGCTGATGTAGGTGAGCGGGTTGAGCGAGCAGATCACCTGGTACCAGCGCAGCGAGTCCAGGCCGAGCAGCGGGAACTGGGTCGCGCCGGTGAACATGATCGGGGTCATCACCACGGTGAACATGATCTGGATGTGCTGCGTCGGCACCAGCGTGCCGAAGGCGAGGCCGACCGCCGCACCGACCAGCGCGCCGATCGCCAACACCCCGACCACCTTGAGCACGACCGCCCAGGGCCAGGTGACACCGAGCATGAGCATGCCGACCGGGATCAGCACCACACCGGCGATCAGGCCGCGGATGCCACCGAAGACGATCTTCTCCAGGGCCACCAGCGGAATCGCCATGGGCGACAGGAGGCGGTCCTCGATCTCCCGGGTGAAGGAGAAGTCCATCATCATCGGCAGCGCGGTGTTCTCCAGCCCGATCAGGAAGGCGTTCAGCGCGATGACGCCGGGCAGCAGCACGTTGGAGAAGTCGTCGCTGGCATAGCCCAGATCGCTGAGCACCTTGCCGAAGATCAGCAGCATGAACAGCGGCTGGATGAAGACCTGGAGCAGGAAGCCGACCAGCTCACGGCCGGTGACGAACAGGTCCCGCGAGAGCACCGCGCGGAACGTGGCGAACTGGTCCAGCGCGCTCACCGGCGGCGGCGCCGCGGCCGACGAGGGCGCGGACGGGGGGGCGGGGGCGGCGACGCTCACCGAAGTTCCCTTCCGGTCAGGTGGATGAAGACATCTTCCAGGCTGGGCTGGCCGATGTTGAGGTCACGAACCTCGCAGCCCAGGTCGGCGAGGATCTTCATCGCCATCGGGATGGCGTTGGCCGGCTGACCGCTGGTGTAGACCCGGAAGGAGAGCGGGGCGTCCGGATCAACGGGCGCGTCGGGGGCCGGCGCGGGCATCGGCATCGCCGGCATGCCGGGGAACGCCGGCGCGGCGACGGGCGCCGGGGCGGTCATCTTGAAGTGCTCCACCTGCTCCACGTCCGGGATCGCGTCGAGCGCGGCCCGCACCTCCTCGGCGGGGGCGCCGGGGGTCACCACGAGGGTCAGGGTGCTGCTGCCCGGCAGCGTGCGGGTCAGCGCGGACGGGGTGTCCAGGGTGAGCAGCTTGCCGTGGTCGACGATGCCGACGCGGTCGCAGAGCTTCTCCGCCTCGTCCATGTCGTGCGTGGTGACCACCACGGTCACCCCGGCCCGCTTCAGCTCGGCGATCCGGTCGTGCACGAAGAGCCGGGACTGCGGGTCCAGGCCCGCGGACGGCTCGTCGAGGAAGAGCACCCGGGGCGAGTGCATCAGCGCGCGGGCGATCATCGTGCGCTGGGCGAGGCCGCCGGACAGGAAGTCGGTACGGTGGTTCGCGAAGTCCTTGAGCCCCATCTGATCCAGCAGCTCGTCCGCCCGCCGGATGCGCTCCGCCCGGGGCACGCGGTGGTACGCCGCGTGGAACAGCAGGTTCTGCCGGACGGTCAGCGCCCGGTCCAGGTTCACCCGCTGCGGTACGACCGCCAGCAACTGCCGCGCGACCGCGGGCGCGCCGATCACGTCGGCGCCGCACACCCGGGCCCGGCCCGAGGTGGCCCGCACCCGTGTGGTCAGCACCCCGATCGTCGTCGTCTTGCCGGCGCCGTTCGGCCCTAGCAGGCCGAAGACCTCACCGGCGCCGACGGAGAAACTCAGTCCGTCCACCGCCGGTGGCATGTTGGGCTGGTACCGCTTGACCAGCTCCGTGACCACCACTGCCTCGTCCACGTCGTCATGCTCCGTCCTGAAACATCGGTCCGATAGATGTGGGTGCGCCGATAGGGGGCGCTAGGGGCACGCCAGGGGCGGTACCGGTCACAGGCCCTGCGCGGTCAGCCACCGCTGCACCGTGCCGGCGAGTTCCGGCCCCCGGTCGGCGACCATGCTGAAGTGGTCACCGGCCGCGTCCGCCACCTCGTGCGGGTAGGGCCAGCGGGACCGCCAGCCGTCCTCCTCGCCGGCCCACTCCCCCAGCGGCTCGCTGGCCCGGACCAGCAGGGTCGGCGCCGCCATCTCGACCGGCTGCCAGTCCAGGAACAGGGGCAGGTAGCCGGCCCACGCGGTCGTCCGCCAGTCGTCCATCGGCGTGTACGCGCTCTCCCGGTCGATCATTCCGTCGAGCAGCTGCGGCACCCATCCGCCGAGCACCTCGCTGTTCGCCGGGTAGGTGTCCATCAGCACCACCGCGTCCGGCGTCCGGCCCTGGCGTTCCAGCTCGCCGGCGAGCAGGTTGGCCACCATCGCCCCGCCCGAGTGGCCGGCCAGCACGAACGGGCCGGCGCCCACGGCGCGCAGCACCGTGTCGGCGTGCACCCGCAGCAGGGCGTCGAGGTCGGCGGGAAGCTCCTCGCCCACGCCGAACCCCGGGTTGGGCAGGGCCCACACGTCGCGCACCCCCCGGAAGCCGGCGGCGAGTCGGGCGTACTCGTGGGCCCCGGAGAGCAGCGACATGGTGCAGCAGCACACCAGCTGCGCCCGGGCGTCCCCCTGGGCCAGCCGGAGGATGCCGGCCGGTCGGGTGAGCTGCGCCGGTTCACTGAAGCTGGGCCGGAACTGGGCGAGCTTGACCAGGAGTTCGGCGTACCCGGCCGGGTCCTCGCGCGCCTTCGGCTGGTTGAACAGCCCGCCGAGCAGGCCGCCGCCGGCGCTCTCCGGTGCGCCGCCCCCGGTGGCGTCCGCCGCGTCCTCGGCGGCGTCCGCGCCGACGAGCTGACCGAGCAGGTGGCGGGCGAGCGCCGTAGGGGTGGGGTGGTCGAAGAGCAGGGTCGCCGACAGCTCCGCCCCGGTCTCCTGGCACAGTGCGTCGCGCAGTTCCAGCGCGGTCAGCGAGTCGAAGCCGAGTTCCAGGAAGTCGCGGTCGGCCTCGACCGCCCCGGGCGAGGCGTGCCCGAGCACCGTGGCCACGCGTGCCCGCACGAGGTCCAGCAGGATCCGGTGCCGGTCGCCGGCCGGGACGCCGGCCAGCCGGTCGCGCAGCGCCCGGGCCGGGTCGGTGGCCTCGCCGCCGGGCCCGGCGTCCCGGTCTGCGACGACCGCCGCCTCGGGCACGCCGCGCAGCAGCGGGCTGGGCCGGACGGCGGTGAAGGCCGGCACGAAGGCGGCCCAGTCGAGGTCGGCGACCGCGAGCTGCTCGTCGCCGCGGCCCACGGCCTGCTCCAACGCGGACAGGGCCAGCGCGGTGGGCAGCGGACGGACCCCCCGGCGACGCAGCGGTACCGGATCGGTCACCTCGTCCGCCCAGGGCACCCACGCGACGACGGTGGCCGGCCGGCCGGCGGCGCGCCGGCCGGCGGCCAGGGCCTCCAGCCCGGCACCGGCGGCGGCGGAGACGGCCGCTCCCCCGCTGCCCCAGACGGCGGCGGTGGAGGTGAAGACCACGAACTCGTCGACCGGCCGACCGGCGCAGGCCTGGTCGAGCAGGTGCACGGCGGCGGTGCGGACGGCCACGGCGTCGGCCAGGTCGCGCGGCTCCAGCGCCACGACCGGGTCGCCGGCCCCGTCGGAGTCGGCGACGTGCAGGACGGTGCGGACCTCGGTGCCGGCGGCGGCCAGCCGGTCCAGCGCCTCGGGCAGCCCGTCGAGGTCGTCGACGCCGGTGACGGCGACGTCCCGGCCCAGGTCGGCGGGCGGCACGGAACCGACGACGACGAGGTGGGCCGCGCCCCGGTCGGCGAGCCACCGCAACAGGTGCGGGGTGCGCACCGCCGCCGCCCCGTGCACCAGGACCGCGCCCCGGGGCCGCCAGTCCGCGTCGGCGGCGCCGGCCGGGGCGCGCGACAGCCGCCGCGCGTACACCCCGCCGGAGCGCACCGCGAGCTGGTCCTCGTCGCCGCCGGCCGCGACGAGCCGGGCGAGCACGGCGAGCGCGGCGTCGTCCGGCTCCGCCGGCAGGTCCACCAGCCCGCCCCACAGGCGCGGCTGTTCCAACGCCAGCACCCGACCCAGACCCCATAGGTACGCGCCGGCCACGGCGGGCGCGGGATCGTCCGCGTCGACGGCCACCGCGCCCCGGGTCACCGTCCACACCGGCGCACTGCTCCCGGCGCCGCCGAGGGCCCGCACGAGCGCGGCGGTCGCGGCCAGCGCGGCGGTCCCGGCCGGCTCCCCCGCCGCCAGCAGCGAGAGCACGACCGACGGGGTGCCGCCGGCGGGCAGGGCCCGGGCGATGTCGTCCGGGTCGTCGGCCACGGTCACGAGCACCGGGGTCAGGCCCTCGGCGCGCAGGGCGGCCAGCACGGCGTCGGCGTCGGTGCCCGCCCCGGCCACCACCAGGCACTCGCCGGCCGGCGCGGTGCCGGCGGCGGGCGGGGCGACGCGGGCCCAGTCGGCGCGGTACCGCAGGCCGTCGAGCTCGGATCCGCGACGCCGCCGGTCCCGGTAGGACGCGAGGGCGGGCAGCAGCTCGGCGAGCGCCTCCTGCCGGCCGCCGTCGAGGCCGAGCGTGGCGGCCAGCGCGTCCGGCCGGCCCGCCGCCACCGCGGCCCAGAACTCCTCGTCGTCGCCGGCGGCGGCGGGTTGGATGAGGTCGACGGTGGGCGGGTCCGGCCAGTACCGCTCGTGGTGGAAGGCGTAGGTGGGCAGCTCGACGCGGGCGGCGTCGCTGCCGGCGAAGAGCGCCGGCCAGTGCACCCCGGCGCCGCGCAGGTCGACGGCGGCGAGCGCGGCGAGCAGGGTGGCCGCTTCCGGCTGGTCCCGGCGGCCGAGCGGCACGAAGGCCGTGGGCTCGACGTCAGGCAGGCACTCGCGGGCCAGCGCGGTCAGGGCGCCGTCGGGGCCAAGTTCCAGGAAGGTCGCGACACCGGCGGCGGCCAGGGTGGCGACGCCGTCGTGGAAGCGGACGGTGTCCCGCACGTGGTCGACCCAGTAGCCCGGGTCGGTGGCCTGGGCGGCGGTCAGCGGCTCGCCGGTGCGGTCGGAGACGACCGGCAGGGTCGGCGGCTGCCAGGTGACCTTCTCCGCGACCACCCGGAAGTCGGCCAGCATGGCGTCCATGCGCGCGGAGTGGAACGCGTGGCTGACCCGCAGCCGGCGCGACCGCCGGCCCTCGGCGGCCAGCCGCCGACCCGCCGCGAGCACGGCCTCCTCGTCGCCGGAGAGCACCACCGAGCGGGGACCGTTCACGGCGGCCAGCGACACCCGCTCGTCGAGCAGCGGGAGCACCTCGGCCTCGGACGCCCGTACCGCCAGCATCGCCCCGCCGACCGGCAGCTGCTGCATCAGCCGACCCCGGGCGGCCACCAGGGCCGCCGCGTCGGCCAGCGACAGCACGCCGGCGACGTGCGCCGCGGCCAGCTCGCCGACCGAGTGCCCGAGCAGGAACTGCGGGCGCAGCCCCCACGCGGTGACCAGCCGGTAGGCGGCGACCTCGTAGGCGAACAGCGCCGGCTGGGTGAACTCGGTGCGGTCCAGCAGCGCCGCCTCCGGCGAGTCGGCCTCGGCGAAGACCACCTCCCGCAGCGGCCGGCTCAGGTGCCGGTCCAGCTCCCCGGCCACCTCGTCGAACGCGGCGGCGAACACCGGGAACCGGCGGCACAGCTCGGCGCCCATGCCGGGGCGCTGGGCGCCCTGGCCGGTGAAGAGGAACGCGACCTTGCCGGCCGGGCGGGCCACCCCGCGTACCACGCCGGGGGCGGTGCGCTCCTCGGCGACCGCGCGCAGGCCGGACAGCAGCGCGTCGCGGTCGTCGCCGATCACGGCGGCCCGGTGCGGCAGCGCCGCCCGGGTGGTGACCAGCGAGTACGCCACGTCGGCCGGGGCCAGGTCGGGCTGGTCGGCGAGATGGTCGAGCAGCCGCCGGGCCTGTCCGGCCAGGGCCGGCGCGGACCGGGCGGAGACGATCCAGGGGGCCGGCGGGGCGGGCGTGCCGGCCGGCCGGGCGTCGTCGGTGTCCGCCCCGGCGGCCTGCTCGATGATGACGTGCGCGTTGGTGCCGCTGATCCCGAACGCGGAGACCCCGGCCCGGCGCGGCTGCCCGGTCTCCGGCCAGGGCTGCGCCCCGGTCAGCAGGGACACCGCCCCGCTGTTCCAGTCGACGTGCGGGGTGGGCTCGTCCACGTGCAGGGTGGGCGGCAGCACCCCGTGCCGCATGGCGAGGACCATCTTCATCACCCCGGCCACACCCGCCGCCGCCTGGGTGTGCCCGATGTTCGACTTCACCGACCCCAGCCACAACGGCCGGTCGGCGGGGCGCTCCTTGCCGTACGTGGCCAGCAGCGCCTGCGCCTCGATCGGGTCGCCGAGCGTGGTGCCGGTGCCGTGCGCCTCGACGACGTCCACCTGCTCGGCGCTGAGCCCCGCGTTGGTGAGGGCCTGCCGGATCACCCGCCGCTGGGACGGGCCGTTCGGGGCGGTCAGCCCGCTGCTCGCGCCGTCCTGGTTGACCGCGCTGCCGCGTACCACCGCGAGGACCGGGTGGCCGTTGCGGCGGGCGTCGGAGAGCCGCTCGACCAGCAGCATGCCGGCCCCCTCGGACCAGCCGGTGCCGTCGGCGGCGGCGGCGAACGACTTGCACCGGCCGTCGGTGGACAGGCCGCGCTGGCGGGAGAACTCCACGAAGACGGTCGGGGTGGCCATCACCGACACGCCGCCGACCAGCGCCATCGTGCACTCGCCCAGCCGCAGCGCCTGGCAGGCCAGGTGCAGCGCGACCAGGGACGAGCTGCACGCCGTGTCCACGGTGACCGCCGGCCCCTCCAGGCCCAGCGCGTACGAGATCCGGCCGCTGGCCACCGCGGCGGCGCTGCCGGTGCCGAGGTAGCCCTCGACGCCGCCGCTGACCCCGGTCAGCAGCGCCGCGTAGTCGCCCTGGCTGCTGGTCGCCGCGTACACGCCGGTGGGCGCGCCGCGCAGCGTGGTGGGGTCGATGCCGGCCCGCTCGAACGCCTCCCACGCGGTCTCCAGCAGCAGCCGCTGCTGCGGGTCCATGGCGAGGGCCTCGCGGGGGCTGATGCCGAAGAAGGCGGGGTCGAAGTCCCCGGCGGAGTAGAGGAACCCGCCCTCGCGCACGTACGACGTGCCCCGGCTGTCGGGGTCGGGGTCCGGGTCGTAGAGCGCGCCCAGGTTCCAGCCCCGGTCGTCGGGGAACGGCGACATCGCGTCGGTGCCCGCCGCCACCAGGTCCCACAGCTGCTCCGGCGACCCGACGCCGCCGGGGAACCGGCAGCTCATGCCGATGATCGCCACCGGCTCGCTGAGCGCGGCGGTCAGCTGCTGGTTCTGCTGCTTGAGCTTCTGGTTGTCGAGCAGGGACGCGCGCAGCGCGCCGACGACCTCGTCCAGGGAAACACTCATCGGGGGCTCCTCAGGGCCGGCCGGGTCACGAGTCGGAGCCTTCCAGGGCCATCCGGACCAGGCCGGCGACGTCGAGTTCGCGGATCTGGGCCTCGGGCGCGGGCGACGCGGCCGGGGCGGCGGGCGCCACGGCCGACGGGCCGGCGCTCGTGCGGGCCAGCTGGAGCAGCTGGTCGAGCAGGCCCGCCTGACGCAGTTCGTCCAGTGGGATCGCGGCGAGGGCCCGGCGGACCGACTCCTCGTCGCCGCCGTCGCCGACGTCCGCGTCGCCGTCGGCGAAGAGCTCCTCGTACAGGTGGTCGGCCAGGCCGGCCGGGGTCGGGTAGTCGAAGACGACCGTGGTGGGCAGGTCGTGCCCCGTCGCCGCGGTGAGCAGGTTACGCAGCTCCACGGCGGTGAGCGAGTCGAAGCCGAGGTCCAGGAAGCCCCGGTCGGTCTCGATCGCGTCGCCGGAGGGGTGGCCGAGCACCTTCGCCGCGTCGACCCGCACCATCTCCAGCAGCGCGGCCCGTCGTTCGTCGCTGGGCAGCGCCCGCAACCCGGCGAGCAGGTCCCGGGCGACCGGCGCGGACGCGTCCGGCGTCTGGGCGGGGGCGGCGTCCAGCTCGCGTACGGCCGGCAGCTCCGCCAGCAGCGGGCTGGGCCGCAGCGAGGTGAACAGCGGCTGGAAGGTGGCCCAGTCGACGTCGGCGACGGTGACGCAGGTGTCGTCGGCGGCCAGGGCGTGGCGCAGTCCGGCCATCGCCACGCCCGGCGGCATCACCCGCAGGCCGCGGCGGCGCAGTTGCTCCGCGGCGCCCTCGGTGTACATGCCCGACTCGGTCCACGGGCCCCACGCGACGGACGTGGCCGGCAGGCCCCGGCCGCGCCGCCGCTCGGCGAGCGCGTCCAGGTAGGCGTTGCCGGCCGCGTACGCGCCCTGCCCGCCGCTGCCCCACACCGCCGAGATGGACGAGAAGAGCACGAACGCGTCCAGCTCGGTGTCGTCGAGCAGCTCGTCGAGGTGCTCGGCGCCGGAGAGCTTCGGGGCGATGACGTACGCCAGGTCCTCCAGGGTGGTGTCGGACAGCGGCACCACCTCGCTGACCCCCGCGGCGTGCACCACCGCGCGCAGCGGCGGCCCCTCCCGCCGCAGGTCGGTCAGGAGTTCGGCCACGGCGGCGCGGTCGGCGGCGTCGCAGCGGGCGACCCGGCAGTCCACGCCGAGGCCGGTCAGCTCGGCGAGCAGCTCGGCGGCGCCCGGGGTGTCGGTGCCCCGCCGGCTGGTCAGCACCACGCGTTGCGCGCCGGCGGCGGCCACCCAGCGGGCCACGTGCCCGCCGAGCGCGCCGGTGCCGCCGGTGATCAGCACCGTGCCACGGGGCTGCCACGGCGCGGGCTCTGATTCGGTGACCGCCGGGACGAGCCGCCGCACCAGCACCCCGGAGTCGCGGACGGCGAGCTGGTCCTCGACGCCGCCGCCGGTGAGGAGGCCGCCGAGTCGCATCGCCGTCCACGGTTCGAGGTCGGTGGGCAGGTCGACCAGCCCGGCCCAGCGGGTGGGCTGCTCCAGCGCGGCCACCCGGCCCAGGCCCCACAGCATCGCCTGCCGGGGGTTGGCGGGGACGTCGCCGTCGCCGGTTCCGACGGCACCCTGGGTGGCGCACCACAGCCGGGCCGGGGCGTCGAGGTCGACGAGCTGCTGGAGCAGGTGCACGGTCGCGGCGAGGCCGCGGGGCAGCGCCGGATGCTCGGCGTGCGGTGTGTCGTCCAGGCCGAGGAAGGACAGGATCGACAGCGGCCCCTCGCCCGCGCCGAGCGCCTCGGTGAGCACGTCGGCGAATCCGCCGCACAGCTCGTCGGGGTCGGCGGCGGTGTCCACGGGCACGATGCTGACCTCGGCGCCCAGCGCCCAGGTGCAGGAGTTCAGGTCGGGGTCGTCCGCCCGGTCGGCGGGCAGCAGCACCAGCCAGCGGCCGGGGTCCTGCTCCTGCGGGGTCTCCGCGACGGGCTCCCAGACGACCCGGTACCGGCTGCCGTCCACGAGGGCCCGCTCCCGGCCGCGCCGCCGCCACGCGGACAGGGCGGGCAGCACGGTGCCGAACGGCTGGTCGCGGTGCACGTCCAGGTCACGGGCCAGCGACTCGAGGTCCTCGGCCTCGACGGCCGCCCAGAAGCGGCGCTCGACCTCGGTGTGCTCGTTTTCGGCGGCCAGGTTGGCCCACGGCGGCGGCTCCGGCCAGTAGCGCTGCCGGTCGAAGGTGTAGGTGGGCAGGTCGACCCGCTGCGCGCCGGTGCCCGCGTAGAGGGCGGACCAGTCCGGGGAGACGCCGTGGGTGTGCAGCGCGGCGACCGCCCGCAGCAGGGTGGTCGGCTCGGCACGGTCCCGGCGCAGGGCCGGCACGACCAGCGGGGGCCGCCCGCCGGCCGGGGCGTCCTCGGCGAGGACGGCCTGGGCGAGGGCGGTGAGCACCCCGTCCGGACCGATCTCGACGTAGCCGGTGACGTTGCGCTCCCGCAACGCCGTGACGGCGTCGGCGAAGCGTACGGCGTCGCGGGCGTGGCGCACCCAGTAGTCGGGCGTGCCGATCTCCGCCACGTCGACCGGCGCGCCGGTGACGGTGGAGATCATCGGGATGGTCGGGGGCGCGTAGCGCAGCCGTCCGGCGACGGCGGCGAGGTCGTCGAGCACCGGATCCATCAGCGGGCTGTGGAACGCGTGGCTGACCGTGAGCCGCCGGATCCGTACGCCCCGGGCGGTCCACTCGGCGGCCAGTTCCTCGACGGCGTCGCCGGCCCCGGACACCACGACGGCGGCGGGACCGTTGACGGCGGCGACGGAGACCCGCTCGGCGCGGTCGGCGAGCGTGGCGGTCACCTCGGCCTCGGTGGCGGCGATGGCGAGCATCGCCCCGCCGGCCGGCAGCGCCTGCATCAGCCGGCCCCGGGCGGCGACCAGTTCGGCGGCGTCGGCCAGGGAGAGCACCCCGGCGGCGTGCGCCGCGGCGAACTCGCCGATGGAGTGCCCGGCGACGGCGTCGGGGCGCACGCCCCACGCCTCCAGCAGCCGGAACAGCGCCACCTCCACGGCGAAGAGCGCCGGCTGGGTGAACTCGGTGCGGTCCAGCGCCTCGGCCTCGGGGGTGTCGGGCTCGGCGAAGAGCAGCGGCTTCAGCGGGCGGGGCAGGTGCGCGTCGAGGGCGGCACAGGCCTCGTCCAGGGCGGCGGCGAAGACCGGGAACGCCTCCGCCAGCTCGCGACCCATCCCGGCCCGCTGGGCGCCCTGCCCCGAGAAGAGGTACGCCACCTTCGGCCGGGACGCGGCCACGCCGGTGACCACCAGCGGCGAGTCCTCGCCGGCGCCGAGGGCGCGCAGCCCGGCGCCCAGCGCGATCCGGTCGGTGGCCAGCACGACGGCGCGGTGTTCCAGGGTGGCCCGGGAGACCGCCGACGACCAGCCGACGTCGACCGTACGCGGCGCCTCCAGCCCGGTGAGCTGCTCGGCCCAGCGCTGCGCCTGGGCGGCCAGCGCGGCACCGGTGCGGCCCGACAGCAGCACCGGCACCACCGGCAGCAGGGCCGGGTCGCCCGTGGGCTGCTCGACGACGGACGGCTCCGGGGCCTGCTCCAGGATGGTGTGCGCGTTGGTGCCGCTGATGCCGAACGAGGAGACGGCCGCGCGGCGCGGGTGGTCGGTGACGGGCCACGGGCGGCCCTCGTCGAGCAGCTCGACCGCGCCGACGGACCAGTCCACCTGGTCGGTCGGCTCGTCGACGTGCAGGGTCTGCGGCAGGTAGCCGTGCCGCAGCGCCAGCACCATCTTGATGATCCCGGCGACCCCGGCGGCGGCCTGCGTGTGCCCGATGTTGGACTTGATCGAACCGAGCCAGAGCGGCTGGTCGGCGGGCCGCTGGCCGTACGTGGCGAGCAGGGCCTGCGCCTCGATCGGGTCGCCGAGCTTCGTGCCGGTGCCGTGCGCCTCGACGGCGTCCACGTCGGCCGGGGTGAGCCCGGCGTTGGCGAGCGCCTGCCGGATCACCCGCTGCTGCGACGGCCCGTTCGGCGCGGTGAGCCCGTTGGACGCGCCGTCCTGGTTGACGGCGCTGCCCCGGATCACGGCGAGCACGGGGTGGCCGTTGCGGCGGGCGTCGGAGAGCCGCTCGACGAGCAGCAGGCCGAGGCCCTCGCCCCAGCTGGTGCCGTCGGCGGCGGAGGCGAACGCCTTGACCCGGCTGTCCGGGGCGAGCCCCCGCTGCCGGCTGAAGCCGACGAACACCCCGGGGGTGGACATGACGGTGACGCCGCCGACGAGGGCGAGGGAGCACTCCGAGCGGCGCAGCGCCTGGCAGGCCCAGTGCAGCGCGACCAGCGACGACGAGCAGGCGGTGTCCACCGAGACGGCGGGCCCCTCCAGCCCGAGGGTGTACGACACCCGGCCGGAGAGCACGCTGCCGGCGTTGCCGGTCATCAGGTGCCCCTCGGCGCCCTCGGCGCTGAACATCAGGTTGCGGTAGTCCTGGTAGTTGGTGCCGACGAAGACGCCGGTGGGGCTGCCGCGCAGCGCGTGCGGGTCGATCCCGGCCCGCTCGATGGCCTCCCAGGACGCCTCCAGCAGCAGCCGCTGCTGCGGGTCCATGGCCAGGGCCTCGCGGGGGCTGATGCCGAAGAAGGTGGCGTCGAAGTCGGCGGCCCCGGTGACGAAGCCGCCCTCGCGGGCGTAGCTGGTGCCCTCCTTCTCCGGGTCGGAGTCGAAGAGCCGGTCGAGGTCCCAGCCCCGGTCGGTGGGGAACTCGCCGATCGCGTCGCCGCCGCCGGCGAGGAGCTGCCACAGCTGCTCCGGGGTGTCCGCCCCGCCGGGCAGGCGGCAGCTCATCGCCACGATGGCGATCGGCTCGTCGTCGTCGGCCGGGGCGGCCGGGGCGGGGGTGGCCACGTCCGGGGCGGCGCCGGTGAGCAGTTCGTCGAGGTGCGCGGCGAGCACCGTCGGGTTCGGGTAGTCGAAGGCGAGCGTCGCGGGCAGCCGCAGGTCGGTGGCGGCGGCCAGGAAGTTGCGCATGTCCACGGCGGTCAGCGAGTCCAGGCCGAGGTCGCGGAAGGGCAGGGTGGCCGGGATGTCGTCGGCGGCGCCGTAGCCGAGCGCGGTGGCCGCGCACTGGCGGACCAGCTCCAGCAGCGTCGCGGCGCGCTCCGCCGGGGCGAGCCCGGCGAGCCGCCGCGCCAGGGCCGACGGTACGTCCGGCTCCTCCTCGGCGGCCTCCAGCGGGGCGGGGCGCGTCGCCTCGCGTACCTCGGCGAGGTCGCCGAGCAGCGGGCTGGGCCGGACCAGGGTGAACGCGGGGGCGAACCGGGCCCAGTCGATGTCGGCGATGACGGTGGTGGTCTCGTCGCGCCGCAGCGCCCGGGCGAGGGCCTCGACGGCCAGGTCCGGGTCCATGCCGACCATGCCGCCCCGGCGCAGCCGCTGCTGGGCGCGCTCGTTGTCGGCGGGCAGGCCGGCACCGCGCCAGGCGCCCCAGGCCACGGAGAGGGCGGGTCGGCCCTCAGCCCGGCGCCGTTCGGCGAGGGCGTCGAGGAACGCGTTCGCCGCCCCGTACGCGCCCTGCCCGGCGTTGCCGGTGGTGCCGGCGACCGAGGAGAAGAGCACGAAGGCGTCCAGGTCGAGGTCCCGGGTCAGCTCGTCGAGGTGCAGCGCGGCGGCGCACTTCGGCGCGGCGACGGTGTGCAGGCGCTGCGCGGTGGCGGTGTCGACGATCCCGTCGTCGAGGACGGCGGCGGTGTGCAGCACGGCGGTCACCGGGGCGTCGGCGGGGGCGGCGGCGAGCAGGTCGGCCACCTGCGCCCGGTCGGCGACGTCGCAGCGGGCCACGGTGACCCGTACGCCGAGGTCGGTCAGCTCCGCCTCCAGCTCGGCGGCGCCGGGGGCGTCCGGGCCCCGGCGGCTGGCCAGCAGGACGTGCGCGGCGCCTGAGCGGGCCGCCCACCGGGCCAGGTGCCCGCCCAGCCCGCCGGTGCCGCCGGTGATCAGCACGGTGCCGCGCATCCGCCAGGCGTCCCCGGAGGCTGCCGGCTCGGGTTCGGTGATCCGGGCGAGTCGGCGCACGTACACCCCGGAGTCGCGGACGGCGAGCTGGTCCTCGCCGCCGGACTGGTCCGCGTCGTCGCCGTCGCCGAACGGGTCCTCGCCGCCGCTGGCGCCGAGCGCCGCGCAGAGCAGCGCGCCGGCCTGCGCGTCGAGGACGTCCGGCAGGTCGAGCAGACCGCCCCAGCGGCCGGGGTGCTCCAGGGCGACGGCCCGGCCGAGCCCCCAGACGGAGGCGGCGACGGGGCGCGGCGCCGGGTCGTCGGGGCCGACCGCGACGGCCCCGCGGGTCGCGCACCACAGCGGCGCCTCGACGCCGAGCGCGCCGAGCGCCTGCACCAGCAGGGCGGTGCCCGAGACGGCCAGCGAGGTCGCCGGATGCTCCGGGTGCGCGCGTTCGTCCAGGCCCAGCAGCGAGAGCACGGCGACGGGGGCGTCCGGGCCGGCGAGCGCGGCGCCCAGCGCGTCGGCCAGCGCCGCCGGGTCGTCGGTGGCGTCCAGCCGCACGGGTACGACGTCCGCGCCGAAGTTGCCGAGTGCCGACAGCACGTCGGTGACCAGGGGGTCGTCGCCCAGCGCCGCGGGCACCGGGACGAGCCAGGTGCCGCCGAGCCAGGTCAGCGGCAGGTCGGGCACGGCCTGCCAGGTGACCCGGTAGCGCCACCGGTCGATGTCGGGCTCGCCGTCGGGCGCGGCGAGGAAGACCGGCGGCGCGGGCCAGTACCGGTGGTGGTCGAAGGCGTACGTGGGCAGGTCGACGGCGGGCGCGGCGGGAAGCACCTTCGTCAGGTCGACGGGCAGGCCGATGGCGTGCGCGGTGGCGAGGTTGGTCAGCAGCCGCGTCGGGTCGTCGTCGTCGCGACGCAGGCTGCCCAGGGTGTGGCCGGTGACGCCGGTGTCGTCGAGGATCGCCGTGACCGGCATCGTCAGCACCGGATGCGGGCTGATCTCGATGAACGTGGTGTGCCCGGCGGCGACGGCCACCCGCACGGCGGCGTCGAACTGCACGGTCTGCCGCAGGTTGTCGTACCAGTAGTCCGCGCCCATGGCGGTGGGGTCGACCCAGTCCCCGGTCAGGGTGGAGACGAGCCGGGTGTGGCCGGCCTGCGGGGTGACGTCGGCCAGGTCCGCGCGGAGCTGCTCGGCGACCTCCTGCACGGCGGGCGAGTGCGACGCGTAGTCGACGGGGATCAGCCGGGCGCGGATCCCCTCGGCCTGGCACGCCTGCACCAGGTCGGCGACGTGCTGCGGCGGGCCGGAGACCACGACGGTGGACGGGCCGTTGACGGCCGCCACCCCGACGCCCGGGAAGGCCGGCAGCCGCTCGGCGACCGCCTCGGCGGAGAGGTCCACCGACGCCATGGTGCCGGTGCCCCGCAGCACCGTCAGGGCACGCGAGCGCAGGGCCACGGCCTTCGCCGCGTCCTCCAGGGACAGGATCCCGGCCACACACGCCGCGCCGATCTCGCCCTGCGAGTGACCGACCACCGCAGCCGGAGTCACACCCGCGTGCTGCCACACGGCGGCGAGGGCCATGCCCACGGCCCACAGCACCGGCTGCACGACCTCGACCCGCTCCAGCCATGACTCGTCGTCGCCGGTGAGCACCGACACCAGGTCGACGTCCAGGTACGGGGCCAGGGCCCGCTGGCACTCGGCCAGCTTCGCGTCGAACACCGGCGTACGACCGACGAGGCCGGCCGCCATCCGCGCCGACTGGGCGCCCTGGCCCGGGAAGACGAACACGGGGCCCGCGCCGGGGCTCGACGCCACGGCGGTGACCACGTTCCCGGCCGGCAGCCCGGCCGCGACCGCGTCCAGCCCGGACAGCAGCTCCTCGGCGGTCGAGGCGACCACGGCGGCGCGGTGGTCGAACGTGGAGCGGGTGGCCGCCAGGGACCAGCCCACCGCCGCCGGGTCCGTGCCCGCGCGCTCACGCAGGTACGACGCGAGCCGGGCGGCCTGCCCGGCCAGGGCGGCCTTCGACCGGGCCGACACCGGCCACAGGAGCGCGTCGGCGGCGACGAGACCGGGGGCGGTGTCGGACGGGCGTTCCTCGGCCGGCTCGGCCGGCTGCTCGATGATCACGTGGGCGTTGGTACCGGAGATGCCGAACGAGGAGACGGCGCCGCGCCGTACCCGGCCGGTCTCGGGCCACGGCCGTGCCTCGGTGACCAGTTCCACCGCGCCGGCCGTCCAGTCGATGTGCGGGGACGGCGCGTCGACGTGCAGCGTCGCCGGCACGAGGCCGTGCCGGATGGCGAGCACCAGCTTGATCACGCCGGCCACGCCCGCGGCGGCCTGGGCGTGGCCGATGTTCGACTTCACCGAGCCGAGCAGCAGCGGCGGCGCCTCCCCCCGGTCCTGCCCGTACGTGGCGATGAGCGCCTGCGCCTCGATCGGGTCGCCCAGCTTGGTGCCGGTGCCGTGCGCCTCCACGACGTCCACGTCGGCGGTGGCGAGCCGGGCGGAGGCCAGGGCCTGGCTGATCACCCGCTGCTGCGCCGGCCCGTTCGGGGCGGTCAACCCGTTCGACGCGCCGTCCTGGTTGACGGCGGTGCCGCGGACCACCGCGAGGACGCGGTGGCCGTTGCGGCGGGCGTCCGACAGCCGCTCGACCAGCAGCCAGCCGACGCCCTCGGAGAACCCGGCGCCGTCGGCGGCGGCGGCGAACGACCGGCACCGCCCGTCCGGGGAGAGGGCGCGCTGCCGGCTGGATCCGATGTAGAGGCCCGGGGTGGCCATCACGGTCACCCCGCCGGCCAGCGCCAGGTCGCACTCCCCCGCCCGCAGCGCCTGCACCGCGAGGTGCAGCGCCACCAGCGACGACGAGCAGGCCGTGTCGATGGAGACGGCTGGCCCCTCCAGCCCGAGGGCGTACGACACCCGGCCCGACGCGACGGCCGCCGCGCCCCCGGTCATCGAGTGCCCCTCGTCGCCGTCCGGCGACATCATCAGCAGGGTGCCGTAGTCCTGCCCGTTGGTGCCGACGAACACCCCGGTCCGGCTGCCGCGCAGCGAGGCGGGGTCGATGCCGGCGGCCTCGACCGCCTCCCAGGACGTCTCCAGCAGCAGTCGCTGCTGCGGGTCCATCGTCAACGCCTCACGGGGCGAGATGCCGAAGAAGGCGGAGTCGAAGTCCCCGGCCCCGTCGATGAACCCGCCCTCCCGGGCGTACGAGGTGCCCGGGTTGTCGGGGTCGGGGTGGTAGAGGCGCTCCAGGTCCCAGCCCCGGTCGTCGGGGAAGGGGGTGACGGCGTCCCGGCCGTCGCGCAGCAGCTCCCACAGGTCGTCGGGGTTGCGCACCCCGCCCGGCAACCGGCAGCTCATCGCCACGATCGCCACCGGCTCCAGTTCCTGGGACTGTGCCTCACTGAGCCGGCGGCGGGTGTCGTGGAGATCAGCCATGACCCGCTTGAGGTAGTCGCGGAGCTTGTCTTCATTGGCCATCGGAGTGCCGCTTCCTCGAAAGGGACGGGAGAGAGCTGGAGCTGGAGGTCAGGAGATGCCGAGGTCCTTGTCCACCATCGCGAACAGTTCGTCGTCGGTGGCGTCGTCGAGGTGCCGGCCGATGTCGGCGCCACCGCTGTCCTGGGCGAGCCGGGAGAGCATCGCCTGGAGGCGTACGGTGGCCCGCACCCGGGCGGCCTCGTCGCGCGCCACCACGTCGAGGCTGTCGGCGATCCGGTCCAGATCGTCGAGGAGGGCGGTCGGGGTGACCACGTCGTCGTGGGCGACCTCGGCGAACAGGTACTCCGCCAGGGTCGTCGGGGTCGGGTAGTCGAAGACCAGGGTGACCGGGAGGGCCACGCCGGTGGCCGAGCCGAGCCGGTTGCGCAGCTCGACGGCGGTGACGGAGTCGAAGCCCAGCTCCCGGAACGCCCGGTGCTCGTCCACCGACTCGGCGGACGGGTAGTTGAGCACGGCGGCGACCTGGCTGCGGACCAGGCCGAGCAGCACGGCGAGCCGCTCGGCGGCGGGCAGCCCGGCGAGCCGCTCCTGCAACGACTCCGGGCCGTCGCCGGCCTCCACGCTGGCGACCTTCTCGGCCGTGGCGAGCCGCCGCACGTCCGGCAGGTCACTGATCAGCGGGCCGGGCCGGGTGGCGGTGAAGGCGACGGAGAACCGCTCCCAGGCGATGTCGGCGATGGTGAGGAACGCCTCGCCGTGGTCGACGGCCTGGTGCAGCGCGGCGATGGCCGCGTCGGGGGTCATCTCGGGTACGCCGTGGCGGTGCAGCAGCTCGCCGAGCGGCCCGTCGGCCATGCCGCCGCCGGCCCACGCCCCCCAGGCGACGCTGGTGGCGGTCAGGCCGAGGCCGCGCCGGTGCTGGGCCAGCGCGTCGAGGAACGCGTTGCTCGGGGCGTAGTTGCCGACGCCGGAGCTGGCCACGCTGCCGGCGAAGGACGAGAACATGATGAACGCCGACAGCTCGTGGTCGAGGGTCAGCTCGTGCAGGTTGTACGCGACGTCGACCTTGGCCTGGAGCACGCGCTCGATCTGCTCCGGCCGGATGTCGTTGATCATGGCGTCGTCGAGCACGGCGGAGGCGTGCACGACGGCGGTGAGCGGGTACTCGGCGGGGATCGCGTCGATCAGGTCGGCCAGCGCGTCGCGGTCGGAGGCGTCGCACTCGACGACGGTGGCCTGGGCGCCCAGCTCGGTGAGGTCGTCGACGAGCTGCTGCGCGCCCGGCGCGGCCATGCCCCGCCGGCTGACGACGACGATGTTCTCCACGCCGCTGCGGGCCAGCCAGCGGGCGGCGTGCCCACCGAGCGCGCCGGTGCCGCCGGTGACCAGCGCCGTGCCGTACGGTTGCCACGGGTTGGCGGGCTGGCTGTCGCCGAGCGGGACCCGGGTGAGCCGGCGGGCGAGCAGACCGCTGGGGCGTACCGCGATCTGGTCCTCCTCCCCGGCGGTGGTGAGGGCCGTGACCAGCAGGTCGGCGCAGCGGTCCTCGACGGCCTCGGGCAGGTCCACGAGACCGCCCCAGCGCTGCGGGTGCTCCAGCGCGGCGACCCGGCCGAAGCCCCAGACCAGCGACTGCACCGGGGAGCGCAGCAGGTCGGCCATGCCGACGGAGGCCGCGCCGGAGGTGACGCTCCACATGGGGGCGCGCAGGCCGATGTCGCCGAGGGCCTGGAAGAGCGCGACGGTGGCGGCGAATCCGCCGGGCACGGACGGGTGCAGCGGGTGGGCCAGCTCGTCGAAGGCGAGCAGCGAGACCACGCCGGTCACCTCGGGGGCGGCGGCGTCGCCGCCCGGTGCGGCGGCGAGCGCCTCCTGAAGCAGCTTGCCGAACTGGTCGCGGTCGACGTCGGGGGTGGAGACGGCGACCGGGACCAGCGTCGCGCCGGCGGCCGTGAACGCCTCGACGCAGGCATCCTGCCAGGGCTCGATGATGTCGCCGGTCGGCATGACCACGACCCAGGTGCCGCTCATGCCCCGGTTGGCGACGCCGGTCAGGGGCTTCCAGGTGTCCTGGTAGCGCCAGCTGTCGATGTCGGACTGCCGGCGCCGCTGCCGCCGCCAGGAGGTGAGCAGCGGCAGGGCCGGCAGCAGCGCGTCGAGGACCTCGTGCGCCGGGGTCTCGTCGGTGGCGATGGTCTCGGCGAGGGCGGTGACGTCGCCGCGTTCCACGGCCGCCCAGAAGCTCGCGTCGCTGGGGTCGCCGGCGCCGGAGAGCAGGCTCTCCAGGTCGGGGCCGCCACTGCCGTCGAGCCAGAACCGCTGGTGGTCGAAGGCGTACGTGGGCAGCGGCGCGACGTCGGTCTCGGCGAGGACGTCCGCCAGGTCGACGGGCAGGCCGATGGCGTGCGCGGTGGCGAGGTTGGTCAGCAGGCGCGTCGGGTCGTCGTCGCCGCGGCGCAGGCTGCCCAGGGTGTGGCCGGTGACGCCGCTGTCGTCGAGGATCGCCGTGACCGGCATCGTCAGCACCGGGTGGGGGCTGATCTCCACGAAGGTGGTGTGCCCGGCGGCGATCGCCGTGCGCACGGCCGCGTCGAACCGCACGGTCCGGCGCAGGTTGTCGTACCAGTAGTCGGCGGTCATCGCGGCGGGGTCGACCCAGTCCCCGGTCAGGGTGGAGACGAGCCGGGTGTGGCCGGCCCGGGGGGTGACGTCGGCCAGGTCCGCGCGGAGCTGCTCGGCGACCTGCTGCACGGCCTCGGAGTGGGAGGCGTAGTCGACGGGGATGAGCCGGGCGCGCAGGCCCTCGGCCTGGCACGCCGCGACGAGGTCGGCCACGGGCTGCGGCGGGCCGGAGACCACGACGGTGGACGGGCCGTTGACGGCCGCCACCCCGACGCCCGGGAAGGCCGGCAGCCGCTCGGCGACCGCGTCGGCCGGCAGGTCCACCGACGCCATCGTGCCGGTGCCGCGCAGCACGGCGAGCGCACGGGAGCGCAGCGCCACCGTCCGGGCGGCGTCCTCCAGGGTGAGGATGCCGGCCACGCAGGCGGCGCCGATCTCGCCCTGCGAGTGGCCGACGACCGCGTCCGGGACGACGCCCGCCGCGCGCCACACGGCCGCGAGGGCGATGCCGACGGCCCACAGGACCGGCTGCACGACCTCGACCCGATCGAGCCACGACTCGTCGTCGCCGGTGAGCACCGACACCAGGTCGACGTCGAGGTACGGGGCCAGGGCCCGCTGGCACTCGGCCAGCTTCGCGTCGAACACCGGCGTACGACCGACGAGGCCGGCCGCCATCCGCGCCGACTGGGCGCCCTGGCCGGGGAACACGAAGACGGGGCCGGTGCCGGCGCTGGTGACCGTACCGGTGACGAGGTTGCCGGCCGGCTGGCCGGCGGCGAGGGCGTCCAGCCCGGCGAGCAGCTCGTCGGCGGTCGAGGCGACGACGGTGGCGCGGTGGTCGAACGTCGAGCGGGTGGTGGCCAGCGACCAGCCGACCGCCGTCGGGGCGAGGTCGCCGTGCTCGCGCACGTGCCGCGCGAGCCGGGCGGCCTGCCCGGCGAGGGCGGTCTTCGACCGGGCCGACACCGGCCAGAGGGTGACGTCGGAGGCGACCAGGCCGGGACGTCGCGCGGGCTCGACGGCGGTGGCCTCGACGGCCTCCTCGCCGTCGACGGCGACAGGGTCGGCGACGCGCGGCCGGTACTCCTCCAGGATCACGTGCGCGTTGGTGCCGCTGACACCGAAGGAGGAGACACCGCCGCGGCGGGGGCGGTCCAGTTCCGGCCACGGCTTGGACTCGGTGAGCAGGGACACGGCCCCGGCGGTCCAGTCCACATGCGGGGAGGGCTCGTCGACGTGCAGGGTCTCCGGCATGACGCCGTTGCGCAGCGCCATCACCATCTTGACCAGCCCGGCGACGCCGGCGGCGCTCTGGGTGTGGCCGATGTTCGACTTCACCGAGCCCAGCCACAGCGGCCGGTCGGCCGGCCGGTCCTGCCCGTACGTGGCGATGAGCGCCTGCGCCTCGATGGGGTCGCCGAGGGTGGTGCCGGTGCCGTGCGCCTCGACCATGTCGACGTCGGCGGTGCCGAGCCGGGCGTTGGCGAGGGCCTGCCGGATGACCCGCTGCTGGGAGGGGCCGTTCGGGGCGGTGAGCCCGTTGGACGCGCCGTCCTGGTTGAGGGCGCTGCCCCGGATCACGGCGAGGATCGGGTGGCCGTTGCGCTCGGCGTCGGCCAGCCGCTCCACGACGAGCACGCCGCCGCCCTCGCCCCAGCCGGTGCCGTCCGCGCCGGCGGCGAAGGCCCTGCACCGGCCGTCGACGGACATGCCGCGCTGCCGGGAGAAGACGACGAACACGCCCGGGGTGACCATGACGGTGACGCCGCCGGCGATGGCCAGGTCGCACTCGCCGCGACGCAGCGCGTTCACGGCGAGGTGCAGGGCCACCAGCGAGGAGGAGCAGGCGGTGTCCACGGTGACGGCCGGGCCGTTGAGGCCGAGGGTGAACGAGATCCGGCCGGACGCGACGCTTGTGGTGTTGCCGGTGCCGATGTACATGTCGACGCCCTCGGGCACGTTCGGCAGACCCATGCCGTAGTTGGACGTGCTCAGCCCGACGAAGACACCGGTGGAGCTGCCGCGCAGCGACAGCGGGTCGATGCCGGCCCGCTCGACGGCCTCCCAGGACGTCTCCAGCAGCAGCCGCTGCTGCGGGTCCATGGCGAGGGCCTCACGCGGGGAGATGCCGAAGAGGGACGGGTCGAAGTCACCGGCGCCGTCGAGGAACCCGCCGATGCGGGTGTAGCTCTTGCCCGGCTTGTTGGGGTCCGGGTCGTAGAGCGCCTCCAGGTCCCACCCCCGGTCGTCGGGGAACTCGGTGAGCGCGTCCCGGCCGTCGGCGACGAGCTCCCACAGGTCCTCCGGCGACCGGACCCCACCGGGGAAGCGGCAGCTCATGGAGACGATGGCCAGCGGCTCCTGATCCCGGGCCTCGACGGTCTGCAGCTTGCGCTTGGTGTCGTGCAGGTCGGCGGTCACCCGCTTGAGGAAGTACCGCAGCTTGTCGTCGCTCATCGGGTGGCCCCTGCCTCGATTCGAAGGTTGGTCATCTCAGGAGATTCCAAACTCTTTGCTGATGAAGTCGAAGATCTCGTCGTCGCTGGCCGAGTCGAGGTCGGGCCGGTCCGGCTCGGCGGCGGGCCCGGCCGCCAGGTCGGACGCCTTGGCGAGCAGGTCCTGCATGCGGGCGGTGAACCGGGCCCGGGCCGCCGGGTCGAGCGGGATGCTGTTGAGCAGGCTCTCCACCGTGTCGATGCCCTGGAAGAGCGGTTGCGTGGAGGGCGCCGCGTCGGCGGCGATCTCGCTGGTCAGCTTCTCGGCGAGCGCCGTCGGCGTCGGGTAGTCGAAGACCAGCGTCGCCGGCAGCCGCAGCCCGGACAGGCCGTTGAGCCGGTTGCGCAGGTCGACGGCGGTGAGCGAGTCGAAGCCCAGGTCGGTGAAGAGCCGGTTCGGGTCGACGGCGTCGGCGCCGGCGTGGCCGAGGACGGCGGCGATGTTCGCCCGTACCACGTCGAGCACCACCTTGAGCCGCTCCGGGCCGGCCAGGCCGGCGAGTCGCTGGCTGAGCTGCACCCCGCCGGAGCGGGCGCCGGTGGCGTCGACGGAGCGCCGCAGCGGCACCCGGACCAGGGCCCGGAGCATGGGCGCGAGGGTGCCGGCCTCCGCCTGCCCGCGCAGCGTCCCGACGTCCAGGCGCATCGGTACGACGGCCGCCGCGTCGAGCCGCCACGCGGCGTCGAAGAGGTTCAGCGCCTGCTCGGTGGCGAGACCGGCGGCGCCCTGCTCGGCCATCCGCCGCACGTCGTCGTCGCCGAGGTGGCCGGTCATGCCGCTGGCCTGCTCCCACAGTCCCCACGCGAGCGAGATGCCGGCGAGCCCACGGGCCCGGCGGTGCGCCGCGAGGGCGTCGAGGAAGGCGTTCGACGCCGCGTAGTTGGACTGGCCCGCGCTGCCCAGGGTGGCCGCCGCCGAGGAGAACAGGACGAAGGCCGCGAGGTCCGCGTCGGCCGTGAGGCGGTGCAGGTGCCACGCCGCGTCGATCTTGGGTACGGCGACCGCGTCCACCCGCTCGGGGGTCATCGACTCCAGCACGCCGTCGTCGAGGACGCCAGCGGCGTGCACCACGGCGGTGAGCGGGTGCGCGGCGGGCACCCCGGCCAGCAGCGCCGACAGGGCGTCGGGGTCGGCGGCGTCGCAGGCCGCGACGGTCACCTCCGTACCGGCGCCGGCGAGTTCGGTGACCAGGTCGTCGATCCCCTCGGCCGCCGCGCCGCGCCGCCCGGCCAGCAGCAGGTGCCGTACGCCGTGGGTGGTGGCGAGGTGGCGGGCCAGGATGCGGCCCAGCACGCCCGTCCCGCCGGTGATCAGCACGGTGCCGTCCGGGTCGATGCCGCCCGGCAGCGGCTCCACCCCGGCCGGGACCCGCCCGAGCCGTGGCGTGCGGACCTGCCCGGCCCGTACGGCGAGCTGCGGCTCGCCGGAGGCGACGGCGGCGGCCAGCGCGGCGGCGCTGTCCGGGGTGTCGTCGAGGTCGACGAGCTGGCACCGGCCCGGGTGTTCGAGCTGCGCGGTGCGCAGCAGACCCCAGACCGGGGCCTGGCGAAGGTTGACCGTCTGCTGCCCGCCCGCCGCGACCGCGTCGCGGGTGACCAGCACCAGCCGCGAGTCGGCGAACCGGTCGTCGGCGAGCCAGGTCCGCAACGCGGCGAGGGTACGGTGCGTGGTGGCCCGCGCCTGCCCGGCCAACGCCGGGTCCGTCGGGTCCCCGACGTCGCCGACGGGGACGATCACCGCCTCGGGCGCCGGCTCACCCCCGGCGAGCAGGTCGCCCAGCGAGTCGAGGCCGACGTCGGTACGCACCCGGGCGCCGGCCGCCTCGCAGGCGGCGCTGAGGGCCAGGTCGTCGCCGAGCGCCACCCAGCGGGTGGCCGCCGGTACGGGGCCGGTGGGCACCGGCAGCACCGGCCAGTCCACCTGGAACAGCGACTCGTGCCGGCCGGAGCGGGCCGCGCCGAGCGAGTCGCCGGAGACCCGGCGCATGATCAGCGAGTCGACGTGCAGCACCGGGGCGCCGGTGGCGTCGGCCACCTGGAAGGAGACGCCGACCTCGCCGGCCGCCGCGACGCGGACGCGCAGGGCGGTGGCCCCGGCGGCGAGCAGCGAGACCCCGGTCCAGGCGAACGGCAGGCGGGGCACGCTGGCGTCGGCGCCGTCGCCCATCCGGCCGAGGAAGCCGCCGATCGACATGGCCTGCAACGCGCCGTCCAGCAGCGCCGGGTGCACGCCGAAGCGGCCGGCCTCGGCGTGGTGGTCGGCGGGCAGCTCGACCTCGGCGAAGACCTCGTCGTCGCGGGTCCACGCGGCGCGCAGGCCGCGGAAGGCCGGGCCGTACCCGAAGACGGTGGCCTCGATGCCGGAGTAGAAGTCGTCGGCCTCGACGCGCGTCGCGCCGGGCGGCGGCCACACCCCCAGGTCGAAGGCGGGTGCGGCGTCGGCCGGCTGCGGGCCGAGCAGACCGGTGGCGTGGCAGGTCCAGGCGACGTCGGCCAGGATCTCGTCGGAGCCGTCCCGGTAGGGCCGGGAGTAGAGCTGGACGCTGCGCCGCCCATCGTCGTCCCGGTCGCCGACCATCAGCTGCACCTGGAGCGCGCCGAGTTCGGGCAGGACGAGCGGGGCGAGCAGGGTCAGCTCCTCCACCGTCGGGCAGCCGGCCTGCTCGCCGGCGTACGTGGCCAGCTCGACGAAGGCGGTGCCGGGCAGCAGGATGTTGTCCATCACCCGGTGCTCGCCGAGCCACGGGTGGGTACGCACCGACAGCCGCCCGGTGAAGACCATCCGCTCGCTGTCGGGGAAGGTCAGCGTGGCGCTGAGCAGCGGGTGTCCGGCGTCCTGGAGGCCGGCGGAGCTGACGTCCTGCGCCCGGTGGACCGGCGGCTCGACCCAGTACCGCTGGTGGTCGAAGGCGTACGTGGGCAGCGCCACGGCGTCGGTCCGGGTCAGCACGGCCGTCAGGTCGACGGGCAGGCCGATCGCGTGGGCGGTGGCCAGGTTGGTCAGCAGCCGCGTCGCGTCGTCGTCGCCCCTGCGCAGGCTACCCAGCGTGTGCCCGGTGGCGCCCGTGTCGTCGAGGATCGCCGTCACCGGCATCGTCAACACCGGATGCGGGGAGATCTCGATGAACGTGGTGTGCCCGGCGGCGACAGCGACGCGCACGGCCGCGTCGAACTGCACCGTCTGCCGCAGGTTCTCGTACCAGTAGTCCGCCGTCATCGAGGCGGGATCGACCCAGTCCCCGGTCAGCGTGGAGACGAGCCGGGTGTGACCGGCCTGGGGGGTGACGTCGGCCAGGTCGGCGCGCAACTGCTCCGCGACGTCCTGCACGGCCGCCGAGTGCGACGCGTAGTCCACCGGGATCAACCGCGCCCGCACCCCGTCGGCCTGACACGCCTCCACCAGATCCGCGACCGGCTGCGGCGGACCCGACACCACCACCGTCGACGGGCCGTTCACCGCCGCCACCCCGACACCCGGGAACGCCGACAGCCGCTCGCCGACCGCCTCGGCCGACAGGTCCACCGACGCCATCGTCCCCGTGCCCCGCAGCACGGTCAGCGCCCGCGAGCGCAGGGCCACGGCCTTCGCCGCGTCCTCGATGCTCAGGATCCCGGCCACACACGCCGCGCCGATCTCGCCCTGCGAGTGACCAACCACCGCAGCCGGGGCAACCCCGGCGTGCTGCCACACCGCCGCCAGGGCCATACCCACGGCCCACAGCACCGGCTGCACGACCTCCACCCGCGCCAGCCACGACTCGTCGTCCCCGGTCAACACCGACACCAGGTCGACATCGAGGTACGGGGCCAGGGCCCGCTGGCACTCCGCCAGACGCGCGTCGAACACCGGCGTACGACCGACCAGGCCGGCCGCCATCCGCGCCGACTGCGCGCCCTGACCCGGGAACACGAACACCGCACCCGCGCCATGCGACGAAGCCGCCGCCGCGACGACGTTGCCGGCCGGCGACCCGGACGCCAGCGCGTCCAGCCCCGCCAGCAACTCCTCCGCGCTCGACCCGATCACGGCTGCCCGATGGTCGAACGTCGACCGGGTGGCCGCGAGGGACCAGCCCACCGCCGCCGCGTCCACCTCGCCGTGCTCGCGCACGTACTCCGCCAGGCGGGCCGCCTGGCCGGTCAGGGCGCCCTTCGACCGTCCCGACAGCGGCCACACCACGACGTCGGAGGCCACGAGCCCGGGGCCCTGCTCGGCGGGGGCCACGGCCTGCGGCTCGTCGGCCTGCTCGATGATGACGTGGGCGTTGGTGCCGGAGATGCCGAACGACGACACCGCCGCCCGACGCGGCCGGTCCACGGCCGGCCAGGGCCGCGACTCCGTGGCGAGTTCGACCGCGCCGGAGGTCCAGTCGATGTGCGGGGACGGCTCGTCCACGTGCAGCGTCGCCGGGACGAGGCCGTGCCGGATGGCCTGCACCATCTTGATCACGCCGGCCACACCGGCGGCGGCCTGGGCGTGGCCGATGTTCGACTTGATCGAGCCGAGCAGCAGGGGCCGGTCGGCGGGCCGCTCCCGCCCGTACGTGGCGAGCAGGGCCTGCGCCTCGATCGGGTCACCGAGGGTGGTGCCGGTGCCGTGCGCCTCGACCACGTCCACGTCGGCGGCGGTCAGGCCCGCCGCCGCGAGGGCCTGGCGGATCACCCGCTGCTGCGAGGGGCCGTTCGGGGCGGTCAGCCCGTTGGAGGCGCCGTCCTGGTTGATCGCCGAGCCGCGCACCACCGCGTACACGGTGCGCCCCTGCCGGCGGGCGTCGGAGAGCCGCTGCACGAGCAGCATGCCGACGCCCTCGGACCAGCCGGTGCCGTCGGCGGACGCGGCGAAGGACTTGCACCGGCCGTCGGCGGCCAGGCCGCGCTGCCGAGAGAACTCGACGAACGCGGTCGGGGTGGCCATCACCATGACGCCGCCGGCGAGGGCCATGTCGCACTCGCCGCGCCGCAGCGCCTGGCCGGCCCAGTGCAGGGCGACCAGCGAGGACGAGCAGGCCGTGTCCAGCGACACCGCCGGCCCCTCCAGCCCGAACGTGTACGCCACGCGGCCGGAGATGACGCTGCTGGTCATCCCGGTCAGCATGTAGCCCTCGGCGGCCTCCGGCGAGTACGCGAGCAAGGAGCCGTAGTCCTGGCCGCTGGTGCCGACGAAGACGCCGGTGCTGCTGCCCCGTACGTCGGTGGGGTCGATGCCGGCGGACTCGAAGGACTCCCAGGTGGTCTCCAGCAGCAGCCGCTGCTGCGGGTCCATGGCCAGGGCCTCGCGGGGCGAGATGCCGAAGAAGCCGGGGTCGAACTTGTCCACGCCGCTGAGGAAGCCGCCGCCGCGGGCGTAGAAGGTGCCGGGGGCGTCCGGGTCGGGGCTGTAGAGGCTGTCGAGGTCCCAGCCGCGGTCGGTCGGCAGGTCGCTGATCGCGTCGACGCCGTCGACCACCAGCCGCCACAGGTCGTCGGGCGACCACACGCCGCCGGGCAGCCGGCAGGCCATGCCGATGATCGCGAGGGGCTCGTCGTCGCCGACCGACACGGTGGGGGTCGCGGGCCGCACGGGAACCGGGGTGCCGGCGATCTCCGTACCCAGGTGGGCCGCCAGGTCGTGCGGGGTCGGGTAGTCGAAGACGAGGGTGGCCGGCAGCCGCATCCCGAACGCGTTGTTGAGCCGGTTGCGCATCTCGACGGCGGTGAGCGAGTCGAAGCCGAACTCGCTGAACGCCCGGCGCGGCTCGATGGCCGCCGGGTCGGGGTAGCCGAGCACGGCGGCGGCCTGCCCCCGGACGATCTCGACGAGCGCGGCGGCCCGCTCGGACTCGCCGAGCCCGGCGAGCTGCTGCACCAGCGAGGCGCCGGTGGTGGCCGCGGCGGCGCGGGCGGGCGTGCGGATCAGCGCCCGGTACAGCGGCGGGATGGTCCCGCCGGCGAACTGCACCTTCATCGCGGCCAGGTCCAGCCGGGCCGGGACGAGCGCGGCGTCGGTGGTGCGGCAGGCCGCGTCGAAGAGGGCGAGCCCCTCCTCGGCCTCCATCGCGGCGACGCCGGAGCGAGAGATCCGGTTGAGGTGGACGTCGTCCAGCTCGGTGGTCATGCCGCTGCGGTCGGCCCAGAGGCCCCAGGCGAGGGTGAGGGCGGCGAGGCCGCGCGCCTTGCGGTGCTGGGCCAGCCCGTCGAGGAACGCGTTCGCGGCGGCGTAGTTGCCCTGGCCCGGGCCACCGGCCGTGGCGGCGAGCGAGGAGTACGAGACGAACGCCTTCAGGTCGAGGTCGGCGGTCAGCTCGTGCAGGTGCCAGGCGGCGTCGACCTTGGGCCGCAGCACGCCGTCCATCCGCTCGGGGGTGAGCGAGGAGATGACGCCGTCGTCGCGGACGCCGGCGGCGTGGATGACGGCGGTGAGCGGGTGCTCCGCCGGGATGCCGGCCAGCAGCTCGGCCACGGCGTCGCGGTCGGCGACGTCGCAGGCGGCGACGGTGACGCTCACGCCGAGCGCCTCCAGTTCGGCGCAGAGCTCCGCGACGCCCCCGGCGGCGCGGCCGCGCCGGCTGGTGAGGATCAGGTGCCGGACGCCGTACGTGTCCACGAGGTGCCGGCTCATGAGCTGGCCGAGGGTGCCGGTGGCGCCGGTGATCAGGACGGTGCCGTCGGAGTCGAACGGGGCGGCCGGCGGCTCGCTCGGGGCGGGTACCCGGGTGAGCCGGGCGCCGGCGGCGACGCCCGCCCGGATGACGACCTGCGGCTCGTCGGTCGCGACGGCCGGGACGAGCGCGGCGGCGCAGCCGGCGATGTCGTCGACGTCGACCAGCACGAACCGGTCGGGGTTCTCCGACTGGGCGGAGCGGAGCAGGCCGATCACGGCGGCGCCGGCCAGGTCGGTCAGGTCGGTGTCCCATTCGGTGGCGACCGCGCCTGAGGTCAGCACCACCAGCCGGGAGGCCGTGTAGCGGTCGTCGGCGAGGAACTGCTGGAGCACGGCGAGCGCGCGGTGGGTCACCTCGGCGACGGCCCGGGGCACGTCCGCCGACGTGGGCGGGTCGAGGAACGGCACGACGAGCACGCCGGGTGCGTCCGTCCCGTCGTCCATGGCCGTGGCCAGGGCGGTCAGGTCGGCGTACGCCGTCACGGCCGTGCCGGTGGCGACGACCGCGTCGGTGAGCGCCGCCGCGTCGCCGATGACCGCCCAGTCGACGGTGGCCGGGCCGGCGGGCAGCGCGAGCGGCGCCCACTCGACCCGGAACAGCGACTCGGTGCCGCCGCCGGAGGCGGTGCGGAGCTGGTCGGCGGAGACCGGCCGCAGGACGAGGGAGCCGACGGAGATGACGGGCGCGCCGGTGACGTCGGTGAGCAGCAGCGAGATGCTGTCGGGGCCGGTGTGCGACACCCGGACGCGGGCCGCCGCGGCGCCGGCGCCGTGCAGGGCGACGTCGTTCCAGGAGAACGGCAGCCGGCCGTACCCCGGGGGCATGTCGGCCCCGGAGGGCTCACCGGCCGGCGTGGTCAGGCCGAGGGTGTGCAGCGCGGCGTCGAGCAGGGCCGGGTGCAGGCCGTACCCGCCGGCTTCGGCGGCGGGGGCCTCGGGCAGCGCCAGCTCGGCGAAGAGGTCGTCGCCGCGCCGCCACGCGGAGCGCAGGGCGATGAACGACGGGCCGTAGTCGTAGCCCTGGGCGGCGAGGTTGAGGTACAGGTCGTCGGTGCCGACCTCGGTCGCGCCGGGCGGCGGCCAGGTGGTCAGGTCGGACCAGCCGACCGGGCCGCTCGGGGCGGCGGGGCCGCTGGCCAGCACGCCGCTGGCGTTGCGGGTCCAGGCCCGCTCGCCCTCGGTCGGCTCGCCGTCCTGGGCGGAGTGCAGCGACACGGACCGGCAGCCGGTCTCGTCCGCCGGGCCGATCCAGAGCTGGATGTCGACGCCCCCGGTCTCCGGCAGGATCAGCGGCGACTCCAGGGTGAGTTCGCGGACGTGGTCCGCGCCGACGTGCGCGCCGGCCTGGAGGGCGAGTTCCACGAAGCCCGTGCCGGGCAGCAGCACGGTGTCGAAGACGACGTGGTCGGAGATCCACGGGTGGGTACGCCGGGCCAGCCGTCCGGTGAACAGGAAGCCCTCGGCGTGCGCGACGCCGACGGCGGCCCCGAGCAGGGGGTGTTGCGCGGGCCGCAGGCCGAACGCGGTGACGTCGCCGGTCCACCCGGCGCCCGCCTCGGGCCAGTAGCGCTGGTGCTGGAAGGCGTACGTGGGCAGGTCCACCCGCCGGGCGCCGGTGTCGGCGAACCACGGCTGCCAGTCGACGGCCACCCCGTGCGCGTGCAGCTCGGCCAGCCCGGCCAGCAGCCCGTGCACGGCGGGCCGGTCCTTGCGCTGCACGGCGACGGCCAGCACGCCGTCGTCACCGGGCAGGATGTCCGCCGCCATCGCGGTCAGTACGCTGCGCGGCCCGATCTCCAGGAACGTGTCCGCCCCGGCGGCGCGCAGCGCGGCGACCCCGTCGGCGAAGCGGACGGCCTGCCGGACGTGGCGCACCCAGTAGTCGGCGGTGCGGATCTCGTCGGCGTCGGCGAGCGCGCCGGTCACGTTCGACACGATCGGCAGCGTCGGCGCGGCGAACGTCAGCCCGTCGAGGACGGCCCGGAAGTCGGCGAGCATCGGCTCCATCAGCGGGCTGTGGAACGCGTGACTCACCGTCAACCGACGCGTGCGTACGCCCCGGTCCTTCCAGAGCCGCTCCACTTCGTCCAGCACGTCCACGGCACCCGAGACGACCACCGAGGTCGGCCCGTTCACCGCCGCGATCCCCACGTCGACCAGCCCGTCGAGCGTGGCGAGGACGTCGGCCTCGGCCGCCGCGACGGCCAGCATCCCACCGCCGGTGGGCAGCGCCTGCATCAGCCGGCCCCGCGCCGCGACCAGCGCCGCCGCGTCCGCCAGGGACAGCACCCCCGCCACGTGCGCGGCGGTGACCTCGCCGATGGAGTGGCCGCCCACGAAGTCCGGTGTGATCCCGAAGGACTCCACGAGGCGGAACAGCGCCACCTCGACGGCGAACAGCCCGGCCTGGGTGAACGCGGTCTGGTCCAGCAGCTCCGCCTCGGCGGAACCCTCGGGAGCGAACAGCACCTCCTTCAGCGGGCGCGGCAGCAGCGCGTCCAGGTACACGCACACCTCGTCGAGCGCGGCGGCGAAGACCGGGAACTCGGCGTACAGCTCCCGGCCCATGCCGGCGCGCTGCGCGCCCTGGCCGGAGAAGAGCACCGCCAGCGATCCCCGGCCGCCGGCCTGGCCCGTGACGACCGCGCCGGACGGCTCCCCGGCGGCGAGGGCGCGCAGCCCGGCCAGCAGGTCGTCGCGGCCGGTCACGGAGACCACGGCCCGGTGGTCCAGGGTGGAGCGGGAGGTGACCGACGAGAACGCCACGTCCAGGGGGCGCAGGGTGTCGTCGGCGGCGATCCAGGCGGCCCAGCGGCCCGCCTGCGCGGCGAGGCCGGCGGCGTCCCGGGCCGACACCGGCACCGGCACGACCGGCCGCTCGACCACCGGCGCGGCGGCCGACGGGGGCTGCTGCGGTGCCGGGGCCTGCTCCAGGATGGTGTGCGCGTTGGTGCCGGACACGCCGAACGAGGAGACCGCCGAACGGCGCGGCCGGTCCACCGCCGGCCACGGCGTCGCCTCGGTCACCAGCGAGACCTCGCCGGCCGACCAGTCGACCTCGGGGGTCGGCTCGTCGACGTGCAGGGTGGGCGGTACGAGCCCGTGCCGCATCGCCATGACCATCTTGATGACGCCGGCGACCCCGGCGGCGGCCTGCGCGTGGCCGATGTTCGACTTGACCGACCCGAGCAGCAGCGGCGCCGAGTTGCCCCGGTCCTGCCCGTACGTGGCCAGCAGCGCCTGCGCCTCGATCGGGTCGCCGAGCCGGGTGCCGGTGCCGTGCGCCTCCACGACGTCCACGCCACCGGCGGCGAGGCCGGCGTTGGCCAGCGCCTGCTGGATCACCCGCTGCTGCGACGGCCCGTTCGGGGCGCTCAGGCCGTTGGAGGCACCGTCCTGGTTCACCGCGCTGCCCCGCACCACGGCGAGGATGGGGTGGCCGTTGCGCTGCGCGTCCGACAGCCGTTCCAGCACCAGGACGCCGACGCCCTCGGACCAGCCGGTCCCGTCGGCGGCGGCGGCGAACGCCTTGCACCGGCCGTCGGCGGCCAGGCCGCGCTGCCGGGAGAACTCGACGAAGGCGGCCGGGGTGCACATGGCGGTGACCCCGGCGACGATGGCCAGGGTGCACTCCCGCTGCCGCAGCGCCTGGCCCGCGAGGTGCAGGGCGACCAGGGAGGACGAGCAGGCGGTGTCGATGGTGACGGCCGGCCCCTCCAGCCCGAAGGTGTAGGCGATGCGGCCGGAGACCACGCTGCCGGCGTTGCCGGTCATCAGGTGCCCCTCGAGGCCCTGCGCGGCGCCCATCAGCACGGTGCCGTAGTCCTGGCCGGTGCTGCCGGCGAAGACGCCGGTGCGGCTGCCGCGCAGCGAGTGCGGGTCGATGCCGGCCCGCTCCAGGGCCTCCCACGAGGTCTCCAGCAGCCAGCGCTGCTGCGGGTCCATCGCCAGCGCCTCCCGGGGGGAGATCGCGAAGAAGCCCGGGTCGAAGTCGGCCAGGTCGTGGACGAAGCCGCCCTGCCGCGTGTACGACGTACCGCTCTGCTCGGGGTCGCTGTCGTAGAGCGACCCGAGGTCCCAGCCGCGGTCCTCCGGGAAGTCGGAGACCACGTCCCGACCGGACGCGACCACCTCCCACAGGTCCTCGGGCGACCGCACGCCGCCGGGGAAGCGGCAGCTCATGGAGACGATGGCGACCGGTTCCTGTTCACCGGCCTCCACCTCGCGCAGGCGCTGGCGCACCTGGTGCAGGTCAGCGGTGACCCGCTTGAGGTAGTCGAGAAGCTTCGCCTCGTCAGCCATGGACCGCGCACTCCTTGTGTTGACCCGTCGTCGCAGCAGCGATCACGTCAGGACATCCCCAGCTCGCGGTCGATGAAGTCGAAGACCTCGTCCGGCGTCGCGTCCTGGAGCTTCTCGGCGACGGTGTCGCCGTCCGCCGGCGCGTCGGCCTCGTTGAGGGAGGCCAGCAGCGCCCGCAGCCGCTCGGTGATCCGAATTCGGGCGCTGCGGTCCGGCGCCGAGCCGGAGAGCGCCGCTTCCAACCTGTCCAGCTCACCGAAGACCGGTGCGACCCCGACCACCCCGCCGTCGACGATCGCGGCCCGCACGTACTCGGCCAGCCCGGCGGCGGTCGGGTAGTCGAACACCACCGTGGCGGGCAGCCGGACGCCGGTCGCCGCGGTGAGCCGGTTGCGCAGCTCCACGGCGGTCAGTGAGTCGAACCCGAGTTCGCGGAACGCCCGGTCCGGCTCGACGGCGTCCATCGAGGCGTGTCCGAGCACCGCGGCGGCCTGCCCGCGTACCAGTTCCAGCAGGGTCTTGCGCCGTTCGGCGTCGGTCTGCCCGGCGAGCAGGGCGGCCAGGGACTCCGCGGAGACGCCGGTGTCCTCGGCCCGCTCGGCGACGGCCCGGCGCGCCTCGGCGACGCCCGCGATGAGCGGGCTGGGCCGCACGGCGACGAACCCGGGCACGTAGCGGGCCCAGTCGATGCCGGCCACCATCGTCGCCGGCTCGCCCCGCGCGACGCACTGCGCGAGCGCCGTGAGCGCGGGCGCGGTGTCGAGGCGGGCCACGCCGGTGCGCCGGCGGCGCTCCTCGACGGCCTGGTCGGTGGCGGCCATCCCGCCGGCCGACCAGGGACCCCAGGCGACCGAGGTCGCCGGCAGGCCCTGGCGGTGCCGCTGCTCGGCGAGGGCGTCGAGGTAGGCGTTGGCGGCGGCGTAGCTGCCCTGGCCGGCGGCGCCGAGCTGGCCGGCCATCGCGGAGAACAGCACGAACGCGCGCAGTTCCCGCCCGACGGTCAGCTCGTGCAGGTGCAGGGCGCCCAGCACCTTGGGGCGCAGGACGGTGGCGAGGCGGTCGGCGGTGAGCCCGTCGAGCACCCCGTCCTCGAGGACGCCGGCCGCGTGCACGACGCTGGTCAGCGGCGCGTCGGCGGGTACCTCGTCGAGCAGCTTGGCCAGCGCCGCCCGGTCGGCGACGTCGCAGGCCGCGACGGTCACCCGGGTGCCCGCCCCGGTCAGCTCGCGGACGAGTTCGGCGGCGCCGGGGGCGTCCGCGCCGCGGCGGCTGACGAGCATCAGGTGCTCGGCGCCCCGGGCGGCCAGCCAGCGGGCCACCTCCGCGCCGAGCGCGCCGGTGCCGCCGGTGACCAGGGTCGTGCCCGGGTAGCCGGCCTCGTCGGTGGGCGCCTCGCCGCCGGGTGCCCGCACCAGCCGACGTACCAGGATGGTGGCGCCGTCGATCGCGAGCTGGTCCTCGCCGTCGAGGCCGGCGAGGGCGGCGCAGAGCAGGTCCCAGCCGTGGTCGTCCAGGGTGGCCGGTACGTCGACCAGACCGCCCCACCGCTCGGGGTGTTCGAGGGCCACGACCCGGCCGAGGCCCCAGAGCAGCGACTGCTCCGGTCGGCCGGGCGCCGCGCCCCGGGTGGTGCCGGCGGCGCCGCGGGTGACGCACCACAGCGGTGCGGCGACGTCGAGGTCGCCGAGCGCCTGGATCAGCGCGAGCGACCGGGCGAGGAACGGCGGCACCGGCTGGGTGTCGTCGACCGCGCCGTCGGCGAGGGCGAGCAGCGACAGCACCCCGTCCACCGGGGCCGGCCCGCCGTCGGCGGTGCGGGTGGCGCCGGTCAGGTGCGCGACGAGGGCGGCGCGGTCGGTCAGGTTCTCCGGCAGGGACACCAGCCGGACGTCGGCGCCCCGGCGGGTCAGCTCGGCGACGGCGGCCTCGCCCTCCTCCGGGTGCCGCTCGTCGGCGATCACCCACCAGGCGCCGGGGAGGAAGCTGACGGGCGTCCCGGTGTACGGCTGCCAGACGCTGCGGTACCGCAGGTCGTCGAGGCTGGACCGGTTGCGCTGCTGCCGTCGCCAGGAGGCGAGCACGGGCAGGGCCGCGCCCAGCCGTTCCAGGGACTCCGTGGCGTCCTGCTCGGTGAGTTCCGCGAGCGCGGCCAGGTCCTCGCGTTCCACGGCCGCCCAGAACGCCGAGTCGACGCCGCTCGGGGTCTCCTCGGTGTCGCCCTGCCCGGTCGCCGCGGTCGGCCAGAAGCGACTGCGGTCGAAGGCGTACGTGGGCAGCGCCACGATGTCGGTCTCGGCGAGGACCGTCGTCAGGTCGACGGGCAGGCCGATCGCATGCGCGGTGGCGAGGTTGGTCAGCAGCCGCGTCGCGTCGTCGTCACCACGCCGCAGGCTGCCGAGGGTGTGCCCGGTGGCGCCCGTGTCGTCGAGGATCGCCGTGACCGGCATGGTCAGCACCGGGTGGGGGCTGATCTCCACGAACGTCGTGTGACCCGCCTCGACGGCCACCCGCACGGCCGCGTCGAACTGCACGGTCTGCCGCAGGTTGTCGTACCAGTACCCGGCGGTCATCGAGGACGGGTCCACCCAGTCCCCGGTCAGCGTCGAGACGAGCCGGGTGTGCCCCTGCCGAGGGCTCACGTCCGCCAGATCGGCGCGCAACTGCTCGGCGACGTCCTGCACGGCCGCCGAGTGCGACGCGTAGTCCACCGGGATCAACCGCGCCCGCACTCCCTCGGCCTGGCACGCCTCCACCAGGTCGGCGACCGGCTGCGGTGGGCCGGAGACCACGACCGTGGACGGGCCGTTGACCGCCGCGACACCCACGCCGGGGAACTCCCCGAGCCGCTCATTGACCGCCTCGGCGGAGAGGTCGACCGACGCCATGGTGCCGGTGCCCCGCAGCACCGTCAGCGCCCGCGACCGCAACGCCACCGCCTTCGCCGCGTCCTCCAGGCTCAGGATCCCGGCCACGCAGGCCGCGCCGATCTCACCCTGCGAGTGACCGACCACCGCAGCCGGGGTGACCCCGGCGTGCTGCCACACCGCGGCGAGAGCCATGCCGACGGCCCACAGCACCGGCTGCACGACCTCGACCCGCGCCAACCACGACTCGTCGTCCCCGGTCAACACCGACACCAGGTCCACGTCCAGATACGGGGCCAGGGCCCGCTGGCACTCCGCCAGACGCGCGTCGAACACCGGCGTACGACCCACCAGGCCGGCCGCCATCCGCGCCGACTGCGCACCCTGACCCGGGAACACGAACACCGCACCGGTCCCGGCGGCCGTACCCGTGACGAGGTTTCCCGCCGGCGCGCCGGCGGACAGGGCGTCGAGCCCCGCCAGCAGCTCGGCCACCCCGGCGCCGACGACGGCGGCCCGGTGGTCGAACGTCGACCGGGTGGCGGCGAGGGACCAGCCCACCGCCGCCGTATCGATGTCGGCGTGCGCGCGGACGTGGTGGGCCAGGCGGGCGGCCTGACCGGCCAGGGCGCCCTTCGACCGCCCGGACACCGTCCAGACGACGACGTCGGAGGCCACGAGTCCCGGGCTGCGGCTCTCGGCGGCCTCGGGTTCCGCGCTCTCGGCGGGCCGGTCCTCGGGCAGTTCGATGATGACGTGGGCGTTGGTGCCGGAGATGCCGAACGACGACACCGCCGCCCGGCGCGCCCGGTCCACGGCCGGCCAGGGCCGCGACTCCGTGGCCAGTTCCACCGCGCCGGAGGTCCAGTCGATGTGCGGGGACGGCTCGTCCACGTGCAGCGTCGCCGGGACCACGCCCTCGCGCATCGCCAGCACCATCTTGATCACGCCGGCGACGCCGGCGGCGGCCTGGGTGTGGCCGATGTTCGACTTCACCGAGCCGAGCAGCAGCGGCTCGTCGCGCTCCTGCCCGTACGTCGCCAGCAGGGCCTGGGCCTCGATCGGGTCACCCAGCGTCGTGCCGGTGCCGTGCGCCTCGACCACGTCCACGTCGGCCGTGGAGAGCCGCGCCGACGCGAGGGCCTGCCGGATCACCCGCTGCTGCGACGGGCCGTTCGGCGCCGTCAGCCCGTTGGAGGCGCCGTCCTGGTTGACGGCGCTGCCCCGCACGATCGCCAGCACCTCGTGGCCGTTGCGCCGCGCGTCCGAGAGCCGCTCGACGAGCAGCATGCCGACGCCCTCGCCCCAGCCGGTGCCGTCGGCTCCCGCGGCGAACGCCTTGCACCGGCCGTCGGCCGCCAGGCCCCGCTGCCGGGAGAACTCCACGAACAGCCCGGGGGTCGCCATCACGGTCACGCCGCCGGCGAGGGCGAGGTCGCACTCGCCGCGCCGCAGCGACTGCACCGCCAGGTGCAACGCCACCAACGACGACGAACACGCCGTGTCCACCGACACCGCCGGCCCCTCCAACCCCAACGCGTACGCCACCCGACCCGACACCACACTCGCGGCGTTGCCCGTCCCCGCGAAGCCCTCCACCTCGTCCCCCGCCACCATCAGCAGGGCCCCATAGTCCTGACCATTCGTGCCCACGAACACCCCTGTTCGCGAACCCCGAAGGACCCCAGGCTCAACCCCTGCCCGCTCGACCGCCTCCCACGAAACCTCGAGCAGCAACCGCTGCTGCGGATCCATGGCCAACGCCTCGCGGGGGGAAATCCCGAAGAAACCGGCATCAAACTCCGCCGCCTCGTAGAGGAAGGCGCCACTGCGGACGTAGGAGGTGCCGGTGGAATAGGGGTCGGGGTCGTAGAGGCGCTCGACGTCCCAACCCCGATCGCCCGGGAGGTCGGACACGGCGTCGCGGCCGGCGTGCAGCATCTGCCAGAACCGCTCGGGGTCGTTGGCCCCGCCGGGGAAGCGGCAGGACATGGCGACGATGGCCACCGGCTCGTCGTCGCCGAGCGCCACCGGGGCGGTCTCGACGGCCACGGCGGCCTCACCGCCCAGTTCCTCGTGCAGGTGCCGGGCGAGCGCGGTCGGCGACGGGTAGTCGAAGACCAGGGTCACGGGCAGCCGCAGCGAGGTGGCGGTGGCGAGCCGGTTGCGCAGCTCCACCGCGGTCACCGAGTCGAAGCCGAGGTCGCGGAACGCGTGGTGCGGGTCGACGGCCTGGCCGTCGGCGTACTTCAGGACGGTGGCCGCCTGGTCGCGGACCAGGTCGAGCAGCGCCTGCTGACGCTCGGCGGCGCTCATCCGGGTGAACGCGCCGGCCGGGCCGGCCTCGTCGGTCTCCTTCGTCTCGGCGAGGCCCTTGGTGGCCTGCAACCGCTGCGCCTCGGGGATCTCCGAGATCAGCGGCCCGGGCCGGGTGGCGGTGAACGCGACGAAGAACCGGTCCCAGGCGATGTTGGAGATGGTCAGGAACGTCTCGTCGTGCTCGACGGCCTGGTGCAGGGCCGCGACGGCGAGCCGCGGGGGCATCTCGGGCGCGCCGTGGCGGTGCAGCATCCGGCCGAACTCGCCGTCGGCCATGCCGCCGCCGCCCCACGCGCCCCAGCCGATGGAGGTGGCGGGCAGGCCGAGGGCACGGCGGTGCTCGGCGAGGGCGTTGAGGAACGCGTTGCCGGGGGCGTAGTTGCCCACGCCGGAGCTGCCGACGGTGCCGGCCATCGAGGAGAACAGGATGAACGCGTCGAGATCCAGCTCGCGGGTCAGCTCGTGCAGGTTCAGCGCGGCGGTGACCTTCGCGCTGAGCGCGTAGTCGACCTGCTCCAGGGTCAGCGAGTTGATCACCGAGTCGTCGAGGACGGCGGCGGTGTGCACGACGGTGGTCAGCGGGTGCTCGGGCGGCAGGTCGGCCAGGACGGCGGCGAGCGCCGACCGGTCGGCGGCGTCGCAGGCCGCGACGGTCACCCGGGCGCCCAGTGCGACCAGCTCGGCCTCGAGGTCGGCGATGCCGTCGGCCTGCCGGCCGCGCCGGCTGACCAGCACCAGGTGGGCGGCGCCGTTGGCGGCGAGCCAGCGGGCCATGTGTCCGCCGAGCGCGCCGGTGCCGCCGGTGACCAGGGCGGTGCCGGAGGGCCGCCAGGTGCGCGGGGCGGGGGTGGCGCCGAGCGGGGCGTGCAGCAGTCGCCGGCCGAAGGCGCCGGCCCACCGCAACGCGACCTGGTCCTCCCCGTCGGCACCGGCGAGGACGCGGGCCAGCCGGCGGCCGGCGGCGTCGTCGAGCTCGTCGGGGAGGTCCACGAGGCCGCCCCACCGGTCGGGGTGCTCGAGGGCGGCGACCCGGCCGAAGCCCCAGGTGAGCTGCTGGAGCGGGTGCGGCAGCGGGTCGGCCGGGCCGGTGGCGACGGCGCCCCGGGTGAGGCACCACAGCGGCGCGCGGACGCCGGCGTCGCCGAGCGCCTGCACGAGGGTGACCGTGCCGGCGAAGCCGACCGGCACCGACGGGTGCGCCGGGGCGGGCGTCTCGTCGAGCGGCAGCAGCGACACGATCCCGGCGGGGCGGGAGCCACCGTCGGCGAGGTCGCGCAGCCGGGCGGCGAGCGCCGCGCGGTCCGTGCGGTCGGCGTCCAGCGCCAGCGGTACGACGGTGCCGCCGTGCCGCCGCACGGCCTCGGCGCAGAAGGCGGCCTCGGCCGCGCCGGTGTCGTCGGGGCCGGTGAGCAGCCACCAGGTGCCGGTGACGGCGGGCTCGCCGGCGGCGTCGGGGACGACGGGCGTCCAGCTGTCCCGGTACCGCCACGAGTCCACGGTGGCCTGGTCGCGGTGCCGGCGGCGCCAGGCGGCGAGGACGGGCAGCACGTCGGCGAACGCGGCGTCCGGCACGGGCTCCGCATCGGTCGTGGCGGCGAGTTCGGCGGTGAGCGCGGCCAGGTCCTCCGCCTCCACGGCCGCCCAGAACCGGGCGTCGACCTCGTCGTCGGCCACGGGCGCGGTGCCGCTGCCGGCGGCCGGGGCGGGCGCGGCGGACGGCTGCGGCCAGTACAGCTGCCGCTGGAACGGGTACGTGGGCAGGTCGAGGCGACGTCCGGCGAGGCCGGTGAAGGCGGGCCGCCAGTCCACCGGCGTACCTCCGGTCCAGACCTCGGCCAGGGCGCGCAGGAAGCGGCCGAGGCCGCCCTCGCCCCGGCGGAGGCTGCCGGTGACGGTGACCGCGTCCGGTTCGGCGGCGGCCAGCTCGACGCTCTCCTGCACGGCCATGGTCAGCACCGGGTGCGCGCTGACCTCGACGAAGGTCTGGTAGCCGGCCGCGACGAGGCTGCGCACCGCCTCGTCGAAGCGGACGGTCTGCCGCAGGTTGCGGTACCAGTAGTCGGCGTCGAGGGCGGCGGTGTCGAGCCAGTCGCACTCCACGGTGGAGCGGAACCGGACCTCGCCGGTGCGGGGCCGCAGCCCGGCGAGCAGTTCCAGGAGCTGCTCGCGCAGCTGCTCGACGTGGGCGGAGTGGGAGGCGTAGTCCACGGGGACGCGGCGCACCCGCACCTCGCGGGACTCGTAGTGGGCGACCAGCTCGTCGAGGGCGGCGCTGTCGCCGGAGACCACGACGGAGGTGGGTCCGTTGACGGCGGCCAGGGCGACCCGGCCGGCCCAGCGGGTGATCGTGCCGGTGGCCTCGTCGGCGGTGGTGGCGACCGAGACCATGCCGCCGTCCCCGGCGATACCGGCGATGATCCGGCTGCGCAGCGCGACCACGGCCGCCGCGTCGTCCAGGGTGAGGCCGCCGGCGACGTACGCGGCGGCGATCTCGCCCTGGGAGTGGCCGACGACGGCGGAGGGGCGCACCCCGTACGACTCCCAGAGCGCGGCGAGCGAGACGCTGACCGCGAACAGGGTGGGCTGCACGACGTCGACCCGCTCCAACGACGGGGCGTCCGGCGCGCCGCGCACCACGTCGGTCGGCGACCAGTCGACGTACGGGCGCAGCGCCTCGGCGCAGGCGGCGAACTTCTCGGCGAAGACCGGGGCGGTGTCGAGCAGTTCGGCCGCCATCCCGACCCACTGGGAGCCCTGGCCCGGGAAGACGAAGGCGACCTCGCCCGGGGTGCCGGGGACGCGGGTGACGGTCTGCGGGCTGGGCCGGCCGGCGGCGAGCGCGTCGAGGGACGCGGTCAGTTCGTCGCGGTCGGCGGCGAAGACGACGGCCCGGTGGTCGTGGGCGGCGCGGGTGGCGGCCAGCGACCAGCCGACGGCGGTGAGGTTGTCGTCGTCGACGGTGTCGAGGTGGTCGAGCAGGTCCCGGGTGCGGGCGGTGAGGGCGTCGACGGTGCGCCCGGAGAGCACCCAGGGCAGCTCCCCGGTCGGCCCGCCGACCACCGGCTCGGACTCCGGCTCGTCGGCGGGGGCCTGTTCGAGGATGGTGTGCACGTTGGTGCCGCTGATGCCGAACGAGGAGACGGCGGCGCGGCGTACGCCGTCGGTCGGCTCCCACGGGCGGGCGGAGGTGAGCAGTTCGACGCTGCCGGCGCTCCAGTCGACGTGTGGGGTGGGCTCGTCCACGTGCAGGGTGGGCGGCAGCACCCCGTGCCGCATGGCCAGGACCATCTTCATCACCCCGGCGACGCCGGCGGCGGCCTGGGTGTGCCCGATGTTCGACTTGATCGAGCCGAGCCAGAGCGGCCGGTCGGCGGGACGGTCCTGCCCGTACGTGGCGATGAGCGCCTGCGCCTCGATGGGGTCGCCGAGGGTGGTGCCGGTGCCGTGTGCCTCGACGGCGTCCACCTGGTCGGCGGTGAGTCCGGCGTTGGCGAGGGCCTGGCGGATCACCCGCTGCTGGGCGGGGCCGTTGGGGGCGGTGAGGCCGTTGGAGGCGCCGTCCTGGTTGACGGCGCTGCCGCGCAGCACGGCGAGGACCGGGTTGCCGTCGCGGCGGGCGTCGGAGAGGCGCTGGAGCACCAGCAGGCCGACGCCCTCGCCCCAGCCGGTGCCGTCGGCCGCCCCGGCGAACGGCTTGCACCGGCCGTCGGCGGCGAGGCCGCGCTGGCGGGAGAAGCCGACGAAGATGCCGGGGGTGGCCATCACGGTGGCGCCGCCGGCCAGGGCGAGGTCGCACTCGCCCGTCTGGAGGGCCTGCGCGGCCAGGTGCATCGCGACCAGCGACGACGAGCAGGCGGTGTCGACGGTGACCGCCGGGCCGTGCAGCCCGAAGGTGTACGCCAGCCGGCCGGAGATGACGCTGGCGGAGGTGCCGGTGGCGAGGTAGTTCTCGTCGACGTCCCCGGCGGCCATCAGCAGCGAGCCGTAGTCCTGGCCGTTGGTGCCGACGTACACGCCGGTGCGGCTGCCGCGCAGCGCGGTCGGGTCGATCCGGGCCCGCTCGAACGCCTCCCAGGTGGCCTCCAGCAGCAGCCGCTGCTGCGGGTCCATGGCGAGGGCCTCGCGGGGGCTGATGCCGAAGAAGGCCGGGTCGAACTCGCCGGCCCCGGCGACGAAGCCGCCCTCCCGGACGTAGCTGGTGCCGAGGTGCTCGGGGTCGGGGTGGTACAGCTCGGCGAGATTCCAGCCGCGCTCGCCGGGCATCAGGCTCATCGCGTCGGTGCCGGTGGCGACGAGGTCCCAGAGCTGCTCGGGCGAGGTGACGCCGCCGGGGAAGCGGCAGCTCATCGCGACGATGGCGATCGGCTCGCGGTCGCGGCCGGTGCCGTCGGCGACCACCTCGCCGGTGGTGTGCCCGGCGGTGAGGCCGTGCAGGTGGGCGGCGAGTTCGGCGACCGTGGGGTGGTCGAAGACCAGCGTGGCGGGCAGGGTCATGCCGGTCTCGGCGGTGAGCCGGTTGCGCAGCTCGACGGCGGTGAGCGAGTCGAAGCCGAGGTCGCGGAAGGTGCGCTCGGGCAGCGGCTGCCCGGCCGGGTAGCCGAGCACGACGGCGGCCTGGGTGCGCACGAGGTCGGCGAGCTGCGGCAGGGACCGGCCGACCACCACGGCGCGGGCGGGGCCGGTGGGCACGGCGGGCACCCCGGGCAGGGCGGCGATCAGTGGCGTCGGGCGGCCCCAGGAGGCGGCGAGGCGTCCCCAGTCGACGTCGGCGACGGTGACCGCCGGCTCGGTGGTGTTGACCAGCCGGCCGAGGGCGGTGACGGCCTCGGCGACGGGGAGCGCGTCGACGCCGCCCCGGGCGAGCCGGGCGGTCAGCGCGGCGGCCATGCCGTCCTCGGCCCAGGCGCCCCAGGCGATGGCGGTGCCGGGCAGGCCCTGGTCGCGTCGCCAGGCCGCGAACGCGTCGAGGTACGCGTTGGCCGCCGCGTAGTTGCCCTGTCCGGCGCTGCCGATGACCCCGGCGAGGGAGGAGAAGAGCACGAACGCGTCGAGGTCGCGGTGGGCGGTGGCCTCGTGCAGCACCTGGGCGGCGCGGACCTTGCCGTCGAGGACGGTCTGCATCCGGCCCAGGTCGAGCCCGTCGAGGACGCCGTCGTCGACCACGCCGGCGGTGTGCACGACGGCGGTCAGCTCCGGCAGAGCGGCGACCAACGCGTCGACGGCCGCCCGGTCGGTGACGTCGCACGCCACCACCCGTACCGCGCCGAGCTCGTCGACCAGCTCGGCCGCGCCCGGCGCCGCCGGGCCCCGCCGCGAGGCCAGCACCACCTCGGCCGCCCCGTTGGCCAGCAGCCAACGGGCCACGTGCCGGCCCAGGGCACCCGTACCACCGGTCACCAGCACCGTCCCGGCGGGCCGCCAACCCGCGCCGGCCGGCGGCGCGGCCGGCACCAGCCGCCGGCCGAAGACGCCCTGCGGGCGGATCGCCACCTGGTCGTGGCCGGCGTCGGCGAGGACGGCGAGCAGCGCGTCGGCGGCGGTGCGGTCGGCGCGGGCGGGCAGGTCGATCAGGCCGCCCCAGCGGTCGGGCTGTTCGAGGGCGACGACCCGGCCCAGGCCCCAGGCCAGGGCGGACCAGGGGTCGGCGAGGGTCTCGCCGGCCCCGACGCGGACGGCGCCCCGGGTGAGGCACCAGAGCCGGCCGGGCAGGCCGGCGTCGGCGAGCGCCTGGGTGAGGGTGAGCAGCAGCGCGGCGCCGCCGGAGACGGCCGGGGCGTCCGGCAGCGCCCGGTCGGTCGCGGGGAGCACGCAGAGCACCCCCGTCCAGCCCTGGTCGCCGTGGCCGCGCAGCAGCCCGGTCAGCTCGGCGCGGGCGACGCCGGGGGCGACGGTGAGGGTGTCGACGTGGGCGCCGGCGCCGGTCAGCGTGCCGGCCACCCCGGCGTCGTCGGTGTCGGCGGTGACGACCAGCCAGCGGCCGGTCAGCGCCGGCACGGCGGCGGGGCGTACCGGCTCCCAGTCGACCCGGTACGTCCAGCCGTCCACCACGGCGTCGCGGTGCCGCGCCCGCCGCCACGACGACAGCACGGGTACGGCGGGCGCGAGGGCCTCGACCGCCGCGGGGTCGTCCTGCACGGCCAGGTGGGCGGCGACCCCGGGCAGGTCCCCGCGCTCCACGGCAGCCCAGAAGTCCCCCTCGGCACTGTCGCCCGGCGCGGCGGTCGCGGCGGTGCCGCCGACCTCCGGCCAGTAGCGCTGGTGCTGGAAGGCGTACGTGGGCAGGTCCACCCGCCGGGCGCCGGTGTCGGCGAACCACGGCTGCCAGTCGACGGCCACCCCGTGCACGTGCAGCTCGCCCAGCCCGGCCAGCAGCCCCTGCGCCTCGGGCCGGTCCCCGCGCTGCGCCGGCACGGCGAGCACGCCGTCCCCGCCCGGCAGGACGTCGCCAACCATGGCGGTCAGTACGCTGCGCGGCCCGATCTCCAGGAACGTGTCCACCCCGGCGGCCCGCAGCGCGGCGACCCCGTCGGCGAAGCGGACGGCCTCGCGGACGTGACGCACCCAGTAGTCGGCCGTACGGATCTCGTCGGCGTCGGCCAGCGCACCGGTCACGTTCGACACCACCGGCAGCGACGGCGCGGAGAACTCCAGCCGGTCGAGCACCGCGCGGAACCGGGCGAGCATCGGCTCCATCAGCGGGCTGTGGAACGCGTGGCTGACCGCCAGGCGGCGCGTGCGTACGCCCCGCTCCCGCCAGACCCGCTCCACCTCGTCGAGCGCGTCGACGGCACCGGAGACCACCACCGCCGTCGGCCCGTTGACCGCCGCGATCCCCACGTCGGCCAGCCCGTCCAGCGTGGCCAGCACGTCCGCCTCGGCAGCCGCGACGGCCAGCATCCCGCCGCCCGAGGGCAGCGCCTGCATCAGCCGGCCCCGCGCCGCCACCAGCGCACAGGCGTGCTCCAGCGACAGCACCCCGGCCACGTACGCGGCCGTGACCTCGCCGATCGAGTGGCCGGCGACCAGGTCGGGGGCGATGCCGAAGGACTCGACGAGGCGGAACAGCGCCACCTCGACGGCGAACAGGCCGGCCTGCGTGAACACCGTCCGGTCAAGCAGCTCGGCGTCGGCCGAGCCCTCGGCGGCGAAGAGCACCTCGCGCAGGGGGCGCGGCAGGGCCCGGTCCAGGTAACCGCACACCTCGTCGAGGGCGGCGGCGAAGACGGGGAACTCGGCGTACAGCTCGCGGCCCATGCCGGCGCGCTGCGCGCCCTGGCCGGAGAAGAGCACCGCGAGCTGGCCGCGCGGCGCCCCGGCGCCGATGACGACGGTGCCGGCCGGTTCCCCGGCGGCGAGGGCGCGCAGCGCCGCGAGCAGGTCGTCGCGGCCGGTCGCCGACACCACGGCGCGGCGGTCCAGGATGGAGCGCGAGGCGACCGACGAGAAGGCCACGTCGAGCGGGCGGAGGGTCTCGTCGGCGGCGAACCGGGCGGCCCAGCGGCCGGCCTGCGCGGCGAGCGCGGCGTCGGAGCGGGCGGAGAGCAGCACGGGGGCCACCGTGCGGGCCACCGGCGCGGTCGGCTCCGCCTCGGCCTCGACCTCGGCCGGTGCCTGCTCGATGATGGTGTGCGCGTTGGTGCCGGAGACGCCGAACGACGACACCGCGGCCCGGCGCGGCCGGTCCACGGCGGGCCAGGGCGTCGCGGCGGTGGCGAGGGTGACCGCCCCGGCGGTCCAGTCGATGTGCGGGGACGGCTCGTCGACGTGCAGGGTGGGCGGCACGACGCCGTGCCGCATCGCCATCACCATCTTGATCACGCCGGCCACGCCGGCGGCGGCCTGGGTGTGCCCGATGTTCGACTTGACCGACCCGAGCAGCAGCGGCGCGGCATCGTCGCGGTCCTGCCCGTACGTGGCCAGCAGCGCCTGCGCCTCGATCGGGTCGCCGAGCCGGGTGCCCGTGCCGTGCGCCTCCACCACGTCGACCTGCTCGGGCGTGAGCCGGGCGTTGCCCAGGGCCTGACGGATGACGCGCACCTGGGAGGGGCCGTGCGGGGCGCTGAGCCCGTTGGACGCGCCGTCCTGGTTCACCGCGCTGCCCCGCACCACCGCGAGCACCGGGTACCCGTGCCGCTGCGCGTCGGAGAGCCGGGTGAGCAGCAGCATGCCGATGCCCTCGGACCACGAGGTGCCGTCCGCGCCGGCGGCGAACGCCTTGCACCGGCCGTCGGCGGCAAGGCCGCGTTGCCGGCTGAAGCCGACGAAGACCGCCGGGGTCGGCATCACCGTCACGCCGCCGGCCAGCGCCAGCTCGCAGTCGCCGTTGCGCAGGGCCTGCGCGGCCAGGTGGATGGCGACCAGCGAGGACGAGCAGGCGGTGTCGACGGTGACCGCCGGCCCCTCCAGCCCGAGGGTGTACGCGACGCGGCCGGAGATGACGCTGGTGGCGTTGCCGGTGAGCAGGTGCCCCTCGCCGTTCTCGGCCTGCGCCATCATGCCGTCGTAGCCGTGCGACGACGCCCCGACGAAGACGCCGGTGCGGCTGCCCCGTACCGCCGGCAGCGGCAGGCCGGCCCGCTCGAACGCCTCCCAGGAGGTCTCCAGCAGCAGCCGCTGCTGCGGGTCCATGGCGACGGCCTCGCGGGGCGAGATACCGAACAGGTCGGCGTCGAAGTCGGCGGCGGCGTAGACGAAGCCGCCCTCGCGCACGTAGCTGGTGCCCGGGTGGTCGGGGTCGGGGTGGAAGAGGTTCTCCAGGTCCCAGCCCCGGTCGGCGGGGAACGGCCCGATCCCGTCGCCGCCGTCGTGCACGAGCTGCCACAGCGCCTCGGGACTGTCGACCCCGCCCGGGTAGCGGCAGCTCATCGCGACGATGGCGATGGGCTCGGAGTCCCGGGCCTCCAGCTCGCGCAGCCGCCGCCGGGTACGCCGCAGCTCCGAGGTCGTACGCTTCAGGTACTCGACGTACTTCTCGTCCTCGTTGCTCACCGTGGACCTACCTCACTCGGCATGCCGATGTCGTTGCGGCTGGTCGTCACGACGTCTCCAGCTCGCGGTCGATCAGGTCGAAGATGTTCTCGGCGGTGGCCGACTCCAGGTCGTCGTCGTCGTCGCCGTCCGCGTCCGCCTGCCGCTCGGTCAGCCGGTCCAGCAGGCCGTGCAGCCGGTCGGTGATCCGGCGGAACTCGTCGTCGGTCGGGTCGAGCCCGACGAGCGCCGCCTCCAGCCGGTCGAGTTCCCGGCCGGCCGTCGACGTCTCCCCCGCCGGGGTCACCGGGGCGAACTGCCCGGCCAGGTGGGTGGCGAGCGCCTCGGGCGTCGGGTTGTCGAAGACCAGCGTCGCCGGCAGCCGCAGCCCGGTGGCCGCGCCGAGCCGGTTGCGCAGCTCGACCGCGGTGAGCGAGTCGAAGCCGAGTTCCCGGAACGCGCGGGTCGGCTCGATGCCGGCCGGGTCGCCGTGGCCGAGGACGACCGCCACGTGCGACAGCACCAGGTCACGCAGGGCGCGTACCCGCTTGTCGTCGGGCAGGGCGCGCAGCGTCTCGGCGTACGCCTGCCCGTCGGCGGCCTCGCCGGCTGCGGCCCGGCGGCCGGCGGCGCGGACCAGGTTGGTCAGCAGCGGGTGCACGGGCGATCCGGGCGCCGCCACCCCGGTGACGATCTTGGCGGGCATCAGCGTCGCCCGCTCCGAGCGCCAGACCGCGTCGAACAGGGCGAGTCCCTCGTCGTCGGAGAGGGCGGCCATGCCGCCCCGGTCGAGGCGGCGGATGTCGGCCGAGTCGAGGTGGCCGGTCATGCCGCTGGCCTGGGCCCAGCGGCCCCACGCCAGCGCGACCGCCGGCAGGCCGAGGGCCCGGCGGTGCTCGGCGAGGGCGTCGAGGAACGCGTTGCCGGCGGCGTAGTTGCCCTGGCCGGGGCCGCCGAACACGCCTGCGGCGGCCGAGAAGAGCACGAACGCGCTCAGGTCGTGGCCGAGGGTGGCCCGGTGCAGGTTCCAGGCCACGTCGACCTTGGGCCGCAGCACCGCGGCGAGGCGGTCGGGGGTGAGCGACTCCACGGTGGCGTCGTCGAGGACGCCGGCGGCGTGCACGACGGCGCGCAGCGGGTGCCGCCGGTCCACCATGGAGAGCACGTCCGCCACGGCGTCCGGGTCGGCCAGGTCGGCGGCGACGATCGACACGTCCGCGCCCAGGGCCTTGAGGTCGGCGAGCAGGTCGTCGGCGCCCTCGGCGTCCGGGCCGCGCCGGCTGACCAGGAGCAGCTGCCGGGCGCCGTGCGCGGTGACCAGGTGTCGGCAGAGCAGCGCGCCGAGGGTGCCGGTCGCCCCCGAGACCAGGACCGTGCCGTCGAGGCGGGGCGCCTGCGGGACGCTCAGGGCGAGCTTGCCCACGTGCCGGGCCTGGCTGAGGAAGCGGAACGCCTCGGGGGCGCGCCGGACGTCCCACGTGCGCCGGGGCAGGGGCCGCAGCGCCCCGCCGGCGAAGAGGGCCATCAGCTCGGCCAGCATCGCGCCGATCTTCTCCGGGCCGGCCTCGATGAGGTCGAAGACCTGGTAGCTGACGCCCGGGTGGTCGGCGGCGACGCGCTGCGGGTCCCGCTTGTCGGTCTTGCCCATCTCGACGAACCGGCCGCCGTCGGCGAGCAGCCGCAGCGACGCGTCGACGTACTCGCCGCTGAGCGCGTTGAGCACCACGTCGACGCCCCGCCCGCCGGTGCGGTGGGCGAACTCGTCGGCGAAGTCGAGGGTGCGGGAGGAGGCGAGGTGCGCGTCGTCGAAGCCGGTGGCGCGCAGCGCCGGCCACTTGCCGGGGCTGGCCGTGCCGTAGACCTCCGCGCCGAGGTGGCGGGCGATCTGCACGGCCGCCATGCCGACACCGCCGGCCGCCGCGTGGACGAGCACGGACTCCCCGGCGCGCAGCCGGGCCAGCTCCACCAGGCCGTACCAGGCGGTCAGGAAGACCACGGGCACGGCGGCGGCGTCGGTGTACGACCAGCCGTCGGGGATGCGGGTGACCAGCCTGCGGTCGGTGACCGCCGCCGAGGAGAACGAGCCGGAGAAGATGCCCATCACCCGGTCGCCGGGGGCGAGGTCGGTGACCCCCGGTCCGACGCCGAGCACCACGCCGGCGCCCTCGTTGCCCAGCACCTCCTGGTCGGGGACCATGCCGAGGGCCAGCACCACGTCGCGGAAGTTCAGCCCGGAGGCGCGCATCCCGACCAGGACGTGGCCCGCCGGCAGCTCCCCGGTCGTCCGGGGGGCGGGCAGCAGGGCGAGGTTCTCCAGCGTGCCCTTCTCGGTGACGTCGAGGCGCCAGGGCACCTCGTCGGCGGGCAGCGGCAGCACCCCGGCGTCGCGTGCCCGGGCCAGCCGGGGCACCAGCGGCACGCCGTCGCGCAGCGCGAGCTGCGGCTCGCCGGAGGCGACGGCCGCCGGGACGGCCGCCAGGGAGGCGGCGTCGTCGTCGGTGTCGAGCAGCGTGAACCGGCCGGGGTGTTCGGACTGCGCGGAGCGGACCAGCCCCCACAGGCTCGCCCGGGCCAGGTCGCGGGGGGCCTCGCCCGGGGCCGCGCCGACCGCGCCCCGGGTGTGCAGGACCAGCCGGGACCGCTCCAGCCGGGGCTCGCCCAACCACTGCTGCACCAGCGCGAGGGCGACGCGGGCCGCGTCGTGCGCGGCCGCGCCGGCCCGCTGCGGGTCCGACTCCGCGCCGGCGCGCAGGTCCAGCACCACATCGGGTACGTCCCCGGACTCCCCGACCTCGGCGACCAGCGCCGCCAGGTCGGCGTGGGTCCGCACCGGGTGCCCGACGGCGGTGAGCGCCCCGGCGAGGCCGAGGGTGTCGTCGCCGAGCAGCGCCCAGCGGACCGACTCCCCCGCCGCCGCGTCGGTGCTCGGCAGCGGCGTCCAGTCCAGGTGGAACACCGAGGTGCGGCGCAGGGCGGCGGCCTCGTCGGCCCGGCCCGCGGCGACCGGACGGAACGTCAGCGACTCCACGGTCGCGACGGCCTGGCCCGCGGTGTCGGCGAGGGTGACCGCGACGGTGTCCGGGCCGAGCGGGCGCAGCCGCGCCCGCAGCCGGGTGGCGCCGTGGGCGTGCAGGGCGACCGAGCGGAAGGCGAACGGCATCCAGCCCGCGCCGGAGGTGTCCGCCGGGTCGCCGAGCAGGGCGGTGACCCCGCTGGCCTGGAGGGCCGCGTCGAACAGGGCCGGGTGCAGCCCGAAGCGGGACGCGTCGGCGGTCGCCTCCTCGGGGAGGGCCACCTCGGCGTAGACCTCGCCGTCGCCGCGCCACACCCGGCGCAGGCCCCGGAAGGCGGGGCCGTAGCCGAGGCCGCCCTCGGCCATCTGCGCGTACCAGGCGTCCAGGTCGGCGTCGACCTCGACGGCGTCGGCCGGCGGCCACTGACCCGGTACGGCGGCCGGGGCGGGCAGGTGCGCCAGCAGCAGGCCCTCGGCGTGCCGGGTCCACTCCGCGTCGGCGTTCTCCTCGGGGCGGGAGTGCACGGTGACGCTCCGCTCGCCGGTGTCGCCGGGCGGGCCCACGCGTACCTGCACCTGCACCGCGCCGGCCGGCGGGAGCACCAGCGGGTTGATCAGCGTCAGGTCGCCGACCTGGCCGGCGTCGACCTCGTCGCCGGCCCGGACCACCATGTCGACCACGCCGGTGCCCGGGACGATCACCGCCCCGCCGACGGCGTGGTCGGCCAGCCACGGGTGGGTACGCACGGACAGCCGCCCGGTCAGCACCACCGTCTGGTCGTCGGCGACGGGTACGGCCGCGCTGAGCAGCGGGTGGTCGGTGTCCTGGAGGCCGGCGGAGCCGACGTCGCGTACGCGGTGCGCGGGCGCGTCCAGCCAGAAGCGTCCCCGTTCGAAGGCGTACGTGGGCAGCGCCACGGTGCCGGTCTCGGCGAGGACGGCCGTCAGGTCGACGGGCAGGCCGATCGCGTGGGCGGTGGCCAGGTTGGTCAGCAGCCGCGTCGCGTCGTCGTCGCCCCTGCGCAGGCTACCCAGCGTGTGCCCGGTGGCGCCCGTGTCGTCGAGGATCGCCGTCACCGGCATCGTCAACACCGGATGCGGGGAGATCTCGATGAACGTGGTGTGCCCGGCGGCGACAGCGACGCGCACGGCCGCGTCGAACTGCACCGTCTGCCGCAGGTTCTCGTACCAGTAGTCCGCCGTCATCGAGGACGGGTCCACCCAGTCCCCGGTCAACGTCGAGACGAGCCGGATGTGACCCTGCCGAGGGCTCACATCCGCCAGGTCGGCGCGCAACTGCTCGGCGACGTCCTGCACGGCCGCCGAGTGCGACGCGTAGTCCACCGGGATCAACCGCGCCCGCACTCCCTCGGCCTGGCACGCCTCCACCAGGTCGGCGACCGGCTGCGGCGGACCCGACACCACCACCGTGGACGGCCCGTTCACCGCCGCGACACCCACGCCGGGGAACTCCCCGAGCCGCTCATTGACCGCCTCGGCGGAGAGGTCCACCGACGCCATCGTCCCGGTACCCCGCAGCACCGTCAGCGCCCGCGAGCGCAGGGCCACCGCCTTCGCCGCGTCCTCCAGGCTCAGGATCCCGGCCACACAGGCCGCGCCGATCTCGCCCTGCGAGTGACCGACCACCGCAGCCGGGGCAACCCCGGCGTGCTGCCACACCGCCGCCAGGGCCATACCCACGGCCCACAGCACCGGCTGCACGACCTCCACCCGCGCCAACCACGACTCGTCATCACCCGTGAGCACCGACACCAGGTCCACGTCCAGGTACGGGGCCAGGGCCCGCTGACACTCCGCCAGGCGCGCGTCGAACACCGGCGTACGACCGACGAGGCCGGCCGCCATCCGCGCCGACTGCGCACCCTGACCCGGGAACACGAACACCGGGCCCGCGCCGTGGGGCGTGGCGGTGCCGGCGACGACGTTGCCGGCCGGCGACCCGGACGCCAGAGCACCCAGCCCCGCCAACAACTCCTCCGCGCTCCACCCGATCACGGCTGCCCGATGGTCGAACGTCGACCGGGTGGCGGCGAGAGACCAGCCCACCGCCGCTGGGGCGAGATCGCCGTGCTCACGCACGTACCGCGCGAGCCGGGCCGCCTGGCCGGTCAAGGCGCGCTTCGAGCGCGCCGACACCGGCCACACCACGACGTCACAGGCCACGAGTCCCGGGCCGTGCTCGACCGGAGCGGCGACCTCGGACGGCTCGTCGGCCTGCTCGATGATCACGTGGGCGTTCGTGCCGGACATGCCGAACGACGACACCGCCGCCCGACGTGGCCGCTGCACCTCGGACCACGGCCGCGACTGCGTCGCCAACTCGACGGCGCCGGAGGTCCAGTCGATGTGCGGGGACGGCTCGTCCACGTGCAGCGTCGCCGGCACGACTCCGTGCCGCATCGCCAGCACCATCTTGATCACACCGGCGACGCCCGAGGCGGCCTGGGTGTGCCCGATGTTGGACTTGATCGAGCCGAGCAGCAGCGGCTCGTCGGCCTTGCGGCCCTGGCCGTAGGTCGCCAGCAGGGCCTGCGCCTCGATCGGGTCACCAAGGGTGGTGCCGGTGCCGTGCGCCTCGACCACGTCCACGTCGGCCGTGGAGAGCCGCGCCGACGCGAGAGCCTGCCGGATCACCCGCTGCTGCGACGGGCCGTTCGGCGCCGTCAGCCCGTTGGAGGCGCCGTCCTGGTTGACCGCGCTCCCCCGCACGATCGCGAGGACCTCGTGGCCGTTGCGCCGCGCGTCCGACAGCCGCTCGACGAGCAGCACGCCGACGCCCTCGCCCCAGCCCGTGCCGTCCGCAGCGGCCGCGAACGCCTTGCACCGACCGTCGGCCGCCAGGCCCCGCTGCCGGGAGAACTCGAAGAAGGTGCCGGGGGTGGCCATGACCGTGACGCCGCCGGCGAGGGCCAGGTCGCACTCGCCGCGCCGCAGCGACTGCACCGCCAGGTGCAACGCCACCAACGACGACGAACACGCCGTGTCCACCGACACCGCCGGCCCCTCCAACCCCAACGCGTACGCCACCCGACCCGACACCACACTCGCGGCGTTGCCCGTCCCCGCGAAGCCCTCCACCTCGTCCCCCGCCACCATCAGCAGGGCCCCATAGTCCTGACCATTCGTGCCCACGAACACCCCTGTTCGCGAACCCCGAAGGACCCCAGGCTCAACCCCTGCCCGCTCGACCGCCTCCCACGAAACCTCCAGCAGCAACCGCTGCTGCGGATCCATCGCCGCCGCCTCGCGGGGCGAGATCCCGAAGAAACCGGGGTCGAACTCGCCCGCGCCGTGCAGGAAGCCGCCCTTGTCGGCGTAGGTGGTGCCGGGGTTGGCCGGGTCGGGGTCGTAGAGCCGGTCGAGGTCCCAGCCCCGGTCGGTCGGGAAGTCGCCGATCGCGTCGACGCCGTCGGCGACGAGGCGCCACAGCTGCTCGGGGTCGTCGACGCCGCCGGGGTAGCGGCAGGCCATGGCGACGATGGCCACCGGCTCGTCGTCGTCCACGGCGGCCGGGGTGGCGTCGGGGGTTGGCCCGGCCTCGGTGCCGAAGAGCCCTGCGAGCAGGAAGCGGGCCAGCACGACCGGGGTGGGGTGGTCGAAGACCAGGGTGGTGGGCAGCGCCTGCCCGGTGGCGGCGGCGAGCCGGTTGCGCAGCTCCACGGCGGTCAGCGAGTCGAAGCCGAGGTCACGGAACGCGGTGGTCGCCGGAACGGCGGCGGTCCCGCCGTCGTGGCCGAGCACGTCGGCGGCGAGTTCCCGGACCAGGTCGGCGACGGTCTCCTCCCGCCGGGCCGGGGTCAGCGCGGCGAGGCGCCGGCGCAGGGTCGCCGCCGGGCCCTCGTCGCCGTCGTCGACCGTGGCGCCGCCGTCGAGGGCGGCCCGCGCCTCCGGTACGCCCTCCAGCAGCGGACGGCGGCGGGCGGAGGCGTACGCGGGGGCGAACCGGGCCCAGTCCACGTCGGCCACCGTCACGGTGACGTCGTCGTGGTCGAGGGCCTGCTGCAACGCGCCCATGGCCACGGCCGGGTCCATGGCGGGCAGGCCCCGGCGGCGCAGGTTCCGTTCGGCGTCGGCCGCGTGCATGCCGCCGTCGGCCCAGGGCCCCCAGGCGATGGCGGTGCCGGCGCGGCCGTCGGCGCGGCGCCGCTGCACCAGCGCGTCGAGGTAGGCGTTGCCGGCCGCGTACCCGGCCTGCCCGCCGCTGCCCCAGGTGGCGGCGATGGACGAGTAGACGACGAAGGCGTCCAACTCCCGGTCGGCGAGCAGGTCGGCGAGATGGGTGGCCCCGGCGGTCTTGCCGACGGTGACCTCGGCCAGCTCGGCCGGGGTGACCTCCGCCAGCGGGGTGGCCTGGGCGATGCCGGCGGTGTGCACGACGGTACGCACCGGCGGTCCGGCGGACTCGACCCGGTCGAGCAGGTCGGCGAGGGCGGCCCGGTCGGCGATGTCGCAGGCGGCGATGGTGACCCGGGTGCCGAGGCCGGTCAGCTCGGCCTCCAGCTCGGCGGCGCCGGGGGCGCCGGGTCCGCGCCGGCTGACCAGCACGACGTGTTCGGCTCCGGCGGCGGCGAGCCAGCGGGCGGCGCGGGCGCCGAGGCCGCCGGTGCCGCCGGTGATCAGGGCGGTGCCGGTGGGCGTGAACCGGCGCGCCGGCGGGCGGTCGCCGAGGGCGGCGCGCACCAGGCGGCGGGCGAAGACGCCGGGACCGCGTACCGCGAGCTGGTCCTCGCCGGTCGATCCGGTGAGGATCGCGGCGAGCCGGGTGGCGGCCCGGTCGTCGGGCTCCGGCGGCAGGTCGACCAGGCCGCCCCAGCGGTGCGGGGCCTCCACGCCGACCACCCGGCCGAGGCCCCAGACGGCGGCCTGCGCCGGGTCGGCGAGCCGGTCGTACGAGGTGGCGGCGACCGCGCCCCGGGTGACCAGCCACAGCGGTGCGGCCAGCCCGGCGTCGCCGAGCGCCTGCACGAGCGCGAGGGTGGCGGTCAGGCCGGGCAGGCCGGTGCCGTCGGCGGCGGGCGGTTCCCCGGCGAGCAGGGAGACGACGCCGGCGGGGTCGGTGCCGGCGAGGGACGCCGCGAGGCCGGCCCGGTCGGCGTCCGGCTCGACGGTCAGTGGCTGTACGTCGGCGCCGGCGCCGGTCAGCGCGGCCCGGACGGTCCGCGCCGCCGGGTCGTCGGCGCCGCCTTCGGGCAGCGCGAGCAGCCAGGTGCCGGTCAGCCGGGCGGGGGCGGGTTCGGGCGTCACCTGCCAGTCGGCCCGGTACCGCCAGCCGTCGAGGACCGAGTGCTCCTGCCGCTGCCGCCGCCAGTCGGCGAGGACGGGCAGCAGGGTACGCAGCGACTCGGCGGCGGCGGAGTCGGTGACGGCGAGGGTGTCGCGCAGCGCGTCGAGGTCGGCGCGTTCGACGGCCGCCCAGAACCGCCGGTCGAGCGCGCCGGCTCCGCCCGTGGCGGCCTCGTCGGCGGGCGCCTCGGCCGGCACCCAGTACTGCTGCCGCTCGAACGGGTAGGTGGGCAGGCCGACGAGCCGGCCGGGCCGGGCGGCGAGGACGTCCGCCCAGCGCGGCGGCGTGCCGGCGACGTGGAGCTGGGCGAGGGCGGCGAGCAGGGCGCGGCGGTCCGGGCGGTCCCGGCGCAGCACCGGCACCACCACGGCGGGGACCGCGTCGGCCGCCTCGGCCCCGGCGAGGGTCTCCTGGATGCTGGCGGTGAGCACGGCGTCGGGGCCGACCTCCACGAACGTGCCGACGCCGTTGGCCCGCAGGGTGCGTACGCCGTCGGCGAAGCGGACCGCCTCCCGGACGTGGCGCACCCAGTAGCCGGGGTCGGTGAGCTGCGCCGGGTCGGCCAGCTCGCCGGTCAGGTTGGACACCACCGGCAGGGTGGGGGCGCGCAGGTCGAGGCGGGCGGCGACGGCGGCGAACTCGGCGAGCATCGGCTCCATCAGCGGGCTGTGGAAGGCGTGGCTGACCCGCAGCCGCCGCACCTTGACACCCCGGCCGGTCCAGAGTTCGGCCAGGTCGTCGATGGCCGCGCCGTCGCCGGAGACGACGACGGCGGCCGGGCCGTTGACGGCGGCGACGGCGACCCGGTCGGTCACGTCGGCGATCGACTCGGCGACCCGGGCCTCGTCGGCGGCGACGGCGAGCATCGCGCCGCCGGCGGGCAGGGCCTGCATGAGCCGCCCCCGGGCGGCGACGAGGGCGCACGCGTCGTCGAGGCTGAGCACGCCGGCCACGTGGGCGGCGGTCAGCTCACCGACGGAGTGCCCGGCGACCAGGTCGGGGGCCAGCCCCCAGGAGCCGAGCAGCCGGTGCAGCGCCACCTCGACGGCGAACAGCGCGGCCTGGGTGTAGACGGTCTGGTCGAGCAGCGCGGCCTCATCGGTGCCGGGCTCGGCGTGCAGCAGCGGCTTCAGCGGCCGGGGCAGCCGGTGGTCGAGGTGGGCGCACACCTCGTCGAGCGCCTCGGCGAAGACCGGGTACGTCTCGTACAGCTCCCGGCCCGCGCCGGCGCGCTGGGCGCCCTGGCCGGAGAAGAGGAACGCGATCCCGCCACGCTCGGCGGCGGCACCGGTGACCAGGCCGGGGGCGGGCCGGTCGTCGGCGAGGGCGTGCAGGGCGGCGAGCAGGCCGTCGCGGTCGTCGGCGAGCACGACCGCCCGGTGTTCCAGGGGCGAGCGGGAGACCACCGAGGTCCAGGCCACGTCGCCCGGCCGCACGTCCGCGTCGTCGGCGACGTACCGCGCCCAGCGCTCGGCCTGGTGACGCAGCGCGGCGCGGGTACGCCCGGTGAGCAGCACCGGCGCGGGCGCGGGCGCCGCCGGCCGGTCGGCCTCGGCGCGGGCCGGCTCGGGCTGTTCGAGGATGAGGTGGGTGTTGGTGCCGCTCATCCCGAACGAGGACACGGCGGCGCGGCGCGGCCGGTCCACGGCGGGCCACGGCGTGGCCTCGGTGACCAGGGTGACCGCTCCGGCGGCCCAGTCCACGTGGGGGGTGGGCTCGTCGACGTGCAGGGTGGCCGGCACGACGCCGTGCCGCATCGCCTCCACCATCTTGATCACCCCGGCGATGCCGGCGGCGGCCTGCGTGTGGCCGATGTTGGACTTGATCGAGCCGAGCAGCAGCGGCGCGGCGTCGCCGCGCTCCCGGCCGTACGTGGCGAGCAGGGCCTGGGCCTCGATCGGGTCGCCGAGGGTGGTGCCGGTGCCGTGCGCCTCCACCACGTCGACCAGGTCGGGGGTGAGCTTCGCGCTGGCCAGGGCCTGCCGGATGACCCGCTGCTGGGACGGGCCGTTGGGGGCGGTGAGCCCGTTGGACGCGCCGTCGGAGTTGACCGCGGAGCTGCGGATGATCCCGAGCACGGGGTGGCCGTTGCGGCGGGCGTCGCTGAGCCGTTCCAGCAGCAGCATGCCGACGCCCTCGGACCAGCCGGTGCCGTCGGCGGACGCCGCGAACGACTTGCACCGGCCGTCGGCGGCGAGGCCGCGCTGCCGGGAGAACTCGACGAACGGGCCGGGGGTGGCCAGCACGGTCGCCCCGCCGGCCAGGGCGAGGCCGCACTCCCGTTGGCGCAGCGCCTGGCAGGCGAGGTGGATGGCGACCGACGCCGACGAGCAGGCGGTGTCCACGGTGACCGACGGGCCTTCCAGCCCGAACGTGTACGCCAGCCGGCCGGAGACCACGCTGGCGGCGGTGCCGGTCAGCACGTACCCCTCGACGCCGGGTGCCCGGTGCAGCACGGCGGCGTAGTCCTGCCCGGAGGTGCCGACGAAGACGCCGGAGCGGCTGCCGCGCAGCGACAGCGGGGCGATGCCGGCCCGCTCGAACAGCTCCCAGGTGACCTCCAGCAGCAGCCGCTGCTGGGGGTCCATGGCGACCGCCTCGCGCGGCGAGATGCCGAACAGCGCGGCGTCGAAGCGCCCCGCGTCGTGCAGGAACCCGCCGGAGGTGGTGTACGAGGTGCCGGCGTTGTCCGGGTCGGCGTGGTAGAGCCGCTCCAGGTCCCAGCCCCGGTCGGTGGGGAAGTCGCCGATGGCGTCCCCGCCGGACGAGACGAACTCCCACAGCTGTTCGGGCGAGCTGATGCCGCCCGGGTAGCGGCAGCTCATCGCCACGATCGCCACCGGCTCGGACTCCTCGGCGGTGACCTCGCGCAGCCGTTGGCGGGTCTGCTGAAGCTCGGCGACGACCCGCGTCAGGTATTCGCGCAGCCGCTCTTCGTCCGCCATGACATCTCGCTTTCTCGTGACACCACAGGTCCCCGGACGGCTCAGGAGAGCCCGAGGTCCTGGTCGATGAGGTCGAACAGCTCCTGGTTGCTGGCCACCCGCAGCCGGTCGGCCACCTCGGCGGTCTCCTCCCGACGTTCCTCGGCGGTGCCGAGCCGTTCGAGCAGGCTGTGCAGCCGCATCGTGATCCGCACCCGGCCGATGTCGTCCGGGTCGCGCAGCGCGAGGGCGCTCTCCAACTGGTCCAGCTCCGCCAGCGTCGGCAGCGCCTCCACCGACGCCTCGCTGAGCAGTTCGGCCCGCAGGTGCTCGGCCAGCGCCTGCGGGGTCGGGTAGTCGAACACCACCGAACTGGGCAGGCTCAGCCCGGTCGAGCGGGCCAGCCGCCCCCGCAGCTCCACGGCGGTGAGCGAGTCGAAGCCGAGGTCCCGGAAGGGCCGACCGGCCTCCACGGCGTACGGGCTGTCGTGGCCGATGACCTCGCCGGCGGCGGTGCGGATGAGGTCCACCAGCAGCCGCGCCTGCTCGGCCTGCGACAGCTCACCGAGCCGCTTGCGCAGTTCGCCGGCGACCTGGTCGCCGTCCTCGGCGTCGGCGCGCGCCGCCGCGGCCTGGGCGGCCACCTCGGCGATCTCACTGATCAGCGGCCGGGGCCGGGCGGAGGCGAAGACCGGCGCGAAGCGGTCCCAGTCGATGTCGGCGACCGTGAGGGCGATGTCGTCGCCGTCGAGGCCGGCGCGCAGGGCGGCCATCGCCGGTTCCCGGTCGAGCAGCGACACCCCGCGCCGGCTCATGGCCGCCGCGTGCGCGTCGGTCACCATGCCGCCGCCGGCCCACGGTCCCCAGTTGACCGAGAGGTGCCGGGGGCTCCCGGCCGGCCGGGACTGCGCCCAGGCGTCCAGGAAGGCGTTGCCGGCGGCGTACGCGCCGTGGTCGCCGACGCCCCAGACGGCGGCGATGGAGGAGAAGTGCACGACCAGGTCGAGCGGCTCCGGGTCGAGGAACTCGTCCAGGTGCCGGGCGCCGGCGACCTTGCCGGAGACGACGTCGGCGAGTTCCGCCTCGGTCACCGCGGCGACCGGGTTGAGCCGGCCCACCCCGGCGGCGTGCACCACGGCGTGCACGGTCTCGCCGTCGGCGCGCAGGGAGCGCACCAGGTCCGCGACCGCGTCCCGGTCGGCCAGGTCGCACGCCAGCACCCGCGCCTCGGCGCCGAGGGCGGCCAGTTCCGCCACCGCCTCGTCGGCCCCGGGGGCCGCCGCGCCGCGCCGGCTGACCAGCAGCAGCCGGCGCGCGCCGTGCCGGGCGAGCCAGCCGGCGGCGTACCGGCCGACGGCGCCGGTGCCGCCGGTGACCAGGACGGTGTCCGGCGGCTGCCAGCCGGCCGGCGCCTCGGTGCGGGGCGCGCGGGCGAGTCGACGCAGGTACGTCCCGGAGTCGCGTACCGCGAGCTGGTCCTCGTCGCCGGCGGCGGTGAGCGCCGCCAGGACGTGCTCGGCGGTGGCGGTGTCCAGCGTGGCGGGCAGGTCCAGCAGGCCACCCCAGTGCCGGGGGTGTTCCAGCGCGGTTACCAGGCCGAGGCCCCACGTGGTGGCCTGGGCGGGGCGGGCGACGGGGTCGTCGGCGCCGGTGGCGACGGCCTGCCGGGTGAGCAGCCACAGCGGCACCGGGGGCAGCGCGTCCGTGACGGCCTGCACGAGGGCGAGGTTCGCGGTCAGGCCCAGGGGCACGGCGGGGCGCTCGGGGTGCGGTCGCTCGTCGAGGGCGAGCAGCGACACGATCCGGGTGGGAGCGGCGCCGGCGAGCTGCCCGGCGAGCGCCGTCCGGTCGGTCGTGGCCGGGTCGACGGCGAGCTGCCGCACGGTGCCGCCCCGGGCGGTGACGAGCTCGGCGAGCCGGTCGACGACCGGCTGGTCGGTGCCGCTGTGGACCAGGGTCCACGTGCCGTCGGCGGCACCTGCGGCGAGCGCCTGCGGACGCCAGGTGATCCGGTAGCGCCAGCCGCCGGCGAGGGTGTCCTCCTGCTGCTGGCGCCGCCACCGGTCCAGGTCCGGCAGCAGTTCGCGCAGCGGCCGGTCCGCGTCGAGGCCGAGCCGGCCGGCGAGCGCGTCGCCGTCGCCCGACGCCACGGCCCGCCAGAACGCCGAGTCGACGTCGTCGTGGGTGCCGGTCGGGGTGCCCGTCGGCGCCGCGTCGAGGGTCGGCCAGAACCGCTGGTGGGCGAACGCGTACGTGGGCAGGTCGACGGGGCCGGCGCCGGGCAGCAGCGCCGGGAAGCGTACGGGCACGCCGTGGCAGTGCAGCCGGGCCACCGCGCCGAGCAGGGTGGCCACCTCGTCCTGGCCGGGTCGCTGCACGCCGGTCACGACGACCGGGGCGTCCGCCGGCAGCGCGTCGGCGGTCAGGGCGGTCAGCACGGTGTCCGGCCCGATCTCCAGGAACCGGGTCACCCCGTTGGCGTGCAGGTGGGTGACGGTGTCGGCGAAGCGGACCGCCTCCCGGACGTGGCGCACCCAGTAGTCGGGGGTGCAGAGCTGCTCGGCGTCCACGACCGCGCCGGTCAGGTTCGACACCAGCGGCACCGTCGGCGGGGCGTACGACAGGGTCGCCGCCACGGCCGCGAACTCGGCCAGCATCGGCTCCATCAGCGGGCTATGGAAGGCGTGGCTGACCCGCAGCCGCTTGGTGCGTACCCCGAGGTCGGCGAAGTGGGCGGCCAGCCCGGTCAGCGCGTCCCCGGCGCCGGCGACGACGACGGCGGCCGGCCCGTTCACGGCGGCGACGGCGACCTGTCCCGCCGTGCCGTCCAGGGCCCGCAGCACGTCGACCTCGGGCGCGGCGACGGCGAGCATCCCGCCACCGGCGGGCAGGGCCTGCATCAGCCGGCCCCGGTTGCCGACGAGCGCGCAGGCGTCGGCCAGGTCGAGCACCCCGGCGACGTGGGCCGCGCTGATCTCCCCGACGGAGTGCCCGGCCACGAAGTCGGGCCGGATCCCCCAGTGTTCGAGCAGCCGGAACAGCGCCACCTCGACGGCGAAGAGCCCGGCCTGGGTGAAGGCCGTCTGGTCGAGCAGGTCGGCCTCGGCGGTGCCGGGCTCGGCGAACAGCACCGGACGCAGCGGTCGCGGCAGGTACGCGTCCAGGTGCTGGCACGCCTCGTCGAGGGTCGCCGCGAAGACGGGGAACGTCTCGTACAGGCGACGGCCCGTCCCGGCGTGCTGGGCGCCCTGGCCGGAGAAGAGCGCCGCCAGCGCGCCGCCGGGCTCGGCGACGCCCCGGGCGAGGCCGGGGTGGTCCTGGCCGGCGGCGAGAGCCCGCAGGCCGGCGAGGGCGGCGTCGGCGTCCGCGGCGAGCAGCACCGCGCGGTGCCGCAGCGGGGACCGTCCGGTGGCCAGTGCCCGGGCCACGTCGGCGGCGGGCGTCGCGCTGCCCGGCAGCCAGTCGGCCAGCCGTGCCGCCTGGGCCCGCAGGCTGTCGGCGGTGTCGGCCGAGACGACCCAGGGCAGCACCGGCGGCCCGTCGGCCGGCCGGGGCGTGCCGGCGTCGGCCGGCGGCGCGGCGGGCGCCTGTTCGAGGATGACGTGCACGTTGGTGCCGCTGACCCCGAACGACGACACGCCGGCCCGGCGCGGCCGGTCGACGTCCGGCCACGGCTGCGCCTCGGTCAGCAGCGCGACGGCGCCCGCCGACCAGTCCACGTGCGGCGACGGCTCGTCCACGTGCAGGGTGGGCGGCAGCAGGTCGTGCTGGAGCGCCAGCACCATCTTGATCACACCGGAGACGCCGGCGGCGGCCTGGGTGTGGCCGATGTTCGACTTGACGGAGCCGAGCCAGAGCGGCCGGTCGGCGGGCCGGTCGCGCCCGTAGGTGGCCAGCAGCGCCTGTGCCTCGATCGGGTCGCCGAGCCGGGTGCCGGTGCCGTGCCCGTCGACGGCGTCCACGTCGGCGGCGGTCAGCCGCGCGTTGGCCAGCGCCTGGCTGATCACCCGCTCCTGGGCCGGCCCGTTGGGTGCGGTCAGGCCGTTGCTGGCGCCGTCCTGGTTCATCGCCGAGCCGCGGACGACGGCCAGGATCCGCCGACCGTCACGCTGGGCGTCGGAGAGCCGCTGCAACATCACCAGGCCGACGCCCTCGCCCCAGCCGGTGCCGTCGGCGGCCCCGGCGAACGACTTGCACCGGCCGTCGAGGGCCAGCCCCCGCTGCCGGGCGAACTCGAGGAACGGGCCGGGGGTGGCCATCACCGTCACGCCACCGGCGACCGCGACGTCGCACTCGCCCTGCCGCAGGGACTGGCAGGCCAGGTGCAGCGCCACCAGCGACGACGAGCAGGCGGTGTCGACGCTGACGGCGGGGCCCTGCAACCCGAAGTGGTACGCCAGCCGACCGCTGATGACGGCGGCGACGTTGCCGGTGGCCTGGTAGCCCTCGGTCTCGACCCGGGCGGCCATCAGCAGCGTCGCGTAGTCCTGGCCGTTGGTGCCGACGAAGACGCCGGTGTTGGTCTCCCGCATGTCGGCCGGCGCGGTGCCGGCCCGCTCGAACAGCTCCCAGGCGCTCTCCAGCAGCACCCGCTGCTGCGGGTCCATCACCATCGCCTCGCGCGGGGAGATGCCGAACAGGGCGGCGTCGAAGCCGGCGGCATCGGTGAGGAAGCCGCCCTCCCGCACGTATGAGGTGCCGGGCCGGTCGGGATCGGGGTCGTAGATCGCCGCCAGGTCCCAGCCCCGGTCGGTCGGGAACTCCGCGATCCCGTCGCGCCCCTCGGCGACCAGTCGCCACAGGTCCTCGGGGCCGGCGACGCCGCCGGGGTAGCGGCAGCTCATCGAGACGATGGCGATCGGCTCGTCCAGCGCGGTGGCGGCCCGCGTGGGCGCGGTCGCCGGGGTGTCGTCGCCGGTGATCCTGGTCGCCAGGTGCTCGGCGAGGGCGTCGGGCGTCGGGCGGTCGAACACCAGGGTCGCCGGCAGGTTCAGCCCCACCGCCTCGGCGAGGCGGTTGCGCATCTCGACGGCGCTGAGCGAGTCGAAGCCGATCTCCCGGAAGGACCGGTCCGCCGCGAGCGCCTGCGGCGAGGCCAGCCGCAGCACCGCCGCCGCGTGGACGCGTACGAGGTCGAGCAGGACCCGGCGGCGTTCCGGCGCGGCGAGGCCGGCCAGCCGGCCGCGCAGGGGCGAGGCCGCGTCGGGCGTGTCGCCGTCGCGCCGACCGCCGGCGAGCAGCCGCGCCACCTCGGGGACGTCGGCGATCAGCGGCCGGGGGCGGGCCAGCGTGTAGGTCTGCAGGAACCGGTCCCAGGCGATGTCCGCCACGGTGAGTGTGGTGTCGCCGTCGTCGAGCGCCCCGGCCAGGACGGAGACCGCGAGGTCGGGGCGCATGGCCCGTACGCCGGAGCGGAACATCTGGTCGGCGGCGCCCTCGGCGTCGACCATGCCGCCGCCGTCCCAGGCGCCCCAGGCGATGGCGGTGGCGGCCCGGCCGCGCCGTCGCCGGTCCTCGGCGAGCGCGTCGAGGAAGGCGTTGGCCGCGGCGTAGCCGCCCTGGTGCCCGCCGCCCCAGACGCCCGCCCCGGAGGAGAAGAGCACGAACGCCGACAGCTCGTCGCCGCACACCTCGTCGAGGTTGACCGCCCCGGCCACCTTGGCCCGCAGGGCGTCGGCGAGGTCGGCCACGTCGGTGGCCGCGACCGGTGCGGCGTGGGCGACGCCGGCGGTGTGGAACACGGCCCCGATGCGGGTGCCCTGCCCGGCCAGCCGCTCGACGAGGGCCCGCACGGCGGCGGGGTCGGCGACGTCGCAGGCGGCCACGGTGACGGTGGCGCCGGCGGCGCGCAGTTCGTCCGCCAGCTCGTCGGCTCCGGGCGTGGCGGGGCCCTGGCGGCCGGTCAGCACCAGCTCGCCGACGCCCTCGCGGGCCAGCCAGCGCGCGACCTGGGCCCCGATCGACCCGAGGCCGCCGGTGACCAGGACGGCGCCGCTCGCGGGACGCCAGTCCCCGGTCGCCGTGCGCTCGGCGCGGGCCCGGACCAGTCGCCGGGCGAACACCCCGGAGGGGCGCAGCGCCAGCTGGTCCTCCGCCTCGACGCCGGCCAGCACCGCCACGAGCCGGGCCCGGTCCCGGGGGTCCAGCTCGGTGGGCAGGTCCAGCAGGCCGCCCCAGCGGTCCGGGTGTTCGAGGGCGACCACCCGGCCGAGGCCCCAGAGCATCGCCTGCCGGGGGCGGTCGAGGGGATCGGCCCGGCCGGTGGAGACCGCGCCGGCGGTGGCGCACCACAGCGGCGCGGTGATCCCGGCGTCGCCGAGGGCCTGGACCAGGGCGTACGTGCCGGCGAGGCCCGCCGGCACGACCGGGTGGGTCGGGTGCGGCGCGTCGTCCAGGCCGAGCAGGGAGAGCACGCCGGCGACGGCTCCGCCGGTACGCGCGAGCCGGTCGGCCAGCGCCCGCCGGTCCGTCTCCGTCGCGTCGATCCGGACGACCTCGGCCCCGCCCTCGCCCAGTGCCCGGGCGGCGCCGTCGACCAGGGGGTGGTCGGCGTCGGCCGCCGGCACCACCAGCAGCCAGGTGCCGGAGAGGGTGGCCTCCGGCGCGACGGTCAGCGGCTTCCAGGTCACCCGGTACCGCCACGAGTCCACGGTGGACTCGTCCCGGCGGCGCCGGCGCCACGAGGAGAGCAGGGGCAGCGCGGGGTCGAGGGACCGGGCCGTGGTCTCGTCGATCCGCATCGCGGCGGCGAGCGCCTGCGGGTCGGCGCGTTCCACGGCCTCCCAGAAGTGCCGGTCCGCCTCGTCGGAGCCGGCGAGGGCGGGGGCGGTCGCCACCGGCGCCTGCGGCCAGTAGCGCTGGCGCTGGAAGGCGTACGTGGGCAGCTCCACCGGCGGGCCGGTGCGGGTGCCCAGGATCGCGGTCCAGTCCACAGGCACGCCGTGCACGTGCAGCCCGGCGAGGACTGCCAGCACGCGGTGCCAGCCGCCGGCTGCGGTGTCGTCGGCGGCCACCACGACGGCGTCGTCGGCGACGCTCTGCGCGGTCTCGCGGATGCCGGCGGCGAGCACGGGCCCGGGGGCGACCTCGAGGAGGACCCGGTGGCCCTCGTCGAGCAGGGCGCGTACGACCGGGTCGGCGTCGACGTCGTCGGCCAGTTCCCGGTACCACCGGGCGGAATCGAGGCCGTCGGTGTCGACCGTGCCGCCGGTCGCCGCCGAGTACAGCGGCACCTCGGCCGCCCGGAGGGTGATCCCGGCCGGCGCGTCCGGGCCGGCCTCGGCCCCGCCGCCGCGGGCGATCGTCCTCGCCGCGTCGTCCAGCGACAGCGCCCCGGCCACGCAGGCGGCCGCGACCTCGCCGTGGGCGTGTCCGAGCACGGCGGCGGGTCGTACGCCGAGCGAGCGCCACCAGCGGGCCAGCGAGACCGCCACGGCCCACCGGACGGCCGGCGCCACCCCGGGGTCGGCCGGGGTCGGGGCGCCGTCCGCGCCGTGCAGCACTGCGGTGAGTGACCAGTCCACGTGGGGGGCGAGGGCCGCCTCGCAGGCGGTGATCGCGGCGGCGAACTCCGGTGCCCGGTCGAGCAGCTCGGCGGTCGCGGCGGGCCACGGGTCGCCGTGGCCGGGGAAGACGAGGACCGGGTCGGCGCCGCGCGCCGCGATGCCGGTGACGGTGGCGGCGGTGGCCTCGCCGAGGTGGAACGACTCCAGGGCCCGCGTCAGGTCGACGGTGTCGCGGCCGAGGATGACGGCGCGGTGGGCGAACGCGGCCCGGGTGGTGACCAGGGCGTGCGCGACGTCGGCCGGCGCCAGCTCCGGGTGTGCCGCCAGGTGCGCGCCCAGCCGGGCCGCCTGGTCGCGCAGCGCCGGGGCGTCCACGGCGGAGAGCAGCAGGGGTACGACGCCAGCGCGCGGCCGGTCGGCGGACGGCGCGTCGACCGCCTCGGCGGGCGACTGCTCGATGATCACGTGGGCGTTGGTGCCGGAGATGCCGAACGACGACACCGCCGCCCGACGCGGCCGATCCACGGCCGGCCACGGCGTCGCCTCGGTGGCGAGGGCGACCGCCCCGGCGCTCCAGTCGACGTGCGGCGACGGCTCGTCCACGTGCAGGGTCGGCGGGACGAGGCCATGCCGCATCGCCAGCACCATCTTGATCACACCAGCCACACCGGCAGCCGCCTGCGTGTGACCGATGTTCGACTTCACCGACCCCAACAGCAACGGCCGATCCTGCGGACGCTCCTGCCCGTACGTCGCCAACAACGCCTGCGCCTCGATCGGGTCACCGAGGGTGGTGCCCGTGCCGTGCGCCTCCACGGCGTCCACGTCGGCCGGGGTCAGGCGGGCGTTGGCGAGGGCCTGGTGGATCACCCGCTGCTGCGACGGGCCGTTCGGGGCGGTCAGCCCGTTCGACGCGCCGTCCTGGTTCACGGCGGTACCGCGCACGATCGCGTGGATCCGCCGGCCCTCGCGCTGGGCGTCGGAGAGGCGCTGCACGAGCAGCACCCCGACGCCCTCGGACCAGCCCGTGCCGTCGGCCGACGCGGCGAACGACTTGCACCGGCCGTCCTGCGACAGACCACGCTGCCGCGAGAACTCGATGAACGTCCCCGGCGTCGCCATCACCGTCACACCACCGGCCAACGCCAGATCACACTCGCCGGACCGCAACGCCTGCGCGGCGAGGTGCAGCGCCACGAGGCTGGACGAGCACGCCGTGTCGACGGTCACCGCCGGGCCCTCCAGCCCGAACGTGTAGGCGACCCGGCCGGACAGGACGCTGCCCGAGTTGCCGGTGCCGACGTAGCCCTCGACCTCGTCGGCCAGCTCCATCAGCTGGGAGGCGTAGTCGTGGTACATGACCCCGGCGAAGACACCGGTCCGGCTGCCCCGCAGCCGCTGCGGGTCCAGCCCGGCGGACTCGAACGACTCCCACGACGCCTCCAGCAGCAACCGCTGCTGCGGATCCATCGCCAGGGCCTCACGCGGCGAGATCCCGAAGAAGCCCGGGTCGAACTCCGCCGCCCCGTACAGGAAGCCACCGTGCCGGGTGTACGACGTGCCGCTGTGCTCCGGGTCGGGGTCGAACAGACTCTCCAGGTCCCACCCGCGGTCGGTGGGGAACTCCCCGATCCCCTCCCCGCCGGCGGCCAGCAGCGCCCACAGCTGGTCGGGCGTCTCGACGCCGCCGGGGTAGCGGCAGGCCATGCCGACGATGGCGAGCGGTTCGTCGACCCGGGTCGTGGTCCGCGCGCCCGGCGCGGCGGGACCGCCGGCGGCGCCGGCCAGTTCGGCGTGCACGTGGGCGGCGAGCGCCTGGGGCGTCGGGTAGTCGAAGACCAGCGTCGAGGGCAGCCGCAGGCCGGTGGCCGCGTTCACGCGGTTGCGCAGGTCGACGGCGGTCAGCGAGTCGAAGCCCAACTCGCGGAACGCCCGGTCGGCCGGCACGGCTTCCGCGCCGCCGTGCCCGAGCACCTGCGCGACGAGGCCGCGTACGAGCACGTCGAGCTGGGCGCGCGCCTCGTCGGCGCTCAGGCCGCCGATGCGGGTCGCCCAGGTGGTGCCCTGGCCTGCCTGGCGGCGGGTCGTGGTCGTGCCGACCAGGCTGCGGAGCATCGGCGGCACCAGGCCGGCGCCGGCGGCGGCCCGGAGGGCGACCAGGTCGATCACGGCGGGCACCAGGGCCGGCCGGTCGGCGGCCAGGGCGGCGTCGAACAGCCGCAGCCCGGTCTCGGCGCTCATCGCGGTGACGCCGCCCCGGGTCGATCGCGCCCGGTCCGCGTCGTCGAGGGAGGCGGCCATTCCGTCCGTGTCCCACATGCCCCAGGCGAGGCTGACGGCCGGCAGACCCGACTGCCGCCGGTACGCCGCCAGGGCGTCCAGGAACGCGTTACCCGCCGCATACGCCGACTGACCCGGCGAACCCAACACACCCGCCACCGACGAGAACACCACGAACAAATCCAGATCCAGGCCCGCCGTCGCCTCGTGCAACAACCAACCCGCCGACACCTTCGGCGCCAACACCCCCGCCAGACGCTCCGCCGTCAACCCCTCCACCACACCGTCGTCGAGCACACCGGCCGTGTGCACCACACCCGCCAGACGACCCGAGGCGGAAACCTCGGCCACCAGCGCGCCGACCTGATCCCGGTCGGTCACGTCGCACGCGACCACCCGCACCGACGCACCCGACGCCGACAGCCGCGCCGACAGCTCACCCGCACCGGTGGCTTCCGGACCACGTCGCGACACCAGCACCAGCGACCGCACGCCGTGCACCGACACCAGGTGCTCCGCCACCAGCGCACCCAGCGCGCCCGTACCACCGGTCACCAGCACAGCACCGTCACCCACGACCGGCGCCTCCACCGACGACGGGGCCACCGCACGCACCAGACGCGGCACGAACACCCCACCGGAGCGCACCGCCACCTGACCGCCGAACGACACCGGCTCGTCGGCCACCGTGGTCAGCACACCCAGCAGCCCGGCGTCCACGTCGCCGTCGACATCCGCCAGGACGATGCGACCCGGGTGCTCCGACTGCGCCGAGCGCAGCAGACCCCACACCGCCGCTGCGGCCAGGTCGGTGACCCGGTCGTCGGCACCGACGGAGACCGCGCCCCGGGTCACCACCACGAGCCGCGAATCCGCCAGCGCGTCCGCCGCCAGCCAGGACTGGACGACTGCCAGCACGTGCGACGTCGCGGCGCGTACCGCCTCGGGGTCGTTGTCGTGGCCGGCGTCCGGCGCGCCTGCGTGGTCGGGACGTTGCGCGCCGCCCGCCGGCACCAGCAGCAGGCGCGGCGCCACGCCCGACGACCCGGCGGCCGCCTCGACGTCGACGTACGCCGGCAGGTCCACGCCGACCGGCGAGCCCACCAGCCCCCACCCGGAGACGTCCCCGGCCGGGCTGACCTCCTGGGCCTGCCAGGCGACCTCGAACAACGACCGGGCCGCCTCGCCGGGGGACGACGACACCCCGGTCAGCTCCCGCAGCGCCAGGGAGTCGACCGACACCACGGCCGCACCCGACTCGTCGCACGCGACCAGCCGCACCGCCGAACCCACGCGCGTCAACCGCACCCGCAACACCCGCGCGCCCGAGGCGTGCACCTGCACACCCTCGAACGCGAACGGCACGCGCGGCCCGCCCGAACCCTCCGAGCCCGGCAGCAGCCCGATCGGGTGCAGGGCCGCGTCCAGCAACGCCGGGTGCACCCCGAAGCCCGCCGCGTCGCCCGCCACCTCGTCCGGCAACGCGACCTCGGCGTACACCTCGTCGCCACCGGCGGTCCACACCCGGCGCAGCCCCCGGAACACCGGCCCGTACGACAGGCCGCGCTCGGCCAACGCCGGATACCAGCCCGCCACGTCCACCTCGGACGCGCCGGCCGGCGGCCACTCCCCCACGCCCGGCTCGTCGGCCGACGCCGGCTCCAGCACACCCTCCGCGTGCCGGACCCACTCAGGGTCGACGGCCTCCTCCGGCTGCGAGTGCACGGTCACCGACCGGCCGCCCGCCTCGTCGGCCGCGCCGACGCGCACCTGCACCCGCACCGCACCCGCCGACGGCAGCACCAGCGGCGCGGCCACGGTCAACTCCCGCACCCGCGACGCACCCACCTCGTCGCCCGCCCGCACCGCCAACTCCACCAGGGCGGCGCCCGGCACGATGACCGCGCCGGAGACGGAGTGGTCGGCGAGCCACGCGTGCGTCGACGTGGACAGGCGGCCGGTCAGCACCACCATGTCCTCGCCGGCCACGGAGACGGCAGCGCCGAGCAGCGGGTGCCCGGCCGCCCCGAGGCCCGCCCCGGAGACGTCCGTCCACCGGCCCGCCGGTTCCAGCCAGTACCGCTGGTGCTGGAAGGCGTACGTCGGCAGGTCCAGGTGCCGGCCGCCGGCCCGGCCGAGCAGGTCCGCCCAGCCGACGGTCACGCCGTGCACGTGCAGCGACGCGAGGGCCTCCAGGAGGGCCTGCGGCTCGGGCCGGTCGTGGCGCGACGCCGGCACCAGCAGGGGCGCCGGTTCGTCGTCCGCGCGCTCGGCGAGGCAGTTCTGCGCCATGGCGGTCAGGACGCCGTTCGGCCCCACCTCCAGGTAGGTGTCGACCTCCTCGGCGCGCAGGCAGTCGACGGCGTCGGCGAAGCGCACGGTGCCGCGTACGTGGCGCACCCAGTAGCCCGGGTGGCAGAGCTGGTCGGCGTCGGCGACGCGACCGGTCAGGTTCGACACGACCGGGATCGTCGGCGGCCGGAACGCCAACCCCTCGGCGACGGCCGCGAACTCGGCCAGCATCGGGTCCATCCGGGCGCTGTGGAAGGCGTGGCTGACCCGCAGCCGGCGGGTCTGCGCGCCCCGCTCCGACCACAGCCGCTGCACCTCGTCGAGGGCCTCGACGTCGCCCGCGACCACCACGGCGGCGGGGCCGTTCACGGCGGCCACGTCCAGCCGGCCGGGCAGCCCGGCGAGGGACGCGGCGACGGCGGCCTCGTCGGCGGCCACGGCGAGCATGCCGCCGCCGGCCGGCAGGGCCTGCATGAGCCGGCCGCGCGCGGCGACCAGCGCGCACGCGTCGGCCAGGGAGAGCACCCCCGCCACGTGCGCCGCCGCGATCTCGCCGATGGAGTGCCCGGCCACCAGGTCCGGCACCACCCCGAACGACTCGACCAGGCGGAAAAGGGCCACCTCGACGGCGAACAGCCCCGCCTGGGTGAACACCGTCTGGTCCAGCAGCTCCGCCTCGGGCGTACCCGCCCCGGCGAACAGCACCTCCCGCAACGCGCGCGGCAGCAACGGGTCCAGGTGTCCGCACGCCTCGTCGAGGGCGGCGGCGAAGACCGGGAAGGCCGCGTACAGCTCGCGGCCCATGCCGGCGCGCTGCGCGCCCTGGCCGGAGAAGAGGAAGGCCACCCGGCCGCGCGGGGCCGACGCCGCGGTGGTGACGGTGCCGGTGGGCTCGCCGGCGGCGAGGGCCCGCAGCCCGGCGAGCAGGTCGTCCGCGTCGCCGGCCAGGACGACCGCGCGGTGCTCGAGCCCCGCGCGGTTGACCGAGGAGACCGCGACGTCCACCGGACGCAGGGAGTCGACGCGGGCGAGGTGGTCGGCCCAGCGCCCGGCCTGCCCGGCGAGCGCCTCGGGCGTACGGGCGGAGAGGAACACCGGGGCGAGCGGGAGCGTGACCGGCGCGTCGGCGACGGGCGGGGCCTCGTCGGTGGACGGGGCGTCGTCGGCGGGCGCCTCCTCCAGGATGACGTGTGCGTTCGTACCGCTGATGCCGAAGGACGACACGGCGGCCCGGCGCGGCCGGTCGGTGGCCGACCATGCCCGCGCCTCGGTCAGCAGCGAGACCTGCCCGGCGGACCAGTCGATGTGCGGGGACGGCTCGTCGACGTGCAGGGTGGCGGGCATGGTGCGGTGCCGGATCGCCTCGATCATCTTGATCAGACCGGCGGCGCCGGCGGCGGCCTGCGTGTGGCCCAGGTTCGACTTGACCGAGCCCAGCCAGAGCGGCCCGCCGTCGCCCCGGTCCTGCCCGTACGTCGCCAGCAGCGCCTGCGCCTCGATCGGGTCGCCGAGGGTGGTGCCGGTGCCGTGCGCCTCGACCACGTCGACGTCGGCCGGCGAGAGCCGGGCGTTCGCGAGGGCCTGCCGGATGACCCGCTCCTGCGACGGGCCGTTCGGGGCGGTGAGCCCGCTGCTGGCGCCGTCCTGGTTGACGGCGCTGCCCCGGACCACGGCGAGGATCCGCCGGCCGTCGCGGCGGGCGTCGGAGAGCCGCTGCAACAGCAGCACCCCGACGCCCTCGGACCAGCCGGTGCCGTCGGCGGCGGCGGCGAACGACTTGCACCGGCCGTCCGAGGCCAGGCCCCGCTGGCGGGAGAAGTCGGCGAAGGTGCCGGGGGTGGACATGACCGTGACGCCGCCGGCGAGCGCGAAGTCGCAGTCCCGCTGGCGCAGCGCCTGCGTGGCCAGGTGCACGGCGACCAGGGACGACGAGCACGCCGTGTCCACCGTGACGGCCGGGCCCTCCAGCCCGAAGGTGTACGCCACCCGCCCCGACACGACGCTGCCGGAGTTGCCGGTGCCGATGTAGCCCTCGACGCCGTCGGGCAGGTCCAGCACCCGCGACGCGTAGTCGTGGTACATCACCCCGGCGAACACGCCGGTCCGGCTGCCGCGCAGCCGCTGCGGGTCGATGCCGGCGTGTTCGAACGCCTCCCAGGACGTCTCCAGCAGCAGTCGCTGGTGCGGGTCCATCGCCAGCGCCTCGCGGGGGCTGATGCCGAAGAAGCCCGGGTCGAACTGCGGCGCGTCGTAGAGGAAGCCGCCCTGGCTGCTGGTCGACGTGCCCGGGTTGTCCGGGTCGACGTGGAAGAGCCGCTCCAGGTCCCAGCCCCGGTCGGTCGGGAAGTCGCCCACGCCGTCGCCGCCCCGGTCGACGAGGTCCCACAGCTCGGCCGGGCTGGACACGCCGCCCGGGAACCGGCACGCCATGCCGATGACGGCCATCGGCTCGCGGTCCTTGGCCTCCACCTCGCGTACCCGCCGGCGCGCGTCGCGCAGGTCGGCAGTGGCACGCCGGAGGTAGTCGAGGAACTCTGCCTCAGTGGGCATCGGGCCACTCCGTATCGGGGTTCGAGGTGTGCGACATGCCGGATCAGGCCGAGCCGAACTCTTCGTCCAGCAGGCTGAAGATCTCTTCGGCGGAGGCCGACTCGAGGCTGGCGCCCTCGTCGGCGGCGGCCTCCGCACCGGACTCGGTGTAGGTCCACAGGGAGAGCAGTTCGCGCAGCCGGGCGCCGACGGCGGCCCGGTCGGTGTCACCGGTGGCCACCGCGCGCATAGCGTGCTCCAGCTTGTTCAGCTCGCCGAGCACCGTCAGCGCGGACGTGCTCCGCTCCGCCAGCAGCGCGCCCCGCAGGTACTCGACCAGCGCGGCCGTGGTCGGCCGGTCGTAGATCAGCGTGGACGGCAGCCGCAGGCCGGTGGCCGCGTTGAGCCGGTTGCGGAACTCGACGGCGGTCAGCGAGTCGAAGCCCAGCTCGACGAAGCCGCGCTCGGCGTCGATCGAGCGGATCGACGCGTAGCCGAGGACGGCGGCGGCGTGGGTACGGACCAGGTCGGAGAGCACCTGGTCGCGGTCGGCCTCCGCCGTGGCGGCGAGGGTCTCCCGCAGCGCCTCGGCGGGGTCGCGCTCGGCGGCCCGGGCCGCGCCGGTCGTCGCCGGGCGGACCAGCGACCGCAGCACCGGCGGCACCGCCGCCGGCCCATGCCGGCCGATCAGCGCGAGGTCCAGGTTGACCGGTACGACCACCGGCTCGGCGAAGCGCAGGGCCTCGCTGAACAGGTCCATGCCCTCCTCGGCGCCGAGCGGGACGAAGCCGCCCCGGTTCATCCGGGCCTCGTCGACGTGCCCGGTCTGCCCGTCGCCGGTGTCGTTGACCCACGGCCCCCAGGCCAGCGAGAGCGCCGGGAGTCCCCGGTCGCGCCGGTGCTGGGCGAGGGCGTCGAGGAAGCAGTTCGCCGCCGCGTGGTTGGCCTGTCCGGGGCCACCGAAGAGGCCGGCGGCCGAGGAGAAGAGCACGAACGCGGCCAGGTCCAGCTTCTCCGTCAGCTCGTGCAGGTGCCAGGCCGCGTCGACCTTGGGGCGCAGCACGGTGTCGAAGCGGTCCGGGGTGAGCGCGGGCAGGACGCCGTCGTCGAGCACCCCGGCCGCGTGTACCACGCCGGTCAGCGGCAGGTCGGCGGGGAGCTGGTCGACCAGCAGGGCGAGCGCGTCGCGGTCGGTGACGTCGCAGGCGACCACCCGGGCGGTGGCGCCCAGCTCGGCCAACTCGTCGACCAGCGCGGCGACGCCCGGGGCGTCCGCCCCGCTGCGGCTGACCAGCAGCAGGTGCCGTACGTCGTGCCGGGTCACCAGCCGCCGCGCCACGAGCCGCCCGAGCAGGCCGGTCGCCCCGGTCACCAGGACGGTGCCGGCGGCCAGGTCGGGGCCGGGCGCCTCGGCCGGGGGCGGCCCGAGCCGGGTCAGCCGGGGCACCCGGAGCTGGCCGGCGCGTACGGCGAGCTGGGGTTCGCCGGTGGCCAGGGCCGCCGGCAGCAGCGCGGCGGCCGAAGCGTCGTCGTCGACGTCGAGGAGCACGATCCGGTCGGGGTTCTCCGACTGGGCGGAGCGCAGCAGGCCCCAGGCGGTGGCGGCCGGTACGTCGGCGATCCGCTCGTCCGGGTCGACCCGGACCGCGCCGCGGGTGACCACCACCAGCCGGGCGGCGGTGAGGGCCTCCTCGGCGAGCCACTGCTGGGCCAGCGCGAGCGTGCGGTGGGCGACGCGGTGGGCCTGGGCGGCCGGGTGCGGCTCGTCGGCGGCCGGTCCGGCGCAGGTCACCACCACCGCGTCGGGCACGGCGGCGCCCGCGCGGACGTCGGCGACCAGCGCGGAGAGGTCCGGATGCCGGTCGGTGCCGGGCCAGTCGTCGCCGAGGACGACGAGCCGGGGGGTGCCGTCGGCGCGGCCGGCGGCGGGGGCGACCCAGTCGAGGCGGTGCAGGGACCGGCTGGCCGAGCGGCGGGCGGCGCTGAGCTGCTCGCCGGAGATGGGCCGCAGGACCAGGCCGTCGACGGAGGCGACCGGGGTGGCGCCGGTGTCGGTGATGGTCAGGGCCACGGACCCGGCATCGGTGGCGCGCAGCCGGATCCGCAGCTCGCGGGCGTGGGTGGGCCGGATGGTGACGCCCGACCAGGTGAACGGCAGGCCCGGGCGGATGTCGGGGCCGCCGTCGGTGGCCGGCGCGCCGCCGTCCGCGGTGGCGCCGGTGGCGCCGGCCGTGGCGCTGGCGCCGATGGCGTGCAGCGCCGCGTCCATCAGGGCCGGGTGCACCGAGAAGGCCGTGGTGTCGGTGGACGCGTCGGCGTCGAGGGCGACCTCGGCGAGGATGTCCGGGCCCGAGCGCCACGCGGCGCGCAGCGCGCGGAAGGCGGGGCCGTAGTGGTAGCCCTGGGCGGCGAGCCGGGCGTAGAGCCCGTCGAGGGCGATCGGCTCGGCGTCGGCGGGCGGCCACACGGCGGCCGGAGCGGGGTCCGGGTCGACGGTGTCGGCGAGCTGGCCGGAGGCGTGCCGCTGCCAGGCCCGGGCGCCGTCGGGTCCGGTGTCGTCGTCGCGCCGGGTGTGGATGGCGACGGGCCGGTGCCCGGTCTCGTCCGGCGGGCCGACGCGGACCCGCAGGTCGATGCCACCCTCGGTGGGGATCGCCAGCGGCGCCTCCAGGTTCAGCTCGACGACCGTCGCCGCGCCGGCCTGCCGGCCGGTCCAGGACGCCAGCTCCACCAGGGCCGTCCCGGGCAGCAGCACCGTGCCCAGCACGGCGTGGTCGGCGAGCCACGGGTGGGTGGTGAGGGTGATCCGGCCGGTGAACAGCAGGCCCTCGTCGCCGGGCAGGTCGGCCACCGCGCTGAGCAGCGGGTGGTCGACCACGTCGAGGCCGACGGCGGGCAGGACGGAACGGTGTGCGCCGGTGCGCTCCAGCCAGTAGCGGTGCCGGTCGAAGGCGTACGTGGGCAGGTCGACCGGCTCGGCCTCGGGCAGCAGCCGGCGGTGCTCCACCGCCAGGCCGAGGGTGTACGCGGTGGCGAGGCCGGTCAGCAGCCGGGTGGCGGCGTCGTCCGGCCCGTCGAGGGTGTCCAGGACGTGGCCGGTGGTGCCGGTCGCGTCGAGCACGGCGGCGACCCGGGCGGCCAGCGCCGGTGTCGGCGAGACCTCCACGAAGGTCACGTGTCCGGCCGCGACGGCGGCGCGCAGGGCGGCGTCGAGCCGCTCCGTTCCCGCGTCCCCGTCGGCGGCCGACGGAGCACCGGTCCCGAGCGCGGCCCAGTGGTCCGGACCGAGGCCGGCCGGGTCGGTCCAGTCCCCGGTGACGGTGGAGGCCAGCCGAGCGGTGCCGGGCTGCGGCGCGATCCCCGCCAGGGCGGCGCGGAGGCCCTCGGGGTCCAGGTCGCCGGCGGCGGCCCGGGCCCGCAGCGCCACCGTGCGGGCGGCGTCGGGCAGGGACAGCAGGCCCGCGACGCAGGCGGCCACGACCTCGCCGTCGCCGTCGCCGACGACCGCGGCCGGGGCGAGCCCGGCGTGCCGCCAGACGGCGGCGAGCGCCACGCCGACGGCGAACAGGACGGGCCGGGCCAGCTCCGGCCGCTCGGCCCAGGAGGGGTCGGAGCCGGTGAGCAGGGCGGCCGGGTCGACGTCCACCCAGGGGGCGAGGGCCTGCCGGCACTCGGCGAGGGCGTCGTCGAAGACCGGGCAGCGGCCCACCAGGTCGGCCGCCGCGCCCGCCGGGGCGGCGGCCGGGAAGACGAACACCGGGCCCGCGCCGTGGTTGGCGACGGTGCCGGTCACCACGTTGCCGGCCGGCGTGCCGGCCGCGAGGGCGTCCAGGCCGGCCAGCAGCTCGCCGGGGGTGGCGCCGAGCACCACGGCACGCCGGTCGAACGCCGAGCGCGTCGCGGCGAGGGACCAGCCGACCGCCGCCGGGGCGAGGCCGGGGTGCGCGCGTAGGTGCCGGGCCAGCCGGGACGCCTGCGCGGCCAGGGCGGAGGCCGAGCGGGCCGAGACCGGCCAGACCACCGCGTCGGCGCCCAGCAGCCCGGCGGCCGGGGCGGGGGTCGGCTCGGCGTCGCCGGCGGCGTCGGTGTCGACGGGCTGCTCGACGACCACGTGGGCGTTGGTGCCGGAGATGCCGAACGAGGAGACCGCCGCCCGGCGGGGCCGGTCGACCGCCGGCCAGGGCCGGGACCGGGTCACCAGCTCCACGTCGCCGGCCGACCAGTCGATGTGCGGCGACGGGGTGTCCGCGTGCAGCGACGCCGGGACGGTGCCCTCCCGCATCGCCAGCACCATCTTGATCACGCCGGCCACGCCGGCGGCGGCCTGCGCGTGGCCCATGTTCGACTTGACCGAGCCCAGCAGCAGCGGGCCGGCGTCGCCCCGGTCCTGCCCGTACGTCGCCAGCAGCGCCTGCGCCTCGATCGGGTCGCCGAGGACGGTGCCGGTGCCGTGCGCCTCGACGACGTCCACGTCGGTGACCGTCAGCCGGGCGCTGGCGAGGGCCTGCCGGATCACCCGCTGCTGGGAGGGGCCGTTGGGGGCGGTCAGGCCGTTCGACGCGCCGTCGGAGTTGACGGCGGAGCCCCGTACCACGGCGAGGATGCGGCGGCCCTGCCGCCGGGCGTCGGAGAGCCGCTGCACGAGCAGCATGCCGACGCCCTCGGACCAGCCGGTGCCGTCCGCTGTGGCGGCGAAGGACTTGCACCGCCCGTCGGAGGCCAGGCCGCCCTGGCGGGAGAACTCCTGGAACGCCGTCGGGGTGGCCATCACCGCCACGCCGCCGGCCAGCGCCAGGTCGCACTCGCCGCGCCGCAGCGCCGCCCCGGCGAGGTGCAGCGCCACCAGGGACGAGGAGCAGGCGGTGTCGACGGTGACGGCGGGTCCCTCCAGCCCGAGGGCGTACGCGACCCGACCGGAGATCACGCTGTGCGCGGCGCCGGTCATCAGGTAGCCCTCGACGCCCTCAGGGACCTCGGTCAGGCCGGTGCCGTAGCCGGAGGTGGAGGCGCCCACGAAGACGCCGGTACGGGTGCCGCGCAGCGTCGCCGGGTCCACCCCGGCCCGTTCCAGCGCCTCCCAGGACGTCTCGAGGGTGAGCCGCTGCTGCGGGTCCATGGCGAGGGCCTCGCGGGGCGAGATCTCGAAGAAGGCGGGGTCGAAGTCCGCCACGTCGTAGAGGAAGCCGCCCGCCGGCGGGTGCGTCCCCTCCGCCGGTTCGGGGATCTCCCAGCCCCGGTCGGTGGGGAACGGCGAGATGGCGTCCACGCCGTCGGCGACCAGCCGCCAGAACGTCTCCGGCCCGTCGACGCCGCCGGGGTAGCGGCAGGCCATGCCGACGATCGCGACGGGCTCGTCGGCGTCGACGACGACGGCCTGCGGGGCGTCGGCGGGGGCGGCGCCGGAGACCAGCTCGCGCAGGTGCGCGGCCAGTTCGGCGGGGGTGGGGTAGTCGAAGACCAGCGTGGTGGGCAGCCGCAGGCCGGTGGCCGTGTTCAGCCGTCCCCGGAAGTCCACGGCGGTCAGCGAGTCGAAGCCGAGGTCCTTGAACGGACGGCCGCGCAGCTCGTCGGGGGTGGCGTGGCCCAGCACCGCGGCGGTCTGCTCGTTGACCAGCCGCAGCAGCTCCCGCTCCTGCTCCGCCGCGGGCAGCGCCGCGAGGTGGCGCAGCGGCGCGGCGACCCCGCCCGTGGGCGTGGCGGCGGCCTCCTCCTGCGCGACGAGCGCCCGCACCTGCGGCAGGCCGCCCAGGAAGGGGCTGGGCCGGGCCACGGTGAACGCGGGGTGGAACCGGCTCCAGTCGACGTCGGCGACGGTCACGCAGGGCGTCGGGCGACGCAGCGCCCGGTCGAGGGCGACGAGGGCCTTCTCCGGGTCGACGGGCGGCAGGCCCATCCGGTTGAGCTGCTCGGTGGCCACGTTCTCGGCGGCCATGCCGTGCGCGCCGCCCCAGGCCGTCCAGGAGACGGCGGTGGCCGGCAGGCCCCGGTCGCGCCGGTTGACGGCCAGGGCGTCCAGCAGGGAGTTGCCGGCGCCGTAGGCGCACTGCCCGGCGCTGCCCCACACGCCGGAGATGGAGGAGAACATGACGAACGCGCCCAGCTCGCGGTCGGCGAGGCACGCGTCGAGGTGCAGGGCGCCGAGCACCTTGCCCGCGACGACGTGGGAGAACTCGTCGAGGGTGGTGTCGGTCAGCGGGGTGAGCTGGTCGGTGCCGGCGGCGTGCACGACTGCGGTCAGGTCGGGCAGCGACCCGACCAGCTCCGCCACGGACCGCCGGTCGGTGACGTCGCAGGTGGCGGCGGTGACCCGCCCGTCGGCGCCGTACGCATCGAGCAGGTCCGCCACGGCCGGGGCGGCGGCGCCCCGGCGGCTGGCCAGGACCACCCGCCCGACGCCGCGGTCGAGCAGCCAGCGGGTGACGTGGCCGCCGAGGGCGCCGGTGCCGCCGGTGACCAGGACGGTGCCGGAGCACCAGTCGCCGGCGGACGGCTCGTCCGCCGCCGGCGGGGCCGGGGTGAGCCGTCGGGCCCAGGTGCCGCCGGGTCGTACGGCCACCTGGTCCTCGCCGCCGTGGCCGGCCAGCACGGCGGCGAGCCGCCGGGTGGTGGCGTCGTCGACGGTGGCCGGCAGGTCGACCAGGCCGCCCCAGCGGTGCGGTTGCTCGACGGCCGCGGCGCGGCCGAGGCCCCAGACCTCGGTCTGCAACGGGTGCGCGACCCGGTCGCCCGGGGCCGCCGCCACGGCGCCGCTGGTGACGCACCACAGCGGCGCCACCAGGTCGAGGTCGGTCATGGCCTGGACCAGGGCGAGGGTGCCGGCGGCGGCGAGGGTCACGCCGGGGTGTTCGGGCAGCAACCGGTCCTGGCCGGCGACCACGGCGAGCACGCCGTCGACGGGCCGGCCGTCGACCAGGTCCCGTAGCCGGGCGGCGAGGGCCGCGCGGTCCAGGTCCGCCGCGCCGACGCGCAGCACCGGCGGCTCGGCGTCGCCGAAGAGCCCGGTCAGGCCGTCGGCCCACGCCGGCGCGTCGTCGGCGGGCAGCACGACCAGCCAGCGGCCCGCCGGGGCGTCGGCCTCCTCGACCGGCACGGGCTGCCAGGTCACCTGGTACGACCAGCCGTCCACGAGGGAGCGTTCCCGCCGGGACCGGCGCCACGAGGTGAGCACGGGCAGGGCCGGCAGCAGCGCCTGGACCTGCTCGTCGTCGTCGCCCAGCTCGCCGCGCAGGGTGTCGGCGTCCGCCTGTTCCAGGGCGGTCCAGAACTCGTCGTCGCCGTCCGCCGCCACGGTGTCGGGGGCGGGCGGCGGCTCGGGCCAGAAGCGCTGCCGGCGGAAGGCGTACCCGGGCAGCGGCACCCGCGCGGCTTCGGCGCCCGCGTACAGCTGCGCCCAGCCGACCTCGACCCCGCCGACGTGCAGCTCGGCGAGGGCGGTGAGCGCGGACGCGGGCTCGGGGCGGTCGCGGCGCAGCAGCGCCACGGCGGCGGTGTCGTCGTCCGCGCCGGCGGCGGTGAGGACGTCGCGGGCCAGCGCGGTGAGCACCCCGCTGGGGCCGACCTCCAGGAACGTACGCACGCCGAGGGCGCGCAGCTGGTCGACGCCGTCGGCGAACCGGACGGCCTCCCGCACGTGCCGCACCCAGTAGTCGGCGGTGCGGATCTCGTCGGGGTCGGCGAGCGCGCCGGTCAGGTTCGACACGATCGGCAGCGCCGGCGGGTGCAGCTCCAGCCGGCGCACCACGGCGGCGAACTCGGCGAGCATGGGTTCCATCAGCGGACTGTGGAAGGCGTGGCTGACGCGCAGCGGCCTGGTCCGTACGCCCTGGTCGGCCCAGCGGCGCTCCAGTTCCTCGACGGCGTCGGCCGCGCCGGAGACGACGACGGCGGTGGGTCCGTTGACGGCGGCCACGGCGACCCGGTCCTCGACGCCGGCCAGGGCGGCCCGGACGGCGTCGGCGGGGAGCTGGACGGCCAGCATCGCGCCGCCGGCCGGCAGGGCCTGCATCAGCCGGCCCCGGGCCGCGACGAGCGTGGCGGCGTCGGGCAGCGACAGCACGCCGGCCGCGTGCGCGGCCGACAGCTCGCCGATCGAGTGGCCGAGCAGGACGTCCGGGACGATCCCCCAGCTCTCCAGGAGCCGGAACAGCGCGACCTCGACGGCGAACAGGCCGGCCTGGGTGTAGAGGGTCTGGTTGAGCAGCCCGGCGGCCTCGTCGCCCTCGGGCGCGAAGAGCACCGGGGCCAGCGGGCGGGGCAGGTGCCGGTCCAGCTCGGCGCAGACCTCGGCCAGCGCCCGGCCGAAGACGGGGAACGCGGCGGCCAGCTCGCGGCCCATGCCGCTGCGCTGCGCGCCCTGGCCGGAGAAGAGGAACGCGAGCTTGCCGCCGCGCGGGCCGGCGCCGGTGACCAGGCCCGGGGCGTCGCCGCCGGCGGCCAGCGCGCGCAGGCCGGCGGTCAGGTCGGCGCGGTCGGCGGCGAGCAGTACGGCGCGGTGTTCGAGGCTGGCCCTGGTGTGCACCGACGACCAGCCGACGTCGGTCAGCCGCAGCTCGGGGCGGCCGTCGAGCCAGTCGGCCCAGCGGGTGCCCTGCGCGGTCAGGGACTCGGCGTCGCGGGCGGAGACCAGCACCGGCACGAGGCCGGCCCCGTCGACGCAGGCGGTGTCGGCGGCGGCCGGCACGGTGCCGGCGTCGGGGGCGTCCGGGGCGTCCGCCGGGGCCGGGTCGGCGGCGGGCGCCTCCTCGATGATCACGTGGGCGTTGGTGCCGCTCATGCCGAAGGAGGAGATGCCCGCGCGGCGGGGCTGCTCCCCGGCGGGCCACGGCCGCGGCTCGGTGGCCAGCGCGACCGCGCCGGCCGTCCAGTCCACGTTGGGGGTGGGCTCGTCGACGTGCAGGGTGGCGGGCACGGTGTCGTGCCGCAGCGCCATCACCATCTTGATCACGCCGGCCACGCCTGCGGCGGCCTGGGTGTGGCCGATGTTCGACTTGACCGAGCCGAGCCACAGCGGCCGGTCCGCCGGCCGGCCCTGCCCGTACGTCGACAGCAGCGCCTGCGCCTCGATGGGGTCGCCGAGGGTGGTGCCGGTACCGTGCGCCTCCACGACGTCGACCTGCTCCGGGGCGAGCCGGGCGCTGGCCAGCGCCTGGAGCACGACCCGCTGCTGGGACGGGCCGTTGGGGGCGGTCAGCCCGTTGCTCGCGCCGTCCTGGTTGACCGCGCTGCCGCGTACCACGGCGAGGACCGGGTGGCCGTTGCGGCGGGCGTCGGAGAGCCGCTCGACCAGCAGCAGGCCGGCCCCCTCGCCCCAGGCGGTGCCGTCGGCGGCGGCGGCGAACGACTTGACCCGGCCGTCCATGGCCAGGCCCCGCTGCCGGCTGAAGCCGATGAAGGCGGACGGGGTGGACATGACGGTGGCCCCGCCGGCCAGCGCCAGGGTGCACTCGCCCTGCCGCAGCGCCTGGCAGGCCAGGTGCAGCGCGACCAGCGACGACGAGCAGGCGGTGTCGACGGTGACGGCGGGTCCCTCGATGCCGAGCGCGTACGAGATCCGGCCGGACACGACGCTGGCCGCGGTGCCGGTGAGGATGTATCCCTCGGTACCGGGCGGCGGCTGCTGGAGCAGCCCCACGTAGTCCTGGCCGGTGGTGCTGGCGAACACCCCGACCTGGTGGCCGCGCAGCGTCGAGGGGTCGATGCCGGCGTGCTCGAACGCCTCCCACGAGGTCTCCAGCAGCAGCCGCTGCTGGGGGTCCATGGCGAGGGCCTCGCGCGGCGAGATGCCGAAGAACGCGGCGTCGAAGTCGGTGGCGGAGTCGACGAAGCCGCCCTCGGCGACGTACGACGTGCCGGGGTGGTCGGGGTCCGGGTGGAACAGCCGCGCCAGGTCCCAGCCACGGTCGGCGGGGAACGCGGAGACGGCGTCGCGGCCGGAGTCGACGAGCTCCCACAACTCCTCCGGCGAGTCCACCCCGCCCGGGAACCGGCAGGCCATGCCGACGATGGCGATCGGCTCGCGGTTGGCCGCCTCAAGCTCGCCGAGCTTCCTCCTGGTCTGGTGAAGGTCCGCCGTCACCCATTTCAGGTACTCCCGGAGCGTATCTTCAGTCGCCATTGACGCCACCTCTTCGGGTCGGAAAGAAACAGCGACCCAATACCGTCCACAGACGCCACAAGCCGCGAAGATCCAAACCCATTCAGCCGACCACGAATTGCTAGACAAATAGCGTTTAAGCCCCCACCAGGTCTTACGCGCCGGACGAAAGGTAATTGTCGCCGGACGGCGGTCACAACCCCTAGCGTGCCCCTACGGGTGCCCCTAGGCGGCGGGGGCGCAGGCTGCGCCGACCCGCCCTGCGAGCGGTCCGGCGCGGCACCCTCGCGGCCTGCGGCCGGGCGGGTGTCCAGGCCCGCCCGGCCGCAGGTGTCACAACCGTCGACAACGGCCGTACGACACCATTTCTAGATGCCCGACAAATTGCCGCCGGGGCCACCCAGCTCGCGGTGGATGAAATCGAAGATCTCGGCGTCGGTGGCGTCGTCGAGGGTGTGCGAGGCCGGTTTCTCCTCGACGGGACCACGCTCGTCGCCCCATCGGGCCACGAACGCCTGGAGCTGCACCAGCAGCTTCTGGCGGGTGAGCCGGTCCGGCGCGTCGGCCGCGAAGACGCCGTCGAGCCGCTCCAGCTCGGCGAGCAGCGGGGCCGCCGCGGTGGCGCCGTCCTCGGCGAGCCGGTCGCGCAGGTGCCGGGCGAGCGCCGCCGGCGTCGGATAGTCGAACACCACGGCGGCGGGGAGCTGGACGCCGGTGGCGGCGCGGAGCCGGTTGCGCAGCTCCACGGCCGTCATCGAGTCGAAGCCGACCTCGCGGAACGCCCGGTCGGGCTCCAGCCCCGCATCCCCGGTGTGGCCGAGTACGGCCGCCGCGAGGCCACCCACCAGGTCGACGAGGACGTCCTCCCGCTCGGCGGGGCTCAGCGGGCGAAGCCGCTCCCGCAGCGCGGCGGCCGCCTCGTCGTCCGCCGGCCGGTGGTCGTCGTCGGCGGGCATCGCCGCGCCCGCCTCGGGGACCCCGGTCAGCAGCGGGCACGGCCGCATCGACGCGAACGTCGGCACGAACCGGTCCCAGCGCACGTCGGCGACCACCAGCGCCGCCTCGCCCCGCAGCGCCTGCCCGAACGCCTCGACGGCCAGTTCCGGGGGCAGGCCCGGCAGGCCCCGCCGGCGCAGCTGCGCCAGCTCGGCCGACTCGGGATCGTCGTGCCACGGGCCCCACGCCACGGCGGTGGCCGCCAGTCCGCCGTGCCGTCGGTTCGCCGCGAGCGCGTGCAGCAGCGCGTCACCGGCGGACTGGCCGGCCCGGCCGCCCGCGCCCCACACCCCCGTCGTGGAGGTGCACAGCACGAACGCGTCGAGCGGCCGGTGGGCCAGCTCGTCGGCGTACCTGGGGACGTCGCCGACGGTGGCGGCGAGGTCGGCGGCCAGGCCGGCGAGGGTCAGCTCGCCCAGCGGCACCGAGCCGGTCTCCGCCGGTACGTGCACGAGCGCGGTCACCGGTCGGCTCTCGGCGGCGAGCTGCTCCATCAGATCACCGAGCTTGCCCGTGGCCGGCTCGGTCAGCGGGAGCACCTCGGCGCCGTGGCGGCCCAGCCAGTCGGTGGTGTGCCGGGCTAGCGTCCCGGTCCCGCCGGTGAGCAGGACGGTGCCGTTCGGCTGGTATCCGTCGCCCGTCGCCGGCCGCCCGGTGTCGCGGACCAGACGCCGGGCGTGTACGCCGGCCTGCCGGACGGCGAGCTGGTCCTCCCCGTCGACGTTGACCAGCGCCGAGACCAGGGCCGCGTACGCCGCCTCGTCGGGGCCCGCCGGCAGGTCGACGACTCCGCCGACGTGCCGGGGGTGCTCCAGGGCGGCGACGAGCCCGAGGCCCCACGTGGTGGCCTGCGTCGGGTGCACGACCGGTTCGTCGTCCACGGCGACGGCGCCGGTGGTCGCCAGCCACAGCGGCACGGCCGGTCCGGAGCGGCCGGTGTGCGCCTGCACGAGCAGCAGGTTCGCCGCCAGGCCGGTCGGCAGCGCGGTCTGCTCCGGGTGCGGCGCCTCGTCCAGCGCCAGCAGGGACAGCAGCGCCGTCGGCTGGTACGCGGCGGCGAGCCGGTCGAGGTCGGCGGCCAGGCCGTCGCGGGTGACCGTGGCCGGGTCGACGGTCAGCACGTGCACCGTCGCGGCGCCGGCCGTGAGGGCGGCGAGCACCCGGTCGGTGACCTGGTGCGGCGGGGCCACCACCAGCCACGTGCCGGGGTCGGCGCCGGTCAGCGCCCGGCGCTCCCAGGTGATCCGGTACCGCCAGCCGGCCAGGGTGCCGTCGAGGCGCTGGCGGCGCCGCCACGACTCCAGTTCCGGCAGCAGCTCGCGCAGCGGCTGGTCCGGGTCGAGGCCGAGGCGGCCCAGGTCGCCGTCGGTGACGGCCCGCCAGAACGCGTCGCCGACCGGGTCGGCGGTCGGCGCCGCGTCGAGGGTCGGCCAGTAGCGCTGCGGCCGGAACGCGTACGTCGGCAGCTCGGGCAGCCGGCGGGGGTCCGGACGGGGGCCGGCCAGCGCGGCGAGCACCGCCGACCAGTCGACGTCGCGTCCGGTGCCGTGCACGACGGCCAGCGCGGAGAGCAGGGCGGTCGGCTCGTCGGCGTTGGCGCGCAGCGCCGCCACGGCCGTGCCGTCGTCGTCGGGCAGCAGGCCGGCGGTCATCGCGGTCAGCACCGCCTGCGGGCCGAGTTCCAGGAAGGTGTCCACGCCCGCGTCGCGCAGCGCGGCGATCCCGTCGGCGTACCGGACGGCCTCCCGCACGTGCCGCACCCAGTAGTCGGGCGTACGGATCTCGTCCGGCCCGGCGAGCCGCCCGGTCAGGTTCGACACGATCGGCAGCAGTGGCGCGGCGAACGTCAGCCCGTCGAGGACGGCCCGGAACTCGGCCAGCATCGGCTCCATCAGCGGGCTGTGGAACGCGTGGCTGACCCGCAGTCGCCGGGTGCGTACGCCGCGCTCCTGCCAGAGCCGCTCCAGCCCGTCGAGGGCGTCGACGGCTCCGGCGAGCACCACGGCGGTGGGGCCGTTGACGGCGGCGACACCGACCCGGTCGGTCAGCCCGGCGAGGGACTCGGCCACCGCCGCCTCGTCGGCGGCGACGGCGAGCATCCCGCCCCCGGCGGGCAGGGCCTGCATGAGCCGGCCCCGGGCGGCCACCAGCGTGGCGGCGTCGGCGAGGGACAGCACCCCGGCGACGTGCGCGGCGGTGATCTCGCCGATCGAGTGCCCGGCGACGTGCCCGGGCACCACGCCGAACGACTCGACCAGCCGGAACAGGGCCACCTCCAGCGCGAAGAGCCCCGCCTGGGTGAACACCGTCTCGTCGAGCAGCGCGGCCTCGGCGCTGCCCTCGGCCGCGAACAGCACCGGCTTCAGCGGCTGCGGCAGCTGGTGGTCCAGCGCCGCGCAGACCTCGTCGAGGGCCGCCGCGAAGACGGGGAACGTGTCGTACAGCTGCCGGCCGGCGCCGGGGCGCTGGGCGCCCTGGCCGGAGAACTGGACGGCGAGGCCGCCTCCGTGCCGTCGGGCGGTGACCAGGGCGGGGTGGTCCTCGCCGCCGGCCAGCGCCCGCAACGCGGCCAGCCGGGTCCCCCGGTCGGCGGCGACCACGGTGGCCCGCCGGCCGAGGTGGGCCCGGCCGTCGGCGAGCGTCCAGGCGACCAGGTCGGCGGGGTCGTCCCCGGTCGCGAGCCGGTCGGCCAGCCGGCCGGCCTGCGCGCGCAGCGCGGGCAGGTCGGCGGCGGAGACCGGCCACGGCAGGGCCACGGCGCGCTGGTCGCGTGGCGCTTCGCCGTGCCCGACGGTCGCTTCGGGCCCTTCCCCGTCGGCGGCGACCGGTTCCGGCTGCGGGGCCTCTTCGATGATCACGTGGGCGTTGGTGCCGCTGATCCCGAACGAGGAGACGCCGGCCCGGCGCGGCCCGTCCGTGGTGGTCCACGGTCGTGCCTCGGTGAGCAGCGCCAGCGTGCCGGACGTCCAGTCGACGTGCGGGGTCGGCGCGTCCACGTGCAGGGTCGCGGGCAGCACCCCGTGTTGCAGGGCCAGCACCATCTTCATCAGGCTCGCCGCGCCCGCCGCCGCCTGGGTGTGGCCGATGTTCGACTTGACCGACCCGAGCCACAGCGGCCGGTCGGCGGGGCGCTCCCTGCCGTACGTGGCCAGCAGCGCCTGCGCCTCGATCGGGTCGCCGAGGGTGGTGCCGGTGCCGTGCGCCTCGACGACGTCCACGTCGGCGGGGGTGAGGCCGGCGTTGTCCAGCGCGTGCCGGATGACCCGCTGCTGCGCGGGCCCGTTCGGGGCGGTGAGGCCGTTGCTCGCGCCGTCCTGGTTGACGGCGCTGCCCCGTACGACGGCGAGGATCCGGTTGCCGCCGCGCTGGGCGTCGGAGAGCCGCTGGAGCAGCAGGACGCCGACGCCCTCGCCCCAGCCGGTGCCGTCGGCGGCCTCGGCGAACGCCTTGACCCGCCCGTCGGCGGCCAGGCCACGCTGCCGGGAGAACTCCAGGAACGCGCCCGGGGTCGACATCACCGTGACGCCGCCGGCCAGCGCGAGGTCGCACTCGCCGCTGCGCAGCGCCTGCGCGGCGAGGTGCAGCGCGACCAGCGACGACGAGCAGGCCGTGTCGACGGTGACCGCGGGGCCGTGCAGCCCGAACGAGTACGCCAGGCGGCCGGAGACCACCGACGCCCCGTTGCCGGTCGCCTGGTAGCCCTCCACCTGGGACCGGGCGCCCAGCAGCAGGGTGGCGTAGTCCTGCCCGTTGGTGCCCATGAAGACGCCGGTCGCGGAGCCGCGTACCCGGTGCGGGTCGATGCCGGCGCGTTCGAAGACCTCCCAGGTGGTGTGCAGCAGCAGCCGCTGCTGCGGGTCCATGGCGAGGGCCTCGCGCGGGTTGATGCCGAAGAACGCGGCGTCGAAGCCCGCCACGTCGTGCAGGAAGCCGCCGCTGCGGGTGTAGCTGGTGCCGACCCGCTCCGGGTCGGCGTCGAACAGGGCGTCGAGGTCCCAGCCCCGGTCGGTGGGCATCGGCGTGACCGCGTCCACCCCGTCGGCCAGCAGCCGCCACAGCTCCTGCGGCGACGACACCCCGCCCGGGAACCGGCAGGCCATGGAGACGATCGCGATCGGCTCGTCGGCCGGCGGCCGGGCCGAGGCCACGCCGCCGGTGGCGGGGCCGCCGTCCGCGCCGACCACGATTTCGGTACGCAGGAAGCGGGCCAGTTCCGCCGCCGACGGGTGGTCGAAGACCACGGTCGACGGCAGGGTCAGGCCGGTGACCCGGCCCAGCCGGTCCCGCAGCTGCACGGCGGCGAGGGAGTCGAAGCCCAGCTCGCGGAACGCCCGGCCGGCCGGCACCTGGTCGGTGGTGGGGTGGCCGAGGACGGCCGCCGCCTCCGCGCGGACGAGGTCGACCAGCAGCGCCTCCTGGCCGGTCGCCGGGAGCGTCGCGAGCCGGTTGCGCAGCCCGTCGGTGGCGGCGGCGTTCTCCGGCCGCTCCGGCTGCTCGGCAACGGCCGGGGCGACCCGGTCGAAGAGGTGGCTCGGCCGCGCGGCGGTGAACGCCGTGACGAACCGGGACCAGTCGACGTCCACGATCACCGGGGCCGCCTCGGGGGCGTTCACCCAGCGGCCCAGCGCCGCGACGGCGGCGTCGGGCGCGAGCGGGCTGAACCCGCGGCGGCGCAGGCCGTCCGCCGTCTCGCCGGCGGCCATGCCGTCTTCCGCCCACGGGCCGTAGGCCAGGGCGGTGGCGGGCAGGCCGGCCGCCCGGCGGGCGGCGACGAGCGCGTCGAGCAGGGCGTTGCCGGCCGCGTAGCCGGCCTGCCCGCCGCCGCCCCAGACGCCGGCGACCGAGGAGAAGACCACGAACGCGTCGAGGTCGCGGCCCCGGCAGGCGGCGTCGAGGTGCACGGCGCCGAGCACCTTGCCGGCCAGGGTCTCCGACAGCTCGCCGTCGGTCACCTCGTACGCCGGGGTGGTGCCGCCGGACGCCCCGGCGGTGTGCACGACGGCGGTCAGCCCGGGCAGGTCCGCCACGAGGGCGTCGACGGCCGCCCGGTCGGTGACGTCGCACGCCACCACCCGCACCGCACCCAGCTCGTCGACCAGCTCCGCCGCGCCCGGCGCCGCCGGACCCCGCCGCGAGGCCAGCACCACCTCGCCGGCCCCGTTGGCCAGCAACCAACGCGCCACGTGCCGACCCAGGGCACCCGTGCCACCGGTCACCAGCACCGTCCCGACGGGCCGCCAACCCGCACCGGCCGGCGGCGCGGCCGGCACCAGCCGCCGGCCGAAGAGGCCGTTGCGGCGGACGGCCACCTGGTCCAGGGTGCCGTCGGCGAGGACCGCGACGAGCCCGGCGCGGGCGCCGCGGTCGGCGCGGTCGGGCAGGTCGATCAGGCCGCCCCAGCGGTCGGGCTGTTCGAGGGCGACGACCCGGCCCAGGCCCCAGGCCAGGGCCGCCCAGACGTCGCCGGCCCGCTCCCCGGCCGTGACCGGGATGGCGGTTCGGCTCAGCGCCCACACCCGTCCCGGCAGGCCGGTGTCGGTCAGCGCCCGGGTGAGGGTGAGCAGGGCGGCCGCGCCGGCGGGTACCGCCGGGGTGTCCGCCAGGGGCCGGTCCTGCCGGGGCAGCACGCAGAGCACCCCGGCCCAGCCGTCGGCACCGATTCGGCGCAGCCGCTCGCCCAGGTCGGCCCGGGTGAGGGTGGGCGGCGCGGTCAGCAGGTCGACCCGCGCGCCCGCCTGGGTCAGGGTCTTCGCCACGCCCGCGTCGGCGCCGCCGTCGACGGTGACCACCAGCCACCGTCCGGACAGCCCGGTCGCCGGGGCCGGGCGCACTGGCTGCCACGCGACCCGGTACGACCACCCGTCCAGCGCGGTGTCCCGGGACCGGTGCTGACGCCAGCGAGCCAGGAGCGGCAGGGCCGGGCCGAGGGCGTCCAGGTCCTCGGTGTCGTCGCCGAGTTCGGCGGCGAGGGCGGCCAGGTCGCCCCGCTCGACGGCGGCCCAGAAGTCGGCGTCGCCGCCGTCCGGGGCGGTCTGCTTCGCGGGCGTGCCCTCCGGCCAGTAGCGCTGGTGCTGGAAGGCGTACGTGGGCAGGTCCACCCGCCGCGCTCCGGAGTCGGCGAACCACTGCCGCCAGGTCACGGGAACGCCGTGGACGTGCAGCTCGGCGAGGGCGTGCAGCAGCGCGTGCGCCTCGGGCCGGTCCCGGCGCTGCACGGCGACGGCCAGCACGGCGTCGTCGTCGGGCAGCACGTCGCCGGCCATCGCGGTCAGTACGCTCTGCGGCCCGATCTCCAGGAACGTGTCCACCCCGGCGGCCCTCAGGGCGGTCACCCCGTCGGCGTACCGGAC
>NZ_JCADBQ010000015.1:0-165373 GCF_059359355.1 Micromonospora sp. ZG13
TGCTCGGACTCCCTGCCCAACCAGGCGATACGGTCACCAGGACGCAACCCCGCCGCCTGGAGACCACGCGCCACCTGATTACTGACACGATGCAGGGTCGCGTAGTCGACACGCCGGCCCTCGCAGATGATCGCGACGGCGTCCGGCTGCTGAGCCGCGTGCCTGCGCGCCACGTCGACGAGCGTGCGCAACTGAACAGTCACCGGGTCCTCCTCAGTGGGCCTACGGATGGAGGCGACTCACGCCGCGAGACGCATGCCGGGCGGGTTGGCCAGAGCCATCCGCACCTCGTCCTCGGCGATGTCGTCGCCACTCCCCTTAGTGCGCGAGCGCGAACTGAACGTAATCAGCGCGCGTCCATCACCCGGTAACAGTGGAAGAACCGGCCCCGCGGGCCCGGGCGACAAATCGGTCCAGCAGCACGCCCCGGCGAGCGGGCGGGCGCACAGGCGGGAGCCAGGCGGAGCACGCGCGCGTGGGGGCCCGGCCGCACGAGCCGGCCGGGCCCCCGGGGGCGTCGCGGTTCAGCCGCCGAGGCTCGCCGCCGCCGAGGCGATCGCCGGGGCGAAGGTGCTCACCTGGGTGTAGACGCCGGGGTAGGAGGGCCGGGCGCAGCCGTTGCCCCAGCTCACGATGCCGACCTGGATCCAGGCGTTGCTCGCGTCCCGCCGGAACATCGGGCCGCCCGAGTCACCCTGGCAGGTGTCGATGCCGCCGCTGGCGTAGCCGGCGCAGATCTCCTCGCTCGCGATGATCTGACCGCCGTAGTAGGAGTTGCAGGTCGCGTCACTGACGAACGGCACGGTGGCCTTGCGCAGGTAGCGCTGCTGCGCGCCGCCCTCGCGGGTGGCGCCCCAGCCGGCGACCGTGAAGGTGCCGTTGTCGTACGCGGTGCTGGTGGCGATCTTCAGCGTCGGGAGCGTGGTGACCGGCGTGGCCAGCCGGATGAGGGCCCAGTCCTTGCCGTTGCCGTTGTAGCCGGGCGCCCGGTAGACGTAGTTCGAGCGCACCTGGATCCGGCTCGACGACTGGAGGTCCACCACGCCGAGGGTGGCGGTGATGCTGGTGTTCGTACCGGTCCCGCCGACGCAGTGCGCGGCGGTCAGCACCAGGCGCGGGCTGTAGAGCGAACCGCCGCAGCCCATGGAGAGCCGCACCATGAACGGGAACTCCCCCTGCGCGGCCAGCGTCCCGCCGACGACGTACGGGGTCACCTCGGGCCCGGGCTTGGCGGAGGCCGGAACGGCCAGGACGAACGAGCCGGCGGTGACCGCCACCAACGCGGCGGCCAACCGGCCGACGAGTGTGCGCCAACGGACCATGGGAGCCTCCCGAACCCTCGCGGCGCGCCGAGACGGTGCGCCGGAAACCGATGGCGGGAGCCTATGGATACGCATCGATGACTGGCAATGGCCCGACCCATCCCGCGTCGGTCATACCGTGGCCCGACGGAATCCGACCGCCCGACCGGACGCCGCCCGTTTTGCACCGGGACCGCCCGGGTACGGCCTTGGCATGGACACGAACACGAAGGCACACCTCGTTGGCGGCCCCCGCGACGGCAGCACCATCGACACGGGCGGCGACGCCCTCGTCGAGGTGGAGATCGACGGCATGATGCACCGCTACGTCCGGACCACCAAGCAGCACGGCGAGGACGGCACGGTCTACAACTACGACGGAATGGTGGCCCCGGACGGCGGGGAGCCCGGCGTCGAGGACCCGGAGGCCCGGGTGGCCTCCCCGAAGGCGGACGCGGAGGGCCACGGCGGGAAGCACTGAGCTGCGGATCAGCCCCGGCCGGGCACGGATGAACCGCGTCCGGCCGGGTAAGCAGCCCGCGACCTGGTGGAACGACCGGAGGTCGCGAGACCCCGCGACCGGACGCGCGGGCGGGCGGCGCAGGCCGGCCCGCCCGGGCGTACGGTCAGTTGTTGCTGATCCAGTTCCAGGCCGACACCACCCACTCGGTCTGCTGGAGGTAGGCGATCCCGAGACCGGCCAGGAAGACCGCCGTCACCAGGTGCGCCCCGCGCGCGCTGCGCCGCACCCGGCCCAACTGCCGCTCCAGCACCACCCGACCGAGCAGGCGGGCCAACGCGAACAGGCCGGCGGCCACCAGCAGGCTCAGCAGGAAGATCAGGAACGGGCCGGCGAGATCGCCGCCGCCCGAGATGGCCCAGATCCCCCAGCAGACGAAGGCGAAGAGCGCGCCGGCGGCACTCCACTCGCCGCCGCGCTTCAACTGCTCGACGTGCCAGCTCAGCGGCCGTCGCGGGGCCGGCGCGTCCGGCCAGCCCGTGCCCGTCGGCTCGTGCTCGACGACGGGGAACGGCTCCGTGCGCGACGTACGGGACTGCCCGACCGAGGCCACCCCCCGCTGGAACCCGTCGCGCTGCGGCGGCACCCCGGCACCGGGCTGCGGCGGCACCTCGACGGTCCGCTCGGCCCACGGCTGCGTCTGGTCGACCATCTCGTCCTCCCCTGGACCGACGGCGACCACCGGCCGCCGTCCGTTCCGAGGGTAGCCAGCCGGCAAACCGGGCGCCGAGGCCGCACCGGGGCACGGCACCCGAACCGCCGGCCCCGGTGCACGGACCGGCCGGGCCTGGCGCCGGGCTCAGGGCCGTGGGCCGTGACCGAGGTCACCGCCCACCCGCCTCGCCACACGCCCCCACCGCGCCACCCGCTCCCCACCGCGCCTTCCGGAGGAGGGCCACCGCTCGACCGACGGCGGACGCGCGAGGCGGCGCGGATCGGGCCGGGGCGGTACGGTCGGCTGATGGGGGACACGGAGCGCCGTCGGCGCCGGCTGCGGCACCCGACCGGTGACACGGGCGGGGCCGGCGGCCCGAACGCGACGACCGCCGGGGTGCACGACGGCCCCGAGCCGCCGCGTGCCCGCCGCAGCGGGCCGGGCGACGAGGGCGACCGCGGCCTGCGGGGTCTCGTCGGCCCCGGCTCCTCCCAGGTGAGCGTGACCGCCGCGATGCGGGCCCGCGACGCCGCCCGCCCCACGGACGAGGACCTGGCCGCGGCCGAGGAACGCGTGGTGATCATCCGCCGCAACTGGACGCCCCGCGAGGACCTCCCCCGCCGCTGACGGCGGATCGTCGTGGAAACCGCGACGGTGGACCGTGGCGGAACCGGTCCCTCGGGGCCACGAACCGTCCCGGATCCACCAGCCTGGCGGCGCCCGGAGTCACCCGGGCGCCGGGACGGCCGGTCGGGCGGTCAGGGCAGCGTGGGGAGCTGGCGGGTGCCCTCGTAGTCGGCCACCTGGGCGATCCGGCGGGCGTGCCGCTCGTTGCCCGAGAACGGGGTGGTCAGGAACGCCTCGACGATGGCGGTCGCCTCGTCCAGCGTGTGCTGACGGGCGCCGACCGCCACGACGTTCGCGTCGTTGTGCTCGCGGGCCAGCTGGGCGGTGTCGATGCTCCAGGCGAGGGCCGCCCGGACGCCGGCCACCTTGTTCGCGGCGATCTGCTCGCCGTTGCCCGAGCCGCCGATGACCACCCCGAGGCTGCCGCCGTCAGCCACCACCCGGTCGCCGGTGTGCAGGCAGAAGGCCGGGTAGTCGTCGTCCGGGTCGAAGGCGTGCGGGCCGACGTCGACCACGTCGTACCCCTCCTTGGTCAGGTGGTTGACCAGGTGCACCTTCAACTCGAAACCGGCGTGGTCGGATCCCAGGTAGACGCGCATACCGCGCAGTCTGTCAGGCCCGTCTCCGGGGCGGCGCGCGGGCGGCGCCCCGGAGGCGGATTCGTCACAGGGTCAGCGGGACAGCTCGGCGACCACCAGGCCGCCGCGCGCCTTCGGGGTGAACCAGGTGCTCTTGCGCGGCATCTTCTCCCGCGCCAGGTTGACCGCGACGAAGTCGTCCACCGTCACCGGTGCCACCAGCACCGCCAGCTCGGCCCGCCCCCCGTCGACCTCGCCGGTCAGCCAGCTCGCCGGGTAGTCGCCGCCAACGTAGGTGATCCGCTTGTCGCCCGGGTCGAGCCCGAGCGCGTCGCGCAGCAGCAGCCGCTCGACCAGGGCGTGGTCCAGGTTCTCCAGCCGGTTGTCGCCGACGTGCGGCAGGGTGACCGCGTACCCCTGGCCGGCGAGGCGCAGGTGCACGGTGCCGCCGGCCGCCGGGACCTCGACCGGGCCGTCGATCGGGCTGATCCGCGCGCCAGCGGCGCGCAGCCTGGCGAGCAGGTCGTCGGCGGTGGTGGGCAGCTCGCTGACCAGCCGGTTGTAGGGCTGAATCGCCACCGACGCCGGGGTCGTGATCACCGACAGGAAGCGCGGCAGCCCGCCGGTCTGGGCGGCGAGGCTGCGGTGGTTGCCGTCGGCCACGACCAGCTCGCCGCCGCCCGCCAGGGCGGTCAGCTCGTCCTGGCGCGGGCCCGGGCCGAGCAGCCAGATGGCGTGGGTGCGCCCCGCCTGGTCGGTGTCGGTCGCCGCCGGCGCGCCGGCCGCGTCGGTCGCCGCCGCCAGGGCGGCGTGCAGCTCGTCGCCGCGCCCGGTCTGGAGCAGGAGTACGGGCGACAGCAGGTGGCCCAGCGCCTCGGCGAGGGCCACCCGCTCCCGCACCTTCGCGATGAAGACGTCCTCGTTGCGGATGACCAGACCGGGCTCGTCGGCGCGGGTGGAGATCTGGTCGGTGTCGACCATGGCGAAGAGCCCGTACGCGTTCTCCTCCCCCGGCGCGCTGATCCGGTAGAGGACCACGACCTGCTCGGCCGGGGTGTAGCTGCCGTCGGCCTTCGCCTCGGCGAGCCGGGTCACCGCGTCCGGCAAGGCGTCGAGGAAGGACTTGCCCAGGCTCTCCGGCGCCCGATGCGGCATCTCGATGCCGAGGGCACTGTGCGGGTTCGCCTCGATGATCGCGGTGATCTCCGCGTCGTCGGCGAACTCGTCGTAGTTCTGCGCGCCGGTGCCGCCAGTGGTGATCCAGGCCCGGGCGATCGGATGCACGACCGTCATGTGCGAAGACGCTACCGGCGGCGCGGGTCCCGCCGGCGCGGGACCCACGCGTGGTCCACCAGATGAAAGAGCTACCGGGCGGGCGCCGGGTTCAGGCGGTGCGGTCGGGCTGTCCCGCCGCCCGGCGGTGCCGACCGCCCGGCGTGGGAGCGCCCGCCGGTCGCCGGCCCGGCACACCCGGCCCGGCGGGAACGATCCTGCGGGACCCGGCCGACGCCGCCGGCACCGGCCGATGCTCGGCGGGCAGGACGGGCGCCACGGACCGGTCGGCGGGCAGGACGGGCCGGTGCTCCGCCGGCGACACGGGCCGGTCGGGCGCCGCGACGGGCCGGCGCCCGGCCGGCGGGGTCAGCCGGGAGGTGGCCGGCACGCGGGCGACGCCGACCACGATCGGCGGGGCGAGCAGGTCCACCATGTGGGCGGGAAGGTCGGGACGGAGCGTCGGCCAGCGGGAGTCGTCGACCGACCAGTACGCCGTGTCCGGGCGCTCGGTCACCCCCTCCCGGGTCGACGGATCGTCACCGGGCACACGGTGCTTGGCCATCGGTTTTGCCTCCACGAGCTGCGGGGTGCGGCCCTGCGGGTCGCTGCGGCGGACACCGGGGCCAACGATCCCGCCGCCGTCCCGGTGACGCCCCGCACACCCTTCCCGCCCCTGCTCACCGTCGTTCCGTGGCCCGGCGAGGGGTCCGGGCCGGGATTCCGGCGCCGGGCCCCTCGGGTCGGCGGGAGGGCGGTCAGTCGAAGATCGGGTCGAGGTCCCGGGAGCGCTTGAGCTCGTAGAAGCCGGGGGTGGCGGCGACGAGCAGGACGCCGTCCCAGAGCCGGCCGGCGGCCTCGCCCTTGGGCGCCGGGGTGATCACCGGGCCGAAGAAGGCGACCGTGCCGCCGTCGGGACCCGGAGCGTGGATCACCGGGGTGCCGACGTCGGTGCCGACCGGGCGCATGCCGGCCTCATGGCTGGCCCGCAGCGCCTCGTCGTGGTCGCTGCCCTCGGCGACGTCGGCCAGCGCCGGGTCGAGCCCGACGTCGGTCAGCGCGGCCACGAACAGCTCCCGCGTGAACTTCTCCCGCCCGAGGTGGATCCGGGTGCCGAGCGCGGTGTAGAGCTTCCGGACGGCGTCCTGGCCGTACCGCTGCTCCACCGCTATGCAGACCCGCACCGGGCCCCAGCCGGTCCGCATCAGCTCCTGGTACTCCTCGGGCAGGTCCCGGCCCTCGTTGAGCACCGACAGGCTCATCACGCGGAACCGGACGTCCACGTCCCGGACCTTCTCCACCTCCAGCAGCCAACGGGAGGTGATCCACGCCCACGGGCAGAGGGGGTCGAAGAACATGTCTACGGCGGCACGCTCGCTCACGGCTGGTCCCTTCGAAACGGGGTGCGCCGGCCTCCCGGCGCCTCCTGCGATCTTCACCCCGGCGGGTATCGACCGACAGCGGAATGAGAGCGTGACCTCGCCCACCAAGGGGTGTTCATGCATGGAAGACTCGAATCCGGCCGTCACGAGCGGCCGATCACGGCGCCAACGGGGCGTGCTGCGAGACGGGATGGAGACGAAAGTGCCGGGAGTGCGCAACCTGACGCAGGTCGAGGCCACCGAGCGGGCCCGCCTGCTCGACGTGACCGGATACGACATCAGTCTGGACCTCTCGTCCGCCGTACGGGCGGCCGAGGCCCGCACCTTCCGTTCGAGGACCGAGGTCCGGTTCCGGTGCACGGAGCCCGGCGCGAGCACCTTCATCGAGCTGGCCGCCGACTCCGTACGCTCCGCCACGCTCAACGGCGCCCCGGTGGACCTGGGCGACTGGTCGGCCGAGAAGGGCCTGACCCTGTCGGGACTGGACAGCGACAACACGCTCGTCGTCGAGGCGGACTTCGCGTACTCGAACAGCGGGCAGGGGCTGCACCGCAGCGTCGACCCCGTCGACGGTGAGACCTACCTCTACAGCCAGTTCGAGACGGCCGACGCCCAGCGGGTCTACGCCTGCTTCGACCAGCCCGACCTGAAGAGCGTCTACACCTGGCACGCCACCGTCCCGGAGCACTGGAAGGTGGTCTCCAACATGCCGGTGGAGCGGGAGGAGGCGGCGGGCGAGGGCCTGAAGACGGTCCACTTCGCCACCTCGGTGCGGATGAGCACCTACATCACCGCCCTGTGCGCCGGGCCGTACCACGAGGTGCGCGACAGCCACGACGGCATCGACCTGGGCGCGTTCTGCCGGGCCTCGATGGCGCCGCACCTCGACTCGGACGACCTCTTCCTGGTCACCAAGCAGGGCTTCGACTTCTTCCACGAGCAGTTCGGCGTGCGCTACCCGCTGCCCAAGTACGACCAGCTGTGGGTGCCCGACTTCAACGCCGGCGCGATGGAGAACTTCGGCTGCGTCACGCACGCCGAGGCGCACTACCTCTTCCGCTCGCAGGTGACCGACTACGAGTACGAGCAGCGGGCCAACACGATCCTGCACGAGCTGGCGCACATGTGGTTCGGTGACCTGGTCACCATGCGCTGGTGGAACGACCTGTGGCTCAACGAGTCGTTCGCCGAGTGGGCCAGCCACTGGTGCAACACCCACGCCACCCGCTTCACCGAGGCCTGGACGACGTTCCTGTCCATCCGCAAGAACTGGGGCTACCGCCAGGACCAGCTCTCCTCCACCCACCCGGTCTACTGCGAGATGCCGGACCTGGAGGCGGTCGAGGTCAACTTCGACGGCATCACCTACGCCAAGGGCGCGAGCGTGCTCAAGCAGCTCGTCGCGTACGTCGGCGAGGAGCCGTTCCTGGCCGGGCTGCGGGCCTACTTCGCCAAGCACGCCTGGGGCAACGCCACCTTCGACGACCTGCTCTCCGAGCTGGAGACGGCCTCCGGCCGGGAGCTGCGCAAGTTCGCCGCCCAGTGGCTGGAGACGGCGCAGGTCAACACCCTGCGCCCGGAGCTGACGATCGGCGCGGACGGCACCTACGAGCAGGTGGTCGTGCTCCAGGAGGCGCCCGCCGGGCACCCGACGCTGCGGACCCACCGGATCGGGGTCGGCCTCTACGACCTGACGGACGGCCGGCTGGTCCGCCGCGAGCGTCACGAGGTCGACGTCACCGGCGACCGCACCGAGGTGTCCGCGCTGCGCGGCGTGCCCGCCGCCGACGTGCTGCTGCTCAACGACGACGACCTCACCTACACCAAGCTGCGCCTCGACGAGCGCTCGATGGCCACCGTCGTGCAGCACATCGCCGGCTTCGAGTCGTCGCTGGCCCGCGCGCTGTGCTGGACCGCCGCCTGGGACATGACCCGCGACGCCGAGCTGGCCGCCCGCGACTACGTGGCGCTGGTGCTGGCGGGGCTGCCGGCCGAGACCGACATCAACCTGGTCAACGCGGCCCTGCGCCAGGCCAACACGACGCTCACCTACTACGCCGACCCGGCCTGGGCGCCGACCGGCTGGGCGGAGCTGGCGCGCACCGCGCGTACGGCGCTGGCGGCGGCGGAGGCGGGCAGCGGCTTCCAGCTCACCTGGGCCCGCGCCTACGCCCAGGCGGCCCGCTCGGCCGAGGACCTCGCCGCCCTGCGCGGCTGGCTGGCCGGCAACGACGTGCCGGCCGGCCTGTCCATCGACACCGAGCTGCGCTGGGCCGTGCTGGACGCCCTGGTCGCCAACGGCGCGGCCGGCACCGCCGAGATCGAGGCCGAGCTGGCCGGGGACCGGACGGCCAGCGGCGAGCGGGAGGCCGCGTACGCGCACGCGCTGGTGCCGACGGCGGAGAACAAGGCCGCCGTCTGGGCCGAGCTGACCGGCCCGGAGGCGCTGCCGAACTGGCGCAACCGGGCGCTGTTGCAGGGCTTCACCCACCCGGCCCAGACGGAGCTGACCGCGTCCTACCGGGAGAAGTACTTCGCCGTGGTCGGCCAGGTCTGGGGCAGCCGGGACAGCGAGCCGGCGCAGGAGTTCGCGCAGCTGGCGTACCCGATGTTCCTGGTGGACGAGGAGACGGTGGCGGCCACCGACGCCTGGCTTGCCGGCGACGGCCACCCGGCGTCGCTGCGCCGGCTGGTGGCTGAGGGCCGCGACGGCGTCGTGCGCGCCCTGCGGGCCCGCGAGCGGGACGCCCGCGGCGCCTGACGTACGCCCGACACGGTGAAGCCCGGCCCGCACAGCGGACCGGGCTTCACCGTTGGACGTCGGGTGGGCTCGGGTCGGTCAGCCCTTGCCGGCGTGGCTGGCGAGCTGGTCGAGGCCGTTGATGATGCCGCCGGCCAGGTCGCCGCCGCCGAACGCCGCCACCATGGAGAGCGCGGCGAGCCGGGCGTACGTGTCGGGGATGCGCTTGCGGGCGTGCCGGCCGGTGACGATCTCCAGCTGCCGCTGGTTGGGCGACACCGCGATCAGGACCGACCGGTCGGGCTCGGCGAGCTGGCGGTGCAGCCGCTCGGCGTGCTCCCGGATCGGCTCGTCGAGGCCGCCGACGAAGACCGAGAAGACCAGACCGGTGCCCTGGTCGGCCAGGCGCAGGGCCTCGTCGATGCGCAGCAGCTGGCGGGTCGAGAACGGCCCGTCCAGCACCTCGGGCGGAGTCCCGGCCTGCTTCTCACCAACGGTCACTTGCGCCTCCGGTTCCACCGGCCGGCGCCTCGACGCCGGCCCGCTCGAGCTTGTGGCTGGTCAGCGCCGGCGCCTGCGCGCCCGCTGCCAGGGCGGTGCCGGCCGAGTCGGCCAGCTGCTCCGGCCGGCCCAGGAACCAGACCGGAGTGAAGTCGAAGCGCCGGCCCGGTCGGTAGCGCTTCGCGCCGCCACCGCCGCCACCACGGTTACCGGCGTACGCCAGACCGGCGATCACCAGCACCGCGGCCGCCGGGATGCCGACGAAGACCAGCAACGTCTCGGTTACAGACAATCCCAACGCCCCCAGGCGGAAGAAGAGACCTCAAGGATCCGGGTCGGGTGGACGATCATGGCGCCGACCGCCCGACACCGCTGCCATTCACGTTAGCGGAGCCCACGGCCCACCAGATTGCGGGGTGGCGATCCCATCCGCCACTGGAGTGCTCCAGTTGCGCAGCCGTGGCGATCAACCTCGCGTCGTCGCCGTACCGGCCAGTCAGTAGGACCCCCACGGGCAGCCCCTCGGCGGTGACACCCACCGGCAGCGAAACCGACGGATCACCCGTGACGTTGAAGACCGCGCAGTACGGCGAGAACCGGCGTTGCCGGTCGAAGTCTTCGGCCGGGTCGCCACCGGAGGCGAACCAGCCCAGCGGCGCCTGCGGCGCGGCGAGGGTGGGGCAGAGCAGCAGGTCGCAGCCGGCGGTACGGCGTACGCCGAGGCGTACCTGCGCCTGGAGTTCGCCGAGCGTGGCGGTGAGGGTGCCGGCGGAGATCTCCGCGCCCCGGGCGCGCAGGTGGCGGGTCAGCGGCAGCAGGTCGGCCTCCCGCTCGGGCGGCACGGGCGCGAGCGCCAGCACGTACCAGACGATCTCGAACAGCGGCCACACGGCGGGCCCGAGGGGCGCGGGGACGTCGACCACCTCGTGGCCGGCGGCGGTGAGCAGCGCCGCGGCCCGGTCCACGGCGGCGAGGCAGTCGGGGTGCACCGGCTCGTCGGCGAGCATCGGGGCGGTGAACCGTCCGACCCGCAGCCGCCCCGGGTCGGCCCGCCGGGCCGCGCCGAGCCAGCCGCCCTCGGGCGGGGCGGGCGCCAGGTAGGGCTCGCCGGGCACCGGCCGGGCCAGCACGTCGAGCAGTGCCGCCACGTCGGCGACCGTACGCCCGATCGGCCCGTTGGTCGGCAGGCCGTAGGCGCCGGAGCCCACCGGCCCGCCGGAGACCAGGCCCCGGCTCGGCTTGTAGCCGACAAGGCCGCACAGCGACGCGGGGATGCGCAGCGAGCCGCCGCCGTCGGAGCCCTGGGCGACCGGGACCAGCCCGGCCGCGACGGCCGCCGCCGCCCCTCCGCTGGAGCCGCCGGCGGTGTACGCCAGGCCCCACGGGTTGCGGGCCGGCGGCGCGACCAGCCCTTCGGAGTAGAGCGAGCAGCCCAGCTCGGAGGTCGTGGTCTTGCCCAGGCTCACCAGCCCGGCCTGCGCCATGAACCGGACCACGTCGGCGTCCACCGGCGGCACGAAGTCGGCGAACGCCGCCGAGCCGAACGTGGTGCGCACCCCGGCGGTGAGGGTGAGGTCCTTGATCGCGGTCGGCACGCCGTGCAACGGGCCGCGCTTGTCGGCCGGTACGGCGTCGGCGGCACGGGCCGCCGCGCGGGCCCGCTCGCCGGTGACCGTGACGAACGCGCCGACGGTGTCGCCGAGCGCGTCGACCCGGGTCAGGTGGTGCTCGACCAGCTCGACGCTCGACAGCTCGCCGCGGGCGATCGCGGCGGCCTGCTCCAGCGCCGTCAGGTCGTGCGGCTCAACCATCCCCTCATCCTGCCCGCCCGGCCGCCACTGTGCCGTACGACACGGCCGGCCCACGGTGCGACGCGCGCCATATCCCCCTGACATGACCACATCGGGATGACCGCCCACCGGCACCCGGCCCGCAGGATGGACCCGATCGATGGCGATCACCGTCCACCCGGTGGCCCCCCGCACCGCCGCCACCGACCCCCACCCCCGCAGGGAGCGTCGCCGTGCAACCCCTACCCGCTCTGCACCCCGTCCCCCGCCGTCGCTGGTCCTCGCGCGCCACCCGGCCGCTGCTGGCCCTCGCCCTGGTCGGCGCGAGCCTGACCGTCACACCCGCCGCACCGGCCGGCGCCCAGGACCTGCCCACGGCCGCGCCGCTCGCCGCCAACCCGTACGAGCGGGGTCCGGCGCCCACCGTGGCGAGCATCGAGGCCACCCGCGGCCCGTTCGCCACCGCGCAGACCACCGTCGCCGCCAGCAGCGTCAGCGGCTTCGGCGGCGGGACGATCTACTACCCGACCAGCACCGCCGAGGGCACCTTCGGCGCGGTCGCCATCTCCCCCGGCTTCACCGCGCGTCAGACCTCCGTCGCGTGGCTCGGCCCCCGCCTGGCCTCGCAGGGCTTCGTCGTCATCACCATCGACACCCGGTCCGTGTACGACCAGCCGGCCAGCCGGGGAACCCAACTGCTGGCCGCCCTGGACTACCTGACCAACACGAGCACCGTCCGCACCCGCATCGACCGGAACCGGCTCGCCGTGATGGGCCACTCGATGGGCGGCGGGGGCAGCCTGTCGGCGGCCAGCACGCGGCCCGCGTTGCAGGCGGCGATCCCGCTGACCGGCTGGCACACCCAGAAGAGCTGGTCGACGGTACGTGTACCGACCCTGGTCATCGGGGCCGAGAACGACACGGTGGCCCCGGTCTCGTCGCACTCGGAGCCGTTCTACACCAGCCTGCCGGCCACGCTCGACAAGGCGTACCTGGAGCTGAACGCGGCCAGCCACTCGGCGCCCACCTCGTCCAACGTGACGGTGGCGAAGTACAGCATCTCCTGGCTCAAGCGGTTCGTCGACGACGACACCCGCTACGAGCAGTTCCTCTGCCCGGCCCCCCGGGGCACGGCGATCGAGGAGTACCGGGACACCTGCCCGCACTCCTGAACCCACAGCTCCGGAGCCGTCGCGCGCACTGGGGGCCGCGACGGCTCCGGATTCCACCCGCCGGGCGGCGGGGCCCTTCGGGGACCGCGTCGCCCGGACGCGGGCTCAGGAGCGGGTGCCGAGGAACCGCAGCGCGTTGCCGCCCAGCAGCAGGGCGCGCTGTTCCCCGGTGAGGAAGTCCGCCTCGCGTACCACCCGGCCGACCGGCCGCTCCCCCAACGGGTACGGGTAGTCGCTGCCCACGAGCACCCGCTCGGCACCCATGGTGTCGACCAGCAGCCGCAGCGCAGGCGCGGAGAAGACCACCGAGTCGACGCAGAACCGGTCGACGTACGAGCTGGGCGGGGCGGTGGAGGCACCACGTACCAGGTCGCCACGGCGGTGCCAGGCGTTGTCGGCCCGGCCCAGCCAGAACGGGAAGCTGCCGCCGCCGTGCGCGAAGCAGATCCGCAGCGTGTCGGGCACCCGGTCGAAGACGCCGCCGAGGATCAGCGCCAGCACCGACAGGTGCGTCTCGGCGGGCATCCCGGCGAGCCAGCGGGCCATCCACCGGTCCAGCCGGGGGCCGCCCGGCATGTCCCACGGATGGACGAAGACCGGTGCGCCCACCTCGGCGCAGTGCGTCAGGAACTCCACGATCCCGGCGTCGTCCAGGTCGCGGTCGCCGACGTGGTTGCCGATCTCCACCCCGGCGTGCCCGGCCGCGAGGCAGCGGTCCAGCTCGGCGCAGGCCGCCTCCGGGTCCTGCAACGGCACCTGACAGAACGGCACCAGCCGGTCGCCACCGGCGGCGGTGACCTCCAGGGTCAGATCGTTGAAGATCCGCGCCACCTTCACCGCCTGCTCGGCGGGGCGGTCGTAGCTGAAGAAGACCGGGGTGGGCGAGACGACCTGCACGTCCACGCCGTCGGCGTCCATGTCGCCGAGCCGGGTCGGCGCGTCCCAGCACTCCGCCCCGACCGGGCGGAACTCCGTCTCCCCCACCATGATCATGGCGGCCCGCTCGGAGTCGACCCGCAGCCGGGGCCAGTCGGACCCGCCGCACGCCGCGCCGAGGTCCGGCCACCCCTTCGGTACGACGTGCGTGTGCACGTCGACCACCGGCGGCCGGGCCTGCCCGGGACCGCGCATCAGCCCTTGCCCGGGTGCAGCGCGCCGCAGTTCGCGCAGGTACGCGCGGCCTCGTCGGCGTAGAACGCCGCGAAGACCGGAGGCAGGTCGGCGGCGATGTCCCGGACCTGCAACTCGACCTCGTGCACCTTGTGCCCGCACTCGGCGCAGTACCACTGGAACTTCTCCAGCGTGCCCTCCTCGCGGACCCGCTCCACGACCACGCCGATCGAACCGGCCTCGGGGCGCTGCGGCGAGTGCGGGGTGTTGCGCGGCAGCATCCACATCTGACCCTCGCGCACGTGCACCGTACGCGGCCCCTCCGGGAGCATCAGGTTGATGTGCATGTTGCCCTTGACCTGGTAGAAGAACTCCTCGTACGGGTCGACGTGGAAGTCGGTGCGCTGGTTGGGGCCGCCCACCACCATCACGATGAAGTCGTCCCCGCCCGGGAACATCTCCTTGTTGCCGACCGGCGGCTTGAGCAGGTGCTGGTTCTCCGCGATCCAGCCCGGAAAGCTGAACGGCTCCGCGATCTCACTCACGACTGACCTCCTGACGGAAGAAGGGCCACGGCCTGGATTTCGATGAGCAGGTGCGGGTGGGGTAGCTGGTGCACGGCGACGGTGGTGCGGGTGGGTCCGGTGGCGTCGAAGTATTCGGCCCAGACCTGGTTGTAGCCGCCGAAGTCGTTCATGTTGACGAGGTAGGTGGTGACCTGCACGAGGTCGTTCAGGTCGGCGCCGACCGTCCGCAGCAGGTCGGCGATGTTGTCGATGACAGCCCTGGTCTGTGCGCGGATGTCGAGGTTGGTGGTGCCGAACTCGTCGACCTGCACGCCGGCGAAGGTGTTGTCGGGTCGGCGGCTGGAGGTGCCGGAGACGAAGACGAATCCGCCGGCGACCTTGACGTGCGGGAACGCGCCGCGGGGTGTGGCCTTGCCGGCGACGACGTGCGCCTGCGCGCTCATTCCGACGCCCGCAGTGAGGCGGTGCCGAGGTGTTCGACGACGGCGCGGACGTGAGCGCCGGGTTTGAGGGGCACGGCGGCGGTGGCGGCGCCGGCGAGGAACACCCAGCCTTCGCGCAGCCGTACGCCGTGGCGGCCGGCGAGGCGGATGCCTTCGTCGAGGGCGCGGCGGGGGTCGCCGAGGATCGCGGCGGTGGAGCCGACCTGCGCGACGCGTCCGTCGATCTCCAGCAGCACACCCAGGTTGTCCAGGCCGTCCGGGACCGGCGACCAGGCGCCGACGACGAACGCGGCGGCGGAGGTGTTGTCGGCGATGACGTCGGGCAGGGAGAAGCTGAAGTTGGCGTAGCGGGAGTCGATGACCTCGATCGCGGGGGCGACCGCCCGGACCGCGTCGGTGAAGTCGCCGACGGGCTCGCCGGGTTCGGGGAGGCGGTCGAGCAGGAACGCCACTTCGGGCTCGACGCGGGGGTGGATGAAGCTGGTGGGGTCGAGGGTGCCGCCGTCGGGGATGCGCATGGTGTCGGTGAGCCGGCCCCAGATGACCTCGTCCACGCCGACCTGCGCCATCTTCGCCTTGCTGGTCAGGCCCATCTTCAACCCCACCGCACGCTCACCCCGGTCGAGGCGACGCTGGATCAACGCGGTCTGCACCGCGTACGCCGCATCCACGTCCAGACCGGTCTCGGCGGCCAACTGCGGGATCGCGGTGGCGGTGTCGGCCGCCACGCCCAACCGCTCGGCGATACCGGCGGTGTCCGGGCCGATCATGATGTCTCCTTGCCGGCGAGGTCCAGTGCCACGTCCACGATCATGTCTTCCTGCCCGCCGACCATGCGGCGGCGGCCCAGCTCGACCAGGATCGAGCGCACGTCCACGCCGTACTTGTCCGAGGCCCGCTCCGCATGCCGCAGGAAACTGGAATACACCCCGGCGTAGCCGAGAGACAGGGTCTCCCGGTCGACCTGCACCGGCCGGTCCTGCAACGGACGCACAATGTCGTCGGCGGCGTCCATCAACGCGAACACGTCACAGCCATGCTCCCACCCGTGCAACTCCGCGACGGCCACGAACACCTCCAACGGCGCGTTACCCGCCCCCGCACCCTGCCCGGCCAGCGACGCGTCCACCCGCACCGTGCGCCCCGACGGCGAGCCCAGCGGACCGTCGCCGGCGATACGGCCGTGTTCGACCGCGACCACGCTGTTGGCCACGCCGAGGGACAGGTTGTGGTGGGCGTGGATACCGATCTGCGTGGTCGGCGCCAACACCTGACGGTACGCATCCACCCGCTCGGCCACGTCCGACATGAGTAGCCGGCCGCCGGAGTCGGTGACGTAGACACAGTGCGCCCCGTACGACTCCATCAACTTCGCCTGCCCCGCCAACCCGGCCGGGTCGTTCATGTGCGACATCATCAGGAACCCGGAGACGTCCATGCCGTTCTCCCGCGCCCACGCGATGTGCTGCGCCGAGATGTCGGCCTCCGTGCAGTGGGTGGCGATGCGCACACTCGTCACTCCGAGGGCCTTCGCCGCCTTCAGATCCGCGATCGTGCCGATACCCGGCAACAGCAGAGTCGTCAGCTTCGCCGAGGTCATCACCTCGGCCGCCGCCGAAATCCACTCGGCGTCACTGGCCGCACCATGACCGTAGTTCACACTCGAACCCGCAAGACCGTCACCATGGGCGACCTCGATCGCCGCCACCCCCGCCGCATCCAACGCCGCGGCGATCGTGCGAACCTGCTCCACCGTGTACCGGTGGGCGACGGCGTGCATGCCATCGCGCAACGTCACGTCCTGGATGTACAGATCGGTCACGACAGCACCCCCGAAGCAGCCTCGGAGCGCACCGCCACCAGCCGCTCGGCCGTACGCAGCGCCGCCGACGTCATGATGTCCAGATTCCCCGCGTACGCCGGCAGATAGTGCCCGGCGCCGGAGACCTCCAGGAACACCGACACCTGCAACCCGCGCAGATGTCGACCCAACGACGGCACATACGCATCCACCGGGTCGAACTGCACGTCCTGCTTCAACCGATAACCGGGCACGTACTCCTGCACCGACGCCACCATCTCCTTTACGGAGGCGGCGATCGCCGCCCGATCCGCGTCCGCGTCCTCACACAGGCAGTACACGGTGTCGCGCATCAACAACGGCGGGTCCGCCGGGTTCAACACGATGATCGCCTTACCCCGCTGCGCACCACCGACGACCTCGATCGCCCGCGCCGTGGTCTCGGTGAACTCGTCGATGTTCGCCCGCGTCCCCGGCCCCGCCGACCTCGACGCGATCGACGCCACGATCTCCCCGTACACCACCGGCGTCACCCGACCCACCGCCGCCACGATCGGCACCGTCGCCTGCCCACCACACGTCACCATGTTCACGTTGCGCTCGCCCAGATGCTCATCCAGATTCACCGGCGGCACCACATACGGGCCGACCGCCGCCGGCGTCAAATCCACCACCAGCCGACCATGCGCACGCAGCACCGCATCGTTACGTCGATGCGCACCCGCCGACGTCGCATCGAACACCAACTCCACATCCGCGAACTCCGGCATCGCCACCAAGCCGTCGACACCCTCAGCGGTCGTCGCCACACCCAACCTGCGCGCCCGCGCCAACCCGTCGGAATCGGGGTCGATGCCCACCATCGCCACCATCCGCAACGACTCCGACAGCCGCAGCACCTTGATCATCAGATCGGTGCCGATGTTGCCCGACCCGATCACCGCCACCCCGACGCTCACGACGCCTCCCCCTCACCGAAGACCGCAACGGTCGCCGACCCACCCCGCACGGTCACGACGCCTCCGCCGAGAAGCAGGTACGCACCGAACCCAGGCCGGAGATACGCGCCTCGTACGCCGCACCGGCCGTCACCGGCACCATCGGACCGAGCGCCCCGGACAGCACCACGTCGCCCGCGCGCAGCGGATCACCGGAGCGGGCCATCGTCTGCGCCAACCACTGCACCGCGTGCAACGGATTACCCAGGCAGGCGGCACCCGCCCCCACCGACACCGGCTCACCGGCCTCCTCCAGGACCATCCCGCACAACCGCAGGTCCACGTCGGCGAGCCGACGCGGCGCGGTACCGAGCACGAACAGGCCACTGGAGGCGTTGTCCGCCACCGTGTCCACGATCGAGATGTCCCAACCCGCCACCCGAGAATCCACGATCTCGATCGCCGGCAACACGTGATCCACCGCCCGGATCACGTCCGCGCTGGTGATCCGCTCGTCGGGCAGGTCCGCGCCGAGCACGAACGCGACCTCCGCCTCCACCCGAGGCTGCAACAGCCGGCCCATCGGCACCTCCGCGCCGTCCGGCACCGCCATGTCGTCGAGCAGCACGCCGAAGTCCGGCTGGAACACACCGAAGCTCTCCTGCACCGCCCGCGACGTCAAGCCAACCTTCGCACCGACCCGCCGGTGGCCGCGCTGCAACCACTGCCGCACCTGAAGCTGCTGCACCAGGTACGCCGACGTGACGTCCCCCTCCGGCAACAACCGCCCCCGCAGCGGCGGGCACGGCTTGCCGCTCTCCCGCGCCTCGACCAGCTCCCGCGCCGCCGCCTCGTAATCGACGCTCATGTCAGCTCCCCGCTCCGCTCGCCGCCGCCGCGACAGCGATGTGCTCGTCACGCCCGCTCATGTCAGGTCCACGCAGACGTTGGTCAACTCGGAATAGAAATCGAGGGAATGCACGCCACCCTCACGCCCGATACCCGACGCCTTCACCCCACCAAACGGCGTCCGCAGATCCCGCAGGAACCACGTGTTCACCCACACGATCCCCGCATCCAATCGCGCGCCGGCCCGATGCGCCCGCCCCACATCCCGCGTCCACACCGCCGCCGCCAACCCGTACTCCGTGCCGTTGGCCAGCGCGAACGCCTCGTCCTCATCATCGAACGGGGCGACATGCACCACCGGCCCGAAGATCTCCTCACGATTGGTCCGCGCATCCGCACCCAACCCCGTCAACACCGTCGGCTGCACATACGCACCACCATCACGAGCGTCACCGAACGCCGGCACACCACCCCCGGCCAACACCTGCGCGCCCTCGGTACGGGCAAGGTCGTAATAGCCCAGCACCTTGTCCCGATGCTGACGCGAAATCAACGGCATGTTCACCGTCGCCTCATCCGCCGGCCACCCGAACGACAGCTCACCAGCCCGCTCCGCCAACCGCGCCGTGAACTCCTCGAACACAGGCCGCTGCACGTAGATCCGCTCCGTGCAAAGGCAGACCTGACCACCATTGGTGAAACTCGACCGCACCGAACCCGCCACCGCCGCATCCAGATCGGCGTCGGCGAACACCAGACCCGCGTTCTTCCCACCCAACTCGAACGACACCGGCCGCACCCCATCAGCCGCCGCCCGCATGATCGCGCTGCCCGTCGCCGACTCACCGGTGAACGTGATCGCATCCACCCCCGGATGCCGGGTCAAAAACTCCCCCGCCGAATCCGGACCGAACCCGTGCACCAGATTGAACACACCCTCCGGCACACCCGCCGCGGCCATCACCTCCGCCAACAGCGTCGCCGACGCCGGCGTCTCCTCACTGGGCTTGACGATCACGGCATTGCCGCAGGCAAGGGCGGGGGCGACCTTCCACGTCAGCAACAGCAACGGCAGGTTCCACGGCACGACCACCGCCACCACACCCACCGGCTTACGCACGGCGTAGTTCAACGCCCGCCCACCCGACGGCGTCACCGTCGTGAACGACTCCGTCGGCGCCGTCGCCACGATCTCCGCGAACGCCCGGAAATTCGCCGCACCACGCGGAATGTCCAACGTGCGCGCCTGCGAGATCGACTTACCCGTATCCGCCACCTCAGCGGTCACCAGATCATCGAAACGACGCTCCAACTCCTCAGCCACCCGACGCAACACCTCCGCGCGTTCCCGCTCCCCCATCCGACCCCACGGCCCCCGCAGCGCCGCCCGTGCGGCGGCGACCGCGTCGTCCACGCACGCCCGATCCGCCTCGGCCACCTCGAACACCGACTCACCCGTCACCGGACTGCGCTTGACGAACCGCCGCCCACCCTCGACGAACTCACCACCGACGAAGTTGCGCAGCAGGCCCGGGCCGTCGGGCGCCCGTCCGGTCATCAGCCGGGGATCCCAGGTCACGGTCATCGACGCCTCCCTCGGCTGATCGTGAGGCCGACCGCCCCGGCCAGCAGCGCAGCCGCACCGGCGGCCACCGCCCCGAGCATCCGGTGCTGGCGGCGGACCCGGCGACGCACCTGGGCGTACGGGGTGGTCGAGAAGGACACCAGCTCGTAGCGGGACACGTACCGGCCCGGCAGCAGCCGCTCCAGCGCGTGCTCGACCTTGCGGCCGGCCTGGAACAGCGGCGAGGCGACCTTGTCCCGCATCTCCACGAAGTTCGCCAACGCCATCTGTGCGATCGCCTCGGCGTTCTCCTGGCGCCGCTGCTGGAACAGCGGCAGCGCCTCCGACCAGTCGTCGGCGCACTCGTCCAGGCAGCGGTCCAGCTCGACCACGTCCTCGAAGGCGCAGTTCGCGCCCTGGCCGTAGAACGGGACGATGGCGTGCGCCGCGTCGCCGAGCAGGCCCACCTTCCCGTACGCCTGCCACGGGGTGCAGCGGACGGTGCCGAGCACGCCCACCGGGTTGTGCTGGTAGTCGTCGACGAGGCCCGGGGCCAGCGGGGGCAGGTCCGGGTAGTGCTCGGCGAAGTGCCGCTCGATGGCCGCCGGGCTGCCCAGCGAGGCGAAACTGGCGGTGCCGTGGGTGGGCCAGAAGAGCGTGCAGGTGAACGAGCGGTCCGGGTTCGGCAGCGCGATCATCATCGAGGTGCCGCGCGGCCAGATGTGCAGCGCCTGCGGGTCGAGGGCGAACTCCCCGCCCAGCGGCGGGATCGTCAGCTCCTTGTAGCCGTAGTCGAGGAAGTCCACGCTCTCGGTCAGCAGCCCGTACGCCAGCAACTGCCCACGCACCGCGGAGCCGGCGCCGTCAGCGCCGAGCACGACCGACGCGGCGGCCGCGACCGTGCCCTGCGGGGTCTCGAAGGTCATCTCGCCGCTGGTCGCATCGAGCCCGACGAGCCGGTGGTCGAAGGCGACCCGCACCCCCGGCAGGCTGGTGGCCGCGTCCAGCAGCGCGTTGTTCAGCGCGCCCCGGCTGATCGAGTTGATTGCCCGGTCGCCGGAGGCGCTGTACGACTGGAACTGTGCCTCGCCGTCCACGGGGTGGATCATCCGGCCGCGCATCGGCAGCCCGTCCGCCAGCACCTGCTCGTCGAGCCCGATGCGGCGCAACGCGTCCAGGCCCCGCTCGGAGAGCGCCAGGTTGATGGAGCGTCCCCGCTCGACGGTGCCGGTACGCGGGTCGGGCCGCCGCTCGTAGAGCGCCACCGGGTAGCCGCGCCGGGCCAGGAAGCAGGCCAGCAGGCAGCCGGCCAGGCCCGCGCCGACCACCGCGATCTCGTTGCGTTCCTCGGTCATGAGTTGTTCACCTCCGCCACCGTGGCCGCCAGTGCCTCGGCGGCCCGCCAGCAGTCGTGGAACGTGGAGTAGAGCGGCACCGGGGCGAAGCGGATGATGTCCGGCTCCCGGGCGTCCGCGATCACCCCGTGCTCGTGCCGCAGCCGCTTGGCCAGCTCGGCCGCGCTGCCCGCGCCGATGCGCACCGAGAGCTGGCAGCCGCGCCGCTCCGGCTCGCGCGGGGTGACCACGGTCAGCGGACGGTTCGCAGTCACCTCGTCGAACAGCCCCGCCAGGTAGCCGGTGAGCCGGAGGCTGCGCTCGCGCAGCGCGGGCATCCCGACGGCGTCGAAGAGCTCCAGCGAGGTCCGTACCGGGCCCATCGCGAAGATCGGCGGGTTGGAGATCTGCCAGGCCTCCACGGTCGCCGGCGGCCGGGAGACGGGTGTCATCTCGAACCGGGTGGCCGCCTCGGTGCTCCACCAGCCCTCGAAGCGGGGCAGGTCCGGGTCGCCGAGGTGGCGCTCGTGCACGAAGACGCCGGCCAGTGCGCCGGGCCCGGAGTTCAGGTACTTGTAGGAGCACCAGGCGGCGAAGTCGACGTCCCAGTCGTGCAGCGCGAGCGGGACGTTGCCGGCGGCGTGCGCCAGGTCCCAGCCGACCACGGCCCCCGCCGCGCGGCCGGCGGCCGTGATCGCCGGGATGTCCATCAGCTCGCCGGTGAGGTAGTTGACCCCGCCGAGCAGCACCAGCGCCACCGTGTCGCCCTCGGCGGCCAGGAACGCGGTCACGTCCTCGGTGCGAAGGGTGTCCTCGCCGGCTCGCGGGCGCAGCCGGACGACCGTGGTGTCCGGGTCGAGGCCGTGGAAGCGGGCCTGGCTGCGCACGGCGTAGCTGTCCGAGGGGAAGGTGCTGTCCTCGATGACGATCCTGGTGCGCGCCCCGGCCGGCCGGTAGAAGCTGACCATCAGGAGGTGCAGGTTGACGGTCAGGGAGTTCATCACCACGACCTCCGCCGGGGTGGCGCCGACCAGTCGCGCGGCCGGCGCCGTCAGCAGCTCGTGGTACGGCAGCCAGGGGCGCTCCGCCTCCAGGTGCCCCTCGACCCCGAGCCGGCGCCACGCGTCCAGGTCGGCGGCGAGTTCGTCGCGGGTGGCCCGGGGTTGCAGGCCGAGGGAGTTGCCGGCCAGGTACGCGGCGTCGCGGAAGCGCCCGCCGTCGGCCGGCGGCACGTGGAACAGGTGGCGGTGCCCGGGATGGGCGGCGTCGAGGCGGCGCGCCTCGGCCTCACCGGCGGCGGAACCGAACAAATCGGATGTGGGGGTGGTCATGGGGTCGTCTCGCTCTCGGGTCACATCGCTGTCCGGGCCGACCACAGCTCGGGGAAGACCACCCGGGCCATGCTGCGCTGCAACCACGCCAGTCCGGCGGAGCCGCCGCTGCCGACCTTGGCGCCCATTGTGCGCTGCACGGCCTTGACGTGGTGCTGCCGCCAGTCGCCGAACTGCTCGGCCACCTCGGTCAGCGCCTCGCCCAGCATCCGCAGGTGGTTCTCCGGGCCGGGCTCGGCGTAGATGCGTACCCAGGCCGCCTCGACGGCGGCGTGCGGCTGGTGCTCGGCGGTGAACTCCCGGTCGAGCAGGTCGGCCGGCAGCTCGTGGCCGTGCCGGGCCAGCAGGGCGAGCACGTCGTCCCAGAGGCTCGGCGCCGCCAGGGTGGCGCGCAGTTCGGCGTACACGTCGGTCTGCCGCCGGAACGGCCGGATCAGCGTCTCGTCGCGGAGGCCGAGCAGGAACTCCAGGTGGCGGTACATCGCCGACTGGAAGCCGGAGCCCTCGCCCAGCAGGTTGCGGAACCGGTTGAAGTCGGCCGGGGTCATCCAGCGCAGCCCGTTCCAGGCCGCGTTCAGCCCCTCCAGGTGCAGCGCGGCGCGGCGCAGCGGGGCGAGCGCGTCCCACACCCGGTCGGCCCGCAGCAGCCGCTGCGTCTCGCGCAGCTCGTGGCAGGTCAGCCCGAAGTACAGCTCCATGATCTGGCTGACCATCAGGAAGGACATCTCGCCGGGGTCGTCGCTCAGCGGCTGCTGCAACCGGTGCAGCGTGCTGGCCTGCACGTACGCGTCGTACGGCACCCGCTCGGCGAACTCCAGCGTCGGTTCGCCGCCGTTGCGGGCGGCGCGGGCGGCGCGCTGCCGCGGGGTCGCCGGGCGCACCGCCGCCTGGACGGGTCCCCGCAGCTCCGTCTGCTCCACCGGTTGGCCTCCCTCTGCTCTGCGTCACCCGGGACGACCGACGGTCGGCCGTTTTCGGGATGACCGACATGATCTCTCGGCGGAACCCCTGATCGGAATGCCGGATCAACGGCACGCAGGCCCTCTGACCTGCGGCGCGGAAGGCATGAGCTGGTTTCGGGTTTGAGGAAGTAAGGTCGCCGCATGGACGACATGGACTGGGCGTTGCTGCGGGAACTGCAGGCCGACGCGCGGCTCTCCTTCAGCGAACTCTCCCGCCGGGTGCACCTGTCGCCGCCGGCCGTGGCCGAACGGGTACGCCGGCTGGAGGAGTCGGGCGTGATCACCGGCTACCACGCCCACGTCGACCTGACCCGGGCCGGCCGCACCGTGGTCGCGCTGATCCGAATGTCCTGCTACGGGTCGCGGTGCATCCTGCACGACCCGGACGTGGCGGGGTGGCCCGAGATCCTGGAGATCCACCGCATCACCGGCGACGCGTGCAGCATGCTCAAGGTGGCCGCCGGGTCGATCGACGACTTCGAGGCGGTCATCGACCGGCTTGCCCCGTACGGCCAGCCGTCCAGCACGATGGTGCTCTCCACTCCGCTGGCGTGGCAGCCCGTGACCCCCCTGCCCCCCGCCGACCGGCCCCGCTGACCCGCCCCGGGTTTGCCCCCCGGCCAGCGGGAAAGCAGGCCCTGTTGCCCGGGGGAGGATTTCCGGTGATCGTCACCGGAAGGGGGGATCATGCCGGTGCTCACAACGTTCCAACGTGCCCTGACCCGCGCCCTGACCGTGTTGGGCCTGGTCGCGGCGTTCGTCCTGACGACCGTCGCGCCCGCGTGGGCGGGAGACAACACCTTCGTCGAGGTGGTGCCCAACAGTGCGCAGGCCGGCACCCGGGTGAGCATCCGGGCCGGTTGCGACAACGCGAACAACCGCCAGGCCGACGTGCGCTCCGACGCCTTCGGACGGGTGATGCTGCGACCGGACAACGGCTTCCTGACCGGCCAGGTCACCATCCCGGGCAGCAAGGAACCCGGCGACTACCCGGTCGACCTGCGCTGCGACAACGGGAACACCGCGACCACCACGCTCACGGTGCTGAACATGGAGCAGCCCAGCAAGGGCCCGGCCACCGGGGGCGGTGGCACCGCCGGCGTCTCGGGCACCGGCTCGATGCTGATGGTCGGCGGTCTCGCGGTGGTGGCGCTGGCCGTGGGCTTCGGCTTCTTCGGCAACCGTCGCCGGACCGGGTCCGGTTCCTGACCCGCCGTCGCCATGGCCGGCTCCCAGAGGCGTACCAGGCGATCCGGGCCGGGCCGGGTCCGGGCGACCACCCGGCGGGCGCTGCGGGCGTCCCGCCGGGCGGCGGCCGCGACGGCCCGCCGGCTGCGCCGGGTGGCCGGGGAGGCGGTGTCGGCGAGCGTCGCCACCACCGATCCGGCCGCCGGTCCGCTGCCCACCCGACCCCGCTACCGCCGGATTCCGGCCGGCGGGCGGCTGGCCCCCGGCCGGGGGCCGGGCCTGCCGGTCCTGGTGATCGCCACGCTCATGGCGCTCATCGTCACCATGCTCGGCGTGGAGCGGATCGCGGGCGTGAGCGTGCTGCCGGAGCGGTTCCTCGCCGGACTGCGGCCCGCGCCGAAGAAGTTCCCGGTGCTGCCCGCCAGCCGGCCCGTCGGCATCGCCATCGACCCGATCGACGTCCGGGCGCCCGTGCACGCGGTCGGCATCGCCCCGGATGGCAGCATCGCGGTGCCCGACGCCGCCCGCGCCCAGGAGGCCGGCTGGTACGACCAGGGCCCGACCCCCGGGCAGTACGGGCCCTCGGTGATCGTCGGGCACGTCGACACCAGCACCGGGCCGGCGGTGTTCCACAAGCTGCGGGACCTGCGGGACGGCGACCGCATCGAGGTGGCCCGGCAGGACCGTTCGGTGGCGGTCTTCGAGGTGGACTCCGTCGAGCGCTTCGGCAAGGACCGGCTGCCGGTGGACGAGGTCTTCGGGGACTTCAGCCGCCCCCGGCTGCGCCTGATCACCTGCGGCGGGCGCTGGGTGGGTGGCGAGACCGGGTACGCCGACAACGTGGTGGTCTTCGCGTCCCTGGTCCGGGCCCGTACGGCGTGACCGGTGGCAGCGCCTCCTCGGCGACCGTCGGCACCGGCCGCGAGCGGCTCCGCCGGGTGCGGCCTGCTGACGCTCGACGCCGCGACCGCCGGGCCATGCGGCGCCGTCGCGTTCGGCGGGACGGGCGACGGTCAGGCAGCCTCGGACTCGCGCAGGTCGAGCCAGTCGGCCCAGCGGGGGTCCGGCGCCCGGTGGCCGAGCACCCGCCAGGCCGTGCCCCTCGGGGCGGCCGGCAGCGCGTGCAGCCGCCAGCCCAGCTCGGCGGGGGTCTTGTCGCCTTTGGTGTGGTTGCACCGGGCGCAGGCGGCCACCACGTTCTCCCAGGCGTGCCGGCCGCCCCGGCTGCGGGGGAAGACGTGGTCGATGGTCTCGGCGGGCCCCCGGCAGTAGGCGCAGCGCCAACCGTCGCGGGCGAAGATGGCGCGGCGGGAGAGCCCGACGTGGGTGCGGTAGGGCACCCGCACGAAGCGGGTGAGCCGGACGACCGACGGCACCGGCAGCGCGTCGTGGGCGCTGTGCAGGATGCCGTCCCCGTCGGCGACGCAGATCGCCTTGGCGGAGAGCACGAGAATGGCGGCGCGACGCACCGACACGACGCACAGCGGCTCGTAGGTGGCGTTGAGGACCAGCGCACCGGAGCCCACCGTGGGTCGTATGTCAGGCATCGCGTTCACCCTCCCGGTTCAGCGGCCCCCTACTCGCCACCGCCGACCGGAAACGGGCGCAGTCGCCCACCACGGCCGACGCCGGCCGGATCACCGACGTCCGTGCGCCCATCGTCCCTGATCGGCCCCCGGATTGCACGCACTAATGTCGGAAGCCGACCGGGCATCACCCGGAAACGGGCAGATCCGCCCTCTGAGCAGCGACGGATCCCTCCCACATCGCCGGCCGTCCGACGCCCGTCACCGCGCCCACCGCCCCGGAATCGAGATCCGATGATCATGCTTACGCATTGAAGCCGGTAAACACGATCAAGGAGAATCGCGATCGCTGGAGTGGCGGACGTGAAGCGGGAATCCACCATGACGCTGGCGGGAGCAAACGCACACGGAGGCTGTCTCCGGCGTCCACTGCGGGCCGCATTCGATCACCACCCGTGCGGTGCGACCCGGCGCCGCCTCCTTCGCGCGTCGCCGGCCGCGCCGGGCGTCGACACGGGCCCTGTCAGACCCGCACCAGGGAGGACAGCAGTGCCGCGGTCTCCTCGGGGTGGACCAGCACGGCGGCGTGGCTGACGTCGAGGGACCGCACGTCGAACGGGTTGTCCGGGGTGAGCGCGTCGGCGTCGGCGATGAACCGGTCCTGGAGCGCGATCGGTATCGCCCGGTCGGCGGTGAGCCGCACGTAGGTGCGGGGGACGCGACCCCAGGTCTCGGGGTCGGCCCGCTCCTCGCCGGCGTCCAGGCTCTCGTCCGGCTCCAGGGTGTTCAGGTAGCCGTGGAACTCGTCGTCGGTGCCGTCGGCCAGGACCGCCTCCCGGAGGATGGCGAGCAGTGCGGGGTCGGCGGTGCGCCAGTTGAACCGCAGCGCGCCGAGTTCCATCGGGTTCGCGGCGAGCAGGCCGCCGACGTCGTTCAGGGCGCTCGACGCGTTCTCCGCCGAGGCCTGGTAGCCGGCCGGGGTGTCGGCGGCGCAGCACCACGCCGAGATGTAGACCAGCCGGTCCACCAGCTCCGGGGCGGCGTTCGCGACCCCGGTCAGGGTGAGCCCGCCCCGGCTGTGCCCGACCAGGATGACCGGCCCGTGCTCGCGTACCCGCCGCACGACGTCCAGGACGTGCGCCACGTTGTCGGCGTGGCCGATGCCGGCCATCGCGCTCGGCGCGGTCGCCAGGGCGGCGAGATCCTGCGGGGCCTGGTACGCCGCCGGGAACGTCGCGCCGAAGCCGTGCCCGGGCAGGTCGACGGCCAGCGAGCGGTGCCCGCGCAGGGCCAGCTCCCGCTGCATGGGCGCCCACGTGAACGAGTTGCTGCCGGCACCGGGCACGAAGACGAAGGTGGAAGCTGTCATTTGATCATGGTAGTTCCGCTGTCACCTCGTATTCCCGGGGCGCACCTGACCCGTGCGCCCGCGCCCGGCGGCACGCTCCAGCCGGGGCCGGGTCACGACCCGGAGGGTCGACGGGATCCGGCCCCGCCGGGTGCGGTACGAAGACAGCGTGACCGTTGCCAGCCTGACGCTGCCCGCCCTGCCCGCCGTCGAGGCGCCGGACCCGGCTCCGTCGCCGACCTGCCTGGACGACGCCCTCTGCAAGAGCGTCTACGACATGACCGGCTCGGTGTGGTTCGCCGAGGGCAGCTACTGGATCCTGCTCAAGCCGCTGCGGATCGTGATGATCCTGCTGCTGGCGGTCGCCGCCCGGTGGCTGGTGCACCGGACGATCCGCCGACTGGTGCGGACGACCACCGACGCCGGCGTACCGACCATGCTGCGTCCGCTGCGCGAGCGGATCCCCACCGCCGCCGTCGAGCCCGGCGAGTTCGTGCCGGAGCGACGCCGGCAGCGGGCCGAGGCGATCGGGTCGGTGCTGCGCAGCCTGAGCACCGCGTTCATCTTCGGCATCGCGCTGTTGATGATCCTCAAGGAGTTCAGCTTCGACCTGGCCCCGCTGCTGGCCAGCGCCGGGATCGCGGGCGTAGCCCTGGGCTTCGGCGCGCAGAGCCTGGTCAAGGACCTGATCGCCGGCCTGTTCATGCTGATCGAGGACCAGTACGGCGTCGGCGACACCGTGGACCTCGGCGAGGCGACCGGCGTGGTGGAATCGGTCGGGCTGCGGGTCACCACCGTGCGCGACGGGCGGGGCGTGCTCTGGTACATCCGCAACGGCGAGATCGTCCGGGTGGGCAACAAGAGCCAGGGCTGGGCCCTGGTGGTGGTCGACCTGCCCATCGGCTTCGCCGGCACGGAGGAGGCCACGGCCGTGCTGCGGACCGCCGCCGCGTCGGTGGCGATGGACCCCGACCTGGCGCCGGAGATCGTCGAGGCGCCGGAGGTGCTGGGCGTCGAGCAGATGACGGTCGACGGCGCGGTGATCCGTACGGTGGTGAAGACGAGCGCCGACGGGCAGTTCGCCGTCGGCCGGGAGCTGCGCCGCCGGCTCGCCGAGGCGCTGGAGAACTCCGGTATCACCGCGAAGATCGCCGCCGCCCGGCTCTATCCCGGCATCCCGGTCCGCGCCCCCGGCGAGACCGGGCAGGGGGGCGCCACCTGAGGCGTCGGGGCGACGGCCGGCGGGGGTCGCGAGCCGGGCGGCCCCTCGGGTATCGTCCGTTCGTTCAGTCGGGGATGCGACGATCAACCCCTTCGCCCTAGCCAGTCGTCGGACGATCGGGCAAAATCCGGTGCACGCGCTCCCCCGGAGCGTGATCACGTCCTCGCTGATCCGTAGATCTGACGACGGTTCCCGGGCCGTCCATCACGAGTGGCCCGCCCAGGGGAACGATGGAGGCGACGGTGCCTGACGAGCGACCATCCCCGGAAGGTCCGGCTACCTTCCGCGAGGTGTTCGCCAATCGCGAGTACGGCGCCGTCTTCACAGCGAGCGCTCTCTCCTGGATCGGCGACTACATCGCCAAGGCCGCGGTCACCCTGCTGGTCTACGAGGAGACCCGGTCCGTCGCGCTCTCCGCCGCCGCCTTCGCGGTGAGCTACCTGCCCTGGCTGGTCGGCGGCCCCCTGCTCGCCACGCTCGCGGAGCGGCACCGCTACCGGCAGGTCATGGTGATCTGCGATCTCGTCCGGATGCTGCTGATGGTGTGCATCGCCATCCCCGGCATGCCCGTCGCGATGATCCTGGCCCTGCTCTTCGCCACCACACTGGCCAATCCACCGAGCCAGGCCGCCAAGTCGGCGCTGATTCCGCTGATCCTCACCGGGGACCGCCTGGTGGTCGGCCTGTCGATGATCAGCAGCGTCGGCCAGGCCGCGCAGGTCGTCGGCTACCTGGCGGGCGCGGCCATCGCCGCGTTCGATCCGACCGCCGCGCTCCTGGTGAACGCGGCGACCTTCGCCCTGTCGGCCGCGCTGGTGCGCTTCGGCGTGACCGACCGGCCGACGGCGATGACCGCCGCGCACCGCAGCCACCTGCTGCGGGAGACCGCGCAGGGCTTCCAGATCGTGTTCGGCACCCCGGTGCTGCGGGCCATCGCCGTGCTGGTCTTCGCGGCCATGCTCTTCTCCGTCGTGCCGGAGGGCCTCGCCGCGGCCTGGGCGAGCGAGCACGCCGGCCAGTTGGACGCCGGGGCCGCCCAGGCCATCATCATGGCCGCGAACCCCGTCGGCTTCATCCTCGGCGGGCTGATCGTCAGCCGGGCGTTCGGGCCGGACCGCCGGCTGAGTCTGATGCGGCCGTTGGCGGTGCTCTCGCCGCTGGCCCTGGTGCCCGCCCTGCTCGACCCGCCGCCGCTGGTGGTGGCGCTGCTCGCCGCCGCCTGCGGGTTCGCCGTCGCCGGCATGCTGCCGGTGGCCAACGGGCTCTTCGTCCGGGCCCTGCCCGACGGCTTCCGGGCCCGCGCCTTCGGGGTGATGGCGACCGGCGTCCAGGTCATCCAGGGCCTGGCCGTCCTGGTGACCGGGTTGCTGGCCGAGCGGTTCTCCATCCCGGTCGTGGTCGGGGTGTGGAGCGCGGTCGGGGTGCTGCTGATGACGCTCGCCGCCCTGCACTGGCCGAGCCGCTCGACGATCGACGCGGCCATCGAAGCGGCCCAGCAGCCGGGCGCGTCCACCCCCCGGCAGGCGGGCCCCGGCACGCCGGGGCGGCACGGGGAGGAACCGGCCGGCGGGCCGGCGCGTCGCTGGGCGGTCGCCCCGGCACGGCGGGACGGCAGCGGCACCCGGTGACCCGGCCCACAGCCGGCACCCCCCGGTCGCCCGGCGCGGCACCTGGCAGGATGGAACGGTGAATGCCGCAGGTGAGTCCGACCGGCCCGGTGCGTCGATGACCCTCTTCGAAGCGGTCGGCGGCGAGCCCACCTTCCGCAAGCTGGTGGACGAGTTCTACGCCGGGGTCGCCACCGACCCGCTGCTGCGCCCCATGTATCCCGAGGAGGACCTGGGCCCGGCTGCGGACCGGCTGGCCCTGTTCCTCATGCAGTACTGGGGCGGCCCCAACACGTACTCGGCGCAGCGCGGGCACCCGCGGCTGCGGATGCGCCACGCGCCGTACCGGATCGGTGCCGCCGAGCGGGACGCGTGGCTGCTGCACATGCGCCGCGCCGTCGACCGTCTCGACCTGCCGCCGGAGATCGCCACCGCGCTCTGGGACTACCTGGAGCGGGCCGCCTTCTTCATGGTCAACGCGATGGAGGACCCGGCGGGCCCGGCCTGATCCCGGTCAGCCCGACCGGGGCCGTGCGCCAGCCCGTGCCCGGCACCGCCCGGACGGCTCAGGTCCGACCGGGGGTCGCCGCGCCGCGCCCCGCGCCACCAGCCACCACGGCACGCCGCAGGCCGGCGTGACCGTGCCGCTGACCGGGACGGCTCAGAGCAGGGCGCCCTCGTCGTGCAGCCAGTCCACGAAGCTGGTGGCGACCGCCGCGCCGCAGTCGAGCATCTCGACCAGCAGCGCGTCGTGCGCCCCGGCGCCGAACGGCACCTGCAACTCCGCGTAGATCGGCAGCTGGCCGCGCTCGGTCGGGTCGCCGATGTAGGCCTTGCAGAAGCGGCGGGTGTGGTTCCACTCGTTGACCACCCGGTAGGCGCGGTCGGCCCAGTCCGGCGGCACCGTCGCGTGTGGACGGGCCCGCATCACCAGGATCTCGTCCTCCGGGCCCTCCAGCGTGACCAGCACGGCGTGCCGCTCCCACATGGCCAGCAGGTTGCCGTCGCCGTCGGCCAGGTAACGCACGTCGAGCATGTCGAGTGCGTCACAGACGCGGCGCAGGGTGACCGGCTCGACCGTGGCGGGCATGTCCGCGATCACGGCTCGCTCCGTCGGTGGGCAGTCGTCTCCCGGCTGACGCGGGGTCGGTGGTCCGACCCGGACGGTGCTCTCCACTGTGACCCCGCTCCGCCTTTCCGGGTCGCCGCCGCCGTTGGCGGGACCGGGGCGCCATGACCACCACGGCATCGCTCGCGCACCTCACTCCCCAGCGGATCCACTCGCCTACGGTGCGTTGGATCCGAGGATGGACGGTACCCGGACAGCCGGGTTGAGGCACCCCCCCAACGACAGCCCCAGGACAGAAGAATGAACACGGGTCATCCGAACGGATGAACTCAGAGCGGCCGCACGGCAAGTTCCGTGGCCTTCTGCGACCAGATCGCTCCGTACGGTCCCACCAGACCGACCCAACGGCCGACCGTCCGCACCTGGACGTCGCCCCCGTTCCCCCTCTCAGCCGACCCCTCGGAGGCCCCCAGGAAGCCCATCCGGACCAACCCCTGGACCATCCGCTGGGTCACCTCCACCGGCTCGCCGGGTGGGTCGTCCGGGGTGACGACCACCGGCACGTGGTCGAGCAGCGCGTCGCGCAGCGCCCGTTGCCCGACGGCACGGCCGCCGACGCCGTGGGTGCCGGCCTCGCGCAGGGCGTCGGCCGCCGCCGCCGCGATCCGCCGCAGCTCGCCGCCCGGCAGCGTCTCCACCCGGCGGCTCGCCGAGGGCGGCAGCGGCCAACGCCACCGCTCGTCCCGCCGCGTCGGCAGGGCCGCTCCGCCCGCCGCCAACTCGGCCAGCAAATCCCCGGCCGAGACCGTGGCGTCGCCGGGGCCGTCGCCGGCCACCGTCCGGACGACCAGCACGCCCCACGGCAGACGCCCCCAGAGGGCCGTACGGCCCCGCACGCCGCCCGACCGGAGCCGGACCGGCGCGTCGCGGTCCAGCCGGACGAGGCGGGCCAGGAAGGCCCCGGCGTCGGCGGCGTCCGCGATCCCGTGCCCGCCGTCGACCGGACCGCCGCCAGCGGCCCGCCCCGGGGCGGCCGGCCCGTCGGTCGCCGTCACGCCGCCGGCCCCTGCGGCGCGTACGTGAGCAGGAACGTCCGCTCCTCCGGGGTGATCCGCCGGGGCCGCTGCCGGGTCAGGTCGAACGGCACCAGCACCGAGCGGGCGCGGCTGGCCAGCACGTCACCGTCGAAGAGCTCGTAGGCGACGGTGAAGGACGCGCCCCGGATCTCCTCCACCCACAGCTCGATGCGCACGGTGGGGGCGGCCTCGGCGGTGGCCCGGCCGAGGGCGTACTCGACCGGGCGCAGGTAGTCGATCTCGTGCCGGCTGATCACGACGCCGTCGGCGAACGAGCCCACCCCCCACGCCCGGCCGCCGGCGAACATCAACGCCACCCGCGCCTCCTCGTAGAGGGTGAGGAAGCGCGAGTTGTTGATGTGCCCGTACGCGTCCAGGTCGGACCACCGCAGGGTGCAGTGGTACACGAAACGATCACTCATGGTCGGCAGCGGTCCGCGGGCTCAGTCGCGGGTCAGCTTGCGGTAGGTCACCCGGTGCGGCCGGGCCGCCTCCGCGCCGAGCCGGTCGATCTTGTTCTTCTCGTACGCCTCGAAGTTGCCCTCGAACCAGAACCACCGGGCCGGGTCCTCGTCGTCGCCCTCCCACGCCAGGATGTGCGTGGAGACCCGGTCGAGGAACATCCGGTCGTGGGAGATGACCACGGCGCAGCCGGGGAACTCCAGCAGCGCGTTCTCCAGGCTGGAGAGCGTCTCCACGTCCAGGTCGTTGGTGGGCTCGTCGAGCAGGATCACGTTTCCGCCGATCTTCAGCGTCAGCGCGAGGTTGAGCCGGTTGCGCTCGCCGCCGGAGAGCACCTTGGTCGGCTTCTGCTGATCCGGACCCTTGAACCCGAACGCCGCGATGTAGGCCCGCGACGGCATCTCGACCTTGCCGACCATGAGGTAGTCCAGGCCGTCGGAGACGACCTCCCAGACGCTCTTGTCACCGTCGAGGCCCTGCCGGTTCTGGTCGACGTACGACAGCGAGACGGTGGGGCCGACCCGGACCTCGCCGCTGGTCGGCTGCTCCAGCCCGACGATGGTCTTGAACAGGGTGGTCTTGCCGACGCCGTTCGGGCCGATGATGCCGACGATGCCGTTGCGCGGCAGCGAGAACGACAGGTTGTCGATCAACAGCCGGTCGCCGAAGCCCTTGCTCAGGTTCTGCACCTCGATGACCGTGTTGCCCAGGCGCGGGCCCGGCGGGATCTGGATCTCCTCGAAGTCCAGCTTCCGGGTCTTCTCCGCCTCGTTGGCCATCTCGTCGTAGCGGTCGAGTCGGGCCTTGGACTTGGTCTGCCGCGCCTTGGCGTTGGAGCGGACCCACTCCAGTTCCTCGGTGAGCCGCTTCTTCATCTTGGCGTCGCGGCGGCCCTCGACGGCCAGCCGGGCGGCCTTCTTCTCCAGGTAGGTGGAGTAGTTGCCCTCGTAGCCGATGGCCCGGCCGCGGTCCAGCTCCAGGATCCAGCCGGCCACCTTGTCGAGGAAGTACCGGTCGTGGGTGATCGCCATGACGGTGCCGGCGTACTTGGCCAGGTGCTGCTCCAGCCAGGAGACGCTCTCCGCGTCCAGGTGGTTGGTGGGCTCGTCGAGCAGCAGCAGGTCGGGGGCCTCCAGCAGCAGCTTGCACAGGGCCACGCGGCGGCGCTCACCGCCGGAGAGCTGGGTGACGTCGGCGTCCGGCGGCGGGCAGCGCAGCGCGTCCATCGCCAGTTCGAGCTTGGAGTCGATGTCCCACGCGTCGAGGTGGTCCAGCTCCTCCTGGAGCCGGCCCATCTCCTCCATCAGCTCGTCGGAGTAGTCGGTGGCCATCTGCTCGGCGATCTTGTTGAACCGCTCCAGCTTGGCCTTGGTCTCGGCGACCGCCTCCTCGACGTTGCCGAGCACGGTCTTGGCGTCGTTGAGCGGGGGCTCCTGGGCGAGCATGCCGACGGTGTAGCCGGGCATCAGCCGGGCCTCGCCGTTGCTCGGCTTGTCCAGTCCTGCCATGATCTTGAGGAGGCTGGACTTGCCCGCGCCGTTCGGGCCGACCACACCGATCTTGGCCCCCGGCAGGAAGCTCAGCGTCACGTTGTCGAGCACGACCTTGTCGCCGTGCGCCTTGCGCGCCTTTTCGAGGACGTAGATGTACTGGGCCACGGTGTGGGCTACCTCCGTAGGGTTGCGACTGGGGCCGGCGGGCGCGGGCGCGGGCGCGGGCTTCGACCTCCGCCCGCCGCCGCCGGCCGGTGGCCGGCCGCACGCACGCCATCCTCAATCCTGACAGGTACGCTGCGCCGCGCCCACATCACCCCGCCCCCGACGCTCCGGACGCGGCGCGCCACCCCTGCTTCCGAAAAGGGGTATCGACAAGATCACGCCAGGGGTTGGACCATCGTGGGAAGGGTAGGTGACTCCGGCACGGGGCCCCAGAAGCCGCAGCTACGCTCAGTACGCTCATTCGCGGTTGACCCGTCAGCACCCGGAGGTGGCCGAACGTGACCGTCCGCAGCTCCTTTGTCGTAGTGGCGAACCGGCTACCCGTCGACGAGGTGAGCACCCCCGAAGGACGGCAGTGGCGTCGCAGCCCCGGAGGGCTGGTGACCGCACTGCACCCCGTCCTCGCCGAACACCAGGGCACCTGGGTCGGCTGGGCCGGCGGCACCGGCGCCGCCCCCGAGCCCTTCGACCTGGAGGGCATCCGGCTGCACCCGGTACCGCTGAGCGCGGAGGAGCTGGAGCGCTACTACGAGGGCCAGTCCAACGCGACGATCTGGCCGCTCTACCACGACGCGGTGGAGACGCCGGCCTACAAGCGCCGCTGGCGCGAGGCGTACCGCCTGGTCAACGCCCGCTTCGCGGAGGCCGCGGCGGAGGTCGCGGCCGAGGGGGCGACGGTCTGGGTGCAGGACTACCAGCTCCAGCTCGTCCCGGCGATGCTCCGCGAGCTGCGGCCCGACCTGCGGATCGGCTTCTTCCTGCACATCCCGTTCCCGCCCATCGAGCTGTTCATGCAGATGCCGTTCCGCACCGAGATCCTGCGCGGCCTGCTCGGCGCCGACCTGGTCGGGTTCCAGCAGCGCCTCGCCGCGCAGAACTTCGTCCGGCTGGCCCGGCACCTGCTCGGGCTGCGCTACGAGGGGCAGATGATCCAGGTCGACGGCCGCCAGGTGAAGGCCGGCGCGTTCCCGATCTCCATCGACACCAGGGAGATGGAGCGGCTGGCCACCGACCCGGCGATCCAGGCCCGGGCGAAGGAGATCCGCGAGGAGCTGGGCAACCCGAAGACGATCATCCTGGGCGTCGACCGGCTGGATTACACCAAGGGCATCGAGTTGCGCCTGAAGGCCTTCCGCGAACTGCTGGCTGACGGAAAGTTGACAGTTCCCGACGCGGTCATGGTGCAGGTCGCCACGCCCAGCCGCGAGCGCGTGGAGCACTACCAGGCACTACGCGTGAAGGTGGAGCGCGAGGTCGGTCGGATTAATGGCGAATTCGGCAGGGTCGGCGTGCCGGCGGTGCATTATCTGCATCAGTCGTACAGTCGCACTGAACTGGCCGCGATGTACGCCGCCGCGGACGTGATGATGGTGACCCCGCTGCGAGACGGAATGAATCTGGTAGCCAAGGAGTACGTCGCATCGCGCGCCGACCAGGGCGGTGCACTCGTGCTCAGCGAGTTCGCCGGCGCCGCAACCGAGCTGCGTCAGGCGTTCCTGTGTAACCCGCACGACCCAGACGCGGTCAAGGACGCCCTGCTGAGGGCCGTGCATGTCGAGAAGCCGGAGGCCCGCCGCAGAATGCGGACAATGCAACGCCACCTACGCACCCACGACGTGGGGCACTGGGCGAAGTCGTTCCTCACCGAGCTCGGTGTGCCTCAATCGGAGGTCGCGTGAACGCCGCCAGCGAGATCGTCACCCCGGCGGCCGGCACGATGGACCCGGAGCTGCGCGCCGCCATCGGCCGCATCGCCCGGGTGCCCCAGCTTCTGATCGCCTGTGACTACGACGGCACCCTGGCGCCGATCGTGGAGGACCCGAGCAAGGCCGTGCCGCTGCCGGAGTCGGTGGCGGCCGTCCGGGCCCTGGCCGCCCTGCCCCAGACCACCGTGGCGGTGGTCTCCGGGCGGGCCCTGCGCGACCTCGCCGCGCTCTCCCGGCTGCCCAGCGAGGTCCACCTGGTCGGCAGCCACGGCTCCGAGTTCGACATCGGGTTCGTCGAGCGGCTCTCCCCCGAGCTGATCGCGGTCCGTACCCGGCTGCGCGACGCCCTGCGCGAGATCGCCTCGGCGCACCCGGGCATCCGGTTGGAGCGCAAGCCGGCGAGCGTCGCCGTGCACACCCGCGGGGTGGCCCCGCAGGTCGCGGCGGCCGTCATCGAGGCGGTCCGCAGTGGCCCCGCCACCTGGGACGACGTCACAGTCACCCAGGGCAAGGAGGTCATCGAGCTGTCGGTGGTCGCCACCCACAAGGGCACGGCCGTCGACCAGCTGCGCACCCAGCTCTCCGCCAGCGCGGTGCTCTTCATCGGCGACGACGTCACCGACGAGAACGCCTTCGGCAACCTGCACGGACCGGACGTCGGCATCAAGATCGGTCCCGGCGACACCAAGGCCGGCTACCGGGTCGCCGAGCCCATCGAGGCCGCCCGCGCCCTCGGCCTGCTGCTGGAGACCCGGCGGCACTGGCTCTTCGGCGAGCGGGCGGTCCCCATCGAGCGGCACTCGATGCTGGCCAACGGCCGGACGGTGGCCCTGCTCACCCCCGAGGCCAAGGTCACCTGGCTCTGCCACCCCAAGCCGGACTCGGCGGCGATCTTCGCCGACCTGGTCGGCGGCAGCCCGGCCGGGCACTTCAGCGTCGCCCCGGAGCGCGGCGGCATCCCGCTCGGCCAGCGCTACCGTTCGGGCACGATGACCGTCGAGACCCGGTGGTCGGGCCTGACCGTCACCGACTGGCTCGACAAGCCGGCCAGGGAGACCACGCCCGACGGCCCGGCCGTCGTCAGCGGCGACTCGACCCTGGTCCGGGTGCTGACCGGCTCGGGCCGGGCCCGGCTGGAGTTCGCGCCCCGGCCCGAGTTCGGCCAGGTCGCGGTGCAGTTGCAGCCGATCGGCGACGGCCTGCTGGTGCTCGGCTCCAACGAGCCGGTCGCGCTCTACTCCCCCGGTGTCGAGTGGCAGGTCAGCAACGACGGCGGCTACGAGACGGCGAAGGCGGTCGTCGACCTCTCCGCCGCCGGTGGGCAGGTCGTGCTGGAGCTGCGCTTCGGCACGCACAGCCTGGAACACCACCGGCTGCCGGTGCACGAGCGGCAGGCCCTGGCCGAGCAGCCGTGGAAGGACTGGGTGGCCACCCTGCGGCTGCCGAGCACCGCCCGGGACCTGGTGGTCCGCAGCGCGCTGACCCTGCGCGGGCTCTGCCACGAGGCCACCGGTTCGATCCTGGCCGCCGCGACCACGTCGCTGCCCGAGGAGCTGGGCGGCGTCCGCAACTGGGACTACCGCTACTGCTGGCTGCGGGACGCGGCGATGACCGCGCGTTCCCTGGTCGACCTGGGCTCGATCGAGGAGGCCGAGGCGCTGCTGCGCTGGGTCGACGGGTGCATCGAGCGCACCGGCGGGCACCCGGAGCGGCTGCACCCGCTCTACACGGTCGACGGCTACGAGCTGGGTGCCGAGGCGGTCATCGACACCCTGCCCGGCTACGCCGGCTCCCGGCCGGTGCGGGTCGGCAACCTCGCCAACCACCAGCTCCAGCTCGACGTGTTCGGGCCCATCGCGGACCTGATCGCGGCCGTCGCCGACGCCCGCGGCTCCGTACGCGAGGACGAGTGGCGGGTGCTCGACAACATGGTCGAGGCGGTCCGCCGCCGCTGGCACGAGCCCGACCACGGCATCTGGGAGGCCCGCCTCCCCCCGCGGCACCACATCTTCTCGAAGGTGATGTGCTGGATGACCGTCGACCGGGCGCTGCACGTCATGCGCCAGCACGGCGGCGAGGACCGCCCGGAGTGGGTGGAGCTGCGCGACCGCATCGGCGCCAACGTGCTGGAGTACGGCTGGCACGAGACCGTCGAGGCCTACAGCGTGGCGTACGGGGACGAGGACATGGACGCCTCGTCGCTGTGGATCGGGCTGTCGGGACTGCTCCCCGGCGACGACCCGCGCTTCCTCTCCACCGTGCTGCGGATCGAGGCGGATCTGCGCAGCGGCCCGGTCGTCTACCGCTACCACTGGGACGACGGCCTGCCCGGGCGCGAGGGCGGCTTCCACATCTGCACGGCGTGGCTCATCGAGGCGTACCTGCGCACCGGGCGGCGTACCGACGCCGAGGAGCTGTTCTCGCAGATGGTGGACACCGCCGGCCCGACGGGCCTGCTGCCCGAGCAGTACGACCCGATGGCCGAACGCGGGCTGGGCAACCACCCGCAGGCGTACAGCCACCTCGGTCTGATCCGCTGCGCGCTGCTGCTGGACAACATGCTCAAGCAGTGACCTGACCAGCGACGACGGCGGCCGGAGAGACTTCTCTCCGGCCGCCGTCACTCATTCCACGGGATCAGCCTGACCGCGCGGAGCGAGCGGGCTCCCCGGAGATCCCTCGGGACCAGCCCCGGCGAGGGCGTCGACCACGTCCCCGACGACCACCACCGCGGGCGGGCGCAGCCCCGCGGCGACCACGTCGACGGCCACCGCGCCGAGCGTGGAGCGCAGCACCCGCTGGGCCCCGGTGGTCGCCTCCTGCACCACGGCGGCCGGCGTCTGCGCCGGCCGGCCGTGCGCGACGAGCGTCGCGGTGATCGCCGCGAGGTTCTTCAGCCCCATCAGGACGACCAGCGTGCCGCGCAGTCCGGCCAGCGCGTCCCAGCGGACCAGGGAGGCCGGCGAGTCCGGCGCGACGTGCCCGGAGACCACGGTGAACTCGTGGGCCACGCCCCGATGGGTGACCGGGATGCCCGCCGCGGCCGGAGCCGCGATCGAGCTGGTCACGCCGGGCACCACGGTCACCGGCACACCGGCCGCCGCGCAGGCCAGCAGCTCCTCGCCGCCCCGGCCGAAGACGTACGGGTCGCCGCCCTTGAGCCGCACCACGGACCGGCCGGCGAGCGCCCGGTCCACCAGGATCCGGTTGATCTCCTCCTGGGCGCGGGACGGGCCGTAGGGGATCTTGGAGGCGTCGACCAGTTCGACGTCGGCGCGCAGCTCGTCGAGGAGCAGGCCGGGGACGAGCCGGTCGGCGACCACCACGTCGGCCTCGGTGAGCAGCCGCCAGCCCCGGACGGTGATCAGCTCCGGGTCCCCGGGGCCGGCGCCGACCAGCGCCACCCGCCCGGGCAGGGTGCCCGACGTCGTCCCCTCCGGCGCGGCGGGCGTCGACAGGGTGCCCTCGCGCACCTCCAGCAGGGCACGCACGGCGTCGCGGACGGCCATCGCCCGGCGCGGGTCGCCCCCGCCGAGCACCGCCACGGTCACCGGCCCGTGCCGGGTCACGGCCGGGGTCCAGGCGGTGGCGGCGGCACGGTCGTCGGCGCGTACGCAGAAGATGCGGCGCTCGGCGGCGGCGGCGCTGACCGACGCGGCGGCGAGCGGGTCGTCGATCGCGGCCTGCACCAGCCACGCGCCGTCCAGGTCGTCGGGGGCGAACCGGCGCGGCGCCCAGTGCAGCCGTCCCGCGTCGACGTGCGCGCGCAGCGCCGGGGTCAGCTCCGGCGCGACGAGCAGGACGTCCGCGCCGGCGTCGAGCAGGGCCGGCACCCGCCGGGTGGCCACCGCTCCCCCGCCCACCACGACCACCCGTCGGCCGGCGAGCCGCAGGCCCAGCGGGTACGGGTTGCCGCTCACGCCACCCTCCCGCCGCCGGGTGCGCTGGTTCGCCCGCTCACTTCTCGGCCACCCCCGCCGAGTCGAAGGTGGCGACCTCGTGCAGCACCCGGACCGCGCCGGTGACCACCGGCAGCGCGAGCAGCGCGCCGGTGCCCTCACCCAGGCGCAGCCCGAGGTCGATCAGCGGCTCCAGGCCCAGCCGGCGCAGCGCGACCGTGGCGCCCGGCTCGGCGGAGCGGTGCCCGGCCACCATGGCGGCCACGGCGTGCGGGGCGAACGCCGCCGCGGCGAGCGCCGCGGAGACCGCGATCACCCCGTCCAGCAGCACCGGCGTGCGGCGGGCGGCGGCGCCCAGGATCAGCCCGGCCAGCGCGGCGTGCTCCAGGCCGCCGACGGCGGCCAGCACGCCCAGCGGGTCGGCCGGGTCGGGGGCGTGCCGGCGCAGGGCGGCCCGCACGACGGCCACCTTGCGGGCGTACGTCGGGTCGTCGACCCCGGTGCCCCGGCCGGTCGTCTCCGCCGGGTCGATGCCGGCGAACGCGGCGATCAGGGCGGCGGCGGGTGTGGTGTTGCCGATGCCCATGTCGCCGGTGAGCAGGATGCCCGCACCGGCGTCGATCAGCTCGCCGGCCACCCGGATGCCGGTCTCGACGGCCGCGCGGGCCTCGTCGCGGGTCAGCGCGGCGGTCACCGCCAGGTCCCGGGTGCCGGCGCGGACGTTCGCCGCGACCAGCCGGGGCTCGTCGCGGGCCGGCCGGTCTCCGGCGTGCCCGCCCGGCGCGGCGACCGGCAGCGCGGTGGCCACGCCGACGTCGACCACGGTGACCGAGGCGCCGGCCTGCCGGGCGAACGCGTTGACCACCGCGCCGCCGGCGAGGAAGTTGCCGATCATCTGGGCGGTGACCTCCTGCGGCCAGGGCGTGACCCCCTGCGCGTGCACGCCGTGGTCACCGGCGAAGATCGCGACGGCGGCCGGCTCGGGCAGCGGCGGCGGGCAGTGCCCCGCCAGGCCGGCCAGGCGTACGGAGAGTTCCTCCAGGGCGCCGAGGGAGCCGGCAGGCTTCGTCAGCCGCCCCTGCAACTCCCGCGCGGCGGCCATGGCCGGCTCGTCGGGCGGCCGGATCGCCGCGATCGTGGTCTCCAGCATCACGCCTCCAGGATCTCTGCCAGTACCTCGGTGAACGCGTCGGTGGTGGCCCGGTCGCGTACGGCGACGCGCAGCCAGTCCGGGCCGAGACCGGGGAAGGTGTCGCCCCGGCGCACCGCCCAGCCGCGCCGCCGCAGGGCGAGCCGCACGTCGGCGGCCCCGGGCACGTGCACCAGCACGAACGCGCTGGCGGGTCGGCCGGCGACGCGTACGCCGGGCAGGGTCGACAGGCGGGCGACCAGGTGGTCGCGGTCGGCGGCGAGCCGGGCGGCGATGGCGCGCTCGGCCTCGACCGCGACGGGCGTGGCGCAGGCCGACGCGGCCGCCAGGGCCGGGGTGGAGACGGCCCAGAGCGGCTGGGCGGCGGCCAACCGCTCCAGCAGCGCGGCCTCGCCGAGCAGGTAGCCGATCCGCAGGCCGGCCAGTCCCCAGGTCTTGGTGAGGCTGCGGACCACCAGCAGGCCGGGCAGGTCCCGCCGCGCGGCCAGCGACTCCGGTTCGCCGGCCACGCCGGGGGCGACGGTGGTGTCGGCGAACGCCTCGTCGACGACCAGCACCCGGCCGGGCCGGGCCAGGGCGGCCAGGTCGGCGGCCGGATGCAGCACCGACGTGGGATTGGTCGGGTTGCCGATCATCACGAGGTCGGCGTCGGCGGGCACCCGGGCCGGGTCGAGCCGGAAGTCGTCGTCCGCGTCGAGCAGCACCCGCTCCACCCGGTGCCCGGCGGCGCGCAGCGCGGCCTCGGGCTCCGTGAACTGCGGATGCACCACCACCGGCCGGCGCACGCCGGTCAGCGCCCGGGCGAGCAGCACGAAGCCCTCGGCGGCACCGGCGGTGAGCAGCACCTCGGCGGGCGGGCGGCCGTGCCGGGCCGCGACGGCCGCGCGGGCCGGCCCCGGATCGGGGTACGCGGCGAGGTCGCCGAGCGCGGCGGTGATCGGGTCGGCCAGCCAGTCCGGCATCGCGTCGCGCCGCACGTTGACGGCGAGGTCGACCAGCCCCGGCCCCACCTCGGCGTCCCCGTGATGGGCGAGGTCCGGTCCGGCCTCGGGGCGGATGGCTTCGGCCCCGGGCCGGGCGGCTTCGGCCCCGGGCCCGGCTTGGGGTCCGGCCTCGGCTTCAGGCCCGCTTCCGGGGAGGGTCTCGGTCGGCTGACCACGCATGTCCGCGATCCTGCCGGGAAGGTGGCGCGCGGGACAGCGCATCCCGGCGTGGGCCGCATCACCACACGGGCGTTCATGAATATTTCTCAGGTACGAATCGGAAATGTCATAACTTGAGCGTGTGAGCAACCGACCCCTTGCTGCCGCTGGTCGTCTCGTTCCCCTCCTCCGCGCCGGACTGATCGCCGGCATCGTGGTCGCCGCCGTGGCGTACCCGGTGGCCGCCGCCACCGGCCTCGGCGCCAAGGTCACGGCGCACGCCATGGAACACAAGACCAAGATCCTCACCACCGCGTTGCCGGCCGAGACGTCGTACGTCTACGCCCCGGACGGCAAGACGGTGCTGACGATGTTCTACGAGGAGTACCGGCAGTACACGAAGCTGGCCGACATCTCGCCGAACATGCAGCAGGCGATCGTCGCCGCCGAGGACAACCGCTTCTACCAGCACCGGGGCGTCGACCCGAAGGGCGTCGCCCGCGCCTTCGTGGCGAACGCCCGCTCCAGCGGCGTCTCCCAGGGCGCCTCCACGCTCACCATGCAGTACGTCCGGATGGCACTGCGGGACAGCGCGAAGACGCCGAAGGAGGTGCAGGAGGCCACCCAGCAGACCAGCCTGCGCAAGGTCCGCGAGATGCGGATGGCGATGGACCTGGAGAAGGAGCTGAGCAAGGACCAGATCCTGGAGCGCTACCTCAACTCCGCGTACTTCGGGCACCGCGCGTACGGCATCTACGCGGCCAGCGAGATCTTCTTCTCCAAGGCCCCCAAGGACCTCAGCCCCGTCGAGGCGGCCACCCTCGCCGGCCTGGTCAAGTCCCCTTCCGAGTACGACCCGGCCAGCTCCGACCAGAAGGATGCCACCGGCCGGCGCAACTACGTGCTCGACCGGATGGCCCAACTCGGCTACCTCTCGCCGGACGCCGTCACGCAGGCGAAGTCCGAGCCGATCCGGCTCAAGCTGACGTACCCGCCGAACGACTGCGCCGCCGTGCCCGAGAAGTGGAACAGCTGGGGCTTCGCCTGCGACTACCTGAAGAACTGGTGGAGCGCGCAGCCCGCGTTCGGCGAGAACCGGCTGGAACGGATGGACAAGCTGCGCCGGGGCGGCTACCGGATCGTGCTCAGCATGGATCCCAAGATCCAGGAGGCGGCGGAGAAGAACGTCGGCGCCAAGGAGAACACCGGCAGCCCCTTCGCCAACGGCATCGTGGTCTCCGAGCCCGGCACCGGGCGGGTCAAGGCGATGGCGGTGAACCGGACGTACTCGCTGGACCTGAGCGAGAACGGGCAGAGCTCCAACCCCGAGGCCGGGCCGAACGTCAAGGCGAACTACCCGAACACCGTGGCGCCCCTGCTCGGTGGCGGCGACCTGCCGGGCTACCAGGCCGGCTCGACGTTCAAGATGTTCCCGATGCTGGCCGCGCTGAACGCGGGCATGCCGCTGTCCACCTCGTTCAACGCCCCGCACCGCTACCGCTCCGAGGTCTACGACGGCTGGGCGCCCTCCAACGCCAGCGGCGCGATGAGCGGCAACCAGACCATGTGGTCCGGCTTCGGCAAGTCGGTGAACACGTACTTCGTGTGGCTGGAGGAGCAGGTCGGCGCGGACAAGGCGGTCCATCTCGCCGAGCAGCTCGGGCTACGCTGGCGCACCGACGTCGACCGGGAGCAGGCGTCTCCGGCGAAGGTGAAGAAGTGGGGCGCGTTCACCCTCGGCGTCTCCGACGCCACGCCCCTGGAGATGGCCAACGCGTACGCCGCCATCGCCGCCGACGGCCGCTACTGCGAGGCGATCCCGGTGCAGGCGATCTACAACCGCGACGGCACGCCGACCACCTGGAAGACGGCCTCCGGGATCGAACGCGAGGTCGCCAAGCCGCGCTGCCGGCAGGTGGTCAACGCCGACGCGGCCCGCGCCGCCACCGACGCCGCGCGCTGCCCGACCGGCGACACCCCGGCCCGGGGAAGCTGCGGCGGCTGGTCGACCGCGGACAGCGTGCGGGGCACCGTCGGGCGCCCGGTGGCGGGCAAGACGGGCACCACCGACAGCACCCGGTCCGCCTGGTTCGTCGGCTACACCCCGGAGCTCGCGGCGGCCAGTTTCATCTCCGACCCGGACAACCCGTTCAACGCGGTCGGCGACGGCCAGTCGCAGATCCCGATCAAGGCGGTGGCGCAGACCCTCCGCGACGGCCTCAAGGGCCAGCCAACCCGCCAGTTCACCCCACCCTCGGACCGCATGGTCGGCTGAGCCGTGCCGGCCACGGTCGGAGGGGTGCCGGTCGCGGCGGCCACCGGAGGGCCACGGTCCCTCGTCCGGCCGCCGGGCCGCCCGCACCGGCCGCTCGGGCCGGGCGCGTCACCTGATCGCCGCGCCACCCGCGTCGGCCGCGCCGGCCGGGGCGCGTCAGCGGAGGTCGGCGGAGACGAGGGACCAGACCTCCAGGTCGACCCGGCCGCCCCGGACGAAGCCGGCGTTGCGGAGCAGGCCCTCGTAGCTGAAGCCACCCTTCTCCGCGACCCGGCGGGAGGCCAGGTTTCCGGGGGCGACCCGCAGCTCGACGCGCTGGAAGCCGTGTTCGAGGATCAGCGCGATGGCGAGCGCGTCGACCGCCTCGACCGCCAGGCCGAAGCCCCGGGCGTGCGCCGCCATCGCGTAGGAGACCTCCGTGCACCGGGCGCCCCAGTCGGTGCGCCGCGTCCACAGGCAGCCCACCACCCGGTCGTCCTCCCGGCGTACCACCGCGTAGTGGTCACCGTCGCCGCTGTCGCGTCGTTGCCGGGCCAGGTCGGTGCACCAGGCCAGCCCGTCGATCTGGCCGGAGGTGTCGGCCAGCGGCAGCCACCGCTGGGTCTGCCGGTCGCCGAAGACCTCGTCGGCCGCCGCCGCGTCGGCGGCGGTCAGCGCGCGTACCTCGGTGCGGGGCGTGGAGACCGTCAGCGCCGGGAAGCGCCGCACGGCCACCTGACCGATCACGCGGGCACCCCGTCCGGCCGGGCGGCCACGGGCTCGGCCGCCGCCGCGTCCGCGAGCCGGGCCGCCAGTCGCGGGTACGCCGCCCAGTGCAGGGTGAGCTGCGAGGCGTGCACGCCCCGCCAGACGAAGCCCTCGGGCGCCCCGCCGTCCCAACTCCACGCCGGCCGCGCCCCGGCGCGCGGGGTGAGCACCCCGCTGTGCTCCTTGTGCCCGGCCACCACCGTGCCCGCCGGGCCCACGAGGCTGTCCGTCAGCGCGGTCGCCGCCCGGTAGCCCACCACCAGGCCGTCACGGCGGGTGCCCACCGCGTCGAGCACGCCGCACATGGGCAGCCCGTCCAGTTCCCGGGCCAGCCAGAGCAGGCCGGCCCCCTCGGCGACGACGGGCCGCCCGGTGCGGGCCAGCTCGGCGACGGCGATGCAGAGCCGACGGTTGGCGGAGAGTTGCCCCGCGTACGACTCGGGCAGCCCGCCGCCGACGACCAGCGCGCCGGTGCCGGCGGGCAGCGCCTCGTCGTGCAGCGGGTCGACCGTCACCACCTCGGCGCCGGCCGCCCGCAGCAGCTCGACGGTCTCGGGATGGCTGTAGCTGCCGCCCGGCGTCCCGGCGACCGCGACGACGGGGCGTGGTCCGGCCGGCGGGCGCCCGGCACCTTCGCGCCCGGCCTCCGGCGTCCAGGGTGGCGCGGGCAGCGGCGGGGCGGAGCGGGCCAGACCCAGCAGCCGGTCCAGCTCGACGGTGGCGGCGACCGCCTCGCCGAGGCGGCGGACCGCGCGGGTGGCCTCGTCGGTGCGGGCCAGCGCTGGCACCGCCCCGTAGCGGCGGGCGGGCAGCACGGACGGCAGGTCCTGGCGGCGCAGCGCGCCGTAGACCGGTACGCCGATGTCGTCGAGCGCCTCACGCAGCAGCTCCTCGTGCCGGGAGGAGGCCACCCGATTGAGGATCACCCCGCCCAGCCAGAGCTGCTCGTCGTACGACCGGAAGCCGTGCACCAGGGCGGCCACCGACTGCCCCGTCGCGGCGACGTCGACCACCAGCACGACCGGGCTGCGCAGCGCGACGGCCACGGCGGCGGTCGACTCGCGCTCCGGGCGGCCGGCGAGGCTGTCGTACAGGCCCATGCTGCCCTGCACCACGGCGAGCCCGGCGCCGGCCGCGCCGTGGCCGACGAGCGGGACGATCCGGTCGGCGCCGACCAGCCGGGGGTCGAGGGTCCGCCCGGGGCGACCGGCGGCCAACCCGAGGTACGCGGCGTCGACCCGGTCGGGGCCGACCTTGAATCCGGCGACGTCGACGCCCCGGTCGGCGAAGGCGGCGAGCAGCCCGATCGCCAGCGCGTTCTTGCCGTGGCCGGAGGACGGTGCGCTGAGCACCAGGCGCGGCACGACGGTCATCATCGACTCCCTGCGGGGCGGCGGGGGACCTGCGGCGGGCCGACCGCGCGGTCCGCCCGCGTGACGATAGCCCAACCGACCGTCGGGTGGCCGCCGCCGAACGGGCATGCCGGCGGTGTCCCGCCGCCGCCGGGCGGACCCCGTCTGCGGTGTCGCGGCGGCGCCTGGCGGGTTCGGGCGTCGAGGTCCGGCCCGGAGGGGGCTGTCGCGGCGAGTGCCTCCGGTCACAGGGGTAGCCTCGTGTGTGTGTACCGGTTCCTGCTGACGCCTCGCTGGCTGGGCATTCTCGTGCTGACCCTGGTCGCCGCGGCGGTGATGGTGCTGCTCGGCAACTGGCAGCTGGACCGCTACCACAGCCGTACGGAGATCAACGAACGGATCGACGCCGGCCTGCGGATGGACCCGGTGCCGCTGCGCGACGTGCTGCCCGCCCCGACCGGCGGCAGCGGCACGGCCGGCCCCGCCCCCGCCGCGGAGAAGGCCTGGACCAAGGTCACCGTGACCGGCCGCTACGACCCGGCGAACGTGGTCCTGGTCCGGGGTCGCTCGGTGGATCGCACCGTCGGCTTCGAGGTGGTCACGCCGCTGGTGCTGGCCGACGGCACCGCCGTGCTGGTGGACCGGGGCTGGATTCCGCCGGCCCGGGGCGGCGACGCGACCGTCCAGCCGGACGTGCCGGCCCTGCCGTCCGGCGAGGTCACCGTGACGGGGCGGGTGCACCTGAGCGAGAGCGGCTCGGTCGCCGTCACCCGGCGCGACGGCAAGCTGGAGACCCGGCGCGTCGGCGTGCCCCGGCTCGCCCGCGAACTGCCCTACCCGGTGCACGGGGCGTACCTGCTGCTGGACGAGCAGTCCCCGGCTGCCGACCCGGTCTTCAAGGACGTACCGGTCGGATACACCAACAACTGGCAGAACTTCGGTTACGTCATGCAGTGGTGGATCTTCGCCGTGATGACCCTCTTCGGCTACGGCTGGGTGGCCCGCCGGGAGGCCCGCCGGCTGGCGGGCGTGGAGCCGAAGCGGCCCGTCGACCGGGCCGCCGAGCCCGCGCCGCAGGGCGCCGCCTGACCGGTCCCCCACGGGACACGGACGGCCCCCGCACGGGTACGCCGTCCCGTCTCACCCGGCGCGGATGCCGGGCGGCCCGCCGGCTCAGCCGGTGACGCGGCCGGCGTGGATGGCGCGTACGGCGTCGATGGTGTCGGCCTCCGCCGCCGTCTTGTCGTCGCGGTAGCGCAGCACCCGGGCGAAGCGCAGCGCCATCCCGCCCGGGTAGCGGGTGCTGGTCTGCACCCCGTCGAAGGCGATCTCGACCACCTGCTCGGGCCGGACCCGCACCACCCAGTCGCCGCGCTCGACGGCGAGGCCGAGGAAGCGCTCGGTCTGCCAGCGCAGCAGCTCGTCGGTGAGGCCCTTGAACGTCTTGCCGAGCATGACGAAGTCGCCGGTGCGCGGGTCGCGGGCGCCCAGATGCAGGTTGGACAGCCAGCCCTGACGCCGCCCGCTGCCCCACTCCACCGCCAGCACCACCAGGTCGAGGGTGTGCCGGGGCTTCACCTTCACCCAGGCCGCGCCGCGCCGGCCGGCGTCGTAGGGGGCGTCGGGCGCCTTCACGACGACTCCCTCCTGGCCGGCGTCGACGGCGGCGGCGAACGCCTCGCCGGCCGGCCCGGGGCCGTCGACCTCCACCCGGCCGACCAGCAGCGAGGCGTCGACGGCGGCGTCGAGCGCGGCCCAGCGATCCCGGCCGGGCCGGTCGACGAGGTCGTCGCCGTCGAGGTGCAGCAGGTCGAAGAAGTACGGCGTCAGCACCGTCTCGCCGGTGGTCTCGGCAGCCGCGCGCACGGCCGGGGCGACCGGGGCGCGGCCGGTGCCGCCCGCCGTGGTGCGCCGCGCCGCCCGGCTCGACGTCTGTTGGAAGGGCAGCGGCCGGCCCGTCTGGTCGAGCCCGATCGCCTCCCCGTCGAGCACCAGCTCGCGGGCGGGCAACGCCCGCACGGCGGCGACCACCTCCGGCACGCGGGCGGTGATGTCGTCCAGGCTGCGGGTGAACACGGCGATGTCGTCGCCCGAACGGTGGACCTGGATCCGGATGCCGTCGAGCTTGACGTCGACCACGGCGGGGGTGCCGGTGGCCGTGAGCGCCTCGTCGACCGACGGCGCGCTCTGCGCCAGCATCGGCGCGAGCGGGCGGCCGACCTGGAGGCCGAAGGCGGCCAGCGCCGCCGCGCCCCCGTCGAGCGCGGCGACCGCGACCGCGCGCAGGTCGCCGGCGAGCAGCAGCGCCCGGCGTACGGCGGCGACCGGCACCTCGGCGGCCCAGGCCACCGCGTCGGCGAGCAGGCCCGCCTGCGCGCCCTGGCGCAGCTCGCCGCTGAACAGCCCGGTGAGCAGCCGCTGTTCGTCGGCGGTGGCGGCGGCGAAGAGCGCGCCGAGCAGCTCCCGGCGGCGGGCCTGGGAGCCCGGCCCGTGCACGGACGCGATCTCGTCGATGGCCGCGTCGACGGCGGCCACGGTCAGGGTCGGCTCGGCGGCCGGCGGCGGCAGGTCACGCAGGCTCGCCCAGCCCACCCCGGTCTGCCGCTGACGCAGCTCACCGGCCAGCCAGCCGGCACCCGCCGGCACCTCGGGCGGGTCGAGCGCCCGCAGCGCGGCGGCGAGCAGCTCCACCTTGGCCCGCCGGGCCCGGGTGGCGCCGACTGCGGCGGAGGTGGCTGCCAGGTCGAGGAACCGCACGGCTCCATCCTGCCAGCCACCCCCGACACGACCCCGGCATTGCCGTGCCCGGGTTCCCACCGGCCTGCCCCGCCGCCTGCGACGCGCCGAGAACGTCGGCCCGTCGGGCAGCGGGCGGGTCAGGCCGAGACGGGCTCCTCGATGCGCAGGCCGCGGGCGCGGATCTCCTCGGCGACCCGGGAGAGCACCGTGTCGAGCGCGACCAGCGCCGCCGACAGGTCACCGAGCTGTTCCTTGAGCGTGTCCTCGGGCCACGCGGAGACGTCGACGTCCCCCAGTGCGCTGACGGCGGCCTCGAGCCGGCCCATCACCTCGTTCGTACGCATGTTCGAGAGGCTATAACAACCCCACGGGCGACACACCGCAAACTCCCACATCGACCCGGAAGTTACGGTTCCGACACCTACCGTCCGTCGACGACCGCCTCGGCCACGTTCCTGAGCAGCAGGGCCTCGGCCAGGCAGACCCGGCCGAACTCCCCGAGGTGCAGGCTCTCGTTCGGGCCGTGCGCCCGGGCGTGCGGGTCCTCCACGCCGGTCACCAGGATCGCCGCGCGCGGGAACATCTCCTGGAAGGTGGCGATGAACGGGATCGAGCCGCCGATGCCGAGGTCCACCGGGTCGGTGCCGTCCCAGGCGGTCCGGAACGCCGAGCGGGCCGCGTCGAACATCGGGCCGGACGCGTCGATGACGCACGGGTCGCCGTCGTGCTCGAAGGTGAGCGTCACCTGGGCACCCCAGGGGGCGTGCTTCTCCAGGTGGGCGCGCAGGGCCGCGTACGCCCGCTTCGGGTCGTCGCCCGGCGCCAGCCGTACGCTCAGCTTGGCCTTGGCGGTCGGCACCAGCGCGTTCGGCGCCTCCCCGGTGGCCGGGGCGTCGATGCCGAGCACCGCCAGCGCGGGCTTGGTCCAGAGCCGGTCGGTGATCCGCCCGGTGCCGATGAGGCTCACGCCCTCGGCCAGCCCGGCCTCGGCGCGGAACCGGTCCTCGGGGTAGTCGACGCTCGCGCCCTCCCGGGCGGCCAGCCCGTCGACCGCCACGTCGCCGGCGTCGGTGTGCAGGGTCGCCAGCAGCCGCGCCAGGGCGGTCAGCGCGTCCGGCACGGCGCCGCCGTACATGCCGCTGTGCACGGCGTGGTCGAGGGTGCGCACCTCCACGAAGCAGTTGACGATGCCGCGCAGGGAGGTGGTCAGCGCCGGTACGCCGATGTCCCAGTTGGCGGAGTCGGCGATGACGATGACGTCCGAGGCGATCTCGTCGCGGTGCTCGGCGAGCAGCCGCTCCAGCGAGTCGGAGCCGTACTCCTCCTCGCCCTCGATGAAGAGCACCACGCCGACCGGCAGCGCGTCACCGTACGCGCGCAGCGCCGCCACGTGCGCCATGATGCCGGCCTTGTCGTCGGCGGCGCCCCGGCCGTAGAGCCGGCCGTCCCGCTCCACCGGCTCGAACGGGTCCGACTCCCACAGCGTCAGGTCGCCGACCGGCTGCACGTCGTGGTGGGCGTAGAGCAGCACCGTCGGCGCCCCGGGCGGGGCCGCCTTCCTGCCCATGACCGCCGGCTGGCCGCCGGAGCGCACGATCTCGACGTCGAGCCCGCAGCCGCGCAGCAGTTCGGCAACCGCCTCGGCGGAGCGCTCCACGTGCGAGTGGTCGAAGCCCTCGAACGCGATGCCGGGGATGCGGACGAGACGTTCCAGGTCGGCGCGGACGCCGGGCATCTCCCGCTCGACGGCGGCCCGGACCTCGGACTCGGACATGATCGGTGTGGTCATGACCGGCATCGTATGCCGGCCTTACCGACCGCACCGCCCGAGCCCGCCGCGACGGCTCGTCCCCGGGCCGCCCGCCGACGCGGCGACCTGGCTCCCGGCCGCCCGCCGACGCGGCGACCTGGCTCCGGACGGCCGACGGCGCACGGCGACCTCGCTCCCGGACGGCCGACGGCGCCCGTGGTCACCCGCCGCCGACGGCCTCAGCGGCGGCGGACGTAGTAGCGGGCGGCATCGTGCGGCAGGCCCGGGGCGCCGTCGACCACCAGGTCCGCGCGCGCCTCGGTGCCGTCGGCGGCGAAGTGCGCCCGCTCCCCGAGGTGCCAGCGGCGCAACTCCGGCAGGATCGCCCGGCCGTCGCGCTCCAGCGCCCGGGCCAGCCGCAGCGGCGCCGGGGCGGTGACGAAGACGGCCAGGGTGAGGTCCGCGGCGACCGCTGCCCGCGCCGCGCTCACGCCCTCGACGAGGAGCACCGGCGCGACCGGGACCGGCACCGGACGCGGCAGGAAACTTCGCCGCACCCAGCTGTACCGGCGGTACGCCCCCGGCCGCCCGGCGCGCAGCGGCCCGAGCACCCACTCCTCCAGCCGGGGCCAGAAGGTGAGCTGGTCGTCCCAGCCGTCCAGCAGGTCGTCGGTGTGCACCACCGGCACCGGACCACCGCCGGGCAGGGCGGCGAGGGCGTCCGCGAGCCGCGCCGCGAACGCGCTCTTGCCCGCGCCGCTCGGCCCGTCCACCGCCACCAGCCGGGTCCGTCCCAACCGCGCCGGCCCGGCGAGCACCCGCCGGGCCAGCCGGTCGTACGCCTCGATCACCGCCACCGCCACGTGGCCGACGGTAACCAGCCCCGGATGCCCGACCACCGCGCGGGTCGGAAGCGCGTCGGCGCAGCCGTCGGTCCGCTGACGTGGGCGGCCCGGCGTGCCCGTCCGGGCGCTCCGATCGGGGGTCGCCCGAACGAGCGGTCGTCGGCTGGGCCGGGGCCATTCGTCGGGCGGAGCCCGGAACGGGGCGGGATGATCTGCTGGTGTCCCACAGCGTGATGAGTCCGGGCGTCGACGCCCTCCTGGAACAGGCCCGCGCCGGGGTACGCCGGCTGACCCCGCACCAGACCGTCGAGGCGGTCCGTACCGGCGCGTTGCTGGTCGACACCCGCACCGACGCACAGCGGCGGGAGCAGGGCGACCTCCCCGGCGCCATCGTGATCGACCGGACGGTGCTGGAATGGCGGCTCGATCCGGCCAGCGCCTGGCGGATACCCGAGGCCACCGGGTACGACCAGCGCATCGTGGTGGTGTGCCGCCAGGGCTACAGCTCCAGCCTCGCCGTGGCGAGCCTGCGGGCGCTCGGGCTGCACCACGCGACCGACATGATCGGCGGCGTACAGGCGTGGCGCGAGGCGGGACTGCCCATGTCCGACCGCCCCGCCGACATCCGCCCCTGAGCCCACCGCCCTGCCCCCTCACCCCACACCGTGCGCCCCCGCGCCGCGCGCCCGGCGCGCCCCGCAGCCCGCAGCCCGCAGCCAATGATCAAGAGGTTTGCGCCCTGATCCGGGGTTCCACAGGACGCAAACCTCTTGATCACTCCGGCGGGACGCGGCACGCGCCACGCGGGTGCGCGCGGGGCACGCGGGTGCGCGCGGGGCACGCGGGCGCGCGCGGGGCACGCGGGCGCGGGTGGGGCGGCGGGGTGGGGTGGGTCAGGGGGTTCCTGGGGCTCCGGGTGGGATGAAGGGGAGGGTGGCGGGCGGGCCGGACTCGACGAGACGCCAGAGGGCTTCGGTGTCGAGGTGCTCCTCGACCAGGTCGCCGAGCAGGTCCAGGGAACGCTCGCGGACGGCGGCGAAGGTCGTGTCGGGGGCCACCGTGAAGCCGGTCCGGCCGGCGAGCCGGGCCACCTCGGTCAGGAAGCGGCGGCGGAACCCGTCGGACTCGAAGGCCCCGTGCCAGTGGGTGCCGTGCACGGCACCCAGCACCGCCCCCTCGCCGCCGCCGTCCGCACAGGTCAGCAACGGGGTCAGCGCCGGGTCGGCGTGGGAGACGTACCCGTGGTGGATCTCGTAGCCGCGGACGGGGACGTCGCCGCCGACGGTGCCGGTCGACTGGCGGACGGTCTTGTGCGGGTCGAAGGTGACCTCGATCGGCAGCAGGCCCAGCCCCGGTACGCTCCCCTGCCGGCTCTCCACGGGGTCGTGGATCGCGCGGGCCAGCATCTGGAAGCCGCCGCAGATGCCGAGCAACGGCCTGCCCGCCGCCGCGTGCGCCAGTACGGCGTCGGCCAGGCCGGTCTGCCGCAGCCAGGCCAGGTCGGCCACGGTCGACTTCGAGCCGGGCAGTACGACCAGGTCGGCGGCGGCCAGTTCGGCGGGCTCGACGGTCAACCGGACCCGTACGCCCGGCTCGGTGGCGAGCGCCTCGACGTCGGTGGCGTTGCTGATCCGGGGCAGCCGGACCACGGCCACGTCCAGCCAGTCGGTGCCGCGCGGGGCGGCCGGTCGGCCGAGCACCCGGCCGTACGCGAGCGAGTCCTCCGCGTCGAGCCAGAGGTCGAGCGCCCAGGGCAGCACCCCGTACGTGGGGCGACCGGTGACCTGACGCAGCATGTCCAGCCCCGGCCGGAGGAGCCCGAGGTCGCCCCGGAACTTGTTGATCACGAAGCCGGCGATCAGCGCCTGGTCGGCCGGGTCCAGCAGGGCGAGGGTGCCGAACATCGAGGCGAAGACCCCGCCCCGGTCGATGTCGCCGACCACGATCGTGGGCAGGTTGGCGTGCCGGGCCAGGCCCATGTTGACGTAGTCGCCGGCCCGCAGGTTGATCTCCGCCGGGCTGCCGGCCCCCTCGCAGACCACCACGTCGTACGCGGCCCGCAACTCGGCGAGCGCCGCGTACGCCGTCTCGGCGAGCCGGGGCCGCAACTCGCGGAAGTTGCCGGCGGTGACCGTGTCGACCGCCTCGCCGAGCAGCACCACCTGGCTGGCCAGATCGCTGCCGGGCTTGAGCAGCACCGGGTTGAACCGCAGGTCGGGGGCGAGGCCACAGGCGGCGGCCTGCATCGCCTGGGCTCGCCCGATCTCGCCGCCCCGGCCGTCCGGGCCGACGACGACGGCCGAGTTGTTGGACATGTTCTGCGCCTTGAACGGCGCCACCTTCACGCCCCGGCGGTGCAGCCAGCGGCAGATGCCGGCGGTGAGCACGCTCTTGCCGGCGTCGGAGGTGGTGCCGGCGACCAGCAGGCCGCCGCTCACCGGTGGCTCCCGAGCCCGGCCGTACCCGCGCCGCCGCCGACGCCGCCCCGCCCGAGGATGGTGCGGCCGAGGGCGCCCGCCAGCCGCCCGAGCGTGAGTGGGTAGGCGGCGGCCAACCCGAGCGCGGCCAGCCCGACCGCGCCGGAGATCCGGGCGGCCCGCTTGAGGTGCCGCGCCTCGGGCCGGGGCCCGTCGCCGAGGAACGGGCGCACCTCGGAGCGGCCGAAGTAGACGTTGCGCCCGCCCAGCCGTACGCCGAGGGCGCCGGCCATCGCCGCCTCGCACTGCCCGGCGTTCGGGCTGGGATGGTCGTTGCGGTCCCGGCGCCACACGTGCAGCGCGCGTTCCCGGTCGCCGTGCGCGGTGGGCGCGACCGCGATGGTGAGCAGGCCCGTCAGCCGCGCGGGCACCAGGTTGAGCAGGTCGTCGAGGCGGGCGGCGGGGGTGCCGAACCGGGCGTACCGAGGCGAGCGGTGGCCCACCATCGCGTCGAGCGTGTTCGCCGCGCGGTAGCCGAGCAGGCCGGGCAGCCCCGCGACGGCGCCCCACAGCAGCGGGGCGACGACCGCGTCCGAGGTGTTCTCGGCGAGCGACTCGACGGTGGCGCGGGCCAGCTCGGGCTCGTCGAGCGCGGACGGGTCCCGGCCACAGAGGTGGCCGAGCCGTTGCCGGGCGGCCGGGAGGTCGCCCGCGCGCAGCGCACGCCCCATGACGGTGGCCTCGTGCCGCAGCGTACGCCCGCCGAGCACGGTCCAGGTGCCGGCGGCGACCAGCGCGGCCCGGGCCACCGGCCGGCGGCGGGTGGCGACCGTCGCGGCCACCCCGAGCAGCACCGGCGCGCCGACGGCCAGCGCGGTGAACGCCGTTCCGGCCAGCCGGTCCGGGCGGTACATCCGCCGTTCAAGGGCCCCGGCGGTGCGGCCGAAGCCGGCCACGGGGTGGTACCGACGGGGGTCGCCGAGGAGCGCGTCGAGGGCGTACCCCGCGACCAGTCCCGCCGCGGTCGCCACCGGCGTCGCCTGTCGCACCCGCCACCACCTCCGGCCGGCCAGCCTAGCCGAGCGCCCACCCGTCCCCGGCCGAACACCCGACCATCCGCGTCCCGTCCGTCGGCGCCCGGCGGCGTCCGACCGCGCCGGGTAGCGCCGCACCGGTCACCCGCCCGCCCCTCCCCGACGGCCCGGTCGTCCGCCGAAGCACCGCGGGCGACACGCGGGGTGACGACGGCACCGCCGCGCCACCCCGCCCCCGTCGTGCCACCCGGGTGCGGACGGTCACGCGGGCTGCGGCACCCGCCCCCGGCCCCGCCGGCCACGACCGGCCGGAGAGCCGCCCGCCTCGGCCGCGTCAGCCTCCTCGGCCGACAGGTCCGAGGGGCCCGGCAGGCCCGAGGGGCCCGCCTCCCCCGCCGCCGCGTCGCGCCCACCACCCCGGGCACCCGGTACGTCCCCCGCCGAGCCGGGCTCCGACGTCGAGCCGGGCTCGGGCACCGACCCGGACCCGGGCGTCGGGTCGTCGCCCTCCGGCCGCGGGTCGTGAGGCTCCTCGCCGTGGGAGTCGTCCGCCGGCTCGTCGAAGGGGTCGAGGGAGTTGTCGACGGTCGGCAGGACGCGTCCGGCCGGGAACGCGCCGAAGTCGGGGTCGAAGTCGTCGTCGAGCGGCCGGCGGTCGGGCAGGACGGGGGCCTCCTCGTCCGGCACCGGCTCGGTCGCCTCGCCGTGCACCCGGTGCTCGGCCTCGGCGTCCTCGACGGTGCTGGTCGTCATCGTCGGCCGGTTGCGCTGGAACCGGCTGCGGCCCCGGGACAGGTCGTGGCCGACGGCGACGGCCTCCAGCTCGTAGAGCGAACGGTGGTTGCCGGCGTCGTCGGTCCAGTCGCGGGTGTAGAGCCGGCCACAGACCACCACCGGGTCGCCGACCATCACGGAGGCGGCCACCCCCTCGGCGAGCTTGCGCCAGCAGTTGACCCGGACGCGCAGGCTGTTGCCGTCGACCCAGCGCCCGCTGTCGCGGTCGAGGCGGCGGGCGGTCGAGGCGACCTTGAAGTTGGCCACCAGGGTGTTGCTCTGGGTGGTGCGACGCCATTCCGGCGCGGTCAACACGTTGCCCACGATCGTGACGTAGGTGTCGAACATCGTCCCTCCAGGGGGAGATCGGGCTTGCCACGGCGAGTCGACTCGGTGCCGAGCCTGGGCCCTCGGCGCGGGGGCGCGCCAGCACCGCGCGTCGACCTGTGGACAACCGGACCGCCTGTGGACAAGAACCTGATCAAGATCCCGGTGTGCTAGGGCCGGTCGGCCCTGGGGAGCCCGCGCGATCGGTCCGATGATCTGGAGGCGGGCCGCCCTGCCGGCGACGGCCGCAGCACCAGGCCCCGCCGTGCGGCGGGAGCGCAGCCAGAACCGGCGGCGGCCGGGCGTCCGCGCCCGGGGTGAGGCGTCACGTTCCGGACGGAGCGTGACGGGGTATGGAGCCGATCAACCGCACCGCCGACAGCACGACGAACGAGAGGTCAGCGATCATGAAGATGACCAGCACCGCAGCCGCCACCGTCTCGGGCGAGGTGCGGCGATGAGCGCCGTCGCCAACCCGGCCACCGTGGCGGAATGCCTGCGGGTCGGCGCGGGGTTCTCCCAGGGCGACCGGAACTGGATCGCGGAGCAGTTCGCCACGCTCGACTCGCGGCTGGCCGGGTTCCACGCCGACGCCACCGAGCTGGAGGTGTCGGTCAAGGACCGGGAGGCCAAGGGTCAGAAGGTCACCCTGGAGTGCTGGATCGCCGGCCGCCAGAAGATCGTCACCACCTCCGGCGAGGAGGACCTGCACGCCGCGCTGAACGACGTCCGGGACGACCTGCGGCGGCGACTCAACGACGCGAAGACCAAGCAGGAGCCGCGGCACAACAAGCACCTGCGCGACGTACCCCCGCCGGTCGTCGAGGTCGAGCCCGACACCGACCCGGCCCGCGCCGAGGCCGAGACCGTCTGAGACGTACGCCTGGGGCCCCGTCCGCCGGGTGCGGGCGGGCGGGGCCGGACGGCGCCCGGGGCTACCGCCCGGTAGCTTCCCGGCGTACCGTCGCGGTCGTGGAACCGGACGTGCTGGGCCCGCCGTACGAGCGGCAGACGATCGACCTGGGCACCGACGACGAGGGCCCGGTGGTCGCCACCCTGGTCCGTCGCCGGGCCGACCGCCCTACGGGGCGGGCCGTGCTCTACGTGCACGGCTTCACCGACTACTTCTTCCAGGGCCACCTCGGTGACTTCTTCGCCGAGCGGGGATGGGACTTCTACGCCCTCGACCTGCGCAAGTACGGACGCAGCCTGCGGCCCCACCAGACGCCGAACTTCTGCCGCGACCTCAGCGACTACTTCCCGGAACTGGACGCCGCCGCGCGGATCATCCGCGAGGACGACGGTCACGACACGCTGCTCGCGATGGGCCACTCCACCGGCGGGCTGATCCTGCCGCTGTGGGCGCACGCCCGCCGCGACGCCGGGATCATCGACGGGCTCTTCCTGAACAGCCCCTTCTTCGACATCAACGCCCCCTGGCTGGTACGCCGCCCGCTCGCCGCCGCCGTCGGCCGGCTGGGCCGCCGGGCGCCCCGCCGGGTGCTGCCGTTCGGGCTGGGCACGGTCTACAGCGAGAGCATCCACGCCGAGCACCACGGCGAGTGGAACTACGACCTGACCTGGAAGCCCCTCGCCGGGTTCCCCGTGCGGGCCGGCTGGCTGAACGCCATCCGCAGCGCCCAGCGGCAGCTCCGCGCCGGCCTGGACATCCAGGTGCCGGTGCTACTCGCCTGCTCGACCCGCTCGTTCAGGGGAAAGAAGTGGCACGAGTCGGCGGCCCTCGCCGACGCCGTCCTGGACGTCGAGCACATGGTCCGCTGGGCTCCCCGCCTCGGCCGGCACGTCACCGTGGCGCGCTTCGACGGCGGGATGCACGACCTCACGCTCTCCGGCACCGCCGTACGGGAAAAGGTCTTCCAGGAGGTCGGACGCTGGGCCGACGCGTTCTTCGACGCCGGGCCGACGGCCCGCACCGGGGAGCGCCCACCGGCGAGCCGGCAGCCGGCGGACGACACCGACCCGGCGGACGCCCCCGTGCGGGGCGGCTGAGCGCCGCCCGCCCGCCGATCACGCCCCACCGACGGGCCGCCGGGTCTCACGACGCGTCGACGGCCGCCCGGATGCGGTCGAAGGTGGCCAGCGGGTGGCCGCCGTCGCGCGCCGGCAGCACCAGGCCCAGGCACCGCAGCCCCGGCCCGCCGTCGCCGTCGGCCTGCACGCCGAACACCGGCGCGCCGACGTAGCCGGCCGGCAGCTCCGCCATGAGCCGCACGACGCCGCCCACGCGCGCCACCCGCTCGATCGCCACCTCCAGCGGCCGGGCGCCGCCCGCGCCGACGCCGTGGGCCAGCACGACCGCCGATCCGGGCTCCGCGCCGATCCGGGCGATCGCGTCCCGATCGGCCGCGATCGCGTCCGGCACCTGTTGGGTACGCCACCGCCAACCTTCCCCGGCCGCGTGCTCGTGCAGCGCGACGGTGGGCAGGACGGCGACGCCGAGATCCCCGTGGTGCCGCCACCGGTCGGCGAGGTCGGACAGGGCCACGGCGTCGGCGGCGACCCCGGCCGGCTCGGTCACGCTCGCCCGCAGCCCGATCTCCCCCGCCCCGGCGTCGGTGAGCGCGTCGGCGGTCAGCAGGTGTTCCCGCCCCTGCCCGGTGAAGAGGAACGCGGTGCCCTCGCCCCGGTCGTCCGCCGCCCCGGCGTCGGTCCGGCGGATGGGCAGGATCGCGCGGCCGAGGAGCTGGCACAACTCGTAGGCGACGTCGTTCTCGGTGTCCGGGTCAAGCAGCACCAGCCGAGGGTACGGGCCGACGCACCCCGGGCCGCGCGGACGGCGGAACCCGCGTGACCGACGCCGGGGACGCGTGCGACCCTGGTCCGCGACGTGGAACGCGACCACCCGTTCCACCGGTCACCCGGTGGGCGGCGGTACCCTTCTCGCGCGACACGCACGCGCGCGCCCGTAGCTCAGCGGATAGAGCAGGGGACTTCTAATCCCAAGGCCGCAGGTTCGAATCCTGCCGGGCGCACAGGTACTTCTCTCGGCCGGACGGCTCCCGTGGAGCTATTCGTGGAGCCATCGAGCTAGCACCGGCCCGGTGGCAGGCATCAAGCGGCAACGTGGCGAGATCATGAAGCTCCCCAGCGGATCACTCCAGCGAGCAGGCCGAATGGGCTCCTACACCTCTCAACGTCTCACACCACTCCCCGCCGTCCCGCGGCCTCTTGCGAACTACATGCGGACTCACGCCGGCCGCGGTGGCGCATCGCCTTGACGACCATCGGCGCACCGGCTCTACTAATCGCCGTGGTGGATAGAGCCCAGGTCCCTCTGCCCGAGGACATCCCCGGGCAGGGGTCAAGTCCCGGGCTCTCGGCGAAGGAATACCTCACCGAGCGACTTGCCCAGTACCAGTCCTGGTACGACAAGAAGGCGGTGAAGGCGAAGGCTACCCACCTTCGAACCCGCACCGCTGCCGTAGTCGGGGGTTCCCTGGTTCCGGTCCTCGTCAACCTCGACTTTCCCTACGCCCAGGCGGTGACCACCGTCGTGAGTCTGATCGTGGCCGGGGCGGTGTCGTTGGAGAGTGTGTTCCGCTATCGGGAGCAGTGGAAGAATTACCGGTCGACGGAGCAGACGCTGGGGCACGAGAGGATCTACTTCCTCACACGAACCGGCGTGTACACCGATCTGGACGACGTCGCAGCCTTCACAACCCTGGTCGAGCGCGTGGAGGCGACGATCGCCAATGAGAATGCCGCGACTCTGAGCGTCATGACCCAAGTTGGCTTCGCTGGCGAAGACGGGCAGGCGGCGATCGAACGACAAGGCAGTAGGCAGTAGCCCTACAGGCGCCGGGGTGGCCGGGGGTCGAACCTCTGCCATCGGGATTAGACAAAGACCGGGATGGCTGGTCGGGCGGCTATGTCCCTGGTCAGCCCGTCCGTGATTGTCGGGCGACGTCGGTCTCAGTGGGCGGCCCTTGCTGCACGAATAGCTGTACAGCCAAGGCCGCACCTCGGCTCCTCACCGGTCATGCCGGACGCGGGCGCGGCGATCACGTCATCCGGGCCGAGAAGGGCAAGAAGTTAGGCAGGCGGCCTGCGAAGGTCGTGGTGCCGCCACTCTGCGCGTTGAGCGGTTCCGACTGGTTGCGCCCGCCGGAGTGGTCCAGGAATCCGGCGGTCGCCGGTGAACCAGGCGAAGGGCCGCTCGATCACCCACCGGTGCCGCCCGAGTCGGCGTGAGGACTCGATACCGCCGATCCCCAGGGTCAGACAGCCAGGGGACCCATGATCCGCTCGACCGGCTCCGGCACCCACTCGACGTCCTCGGCCACTCCCCCACCGGGCGTCGGGCGTCCAGAGAGTGGTCAATCGGCAGAGACCTGAGCGGAACTGACGTACATCAATGTAACGTTTCATCGATGTGAAGTGATGGGTTGCTGGGCGACCTGTCGGGGCAGCGCCGCCTCCACCGCATGAAACGTCGATGTCAAGGAGAGCAGAGCATGAACGAACATCGGGAGGGGCGGCTACGGACGCGATGGCGGCGGGCAGCCCGAACTGCCGTCGCGGCAGCGGCCTCTGTGGGGATCACCGTGCTGGCCCTCGGGTTCACGGCGGGTGCGGCCACGGCGAGCGGCAGCTCTGCCGACCGGGGCACGTCGAACGCCTCGCTCGCCGCCGGGCCGGTGTCCCGGGTCGCCGCAGGCGATCTGCACACCTGTGTGATCCGCACCGATGACGCACTCTGGTGCTGGGGCAACAACTTCTACGGCCAGCTCGGCGACGGCACCACCACGCAACGGACCACTCCGGTCCGCATCGGCGACGCCACCACCTGGGCGCGTATCGACGCCAGCATGAGCACCACCTGCGGGGTACGCACGGACGGAACGCTGTGGTGCTGGGGCAGCAACCACAACGGGCAGCTCGGCGACGGCACGACCACGAAACGGACCAGCCCCGTACGGATCGGCGACGGCACCTCCTGGGCCAGCGTCAGCACCGCCGCCAACCACACCTGTGCCGTCCAGACCACCGGCACCCTGTGGTGCTGGGGGTCGAACCGCCACGGGCAGCTCGGCACCGGCGTGACCCCCTATCTGGCGACCGCCCCGGTGCAGGTCGGCACGGCGACCACCTGGGCGAGCGTCACGACCGGGTACGCGCACACCTGCGCCACCCGCGCGGACCGGACCCTGTGGTGCTGGGGCAGCAGTTCGGACGGGCAGCTCGGTCTCGGCATCCGGGACTACCGGGCGACACCGACGCAGGTGGGCACCGCGACCACGTGGACCGGCGTGACGGCCGGGTACGTGCACACCTGCGCGGTCCGTGCCGACGGGACGCTGTGGTGCTGGGGCGAGAACGGGTACGGCCAGGTGGGCGGGGGCGTCGGCTTCCAGACCACCCCACTCCAGGTCGGCACCGCCACCACCTGGGCGAGGGTCGAGACGGGCATCGACTCCTCGTGCGCGACGCGCACCGACGGCAGCCTGTGGTGCTGGGGCAACAACGCGTCCGGGCAGCTCGGCGACGGCACCACCACCCACCGGTCGACCCCGACCCGGGTCGGTAGCGCCACCACCTGGACGGACAGCCTCGCCGCGTCCTATCACGCCTGCGCGATGCGCGCCGATGGCAGCCTGTGGTGCTGGGGCGACAACTCGTTCGGGCAGCTCGGCGACGGCACCACCACCCACCGGTCGGCCCCGGCACAGGTGACCCTGCCGGGCTGACCGCCACCGTGGACGAGCGGGGCTGTCGGTCCGCGCCGCTGCCGCGTCGGCGACGGCGCGGACCGACGGCCCCGCACCATCGGCCGGTTGACGGCGGCCGTCGCCGCGCCCGAGGGTGACCAGATGACGTCAAAGGTCTGGCTCACCCGTGATGAGGACTTCCGCCCAGGCGCCGAACTCTTCCGCAGCGACCGACTGTTCGCGCTGTGGACGTACTCGGCTACCCACGGGCAGTTGCTGCTGCGGGCGGACCTGGTGCCCGGCGGTGGCGCCCGCCTGCCGACGACGATCGAGGTGCTGTTCCACCCGGTCGACGCGGTGCGGATCGAGGCGGCGTACCGCGGTCTGGTGATCCGGTGCGCGACCGAGGAGGAGGCCACGCGGATCCGCGACGGCCTCTCGGACGACGGACACCGCTCCGGGAACTCCCGGGTGCTCGTGCTGGAGAGCGAGGGGGCGACGGGCTACGTGGTCACGGTCAACGTGGGGTGGTGCGAGGGCGAGCTGTCGGACCTGCAACCCTCGCTCTTCAACACGTTCAGCCCGTACATGCCGATGTGGCCGGTCAAGCCGCTCCTGGGCGTCGGCGGTGAGCTCGACATGGCCTCGCCGCAGGAGGTGGCGGAGGCGTTCCTCACGGGCCTGCCGGAGGGTGTACGACGAGAGCGGTACAGCAGCGTGTACCTGCTCACGGCGGTGACCGAGCAGGACAGCCGTCGACGCCGGGACAACCTGGGCGTCTTCCTCACCGAGGCGGACGCCGAGGAGGCGAGGCGACTGGTCGAGCCCCACGTCGCGAGCTGCTGGGTCGAACCTCTCCCGGTGGTGCTGTAGGAGGTCGTCAGCGGAGCCGGACGTCGAGGGTCGGGAAGTCGTACCAGGTCAGCTCAAAGGACGAGCCGCTCTGCGGCACCACCGGGAACACGCCCCAGCTCTCCACCCGCTCCCCTGGCGCGATGGTGAAGGACTCGTCGGGCCGCGTGGTGGTGCACCAGGTGGAGTCGGGACGCACCGTACGGCCGTCCGCCAGGACGATCTCCGAGGAGGTCCGGTCGACCTCGGCGGTCGGGCAGCTCACCGGCCACGGCACCGACGAGCCGTTGCGGTACGTCAGGTTCAGCCGCAGCTTGCCTCCGGTGGTCTGCGCGCTGACCAGCGTGACCGTCAGGCCCGACTGGCTGTAGACCAACTGGTCGAGCTGGTACGTCCGACCCGCCGGCTGATCCTTCGTCGGCGACGCACCGGCAGCCGGGGAGCCCGACGACGCACCGGCAGCCGGGGAGCCCGTCGACGGGCCGCCGACGGCGCCGGAGGTGGCCGTATCCCGCGCGGACGGTGTCGGGTCGGAGTCGCCCCGGTCGGCGAGGAACCAGCCGCCGAGGGTACCGACCACGGCCAGGCACGCCGTCACGGCGACGAGGGCGAGCAGGCCGACGTACCTTTTCGTCACGGTGGGCTCCCGACGGCGGTGAGAACGGCGACGGCGCGAAGGTAGCACCACCGTCCAAAGTCGGCGGCTCGTCGGTGGTGGGGCGTAGCGTCGGGGCATGGAGGTCGACTGGAACGGTGAGCTGCTCGAACAGCTCGACTGGCACTGGCAACGGCAGGCCCGCCGGCGCCTCGACGGGCTGACCGACGCCGAATACCACTGGGAGCCCGTCCCCGACGCCTGGGGCGTACGGCCGCGCGGGCGCAGCACCGCCCCGATGGCGGTCGGGCAGGGCGATCATCTGATCGAGTTCGCGATGCCGCAGCCCGATCCCGCGCCCGTCACCACGATCGCCTGGCGGATCGGGCACCTCGTCGTGGGGGTGTTCGGCGCACGCGTCGCCGCCCACTTCAGCGGTCCCCCGGTGGACTACGGCTCCTTCGCGTACGCAGGCACCGCCGACGCGGCGCTGGCGCAGCTCGACGAGGCGTACGACCGATGGATGGCCGGGGTGCGCGGCCTGGGCCTCGATGGCCTGGCCCGGCCGTGCGGCCCGGCGGAGGGACCCTACGCGGACCGGTCGCTGGCGACGCTCGTGCTGCACATCAACCGCGAGGCCATCCACCACCTCGCCGAGATCGCGTTGCTGCGCGACCTGCACCTGCGGCTCGGCTGACCCGACGGGATCACCGCCGGCACGGACAGGTGTCGCCGGGGCCGACGCCGGGTGCCATATGCTGCGCCGGTCGTCACGGGGCACGGGGAGGATCACATGCGACGCTGGCTGGGCGTCACGGCTTCGGCTGCGCTGGTCGCTGCGGCGGTCAGCGGGTGCGGCACGCCGGCCGGCACGGACGGGGACCTGACCGACGACTGGCGGCCGGTGGCCGAGGCCCGCCAGTTCACGCCGCAGACCGGCGAGTGTCACGTCGTCGCCGAGCCGACCGCCTACCTCACCAGCCACCAGCCGGTGGACTGCGCGAAGGCGCACCTCGTCGAGACGTTCCACATCGGCACGTTCACCGGCGACCTGGCCGCCCGCCCGGTTCCGCCGCGCGTCGGGTCGGCGGCGATGCGGTCCGCGTTCGCCGAGTGCGACGCCAAGGCCAAGGAGTACGTCGGCGGCGAGTGGCGCGACGCCCGGCTGTCGGTGCAGGTGGCGCCCACGTCGCCGGCCGGCTGGACGGGCGGCAGTCGGTGGTACCGGTGCGACCTGTTCGAACTCGACCCGGTGAGCGGCGCCAACGGCGACAACGATTCGGCCGTCAACCGGGCGGGCAGCCTCCGTGGTGTGCTGAAGGCGGCCACCCCGCTGCGGTACGGCTGCGCCGAGGAGGACGATTGGTCCAACCTGCTGGCGGTCCCGTGCACGAAGGTCCACCGCTTCGAGTACGTGGGCGTGTGGACCGCGCCGGACGTGTCCTACGACGACGCGACGAAGGACGAGGACGCCGTCCACGCGAAGTGCCGGCCGGTCATCGCCCGCTACGCGAAGGTGCCGGTCGACGGCATGCTCCGCTACCGCACGGGCAGCACGTACCGGTTCCCGTCGGAGCAGGCGTGGGCGCGCGGCGACCGGGGGGTGCGCTGCTGGTACTGGTCCAGCGGAAAGAAGCTGACCCGCTCGATCGCGGGCGGCGGCACGAAGGTCCTGCCGATCAACTGACCGGGCGTCGGCAGGGGCGGTGCGGGCAGGTCACCGTTCCGTCGGTGGTGCGCACCGGCCCCGGGAAGGGCTGACCGACCGGCGACACGGCACGCACCGAGGGTGATCGCGGGCGGATGCTCGTGCTATTCTCCGGCGTCGATCCCCCGTTTTGGCCCGGATCGGGTCGTTGTCGCAGAAGGACCCTCTTTCCCGATGCCGGCCGTCGCCGCACCGACCACGTCGCCGACCACGCTGGACACCCCGGCCGGTGGCGCGTTCACTCTCATCTTCACCCGCCTGCCGGCGCTGCTGCGCCTGGCCTGCGGCCTGGTCGGCGCGGTGGTCGCCCTGTCGGTGCGTACCCCGCCGGTCGAGCCGGCGCTGCTGGTTCCGGCCGTCGCGGCCCTGACCGCCTGGTCGGTCTGGTACGCGTTCCGCGCGCTGCGCCACGGCATCGGCCGCCCGATGGTGCTCGGCGACGTGGCGCTGACCGCCGCCGCCTGCCTGGCGATGCCGGTGCTGGTCGCCCCGGAGGTGCTGCCCGGCGAGGTGAGCTGGATCGCGGTGCTGGCCAGCACCACGGTCCTCAACGCGCAGGCCAACGCCCCCATCGGGTGGTCGGTTCCGGCGGGGCTGCTGGTGACGGTGGCGTACGCGGCCGGCGCGCACGCCGCCGGCCAGCCTGACGAGGCCGCCGCGCACGCGGTGACGCTGCTGGTGCAGACGGCCTGCGGCGCGCTGATCACCGCCATCATGCGGCGGCGGATCGGTCGGGCCGACGACGCCTTCGTGGCGCACCAGCGGCTCACCCGGGAGTCGCTGGTCGCCCGGACCTCGCGGGACGCGGAGCGGCGGCAGAACCGGGATCTGCACGACACGGTGCTGGCTACCCTGACGATGGTCGGGCTGGGCGCGGTCGCCGGCCCGTCCGCCGCGCTGCGCGAACGGTGCGCCGCCGACCTGCGTACCCTCACCGCGCTGGCCGACGCGCGGTCCGCGCCCGAGGAGGGGCCGGTGCCGCTGGACGGGCGGCTGCGGGCGGTGCGCGCCCGGCTGCCCGAACTGCCGGTCACCACCGAGCTCGCGCCGTGCGTCGTGCCCGCCCCGGTCGCCGAGGCGCTCGCGGAGAGCACGTACGCCGCGCTGTCCAACGTGCTGCGGCACGCGCCGGGCGCGTCCGCCGCGCTGCGGCTGAGCCGGGTCGCCGACGCCGTCGTGGTCGAGCTCGCCGACGACGGTCCGGGTTTCGACCCGGCGGCCGTTCCCGCGCACCGGTACGGACTACGTGAGTCGGTACGCGGCCGGATGTCCTCCGTCGGCGGGCGCGCCGAGATCGACTCGCGCCCCGGCGCCGGTACCCGGATCCGGTTGGAGTGGTCCGGTGTCGACTGAGACGACGACGGCTCCGGCGACGGCGGTGCCCGCGGCGCGTACGCCGGACGAGGGCCGGTCCCCGGCGGACCCGGCGGCGGCGGTGGCCGCCGCCTCCGACGGTGGCGCCCGGGTGGTGGCGGTGGTCATCGCGCTGGCCTGGCACACGGCGATCGCGCTGCCCGCGGTGCTGGGCGCGTGGGCGGAGCTGGCCGCGCCGGCGGTGGTCCTCGCCGGCTGGCTGCTCGTGGCGGCGGTCGGGGTGCTGGCCGGCCTCCGGCTGCTGCGCGGCGCGCGCCTGCCGGTCTGGCCGTTGGTCGCGCTGCTGCTGGTGGTCGACGCGGTGGTCGTCGCGGCGGCCGGTGAGCGGCAGCTCTTCACCGCCGCGAACTGGGTGTGGGGCACCCTCGGCTGGTTCTTCGTCGTGGTGCTGTGGGGGCGGCGGGCCTACGGGCTGATCGCGGCGCTGGGCGTACACGCGCTGATCGCGCTGGCCGGGGTGCTCGGCCACGGCGCGACCGGCCCCGCCGACCTGGCCCGGTACGCCATGTCCGTCCATGCCACGTCGACCCTTCAGGTGGCGGTCTTCGTGGGCGGCACGGCGATCGCGAGGCTGGCCCGGCAGCGGGCCGGCGCGGCGGCCGCCGCCCACGCGGCGGAGGCCGAGCGGGACGCCGCCGAACGGGCCCGGCGGGAGCGGCGCGCCCGCCTGACGCTGGCCGGTGGCGCCGCCGAGGAGGTGCTCGCGGAGCTGGCCGACGGCCGGGCCGACCCGGCCGACCCGGACGTGCAGCGGCGGGCCGTGCTGGCCGCCGCCCGGCTGCGCCGGCTCATCGCCGAGTCCGACGACGTGCCCGACCCGCTGCTGCACGAGCTGCGGGCCGCCGCCGACCTGGCGGAGCGCAACGGGCTGCCGATCGACCTGGTCACCATCGGCGACCCGCCGCCGCTGCCGGTGCAGGTGCGTCGCCGGCTGGCCGACCCGCTCACCGCGCTCCTGGCCGACGCCCGGGGCTGGGCCCGGCTGACCGTGGTCGCCGGGCCCGACGAGGTGGTGGTCAGCCTGGTCACGCCCGACCGGGTCGGCCCCGACACCGCCGGACCGCCGGGCGTCGACGGGCGGGTGGAGTACCTCTACGAGCGGGACGGGGAGATCAGATGGGCGCAGACCCGGTGGCGGGGATGACCGGTGGTCGGTCGGTGGGCGTGGCGATCGTGGACGACCACCCGGTCGTCATCGAGGGCGTACGCGTCTGGCTGGCCGCCGAGCCCCGGCTGCGGGTCCTGGCGACCGGTGACGACCCCGACGCCGTGCTGCGGGCCGCGCCCGACGCCGATGTGATCCTGCTCGACCTGCGGCTGCACGGGCGGATGGCCATGGACAAGCTCGCCGAGCTGAGCGCGGCCGGCCGGCGGGTGGTGGTCTACTCGGAGCACACCGACCCGCAGACGATGCTCGCCGCCCTGGACGCCGGGGCGGTCGCGTTCCTGGCCAAGCACGAGGGGCGGGAGCACTGCGTGGCCACCGTGCTGGCCGCCGCCAGCGACCGCCCGTACGTGCCGCCGGCGCTCGCCGGGGCGATCGTGGGCGACCCCCGCCCGGACCGGCCCGCCCTGTCCGACAAGGAACGCGAGGCGCTGCTGCTGTGGTTCCAGTCGATGTCGAAGGCGTCGGTGGCCCGTCGGATGCGGATCAGTGAACACACCGTGAAGCAGTACGTCGACCGGGCGCGCATCAAGTACACCCGAGCGGGGCGACCGGCCGCCACGAAGGCGGCGCTGCTCGCCCGGGCGATCGAGGACGGCCTAGTCCGGCCGGAGGAGATCGGCATCTACCGGTCACAGGCTTCCTACGACCGGCCGACCCCCTAACGGGCGTCATGACAGCCGGCCGGGGGTCGGCGACGCTCGTGGTGAGATGCCGTCGGCAGCGGAGGTCATGACGATGCACGATGACGCGTCCCCCTTCTTCATCGCCCCGCACCGCTTCGACGCGGACGACGGCGTGACCCCGGCGCTGGACCGGCGGCACGAGCTGGTCGTCGAGGCCGGCGAGCGGGTGCTCGCCCGGCGCCGGCTGCACGCGTCGGGGCACCTGCTCGGCCCGACGGAGGCGCGACTGCGGTGGACGTTGCCCGAGCCGGTGGCGGTCACCGTCACCGACCGGCGGATCGCGTACGTCGGCGCCGGGCCGCAGCTCGCCCTGGTCGGCGGGGCCGGTGCGGGCGCGCGGCACCGCCGGGGCGTACGGCTGCCGGGCCTGGTCAGCGGTCAGATCCGCTGGCAGTGGCCGTCCCGGCTGGAGCTGCTGGCGGCGGAGCCCGGGGAGCACGCCCGCCTGCTGGTGGTCTGCGACGCGCTGCGCACCATCCAGCAGCCGGCCCTGGGATTCACCGGGCCCGCCGGGGAGATCGTCGAACTGACCCGCCTGGCGCGCCGGGCGGTGGCCGGTTTCCGGCTGACCCACCCCGAGCTGGTCGACCTGTCGCCGCCCGAGCGGGACGTGCTGGCGGTGCGCGCCGGGGCCGGGCCGGGCGCTGGCGAGACCCGGATCACCCTGCCCGGGTCGCTGCCGGTCGAGTTCCAGTCCCGGGAGGACTACTACCGGCCGGGACGCGTCGACCGTGGCTGGCAGGGGCCCGCCGCCGGCGCGGCCTCCGGGCACCGGTGAAGCCGGCGGTACGGGCGGCCGCCCCGGCGCCGACGACCACGTGCGCCGGGGCGAAGCGCCGCCGGGAGGCTGTCACGCGTCGGGCGTAGCGGTGCCGGGAGCCGTCAGGCGCCGGGCGTAGGCGATGCCGGGCGGCTGTCACCGCGTCGGGCGTACGGCCGTGGGGATGTCAGGCGTCGGGGTCGACCGCGGCGGCCCGGCGACGCACCTCCAGCTCGGCGGCCTCCTCCAGGGTGGGTGCGGTGCCACCCAGGTGCTTCGGAAGCCACCAGGTGTCGTCGGGGCCGGCCGGCTTGTCGGGGTAGTCCCGCTGGGCGCGGTCGACGAGCGCGGTGAGCCGCGCCTTCAGGTCGACGGTCATCGCGTTGGCGTCCGGGTAGTCGGCCGGGTCCATCGGCTCGCCGACCAGGATGGTGATCGGGATGTGCCGGCGGTTGAGGGTGCGCGGCCGGCCCTTGGTCCAGAGCCGCTGCGTGCCCCAGATCGCCACCGGCAACACCGGCACGCCGGCCTCGGCGGCCATCCGGGTGGTCCCGCTCTTGAGTTCCTTGACCGTGAACGACCGGCTGATCGTGGCCTCGGGAAAGACGCCCACCACCTCGCCGCGCCTCAGGGCGCTGACCGCCGTCGCGTACGACCCGGCACCCGCCCGCCGGTCGACCGGGATGTGCCGCATGCCCCGCATCAACGGGCCCGAGATCTTGTGCGTGAAGACGGACTTCTTGGCCATGAACCGCACCAGCCGCTTCGCGGGGTTCGCGCCCAGCCCGCAGAAGATGAAGTCGAGGTAGCTGATGTGGTTGCTCGCCAGCACCGCCCCGCCCGTACGCGGCACGTGGTGCGCGCCCTCGATGGTGATCTTCAGGTCGAGGACCCGGAACATCGTCTTGGCGGCAGCGATCACGGGCGGGTACACGAGTTCCGGCATGGCGCGAACTTACCCTGCCCGGCTGAAGGCCATGCCGGCCCGCCGCGCCGCCGTGCCGGAACGCCTCCGCAGCCACTGCCCGCCGCCGCGTCGGGCCTCTCGGGCCGGTCGGGCCTGCCAGACCTGCCAACGAGCCGGCCGGGCCTCTCGGGCCGGCCGGGCCTTTCGGGCTGCGGCCTCGGGCGGCGGCGGGCCGGCGGCGCGCGGTCGGGTCGCGCCGCCGGCCCGGTCGCGCTAGTCGGTCAGCCGGTGCATGTCGAGGCGGCCCCGGGCGAACGCGTCGACGCGGCCCCACCGGCCCGGGATGTCCAGCACCTCGATCCGGCCCATCCCGATCGGCAGCCGGGGTTCCACCGCGAGGTGCCCCTCGTGCGGCTCCAGGCCGAGCATCGTGCGCAGCAGCAGCAGTGGCGTGCCGGTCGACCAGGCCTGCGGGCTGCACGCCGTCGGGTACTCGACGGGGAACTTGGTCAGCTCGCGCGGGTAGCCGCCGAACGCCTCCGGCAGCCGGCCCTCGAAGTAGGTGGCCGCGTCGAGGATGCCGTTGGCGATGACCGCCGCCTCCTCGGCGAAGCCGTACCGGCGCAGACCCCAGGCGATGAACGAGTTGTCGAACGGCCAGATCGTGCCGTTGTGGTAGCCGATCGGGTTGTAGCGCACCTCGCCCTCGGCCAGCGTGCGTACGCCCCAGCCGGTGAAGAGCCGGGGCCCGACCAGGTGCTGGGCGATCTTCTCGGCCCGGTCGTGGTCGATGATGCCGCTCCAGAGCAGGTGGCCGATGTTGGAGCTCAGCACGTCGCACTGGCGGCCGTCCGGGTCCAGGGCCAGGGCGTAGTACTCGCCGTCGTCCACCCAGAAGTCCCGGTTGAACCGTTCCTTCAGCGCCGCCGCCTCCCGCTCCAACCGGTCGGCCAACTCCGGGTCGCCCCAGAACTCACGGGCCAGCCGGGCGGCGCGCACCTTGGCGTCGTACGCGTACCCCTGCACCTCGCAGGTGGCCCGGGGAAACGGCGGCAGCGTGCCGTCGCGGTAGGAGATGGAGTCCCAGGAGTCCTTCCAGCACTGGTTCTCCAGGCCGGTGTCGGTGTTGCGGCGCTCGTACCAGATGTAGCCGTTGCCGACCAGGTCGGCGTAGTCGTCGATCCAGTTCAGCGCCGCCCGGCACTCCCGCTCCAACTCCATGACCAGCTCGACGTCCCCGCTCCACTTCTCGTACTCGTCGAGCAGCACCAGGAACAGCGGGGTCGCGTCCACCGACCCGTAGTACGGCGAGTGCGGCTGTTCCTCGAAGGCGGCGGTCTCGCCGTAGCGCATCTCGTGCAGGATCCGGCCCGGGTCCTCGTCCCGGAAGTCGTCGAACCGGGTGCCCTGCAGGGAGGCCAGGATCCGAAGCGTGGTCTTCGACAGCTCCGGCGTGAACGGCAGCGTCTGGAGGCAGGTCAGGATGCTGTCGCGGCCGAACATGGTCATGAACCAGGGCAGGCCGGCGGCCGGCAACGACGCCCCGCCGAGGGAGAGCGGCGAGAAGCGCAGCGCGGCCAGGTCGATGAGGCTGCGTCGGTACGTCGAGGCGACCCGGTCGTGCTGGCTGTTGACCTTGGGGGCCCTGGCGATCCACTCCTCGAGGTCGTGCTGGAGCGCGAGCCGCTCGGTGGTGTGCGCCCGCAGGCCCATCCGCAGGTCCCGACCGCCCGGGGAGAGCGCCATGGTCTTGACGTCGATCTCGGACTCCCACCGCTCGTTGGGCTGCAGGTGGATGGAGTAGGCGAAGCCCTTGCGGTCGTACCGCGGGGCCGGGGACGCGGAGATCAACGTCTCCCGGATGAAGTTGCCCCGCCGGTAGCCCAGGCGCAGCCGGTCCGACTCGACCTCCGTGTAGATCTCGCCCTTCTTGTTGAGGATCTCGTCCTTGACCTGGAACAGGTCGGCGAAGTCGGATGCCGCCTCCATCCTGATCTCCAGGTCGACCGCCTTCTCGTCGTGGTTGAGGATGGTGAGCGTCTCCCGGAAGCTGCCCCCCACCGCCCGCTCCCGGATGATCGACAATTTCGCGTCCACGTAGTGCGTCGCCATCCCCGGCACCAGGAAGAACCGGGCCTCGTAGTACTGGAGGTCGTCGTACGACAGGGGGGTGAGCCGGTCGCCGTTCACGGTCAGCACCCACGTCGACAGGTACCGGGTGTCCAGGGAGAAGAACCCGGTCGGCTCGCTCGGTGTCGCCTCGATGTCACCGGTGTCCTCCGACACCACGAAGGTGCTGCCGTCCAGGATCCGGATCGTGTTGCTCTGTGCCATCACCGCACCTCCCGATGGACCTCGAAATGCCGGCGTGGTCCGCGGGCGTCCGGATTGCCGGGGAAGAGCCGCTCCATCTGCACCACCAGTCGGAGGTCCCCGCTCACCGTCATGTCCCCCCGCAGCAGCGCCGCCACCCCGTGCTCGCGGCCGGCGGCGAGGTCCTCGAAGAGCTCAGGGCTGGTCCCGACCACCGTGTCGGCCTCCTGGTCCTCCCGGCTCACCTGGAGCCGGCCGTGGTCGATCCGCAGCAGCCAGTGCGTCGTGTGCGCCCCCTCGTGCAGGTCCAGGCGCAGGGTCCCGGAGGACTTCGCCAGCAGGGGGTCGTACCCCCGCCGGTCGAGGTCCTCGAAGAACCTCGTCGTCGCGTCCACCATCGGGTCCTCTCCTCCCCCCGTCGGTCAATGTCCCGAGCAGGGGGTCCCCGTCCGGTGCCGGGCCAACCTCGCCCGGATGGGGTGAGTCGCCTCCGTCCGGCGCGTCGCGCCGGTGCGGCTCGCTCCCCGTTCCGGGGCGCGTCGGCTAGATCACCAGGGTGTCGTAGCGGCCCTTCCACCGGCGGACGTGGCCGCGCCACCCGGCGAGCAGCGCGATGACGGTCCAGCCGACACCGCCGAGGAGCAGTGCCGCCAGCATGCCGCCGGAGTCGACCCGGTCGGCGACCTCGAGGTCGACCACCCCGTCCGGATCGGTGAGCACGGCGAGCCTGTCGCCGACCTGGTGCCCGGGGTTGCTGCCCTGGTGGACCAGCGGCTCGTCGAGGCGCCCGTCGACGCCCTGCAGCGTGAACTCGTACCGCTTGCCGACGACCTGCACGTCGACGATGGTCACCTCCTGGCGGACGCCGCGCGCCTCCAGCACCGCCTCCGGGGCGAGCTGTACCGATCCCACGAGGACGAACAGGGCCGGAACCACCGCGAGGAAGGCCAGCCACGCGGCCCGGTGCAGCAGACGTACGGCGACCACGAAGACCAGGCAGAGGAGCAGGCCGGTGATGATCGGGACGACCGTCGCGCCCACCGCCACGTACGCGACGGCGGTGTTCAGCCCGATCACGACCAGACCGAGCAGCACCACCAGCAACGTCGTCGTGATCGACCTGCCGGCCGACCATGCCCCCGCCATGGGCCCGGAACCGGTAGGCGACGCCGTCATCGTGGATCGGTGGGGAGACCATCCGTTCGGCTGGCTCCGACCTGGTGTGGAGGGCTCCGTGGACACGGCAAGATCATAGAGCGGGCGCGTGAAGCTGACCGCATGTCGCCCCGGGCGACGGCGCCCCGCCCACAGTTGGAGACGCGACGCCGGCTCCCGTCTCGGGGAGCCGGCGCGCCGCGGCGGACGGGTCAGTTGTTCGGTTCGTCGGCGCTGATGTCGGCGAGCACCGACTGCGGCTCCCGCTCCACGGCGAGGTCGCCCATCGAGACCAGGCCGACCAGCCGCCCGTCGTCGATGACCGGCAGCCGGCGCACGGCGTACGTGCGCATCAGGTCGGCGGCGGCCACCGCGTCGTCGTACTGGCTGACCGTGATCACGTCCTTGCTGGTGATCCGGTTGAGCGGGGTCGAGTTCGGGTCCAGGTTCTCGGCGACGCCCCGTACCGTGATGTCCCGGTCCGTCACGATGCCGATCACGTCGTCACCGTCGGTCACCACCACGTCGCCGATGGCGCTGTCGCGCATCTCCTGCGCAGCGGCGGTCAGCGTGTCGTTGCCGTCCATCGTCACCAACCGGGTCGTCATGAACTCTCCGACCGTTGTCATGGTGCTCCCCTCTCGGTGTCGGCACCGCCGTCTACCCGCCGACCGCACGGGGTAACGCGAGGCGCCCCGGGCGGGAAGGCCACGTGAGCGGGGAGGGGTCAGGCGCGCGGTGGGACGCCGTAGAGGCGTTCGACGTGCAGCCGGAGCACGAGGCGCCCCTCGGCGACCATCGCCCGCCGGTAGTCGGCCCAGTCCGGATGATCCCCCTGGATCGCCCGGTAGAGGTCGACCAGCTCGGCGACGGTGGCGTCGTCCGGGTCGGCGGCCACCGGCGTCAGCTCGGCGCGCGCCTCCGCGACCGCGTACGCCCAGCCGTCGGCACTGCTGACGTGGAAGGAGGCGCGCGGGTCCCGGCGCAGGTTGGCGGTCTTGGCCCGGCCGTCGGTCACCGAGACGCGGATCAGGGCCGACGCGCCGTCGAAGGAGTAGATGACGGTGGAGAGCTGCGGGCGCCCGTCCCGCTTGAGCGTCGCCAGCACCCCCAGCCGGTGGCCGGCGACCAGCTCCGTCAACGCCCGCTGGGTCTCGTCGTCCGCCACGGCAAACCTCCCGCTCAAACCGGTCACGGCGGTCCCATCGAACCACGGCGGACGCCCCGCCCGCCGTACGCCGGCGCGACCGGGCCAGCCGAGGGACGCCACCGGCCCCCGCCGAAGCCGGCGGGGGCCCGGAGAGGCGTGCCGGTCAGCGGCGCTCGGCGGCGACCAGCTCGGCGAGCTGCACCGCGTTGAGCGCGGCGCCCTTGCGCAGGTTGTCGTTGGAGCAGAACAGGGCGAGGCCGTGCTCGACGGTCTCGTCCGCGCGGATCCGTCCCACGTAGGTCGGGTCCTGGCCGGCCGCCTGCAACGGGGTCGGTACGTCGGCGAGCGCCACGCCGGGGGCGCCGTCGAGCAGCTCGCGGGCCCGCTGCGGGGTGATCGGGCGGGCGAAGCGGGCGTTGATCTGGAGCGAGTGGCCGGTGAACACGGGCACCCGGACGCAGGTGCCGGAGACGCGCAGCCCGGGGATCTCCAGGATGCGGCGGCTCTCGTTGCGCAGCTTCTGCTCCTCGTCGGTCTCGAAGCTGCCGTCGTCGACGATCGAGCCGGCGAGCGGGAGCACGTTGAACGCGATCGGCCGGGCGAACGAGCGGGGGGCCGGGAACTCCACGGCCGCGCCGTCGAAGGCGAGGCCGGTGGCGTGCTCGGCGACCTTGCGGACCTGCTCGTCGAGTTCGGCGACGCCGGCCAGGCCGGCGCCGGAGACCGCCTGGTACGTCGAGACGACCAGGCTGACCAGCTCCGCCTCAGCGTGCAGCGGCCGCAGCACGGGCATCGCGGCCATCGTCGTGCAGTTCGGGTTGGCGATGATCCCCTTGGGGCGTACGGCGGCGGCGTGCGGGTTGACCTCGGCGACGACCAGCGGCACCTGCGGGTCCATGCGGAACGCCGACGAGTTGTCGATGACGACGGCGCCGGCGGCGGCCACCCGCGGCGCGAGCTCCTTCGCGGTGCCCTTGCCGGCGGAGAAGAGGGCGATGTCGAGCCCGGAGTAGTCGGCGGTGGCCGCGTCCTCCACGGTCACCTCGCCGTCCCGCCAGGGCAGGGTGCGCCCGGCCGAGCGCGCCGAGGCGAACAACCGCACCTGCTCCGCCGGGAACTCCCGCTCCGCCAGCACCTGCCGCATCACGCCACCGACCTGGCCGGTGGCCCCCACAATGCCGATCCTCATGCCCGCGAGGCTACCCAGCCGGGCGGCCCGACCGGGAACGCTTTCCCACCCACCGGGGCCCGTGACGGCGTCGCGGTGGTCACCCCGCAACCGCCACGGGACGAAAACCACACCGCCGGGAGGGCCGGTGGGACGAGAGGATCGTCAGCCGGCGGGGCGGACCGCCGCAGCATCCACGCCGGCCGCCCCCGGGCGGGACGCGGCGCCGGCCGGGGGCGGCGCGACGCACGTCACACCGCCCCCGGCCGGTCAGGAGGCGTCCTCGACGAGTTCGCCCAGGCCGGTGGCGACGAGTTCGTCGCGGATCACGGCGGCGTCGCCCTCCACCACGAGGGTGAGTTCCTCCGGGCGCAGATGCGTGGCGGCCGCCGCGGAGACCTGGGCCACGTCGGCGGCGAGCAGCGACTCCCGCAGCCGGGCGTGGTAGTCGTCGGGCAGGTCGTGCACGACCAGGGTGGTCAGCGCGGCGGCGATGGCCCGGGGGCTCTGCAACTCCACCGAGAGCTGCCCGGCCCGCCAGGAACGCGCGACCGCCAACTCCTCCTCGGTCACCCCGGTCTCGCGGGTACGGGTGATCTCCCCGACGGCCTCGACGACGGCCGGCGCGGTGACGGCCGTCTGCACGCTGGAGCTGACCCCGAAGCGGCCGAACCGGCGGGACGAGGCGAAGTCGCCCCGGATGCCGTACGTGTAGCCGCGCACCTCGCGGATCAGGTGGTTGAGCCGGGAGGTGAACGCCCCGCCGAGCACCGTGCCGGCGAGCGTCATCGGCACGTGGTCGGGGTGGGCGCGGTGCGGCGACGGGTGGCCCAGCCGCAGCGTGGACTGCACCGAGCCGGGCCGGTCCACGAGGATGATCCGCCGGCCGGAGCGGGTCGGCACCTCGATCGGGCCACCCTGCTCGACCGGCCCGCCGCCGGTGCCGGCGAAGGCCGTCGCGCCGAGCGCGTCCAGGTCCAGCCGGTCCAGGTCACCCGCGACGATCAGCGTGCCGGGGCGGATGAACCACTCGGAGTGGAAGACCGTGACGTCCTCGACGTCCAGCGCCGCCACCGACTCCGGGTCGCCGTACATGGGGCGGCCCCAGCGGTTGCCGGCGCCGAACAGGTCGGCGCGCAGTGCCGCGTCGGCCCGCGGGCCGGGGTTGGCCCAGTCCATCCGCAGCGCGGTCGCCTCGTCGTCACGCACCCGCCGGACGTCGTCCGGGTCCAGCTTCGGGGTGCGTACCGCCTCGGCGAGCAGCTCCACTGCGGCGCTCAGCCGTTCCACCGGCACCTGCACGCTGACCTGGAAGGAGTCCCAGTCCAGGCCGATCACCAGCTCGGTGCCGAGCCCTTCGATCGCCAGCGCGTACGCCGTCGCGTCGCGCTGCGCGGTGCCCTCCTCCAGGGCCTTGGCGAGCACCGCGCCGAGCCCTTCCTTGCCGGTCGGTTCGCGCCCGGCGCCCGCGTCGAGCAGCAGCAGCGCCACGGCCAGGTTCTGCCCGGGCAGGTGCGCGGCGACCACCTGACCACCGGCGACCGTGCGGCGGACCACCTGCGGGAACCGGTACGGGCGGGCGGCACCCGGCCCGGGACGGTCAGCGATCAGCGTCATCAGGGCTTCTCCTCGGGCAGGTAGGTCAGGGTCACCCGGTCGTCGGCGGCGAGCACCTCGGCGGCGGCCTCGGCGATCTGCTCGGCGGTCACGGCGAGCCAGGCCGGCAGCCGCTGCGCGGCCTTCGCCGGGTCGCCGAACTGGGTGGCGTAGCGCCCGAGCGTGTCCGCCCGACCGTCCACCGTGGACATCTGTCGCCACCACGAGGTGCTCAGCAGGGACTTGGCCCGGTCCAGCTCGGCGGCGGTGACCGGGACGGTGGCCAACTCGTCGACCACCTCGGCCAGCCCGGCGCCCAGCCGTTCGGCGCTGACCCCGGGGCGGGCCGTGGCGGTGGCGATGAGCGGCGCGGGGGCGTGCGCCAGGTCCACCCCGTACGCCCCGACGAGGTCGGGCTGGGCGATCCGCTCCCCGTCGGCGAGGCGCTGGTAGAGGCGGCTGCCCCGGCCGCTGCCCAGCACGGTGGCGAGCACCGTCAGCACGTCGTAGCCCGGGCTGCCGAAGGGGTGGGTGCGGTGCGCCACGTAGACGCGCGGCGCCGGCACGTCGGCGGTGACCGTCTCCACGGCGGGTCGGCCGGTGGCCGCGACGGTCCGGCCGTCCGGCGCGGGCGGGATCTCCGCGCGCGGCGGGATCGCGCCAAAGTACTTGTCGGCCAGCGCGAACACCTCGGCGGCCGAGGCGTCGCCCACCACGGTGAGCACCGCGTTGTTCGGCGCGTAGTAGGTCTGGTGGAACGCCTGGAAGGTGGCCAGGTCGGCGGCGTTGAGGTCGGCCATCGACCCGATCGTGGCGTGGTGGTAGGGGTGCCCGGGCGGATAGAGCAGCGGCAGCAGCCGCAGCCAGGCGTCGCCGTAGGGCACGTTGTCGTAGCGCTGGCGCCGCTCGTTCTTGACCACGTCCCGCTGATTGTCCAGCGTCTCCTGGGTCAGCGCGGGGACCAGCCCGCCCATCCGGTCGGCCTCCAGCCACAGCGCCAGTTCGAGGTGCTCGGCGGGGACGGTCTCGAAGTAGTTGGTGCGGTCCGGGTTGGTGGTGGCGTTGAGCGAGCCGCCCGCGCCCTGCACCAGCTTCATGTGCTCGGTCTTCGCCACGTTGACCGAGCCCTCGAACATCAGGTGCTCGAAGAGGTGGGCGAAGCCGGTCTGCCCCTCGGGCTCGTGGCGGGAACCGACGTCGTACCAGAGGTTCACCGCGACCGCCGGGGCGGTGCGGTCCTCACTCACCACCACGCGCAGGCCGTTGTCCAGGCGGGTGGTCTCGATGGGCCAGGGGTAACCGCTGTCGGGCATGGCACGACGCTATCCGATCGGGGGTCGCGCAGCGGGACGCGCCGCACGGGGCGAGGCATCGACCGCCGGCCGCCGGGTACCGGGGAGACATGCCGCCTGCCGCCACCGTGACCGACCGGGCCGCCGTCGCGGTCGACCGCGCGACCGCCGCCCTCACCCGGCTGCGCCGGGCCCGCCTGCTGCATCCCGCGGGCCGCTCGTTCGCGGGCGAGGTCGTCGTCTGGGGTACGCCGGGACCGCCGACCGGGGTGCCGCTGCTGGACGATCCGGGACGCTTCCCGGCGACCGTCCGGCTCTCCAAGGGCGTGCCCACCCCGGGCGCCTGGCCGGACGTGCTGGGGCTGGCCGTGCGCCTGCACTCCGACGCGGGCCGGCCCTTCGACCTGCTGGTCAGCTCCAGCGGGGCCGCGCCGCTGCTGCGGAACCTGCCGCTGCCCCGGCGCCGCTTCGCCGGGACGTACAGCACGATCATGCCGTTCCGCGCGGGCCGGCGGCGGCTCTTCCTGGCCGCGCTGGCCGACCCGGAGTCGCCCGACCTGGGCCGCAGCCTGCCCGAGGTCGCCGCCGCGGCCCGGGCGGACGCGCCGCGCCTGGTGCTCGCGGTCGCGTCCGCCGTCGGGCCGTGGCGGCCGTTCGGGCAGGTCGCCCTCGGCGACCAGCTCAGCGCCCGGGAGGACGCCGCGCTGGCCTTCGACCCGATCGGCAACCTGCCGCCGGGACTGCGGGCGGTCGGCCCGATCGCCTGGCTGCGGGAGCACACCTACCGGGCCTCGCAACGGACCCGGGGTGCCGTGCCTCAGTCGGGGGGTTCGATGGGGGTCACCGTCTGATCGGAGGTACGCCGCTCCAGCACGGTGTCGGGGGCGGCGTTGCGGTCCTCCTCCCGGAGGTCGGACTCGGCGAGGATGGCTTCCGCCTGCGCACGGGGGTCGTCGCTGCCGGCAGCCGCCTCCTCGGGCAGCAGGTGGGCTCGGGACTCCACCCGTTCCTGGTCGCTCTGCTCGTGACTCATGACCGCCCACATACCCCGCCGCCGCCTCCGGCACGCCGCATGATCGCGCCCGGCGGGCGGTCAGGAACGGAACGGGCCGCGCACCTCGTAGGTGATGCCCCCGGAGGAGGAGCCGGACGTGCCGCGCTGCGACGAGAAGTAGAACCGGCTGCCGTCGGGCGAGAACGCCGGCCCGCAGATCTCCGACGAGGACTGGCCGGTGATCCGCAGGAACGGGGCGACCACCCCCGCCGGCGTGATCACGTTGATCTCCATGTTGCCGCCGTCCTCGGCGACGTAGAGGTCGCCCGAGCGGGCCCCGGTGATGTTGTCCACCCCGGTCAGCGGCGCCGTCCCGGAGACCAGCGAGTCGTCGTACGCCAGGTCGATGCGCTGGTTGACCGCGTCGTAGGCCCAGACCCGGTTGTCGCCCTTGGTGGTGAACCAGCAGGTGCCGTCGGCGTACCAGCAGCCCTCGCCGCCGTTGAACCTCTTCGCCCCGGAGACCTGGTTGCGGGTGAGCGTGGGCGAGCCGTCCGGGTCGGGCACCCGCGCCCAGCTCACCGGGCCGCTGGTGCCCGTGCCGGCGACCAGCACCTCCAGCGTGCCGGCCGAGAGGTCGCCCCAGGTGGTCGGCCGGAACCGGTAGAAGCAGCCGCTGGTCTCGTCCTCCGTGAGGTAGACGACCTGTCGCTCCGGGTCGCAGGCGGCCGCCTCGTGGTTGAACCGGCCCATCGCGGCCCGCCGCACCCCGGCCCGGCCGCCCTGCGGGTACGTCTCGTAGACGTATCCCCGGCTGACCTCCTCGCCGGAGAGCCAGGTCCCCCACGGGGTCGCGCCGCCCGCGCAGTTGCGGTTGGTGTTCGACAGGATGCGGTACGCCGAGGCGACGCTGCCGTCGGCGTCGAAGCGCACCGCGGAGGCCCCGCCGGTGGTCAGGATCTCGGAGTTCGAGACGTAGATCCATCCGGTTCCGGCGACGAAACAGGCGCCGCCGTCGGGCGCGTCGTGCCAGGTGTACGACGTCCCCGGCACCGTCTGCCGGGAGCGGGCGATCACCCGGCTGGTGAAACCGGCGGGCAGCTGGATGCCGTTGGCGTCGGCCGCGCCGAGCGGCCCGTACGGGCTGGCACCCGGCTGAGCAGGGGCGGCCAGGGCGGCGCCGGCCCAGAGACTGCCGGAGAAGGCGGCGGCGCCGCCGAGGACGGTGGCGCGCAGGACGGTACGACGGTCCATCGGGAACCTCCGGGAAACAGCGGTCGGTGTCGATGAAACTACCGCCGCGCCCATCGATGGAGGTGAACACGAAGCGAGTCTTTCCCGACGACCGGGTGGACCTTCCCGCACGGTCGGGTACGCTGGGCCGCGTGACGCGTTCGTATCGATGGTTTAGGCAGCCGGCTCGCACGCCGGTGACTTCACCATGATCTGACGTCACCACATTCGAGCCGGCCGGGCAGGAGCTTCCGTTCCTGCCCTTTTGCGTACGAGCAGCCGGCTCGACCCGGGCACCGGCCCCGGGGCACGGTCGGCGGAAGGACTCCCACCGTGACGACCCCGGAGACCGATCGGGTCAGCGACCAACGCATCGACCGCGTCGTGCCGTTGACCACCCCGGCCCTGCTGCACCACGAGCTGCCCCTCGACGACACGCTCGCCTCGGCCGTACTGGCCGGGCGACGGGCGGTCGGCCGCGTGCTGGACGGCGCCGACGACCGGCTGCTGGTGGTGGTCGGCCCGTGCTCGGTGCACGATCCGGCCGCCGCGCTGGAGTACGCCCACCTGCTGCGCGAAGCCGCCGCGCGGGTGGCCGACGACCTGCTGGTCGTGATGCGGGTCTACTTCGAGAAGCCGCGCTCGACGGTGGGCTGGAAGGGCCTGATCAACGACCCCGGGCTGGACGGCTCCGGCGACGTCAACACCGGCCTTCGTACGGCCCGCGCGCTCCTGCTCGACGTGCTGCGCCTGGGCCTCCCCGTCGGCTGCGAGTTCCTCGACCCGATCACGCCGCAGTACATCGCCGACACGGTGGCGTGGGGAGCGATCGGCGCGCGGACGGTGGAGAGCCAGGTGCACCGGCAGCTCGCCTCCGGCCTGTCGATGCCGATCGGCATGAAGAACCGCCCGGACGGCAGCATCGGCACCGCCGTCGACGCCATCCGGGCCGCCGGCGTACCGCACGTCTTCCCCGGCATCGACGTCTCCGGGACGCCCGCGATCCTGCACACCAGGGGCAACGCCGACGGGCACCTGGTGCTGCGCGGCGGGGGCGGCCGGCCGAACTACGACGCGGAGTCGGTGGCCGGCGCCCTGGAACTGCTGCGCGCGGCCGGCCTGCCCGAGCGCGTGGTGATCGACGCGAGCCACGCCAACAGCGGCAAGGACCACCGCAACCAGCCGAGGGTGGCCGCCGACGTGGCGGCCCAGCTCGACGCCGGGCAGCGCGGCATCGTCGGGATCATGCTGGAGAGCTTCCTGCTCCCCGGCCGCCAGGACCTGGACCCGACCCGCGAGCTGACGTACGGCCAGTCGGTCACGGACGCCTGCATCGGTTGGGACACCACCGAGGAGGTCCTCAACCACCTGGCCGCCGCCGTCCGCACCCGCCGCCGCACCGCCGTACCCACCTCCGCCTGACCCGCCTCGCCCGGTCGGCGTCGGGGTGGGAGAACAGTGCCGCCCCCGGGCCCTGAGGCTCGGGGGCGGCACTGGTGCCGGTGTGCAGGTCGCCTCTCGGCGAGTGGCGCGACGCGGCTCCAGCCGGACGGTATTCCGCGAAGGCAATTTAGGTGAGGCCCGGGGACACTGGTCACACCGACACCTGACTCAACGGGCGACCCGCCGCCGGTGTTCCGGCCTCCGCCATGAGCGCCGTCACAGCCGGGGCCGCGCTCCCCGGTTCGCTCCGACGAGGCCGCGCCGCGAGGGACGCTCACGCACGGCGCCGGGGTGCGGTGACGTTTGACCGATTCGGTCGCGGGTAGCTGACCTCTCGTGACCGACGACGCACCCGTGACGGACGCGCCCGTGGTCGAGGAGCCGGACACCCGGCGCCTCGACGAGCTGCTGGAGGATCTCTACCACGGCCAGGAGCGGATCAGTCAGGCGGACATCTACCGCCGGGCCGTCTCCGCGGAGCTGCCCGCGCAGCTCCTCACCCGCATCGCCGCCCTGCCCGAGGGCGAGTACGCCGTGGACGAGGTCGCCGACCTGCTCGGCGGTTCGGTCACCTGACGCCCGGCGACCCGGGCCCGCGCGACCCGGGCCGTGGCGGCCGTCGTCCGTGGGGCGGCTCGCGCCGCCCACCCGTCCCCCGGGGCGGACGGCCTCGGCGCACCCGAGGCCGACGAGCAGTGAGGAGAACGAGATGTCCCACCACGAGGAAGAGCACGAGAAGCTGCCGGCGCTCGGTCAGCCCCCCGGGGGCCGGGACACCCTGCCGGAGCCCGACTTCGCCAACGAGCACGACCGCACGGCGGTCGACCGGGACATCATCACCGGGGCGGACGCCGACGAGCGCGAGCCGGAGGCATCCCGCGGCTGGGCCGGCGAGGATCACGGCACGACCCCGACCTGATCCGCGCGACCCGGCGGGGCCGGGGTGGACGGATCGACGTGCGAAGGGGGCCGGCGCGCAGCCGGCCCCCTTCGTCGTACGTCGTCAGTCCTCGTCGTGGTCGCCGCCCTCGGCGGCCTGCTGGGCCACCGCGTACGCCATCTGGAGGAAGTCCGAGGCGGCCACGGCGGTCAGCGCGGTCGCCACCAGGCGGGTCAACCGGGGGGCGAGCACCAGCCCGCCGGTGAGCCCCGTGGCGATCCAGACGGCGAGGCAGAACGGGCAGCTCAGCAGCTCCCCGATCGCGTGCCGGGTGGAGCTGCCCTGGTCACGGACCTGCTCCATTACCTCGCCGCTGCCGATCGGCTTGTCGTAGCGGGTGAACGGCGCCCGCAGCGGACTCGTCACCGCGTCCTTCGACAGCAGCCGGCTCAGCTTGTGGGTGGCGATGCTGAGCAGCACCACGTCGGCCGGGGCGGGCCGGTCGGGCACCGGTCGGCCGGTCGCCCGGACCAGGCCGGCGATGCCGGCGGTCACCCCGGCGTAGGTGCCCATCGCCGCCAGGTAACCGCCCAGCGGCCGGTGCTCGTGCGGCGCGTACGCCTGGCGCAGCCGCGCCACCTTCTCCTTCAGGGCGGTCACCCGGTCTCCTCGGTCTTCTCGCTGGTGCGGGCCGGCTCAGCCGGCCTGCAGGTTGTCGGCCACCACGCGGGCCAGGCTGTCCAGCGCCTCGTCGGCCAGTCGCTCGGCGTCCGGCCCACCCGTGAGGTCGAGCCGCATCCGGGCACCACCCGCCTGGGCGGGCTCCACCCGGATCTCCGCCGACCACTCCTCGGCGGCGCTCCACCGCGCGCGCAGCTCCTCGGCGCTGACCTCGTCCGCCGGGCTGCCGTCGGCGCGTAGCGGCTCGGGCAGCCACGCCGACGCCCGGGCGGGGTCGGTGGCGGTGTTGAAGACCACCTCCGGCGGCGCGGACATCCCGCGCTCGGCGGACGCCATCAGGCGTCCCGCAGCCGGCTCGGGTCGACCTCGCGGCCGGGGTGCCGGGCGAGGTACTCGGTCTCCAGCTCCGCGGTGCGGCGCAGGTGGTTGGCGAGGGCGGAGTCCGACGCGTGGCGCAGCGTGTCCAGGCGCGTACGGTGCAGGCTGTGCATCTCCCGGACCAGGTCCTCGTCGGCCAGCTCGGCCGGGTCGACGCCGAGCAGCTCGCCGTCGGGCTCGTCCGCCTCGCCGGAGGCCCTGTCGTGGACGTGGTCGCCGTCCCACTCGGGCATCCGCTGCTCCGGGCTGCCGAAGTCGTCCTGCCGTACCGATCCCGTCATGATCGACCCCCTGCTCTGGTTTGGGCTCGCGTCTAGACGGATGCCCACACCTGGTGACACCAAACCAGAGCGCCCTACGACGCCGCGTCGGAGACCGCTGCCGCCCCCGGTACCCTCGATGCCATGAGACGGCTCTGGACCCCGGCGTGGATCGCGCGCCACGTGGCCATGGTCGTGCTGGTCACCGGCTTCCTGGCGCTGGGCTGGTGGCAGGTCAGCCGGGCCGCCGCCGGCAACGCGATCAGCTGGGGCTACGCGGTCGAGTGGCCGATCTTCGCGGGCTTCGTGGTCTTCGTCTGGTGGCGTGAGGTCCGGCACACGCTGCGTGGGCCCACGGCGCCGGCCGACGCCCCCGGGGAGGTGCCCGCCGACGCCCCGCAGGCCGCCGCGACGCGCCCGGTCGTACGCCGGCCCGTCCGGGTCGCCCGCGTGTCCGCGGCTGCCGACGGCGGCGAGGACGGCGACCTGGCCGCCTACAACCACTACCTGCAATGGCTTAACGACAACCCGGGCGCCAAGCCCGGTGACTACCCCGGCTGAGGCCGGACGCGAAAGGACGGACGACGGTGGGCGCAGCCCTGACCCGGTACCGAGTCATCGCCTGGATCGTCGGCGTGGCGCTGATCCTGCTGGTCGTGATCGGCATGCCGATGAAGTACGCCTTCGACGAACCGATCCTGGTGGAGACCGTGGGCCAGGCCCACGGCTTCCTCTACATGCTCTACCTGGTGGCCGCCTTCGACCTGTCCCGCCGGGCCGGCTGGCCGCTGAAGCGGATGGTCCTGGTCATGCTGGCCGGCACGGTGCCGTTCGTCTCCTTCTTCGCCGAGCGCCGGGTCAGCTCCTGGGTGACCGCGGAAGAGACCGGGCGCACGCCGGAGCCGGTCGCCGGCTGACGCCGGTCACCGGTTGGGCCGCCACGGGTCGACCGAGGCGAGCGGGTCCTCCCAGCCGCCGTAGCGGTTGATCTCCCGGGCCCGGCGCAGGGCCCGGGAGACCTGGCCGAACTGCCGCTCGTCGTCGCTGCTGAACAGCAGCACCCGCTCGCCCCGGCGCCGCCCCCACAGCTCGTACGCGGGCGGTCGCCACCGGTCCCCCACCAGCGCGACCAGCACCGGCAGCAGGAACACCAGGCCCAGCACGAGGTACGCCCCCGCGGTGAGCCGTTGCAGCCCGCCGGTGAAGCCGAGCAGCAGGCCGACGCCGCCGATCATGGCGCCGGTGACGACGACGGCCCGCACCGCGACGCGGTCGTGCGGGCCCCGGCCGGTGTGCAGGTGGGTCAGCTCGGTGACCTGCCAGCTGTTGCGGCCGACGGTGAACCGGTCGACCGTGACGATGATCCCGGGTCGGGCGTAGAGGAGGGTGTTCTTCGCTGCGGTCACCGGCGGTGACTGCGGCTGTCGGGTGGCGCCTTGAGGGTTCACGGTTCTACCTCCCACGGCTGGTGCCAGGTCGGCTCCCGTCGACGGGTCTCGCGGCGGTGCCGGTCGGCGGGATTCCCGGCTGCGCGCTTCATTGTGTGGCGCACGTGCCAGCCCCGACGGCGATTTCGGCTCGCGTCCGGGGCGGGCGGCCCCGCGTCCCGTCGCTTCCGGCCACCGTGTCGGTCTTGTCGGTCATAACGGACCAGCGCCCGGCGGCATGCGTCGAGAACGACGAATGGCGCATATCGTCCCAACGCCGGCAATAGCCGCGGCGCCCCGCGCCGAGCCGGGAAAAGTTGATCACTCTACGTGTCCTCGGTGATCAACAATTTCCGTCACTCCGCGAACATTCGACCCAGCTTCAACTGCGCATCACTCCCGCCCCGGGATAGGTTGTCCGGGCCGGCCCGGTCGATCGCCGTCCACCCGGACAGCACCGGCCCGGTGTCGTCGGGGGCCTCAGCAGCCCGCGGCGGCCGGTGGGAGAGGAGCCTTCCGCTCTTGTCGTCCCTCAGGAACACGCTGCGCGCCCTGGCGGTCGCCGTGGTGTCGGCCACGCTGCTCGCACCGGCGGTACCCGCCCGGGCCGAACCGTCCCCCGCCGAGCTGACCCGGCGGATCGAGAACTCCTCCACGAAGCTCGAACACGTCGTCGAGGCGTACAACAAGCTCCGCGAGGAGATCAAGGCCAATCAGGCCGCCGTGGCGCGGGTGCAGAGCCGCATCGGTCCGCTGGAGCAGGAGACCGAGCGGAGCCGGGCCGACGTCGGCGAGATGGCGGTGACCGCGTACAAGACCGGCAGCAACCTGACCACCGCCGACGCGCTGCTGCGGCCCGGCGGCGCCGACACCCTGCTGGACCGGCTCGACATGCTGGACCAGCTCACCCGGCAGCGGCAGGCGAAGATCACGAACTTCACCGGCAACCAGCGCCGGCTGCTCGACGAGAAGACCCGGCTGGAGGTCACGCTGGGCCGGCAGGCGGCGCAGGCCCGCGAGATGACCGCCGCGAAGAAGCGGATCGAACGCGACCTGGCCGAGCTCTACGAGCTGCGCCGGCAGGCGTACGGGCGGGCCACCGAGAAGCCGGCCGCCCGGCCCGACAGCGCGAAGCAGGCCCCGGCGGTCTCCGGCCGGGCCGGCACCGCGGTGCGGTACGCGTACGGCGCGCTCGGCAAGCCGTACGTCTGGGGCGCCGACGGGCCGAACGGCTACGACTGCTCGGGGCTGACCTCGGCGGCCTGGCGGGCGGCCGGCAAGTCGCTGCCGCACAACACCCGGATGCAGTGGGGCGCGGTGACCCACATCAGCCGCAGCGATCTGCGCCCCGGCGACCTCGTCTTCTACAGCGGGCTCGGGCACGTGGGCCTGTACGTCGGCGGCGGCCAGGTCATCGACGCGCCGAGCGCCGGTCGCAACGTGCTCAAACGGGGCATGAACCTGATGCCCATCCAGGGCTACGGCCGGGTCCGCTGACCTGGCCCGAGTACGGCGAACGGCCGGCGTCCCCCTATCGGACGCCGGCCGTTCGCCGTTGTTCCTACCCTGCTCAGGCCGCCTGGAGCCCCTCGGCCCTGGCCAGCTCGCGGAGCCGGCCGAGCGCCTGGATCTCCAGCTGACGGATCCGCTCCCGGGAGAGCGAGAACCGCGAGGCCACCTCGGTAAGGGAGTGCTCCCGGCCGTCCTCGAGCCCGTAGCGGGCCCGCATGATGCCGGCCGAACGGTCGTCGAGGTGGTTGAGCAGGCCCTCGATCCGCTGCCGCTCCAGCCCGGTGAGGACGATCTCCTCCGGCGACGGCGCGTCGCTGTCGGCGACCAGGTCACCGAGGTTGGTGTCGCCGTCGTCGCCCACCGGGGTGTCCAGCGAGACGGTGTCCTGCGACCAGCGGACCAGCTCGTTGACCCGCTCGACGGTGACCCCGAGGGCCGTCGCGATCTGCTCCGGCTCCGGGTCGCTGCCCAGCTCACGGGTGAGCTGGCGGGCAACGTTGCGCATCCGGTTGACGTCCTCGACCAGGTGCACCGGCAGGCGCACGGTGCGCTCCTGCTGGGCGATCGCCCGGCTGATCGCCTGGCGGATCCACCAGGTCGCGTAGGTGGAGAACTTGTAGCCGCGCACGTAGTCGAACTTCTCGACCGCCCGCACGAGGCCGGTGTTGCCCTCCTGGATCAGGTCCAGCATGGGCATGCCCGAGCGGACGTAGCGGCGGGCGATCGACACGACCAGCCGCAGGTTGGCCCGGATGAACAGGTCCTTGGCCCGCTCGCCCTCGGCGACCAGGCGTTCCAGGTCGTCCCGGTCGACACCGGCGGGGACGCGGTCCTCACCGAGCAGGTGCTCGGCGTAGAGGCCGGCCTCGATCGCCTTGGAGAGGTCGACCTCCTTGGCGGCGTCCAGCAGTGGCGTCCGGGAGATCTCGTGAAGGTAGACGCCGACCAGGTCGCGCTCCTCGGCAACCTCGTCGGTTCGCATGCCGATGTTCTTGTCCACGTTGCCCACGGTCCCCTCGCTCGCGCCGGTTGCCCGGTTCCTTGCCATCCCCACGTCCATCAGCCCTCCCCCGTAACTTCCGCTGTGCCCACCGGTGCTGACACCTACACAACAGTTGAGACGTGTCGGGGATTCCATGTCGTGAGTCGAAACTGTCACGAATGCCTGATAATCCGCTGAGAGCGCGGTCCATGTTTGCTGTCAGCACCCCATGTGGCGGCTCTCCGGCGGGCACCACACCAGGGGCGGCGGATCGACGTGTCGCCGTCTCCCGATCCATGGCAGCACCGCCCGGTCGGAGGCACAGCGACCCGGGTCACCGTCGCGCTGCGATCCTGGTCACTGCCAGACACGCAGCGGTGGACGGCTCGGTTCATCCACGCCCGTGGTAATACCCCACCCCCCGGTGAACAATCCGCCGCGCCATCGCATGCCCCCGCGTGACGGGGATCGCAGGAAGGGCCGGGCGGGCGGCGGGGCGGGGCAGGACGGGCGGCGGGACGGGGCGGATCAGGAGGCGAGCAGGGCCAGGGCGCTGCGGACCTGGTCGGCGGAGCGGGCCAGGGCGGCCCGCGCGGCGGACACCTCCACCCCGGAGACGAGCGAGACCAGCGCCACCTTCATGTCGCCGTCGGCCTCGACGAGGGCCCGCCGGCAGATCTCCTCCGAGCAGCCGGTGGCCTCGATCAGGATCGAGATCATCCGGCCCCGCAGCTTGGCGTTGGTGGCGACCATGTCGATCATGAGGTTCGAGTAGACCCGGCCCAGTCGGACCATCACGGCTGTGGAGAACGTGTTCAGCACCAGCTTCTGCGCGGTGCCCGCCTTCATCCGGGTCGACCCGGTGACGACCTCCGGCCCGGTGTCCACCCCGATGAAGACGTCCACCGACCGGGCGGCCTCCGCCTCCGGGTTGGCGCAGAGCAGCACGGTCGAGGCCCCCTTGGCGCTCGCCGCGGCGAGCGCCCCCAGGACGTACGGTGTGCGTCCGCTGGCGGCGAGTCCGACCACGAGGTCCCCCGACCGTACGCAGTCGGCGGCCTCGGCCGCGCCGCCCCGGTCGTCGTCCTCGGCGTCCTCCACCGCCCGCCACATGGCCTCCGGCCCGCCGGCGATGTGCGCGCAGAACCAGTGCCGGGGCGAGTTGAAGGTGGGCGCGAGTTCGGCGGCGTCGAGCACGCCGAGCCGCCCGGAGGTGCCGGCGCCGAAGTAGTGCACCCGGTGCCCGCCGCGCAGGGCGGTCACCGCCAGGTCGACGGTCGCGGCGATCTCGTCGAGGACGGCCGCGACGGCGCCTGGCACCCGCCGGTCCGCCTCGTTGATCACCGTGAGCACGTCGCGGGTCGACATGAGGTCGAGGTCCGCGCTGAGCGGGTTGCGCCGCTCGGTCGGCGCGCCGACCCGGATCACCGGCCGGGCCGCCATCGGAGCCGTCACCTCGTGGGGTTCCACCGCGCCCGCCGTCATGCCCGCCTCCGTCCCGGGCCGATCCGGTGTGACCGGACCGCCTCGGCTGTCGCTTCGAGGGCCTTCCTGGCCCGGGACCGGTTGCGCGCGGCCACCCCGACGAAGAGGCAGTCGACGACGGTGAGCTGGGCCAGCCGGCTCGCCATCGCACCGGAGCGGTAGGTCGTCTCGCGGGCGGCCGTGGTGAGCACGAAGTCGGCCACCTCGGTGATCGGCGACCGGGGGAAGTTGGTGAGCGCCACCGTGGAGGCTCCCCGGGCCCGCGCCTGCTCCAGCACCTCGATCACGTCCGAGGTGGTGCCGGTGTGCGAGATGCCGACGGCGACGTCGCCGCGCCCGAGCAACGCGGCCGACGTCAGCGCGGTGTGCACGTCGGGGAAGTAGAAGGCGGTGCGGCCGATGCGGTGCAGCTTCTGCTGGAAGTCCGAGGCGACGAACCCGCTGGCGCCCGCCCCGTATACGTCGATCCGGCTGGCCCCCGCGATGGCGTCGACGACCTGCTCGCAGATCGCCGGGTCGAGCTGCTCGGCCGTCTCCTCGACGGCCCGCGCGTCGTTGAAGGCGATGGTCGCGATGATCTGGGCGAGGTCGGCACCGGGCGGGATGTCGCCGCCGACGACCCGGGCGTCCGGCGGCTCGACCCGGCGGGCGGCCTCGGCGGCGAGCCGGATCCGCAGCTGCGGGTAGCCGTCCATGCCGACCGACCGGCAGAAGCGGATGACGGTCGCCTCGGATGTCTCCGCGGCGGTGGCGAGGTCGGTGATCGTCCGACGGGCGGCGTCGGCCGGGTCGGAGACCACCAGCCGGGCGACCCGCTGCTCGGCCGGCGACAACGAGGGGAGCAGGCCGCTGATGTGGACGATCAGCCCACCCGGCTCGTGACTCGCAGAAATCTTCGGACTCTTCGCCACGGATGAAACTTACTTTCACGAGGCGTGAGCGTCAACCATGACTGGGCGTATTGGGAAAAGTACCGCCCGCCCGGACGTGCCGTTTTGCCCGTCGGTGCCATTCCCACGAACGGTGGCCCCTCCCGGCGCGACCCACGCGAGGGCTGCCGGCCCACCGATCCTCCCTCTCCTGGTGCAGACCATGCCACCTCCCGGCCGTGTGCGATGCCCCGGGCACCCGACGGGACCCGTCGGGCAGCCGCCGCCCACACACCGTCCGCGGCCGGCCCGGACGGTCGACCGGTCGGTCGCGACCGACTCGGGCCACGCCACCGCCGATCGCGGCCGGCTCAGGCCCGTCCCGCCGCGCGGCCGGCTCAGAGCCGTCTCCGCGCCTGCGGCGCGTTCAGGCGTCCCGCCGCGCCTGCGGGCCGGTTCAGAGCCGTCCCGCCGCCCGCGCCCGTTCAGACCCTCCCGCCGCGCCCGCGCCGGTTCAGACGGTCAGCCGGGCGATCGCGACCGGTTCCGCCCCCGGCGGGACGGGCACGACGGCAGGTCGACTCCCGCTGCCGGCCGGCCAGCCGTCGCGCCCCTCGGCCGGCCGGTCGTCGCGGTCGTCGGCGGACGCCAGCCAACCCGCCATGTGGGCCTGGATCTGCCGGGAGACCTCCTCCGGCGGGCGCCCGGCGTCGACCACCACGAAGGTGGGGTACTCCGGCAGCGTCCGGTAGGCGGTGTCCGCGGCGGTCAGGTAGCGCATGCTCTCGTGGTCGGTGCCACGCTGCTCGATCCGCCGGTACGCCTCGGCGGGATCGACGGTCAGCAGGAAGGTCACCTGCGGTCGCGGGAACATCCGGTAGCCGGCCCGGGCCAGCCGCTCCCAGCGCTGCCCCCCGTGCGCCCTGATGCTCGCGTACTGGCAGGCGGAGTAGCGGTCCATGACCGCGACCCGGCCGGTGGCCAGGCAAGTGAGCAGGGCGACGGCGATCGCCAGCCAGCGGAGCACGGACTCCACCGCCAACATGCCGTTGCGCCCCACGAGCCGCTGGGCGTCGGGGCGGCCGAGGCGGTGCGCGAGGCGCCCCAGCCAGCGTCGCCCGCCGGCGTTGCGGTGGTAGGTGGCGGGGCGGCCCGCCGCGGTCAGCGCGTCGGCGAGCCGGTGCGCCTGGGTGGTCTTGCCCGAGCCGTCGATGCCGATCAGGGCGACGGCGCGCAATCGGGCCCTGCCGCGCCGCGCCTCCGGTGATCTGGACACTCTCCACAGGCTATCCGACCCGCGCTCGCGTACCCGGGAGTTTTGTGCTGTGTCCTCCCGGTTGACCCCGACCGCGCCGCCTGCCAGGTGTGGCCCGCCGGGATGCCGGGTACCGGAGTTGGATCAGCCGCCCACCACCATCGACGGGAGACGCCAATGGCAGAGCGCGGGGACGAGAGCCTGGTGCACACGCTGAAGAAGGTCGCCGCCGTGCTCAAGCAGGAAGAGATTCCCTTCGCGCTCGGGGGCAGCTTCGCGGTGTACGCCCACGGCGGTCACTCCAGCGAGCACGACGTCGACTTCCTGATCCGCGAGGTCGACGTGGAGCGCTCCCTGGAGGCGCTGGTCGCGGCGGGCTTCACCGCCGAGCGGCCGCCCGAGGACTGGCTGGTCAAGGTCTTCGACGACGGCCGCATGGTGGACCTGATCCACCGGCCGATCGAGACCCCGGTTACCGAGGAGACGTTCGCCGACACGGTCGTACGACCCGTCGACGCGATCCACATGCCGGTGCTCTCGGCCACCCAGCTCATGGTGCACAAACTGCTGAGCTTCTCGCAGCACTACTGCGACTTCGCCCGGGGTCTGCCGCTGGCCCGTTCGCTGCGGGAGCAGATCGACTGGGAACGGGTACGCAAGGAGACGCAGCACTCGCCGTACGCGGAGGCGTTCCTGGTGCTGTTGGACCGGCTGGAGGTGGTGCCGCACTCCGGCACCGGCGAGGGAGAGGGGACACCGTGACCGAGCACCGCGACGTCGCCACCGGACCGCCCGACGAGTACGTCGAGGCCGAGGTCCACCGCCTGCTCACCGAGGACCCGGACGTGGCCGAACAGGGGATCACCGTGGTCCGCCGGGAGCGCGGCCTGATGCTCTACGGCGAGGTCGAGAGCCCGCACCGTCGGGAGGAGATCCTGCGCCGGGTCGCCGAACGCTTCCCGGACGTGCCGATCACCAGTGACATCGGGGTGATCCGCGCGCAGGCGCCCACGGAGATCGAGCAACTGCCCTGAGGAGGTTCCATGGTGATCCGGATCGCCGCCGTGGGCGACGTGCATCTGGACGAGGACGTCGTCGGCCGGTTCCGGCCGGCACTGGACGAGCTGCATGAGCACGCAGACGTGCTGTTGCTCGCCGGCGACCTGACGCGGCACGGCACCGAGGCGGAGGCCCGCTGCGTCGCCACCGAGTTCGGCGGGCTCGGCGTGCCGGTGGTGACGGTGCTCGGCAACCACGACCACCAGTGCGACCAGGTACCGCAGGTGGTCAAGGTGCTCGAGGATGCCGGGATCACCGTGCTGGAGGGCGACGGCGTCGTGCTCGACTGCGCCGGCGGCCGGCTGGGCGTGGCCGGGGTGAAGGGATTCGGCGGCGGGTTCGCCGGCCGCTGCGCCAGCGACTTCGGCGAACCGGAGATGAAGGCCTTCGTCCGGACCACCACCCAGAGCGCGGACGCCCTGTCCGCCGCGCTGCGGGGGCTGGACTGCGACGTGCTGGTGGCGCTGACCCACTATTCGCCGGTGCCGGACACGCTGGCCGGTGAGCCGCTGGAGATCTATCCGTTCCTGGGCTCGTACCAGCTCGGGCAGGCGATCGACTCGGCGCCGACCGCGCTGGCCCTGCACGGGCACGCGCACGCCGGCACCGAGCGGGGCACCACGCCCGGCGGGGTACGCGTCCGCAACGTCGCGCACCCCGTGATCAAGCAGGCGTACAGCGTCTTCCACCTGGGTGACCACCTCGATCAGACACAGGTTTCCGGCGTCGGCGGCTCGGGTATTCAGCAAACATGGAGCTGATTCTCTGGATTCTCGCAGTCGTACTCGTGGTCGCCGGCATCCTCGCGCTGTTCCGGCGGCAGATCCTGTGGGGCGTCGTCCTCATCGTGGTCGGCCTGCTCGTCGGGCCGGGTGGTGTGAGCATCTTCAATTGACGAGGCGGCTACAGGCCGCCGTTCAGGACCCACCGGGGTCGTCGTGCCCGGAACTCCGTCCTCCCGACAGGAGCCTCCGGCCATGACGACCCCGGTGTCGTGCCGTCCGGAGGGTGACGGCGGGTTTACCGCCCTCACTTTGCGGACATATCTCGGCCATGGAGACGTCTCGGAGCGCTGAACGGACGGGCGGCGCCCGGCAGTGGTGGGCACTGCTCGGCTTCGGGGCGGCGGTGTTCGTCGCCGCGGCGATCGGCGGGCTCGGCGTGCAGGGCACCTCGACCGAGTACGCGGGCCTCGAACAGCCCGCCTGGGCTCCCCCGTCCTGGCTCTTCGGGCCGGTCTGGAGCCTGCTCTACGCGATGATCGCGGTGGCCGGCTGGCTGGTCTGGCGACGGGTCGGCTTCGGCCCGGCCCTCTGGGCGTGGATCACCCAGTTGGTGCTGAACGCGATCTGGACCCCGCTCTTCTTCGGCGCCGGCCGCTACGGGCTGGCGTTCGTCGAGATCCTGCTGATGTGGGTGGCCATCGGCGTGACGGTGGCGCTCTTCCGCCGGGTGTCCCGGCCGGCGACGCTGCTGATGCTCCCCTACTGGGCCTGGGTCACCTTCGCCGCCGCGCTGAACTTCGCCATCTGGCGCCTGAACAGCTGAGCCGACCCGACGACGGCACGGGGCCCCGGCGCGCAGCCGGGGCCCCGTCGCCCGCTCAGCAGCGGGGCACGCCGGGGATGTACCCGTCGTGGCCCGTGTATACGTACGCGTCGGCGATGAAGCGGCCGGAGCCGATCCGGTCCCAGATCGTGCTGGTGCCGTAGGTGCCGGTGACGCTGGTGCCGCTGGTCTGGCAGTGGATGGTCACCTTGGCGCCGTCCGCGACGGTGCCCACCGCGGCGTAGCCGGTGCCCGGGCCGGAGCGGACGGTCAGCGGCGTGCCGCTGGTGTTGACCGTGCCGGAGCCGGAGCTACTGCCGCAGCCGTTGTCGCTGGTGTAGGTCTTCGTGCCCCAGTAGAGGGCGAGCGCGCCGTTGAACCGCACCTGGATGTCGGCGCCGTTGAGCCGCTGCTCGTAGTGCAGGTGCGGGCCGGTGGAGCCGCCGGTGCTGCCGACCCAGCCGATCACCTTGCCGTAGCCGACGGTCTGCCCCACGGAGACGTTGAAGCCGTTGAGGTGGGCGTAGTAGGTGCTGTAGCCGCCGCCGTGGTTGATCCGGACGTACTTTCCGTAGCTGGTGCCGCCCAGATCGGTGACCCGGTCGACGGTGCCCGGGGCGCTCGCCACCACCGGGTCGCCGAGGTCGTCCGTGCGATTGAAGTCCAGCGAATACGCCGGGCTGTGGTTGGTCCGGGTCTGGCCGGACCAGGACTGCCCGCACGGGAACGGCACCTTGAACGTGGGGGCGGCCATCGCCGGGGCCGCCGGAATCAGCGCGCCCACCGCCAGCAGACCGGCCGCCAGCAGGCCCAACCACCGCTTGCCCATCCAACACCTCCTATGTCGAAATCCTTCGATCGGATGGCTCAAGCGTGTCAGAAAATGACATCGATGGAAAGGGGTCGAATTCCCGTGTGGGAGCGCGCCCACCAGGGGGACTACGGGTTTCCGGATTGTTACTTCCTCGTGTCCGGTTAGGGGTGGACCAGGCCAGATGCAAGCGCTTACATGTGGTGACGCCCATCGGACCGGCGCGGGTTCGATCCCTGACGCGCCGGCAAGGAAGGAGAACGGCATGGCGTTTGCCAGATCACGCCAGGCTTTCGCGATCGCCGGCGTACTGGGGCTGGCGCTGAGCGCCACGGCCTGCGGCACCGGCGACGACAAGAAGAGCGACACCGCGGGCTCCGCGGAGTGCGCCGCATACGAGAAGTACGGCGACAACGACGGTAAGAAGGTCACGATCTACTCGTCGATCCGGGACATCGAGGCCGACCGCCTCGCGGAGTCCTGGAAGCAGTTCGAGGACTGCACCGGCATCGAGATCGACCACGAGGGCAGTGGCGAGTTCGAGGCCCAGCTCAACGTCCGGGTCGACGGCGGCAACGCCCCCGACCTGGCGTTCATCCCGCAGCCGGGCCTGCTCAAGCGCTTCGTCGACTCGGGCAAGCTCAAGCCGGTCGGCGCCGACACCAAGAAGATGGCCGAGGAGAACTACCCGGCCGACTGGCTGAAGTACAGCACCGTCAACGGCCAGTTCTACGGCGCCCCGCTCGGCTCCAACGTGAAGTCCTTCGTGTGGTACTCGCCGAAGACCTTCAAGGAGAAGGGCTGGACGGTCCCGACCAGCTGGGACGAGCTGATCAAGCTCAGCGACCAGATCGCGGGCACCGGCACCAAGCCGTGGTGCGTCGGCATCGAGTCGGGTGAGGCCACCGGCTGGCCGGCCACCGACTGGATCGAGGACCTGATGCTGCGGACGCAGACCCCCGAGGTCTACGACCAGTGGACGAGCCACGGCATCCCGTTCAACGACCCGAAGGTCGCCGAGGCCCTCGACAAGGCCGGCACCATCCTCAAGAACGAGAAGTACGTCAACGGCGGCTTCGGCGGCGTGAAGAGCATCGCCACCACCTCCTTCCAGGAGGCCGGCGTGCCGATCACCACGGGCAAGTGCGCGCTGCACCGCCAGGCGTCCTTCTACGCCAACCAGTGGCCGAAGGGCACCAAGGTGGCCGAGGACGGCGACGTCTTCGCCTTCTACTTCCCGGCGATCGACGCCAGCAAGGGCAAGCCGGTGCTGGGTGGCGGCGAGTTCGTCGCGGCCTTCAACGACCGCCCCGAGGTCCAGGCCGTGCAGACCTACCTCGCGTCCGGTGAGTACGCCAACAGCCGCGCCAAGATCGGCGACTGGGTGTCGGCCAACAACAAGCTCGACCTGGCCAACGTCGCCAACCCGATCGACAAGCTCTCCGTCCAGATCCTCCAGGACAAGTCCACCGTCTTCCGCTTCGACGGCTCGGACCTGATGCCGGCGGCCGTCGGCTCCGGGACGTTCTGGAAGGGCATGGTCGAGTGGGTCAACGGCAAGGACACCAAGACGGTCCTCGACGGCATCGAGGGCAGCTGGAAGTGATCTGAACCGGTGGGCCGGTCCGCGTACGCGGGCCGGCCCACCGGCTGATCAGAGACCTGGGAGGGTCGATGGAGTTCGACTTCGCTGAGGAACAGCCGAAGTTCCTCATGCTGATGTACGGGCTGATCGCTTTCGTCGCGGTGGTGGGCGGTCTGCTCCTGCTCCTCGACGTGGTGCCGGCCTGGTTCGCCCGCCGCCGGGAGGAGCAGATCCTTGCCGCCTCCGCGAGCGGCGCCCCGCTCCCCCGCCGGCGCAAGCCGCGCGAGGGCATGTTCGCGCTCTTCTTCCTGCTGCCGACGCTGCTGCTGCTCACCATCGGGCTGGTGGTCCCGGCCATCCGCACCGTGATGCTGTCGTTCATGGACGCGAACAGCAACGACTGGGTCGGGCTGCGCAACTACGGCTGGATGTTCTCCGAGGACTCCATCGTCAGGGTGTTGATCAACACCCTGATCTGGGTGCTCCTCGTGCCGCTGGTGGCCACCTCGTTCGGTCTGCTCTACGCCGTGATGGTGGACAAGGCCCGCTTCGAGGCGGTGGCCAAGTCACTGATCTTCCTGCCGATGGCGATCTCCTTCGTCGGCGCGAGCATCATCTGGAAGTTCGTCTACGCCTACCGGGGCGACGGGCAGGAGCAGATCGGCCTGCTGAACCAGATCGTGGTCAGCCTCGGCGGCGAGCCGAAGCAGTGGCTGCTGGACTCACCGCTGAACACCCTGCTGTTGATCGTGATCATGGTCTGGATCCAGGCCGGTTTCGCGATGGTGGTGCTCTCCGCCGCGATCAAGGCGATCCCGGCCGACATCGTGGAGGCGGCCCGCCTCGACGGGGTCACCCCCTGGCAGATGTTCTGGCAGATCACCATGCCGAGCATCCGGCCGGCGCTGATCGTGGTCGTGGTGACGCTGTCGATCGCCACCCTCAAGGTCTTCGACATCGTCCGGACCGGCACGAACGGCAACTACGACACCAGCGTGATCGCCAACGAGATGTACAACCAGGCGTTCCGGTACGGCCAGAACGGGCAGGGCTCGGCCCTGGCGGTCTTCCTGTTCGTCCTGGTGATCCCGATCGTGATCTACCAGATCCGCAACCTCCGTCAGCAGCGGGAGGGCTGAGATGACCACCGCAACGCCCACCGTCGCCGCCGGCACCCAGAAGACCGACGGCCGGGGCACCAGCGCCGCCGGACGGGTCCGCAAGCGGCTGAACAGCCGTACCGCGACCATCGTCTCGATCGTCATCGCGGTGCTCTGGACCATCCCCACCTTCGGCCTCTTCATCTCCTCGGTGCGGCCGGAGGACGAGATCAAGTCCAGCGGGTGGTGGACCTTCTTCACCAGCCCGTCGTTCACCCTGGAGAACTACCAGGAGGTGCTGTTCGGCCGCTCCTCGTCGTCCGGGCAGCTCGCCAGCTACTTCATCAACTCGCTGGCGATCACCATCCCGTCGGTGCTCTTCCCGCTCGCCTTCGCGGCCCTGGCCGCGTACGCGCTCGCCTGGATCAACTTCCGGGGGCGGGACTGGATGTACATCGCGATCTTCGCGTTGCAGATCGTGCCGCTTCAGATGGCCCTGGTGCCGCTGCTGAAGTTCTTCTCCACCGGCGTCACCATCGCCGGGGTCACCGTCATGCCGGCCTGGGACCTGGTCGACGAACAGAAGTTCGCGCAGGTGTGGTTCGCGCACACCTGCTTCGCGCTGCCGTTCGCCGTCTTCCTGCTGCACAACTTCATCTCGCAGCTCCCGGGTGACCTGATGGAGGCCGCCCGGGTCGACGGGGCCACCCACCCGAAGATCTTCCGCAGCATCGTGCTGCCGCTGATCACCCCGGCGCTGGCCGCGTTCGGCATCTTCCAGTTCCTCTGGGTCTGGAACGACCTGCTGGTCGCGCTGATCTTCGCCGGTGGCGGCAACGAGACCGCCCCGCTCACCGTCCGGCTGGCCGAGATGGCCGGCACCAGGGGCAACGAGTGGCAGCGGCTCACCGCCGGCGCGTTCGTCTCGATCGTCGTACCGCTGATCGTCTTCCTGTCCCTCCAGCGCTACTTCGTGCGCGGCCTGCTCGCCGGCAGCGTCAAGGGCTGAGGCGTCTCCGCCGCCGCCGGTGACCCGGCGGCGGCGGAGCTTGGCGGAGCGGGGGGTACGTGACGAAGATCGACGATGTCGCACGCCTGGCCGGGGTCTCCACCGCCACCGTGTCCCGGGCGCTGCGGGGGTTGCCGACGGTCTCGGCCGCGACCCGGCGCCGGGTGCTCGCGGCGGCCGAGCAACTGGAGTACGCCGTCTCGCCGAGCGCCTCGCGGCTGGCCGGCGGACGCACCGGCACCGTCGCCGTCGTGGTCCCCCGCATCACCCGGTGGTTCTTCGGCACCGTCGTGGAGGCGGTCGAGGACCTCCTCCAGCAGGCGGGCTACGACCTGCTGCTCTACAACCTCGGCGGGCGCGAGCAGGTGCGCCAGCGGGTGCTGCGCACCGCCAACCTGCACAAGCGCGTCGACGCGATCATGCTGGTCGCCACGCCGCTGCGACCCGCCGACCTGACCGCCCTGACGAAGCTGAAGCTGCCCGGGGTGACCATCAGCTCCGGCACGGTGGTGCCCGGCTGGCCCTGCGTACGCATCGACGACGTGGGCGTCGCGCGCACCGCCACCCGGCACCTGCTCGACCTCGGCCACCGCAGGATCGCGCACATCTCCGGCGATCCCGACGACGAGCTGGCCTACACCACCCACCTCGACCGGCGGCGCGGCTACCGGGAGGCGCTCGCCGACGCCGGCATCGACCCGGACCCCTGCCTCGACGTCGAGTCGCAGTTCACCATCAACGGCGGTACGCGGGCCACCGAGGAACTGCTGCGGCGCGGCGACCCGCCCACGGCGATCTTCGCGGCGTGCGACGAGATGGCGATGGGGGCGATGACCGCGCTACGCGACGCCGGCCTGCGGGTGCCGCAGGACGTCAGCGTGATCGGCGTCGACGACCACGACCTGGCCAGCGTCCTCGGGCTCAGCACGATCGCCCAGCCCGCAGCGGAACAGGGTCGCCTCGCGGCGCGGATCCTGCTCGACCCGCTGCACGGCGGCGCCCGGTCTTCGTGGGGCGGCCCCTACCTCGACACGCCCGGGGAGCCGGTGATCCTGCCCACTCGCCTGATCGTGCGTGAATCGACGGCGGCACCCCGGGCACACTAACGGGAAACCGCCGCCGCCCGGCAGCGCCCGACCGTCCGGCTCGACACACGGGAGAAGGCCCTGAACAGCAACCCGACGCACCAGGACACGCCCGCCGGCCCCGCCACCGGTTGGTGGACCAGGGCCACCATCTACCAGGTCTACCCGCGCTCCTTCGCCGACTCCGACGGCGACGGCATCGGTGACCTGCCCGGCATCACCGCCCGCCTGGACCACTTCGTGGAGCTGGGCGTGGACGCGCTCTGGCTGTCGCCGTTCTACCCGTCGCCGCAGGCCGACGCCGGGTACGACGTGGCCGACTACCGGGACGTGGACCCGCTCTTCGGCACCCTCGCCGACGCCGACCGGCTGATCGGCGGGGCGCACTCGCGGGGCCTGCGGGTCATCGTCGACCTAGTGCCCAACCACACCTCGTCGGCACACCGGTGGTTCGCCGCCGCGCTCGCCGCCGCCCCCGGCAGCCCGGAGCGCGACCGCTACGTCTTCCGCGACGGCCGCGGCCCGGACGGCGCACAGCCGCCCAACGACTGGCAGAGCGTCTTCGGCGGGCCGGCCTGGACCCGCGTCACCGAGGCCGACGGCAGCCCCGGCCAGTGGTACCTGCACCTGTTCGACGCCGGCCAGCCCGACCTCAACTGGGACAACCCGCAGGTGCGGGAGGAGTTCCTGGACGTGCTGCGGTTCTGGCTGGACCGGGGTGTCGACGGCTTCCGCGTCGACGTGGCGCACGGCCTGATCAAGCAGGCCGACCTCGCCGACTGGCAGGAGCCGCAGGAGATCCTCTCCGGCCAGGAGGTCGACAAGCCGCGCCCACCGATGTGGGACCAGGACGGCGTACACGAGATCTACCGGGAGTGGCGGCGCCTGCTGGACGGCTACCCGGACGAGCGGATCCTCGTCGCCGAGGCGTGGGTGGAGCCGGCCGAGCGGCTGGCCCGCTACGTCCGCCCCGACGAGATGCACCAGGCGTTCAACTTCGAGTACCTGCTCGCCTCCTGGACCGCGCCGGCCCAGTACGCGGTCATCACCCGCTCGCTGGAGGCCACCGACGCCGTCGGCGCCCCGACCACCTGGGTGCTCTCCAACCACGACGTGGTGCGGCACGCCTCGCGGCTGGGGCTGCCGATCGGCGTCAAGCGGCCCAACGGCATCGGCGCCGGCGATCCGCAGCCCGACGCCGCGCTCGGTTTGCGCCGGGCCCGGGCGGCCACCCTGCTGATGCTCGCCCTGCCCGGCTCGGCCTACCTCTACCAGGGCGAGGAGCTGGGCCTGCCGGAGCACACCACGATGCCCGACGAGGCCCGGCAGGACCCGACCTGGGCGCGCAGCGGCCACACCGAGCGGGGCCGGGACGGCTGCCGGGTGCCGATCCCGTGGGAGGCCGACGCACCGTCGTACGGCTTCGGGCCGACCGACGCGAGCTGGCTGCCGCAGCCGTCGAGCTGGGCGGAGTACGCCCTGGACCGGCAGCGGGACACGCCCGGCTCGACGTACGAGCTGTACCGCACGGCGCTGCGGTTGCGCCGCGAGCACCGGCTCGGCGAGGGCCCGCTGGAGTGGCTCGCCTCCGGCGACGAGGTGCTCTCGTTCCGCAACGGTGGGCTGACCGTGCTGACCAACTTCGGTGACGCCCCCGTGCCGCTGCCCGCCGGGTCCGAGCTGGTGCACGCCAGCGCTCCGCTGGACGACGACGGCGCCGTCGGGACCGACGTGACGGTCTGGGTCCGCCCGGCCTGACGCGACAGGGGTCCCCCGGGCAGCGCCGCACGCTGCCCGGGGGACCCTCCCCGTGCCCCGGTCGGGCCGGCCCGTACGCCTACAGGCGCTCGGCGCGCTCGTGCAGCAGGTCGCGGACGGCGGCGATGTCGTCCGGCGAGGTCCGCGAGGCCAGCCAGTACATGACGCCCGTCGGGATGAAGAAGAGCTGGAAGGCCGCCAGCCCGACGGCGTAGTTCAGCGGCGGCGGGAAGGCCGCCCGCAGCCCGTGGAAGGCCACCCCGACCAGCCCGTTGCCGGCCGCCCGGCCGACGCCGTTGACCAGGTTGCCCAGGCTGTAGACGGTGCCCCGGTGCTCGGGCGGGTTGACGTCGGCGATCAGGGCGAACCAGTTCGGCGAGTTGGCCGAGGTGAGGGCCAGGGCCACCACGGCGGTCAGCAGGCTCAGCCCGACCGTCGGCTCGGTGACCACGCTGCCCAGCACCGCCCGGACCACCGCTCCGGTGCCGGCGCCGTCGGGCACGTCGATGCGGATCGGCACGAAGAAGAGCGCCAGGTAGAACGGCAGCGCCGCGAGGATGCCCACCGCGGCGACCAGCGCCCGCCCCCGGGGCGTACGCCGTTGCAGCGCGTCGCCCACCAGCCCGCCCACGATGGAGAGCACCCCGCCGAGCTGGAACAGGGTGGCGAAGACGCTGCCCACGACCACGGCGGTGGCGGCGGAGTAGCCCTGGTCCTCGGCCCGCTCGGCGAAGAGCACCGGCAGCCAGACCAGCGACCCGAACGCCGCCTGCGCGGTGAGGCCCTGGAGGACCAGCCAGCGGTTCGTCCGCCGGCTCAGGATCCTCGGCAGGTCCGCCCGGCTGATCCGGTAGTCGTACTCGGCGCCGGTGGCCAGCGCGTCGGCCAGTTCCGGCTCGCTCTGCCCGCGCCGGATGTCGTAGGTGAACAGGTAGGCGACGGTCGCCGCGACGCCGACCACCGTCAGCAGCAGGAACGGCCGCCGCCAGTCGGCGGCCCCGAGCAGCCCGCCGACCAGCGTGCCGGCGAGCGTGCCGACGCCCTGGGACAGCCCCCAGAAGCTCATCACCAGCCCCCGGCGGCGGGGCGAGATCAGGTCGGTGACGACCGAGAACCCGACCGACCCGACCGCGCCCAGGCCGACCGCCGCCAGGATCTGCGCCGCCAGGAAGGCCGGATAGTTCGCCGCGAGCGCGCTGCCGCCCGTGCCGAGCGCCCAGATGAGGGTGCCGACCATCAGCAGCGGCTTGCGGTTCGCGCGATCGCCGACGTACGCCCAGCCGACGGCGGCCACGGCGCTGGCCAGGAAGCTCACGGCGGTGACCAGGCCGAGCAGCCGCTGCGGTACGTCGAAGGCGGCGGAGATGGGCCCGTACAGCGGGGGGACCAGGCCGATCGCCACGTTGTCCAGCGAGGCGAGCAGCACGAAGACCACGACGCTGTAGAACCGGTGCGCCGGCGTGCCGCCCCGGGCCCGCGCCGGCCCACCCCTGGTCAAGGTCATGTTCGGCAGCCAACCAGGATCAGGTCACGAGCGGGTGACGACGCGCGGGCGCGCCGCAGCGCTCAGAGATAGCCGCCGATCGTGGGCGGGGCGGCGGGCGCGACCGGCGTGCCCGCGCGCAGCGCGTACAACTCGGCGAGGGTGGCGCCCCGCGACGGCGGCACCTGCGCCGAGGTGCCCAGCCAACCGGCCGCCTCCTCGTACGACAGCGGGCCCACCTCGATACGGGCCAGGCAGCGCCCCGGGCGGACCACCGCCGGATGCAGCCGGGACAGGTCCTCGTTCGTGGTGATCGCGACGAGCACGTCGCGCCCCTGCCCGAGCAGCCCGTCGGTGAGGTTCAGCAGCCGGGACAGGGCCTGCCCGGCGGCCTGCTTCGCCTCGCCCCGGATCAGCTCGTCGCAGTCCTCCAGGATGAGCAGCCGCCACCGGCGGCCCGTGCCCTGCTCGCCGTCCTCGTCCCCGACCGCCACCTCGGACAGGTACGCCGTGTCCGCGAAGAGCACGTCCGGGTCGAGTACGGCGTCGACCTGGCACCAGTCGCGCCACTGCCGGGCGAGGGCGCGCAGCGCGGTGGTCTTTCCCGTCCCCGGTGCCCCGTGCAGCAGCACCAGCCGGCCGGAGAGGCGCTCCGGGGTGGTCGCCATCAGCGCGTCGAGCGCCTCGCGGGCCGCCGCGGTGTAGTTCGGCCGGATCGCCGCCCAGTCCGGCGCGGCGATGGACCGGACGTCGCGCTGGCTGCCCCGGCGGGGGTTCTGGTGCCAGAAGCCGATCCGGCCGGCGCCCGGGTCCTCCGGCTCGGCGGCGCCGTCGACGATCCGGTCGAGGGCCGACCGGCCCACCTCCTCGGACACCGCCGTGACCGTCACCTCGGCGCCGCGCCCCTTCCAGGTGACCACCCGGGCCGTCCAGCCGTCGCCGGCCAGCAGCCGGGACCGCTGCCGGTTCTCGACCGCCGTGCGCAGCAGCCGCCCGTCGGGGGCCGTCAGCGGCGCGTCGGGGCGCACCCGGGAGAGCCGGACGGTGTGCGACCACGGGTGCCGGCCGGTGACGAAGTCCGCCAGGACCAGTGCGTCGATGACGTCGCAGGGGGTGTCCGCGTCGTCGTACTGGAGCATCGAGGGGATGCCGGTGCCGGGTGCCGCGTCCGTTTCGGGGGTGGTCCGCATCCGTCGATGATCGCGAGCCGGCGCGCGCCCGTACAGTCGTTTACCCCGCCACGGCGTCGACCCGGTCGAGGAAGTGTTCGCGGGCGGCGGCGTACCGCTCCCGGACGGCGGGGACGGGGGCGTCCGCGTACTCCTCGGTGCCCGCGACGGACCACGCGGGGGGCGCCGCGCCGCCCAGGGCGACCCAGGCGGCCTGGCGGGCGGCGCCGTCGGCGACGTACTCGCCGGGCGGCGGGACGACCACCGGCACCCCGAGGACCTGCGGGGCGATCCGGCGCACGGCCACCGACCGGGCTCCGCCGCCCACGAGGATCACCCGGCGGACCGTGGCGCCCTGGGCGGTGAGCGCGTCGAGCCCGTCGGCGAGGGCGCAGAGCAGCCCCTCGACGGCGGCGCGCGCCAGGTGGGCCGCCGTCGAGGTGCGCAGGGTCAGCCCGTGCAGGGCACCGGACGCCAGCGGCCGGTCGGGCGTCCGCTCGCCCTCCAGGTAGGGCACCATGACCAGCCCGTCCGCGCCAGCGGGGGCGGCGAGCGCCAGCCCGGCCAGCTCGTCCAGGTCGACCCGGAGCATGGCGGCAGCGGCGTCGAGCACCCGGGCCGCGTTGAGCGTGCAGACCAGGGGCAGGAAGCGGCCGGTGGCGTCGGCGAAGCCGGCGACCGTGCCGCTCGGGTCGGCGGCCGGGGCGTCGGCGACGCTGAACACGGTGCCGGAGGTGCCGATCGAGAGGACCACGTCGCCCGGGCCCGCGCCGACGCCGAGCGCTGCGGCGGCGTTGTCCCCGGTGCCGGGGCCGAGCACCGCCCCACCGGCGGGCAGCCCCGGCAGGACGTCGGGGCGTACGTGGCCGGCCGGCTCCGCCGGGCCGAGCACCGCCGGCACGTGCGGCCGCCGGCCGAACGCCCGCTCCAGCAGGTCGAGCCGGTAGTCGCCGGTGCCCGGGGACCAGTAGCCGGTGCCGCTGGCGTCGCCCCGGTCGGTGCGCAGCGCCGCCAGGTCGGGCGCGCCGGACAGCCGCCAGGTCAGCCAGTCGTGCGGCAGGCAGACCGCCGCCACCCGGGCGGCGCGCTCCGGCTCGTGCCGTGCCAGCCAGCGCAGCTTCGTGGCGGTGAAGCTCGCCACCGGCACGCTGCCCACCGCGTCCGCCCAGAACCGGCGGCCCACCTCCCCGCCGCCGGCCTCCTCGACCAGTTCGGCGGCGGCCCCGGCGGAACGCGTGTCGTTCCACAGCAGCGCCGGCCGGACCACGTCGCCCGCCTCGTCGAGGCAGACCATGCCGTGCTGCTGGCCGGCGACGGAGACCGCCGCCACGTCGGCCAGCCCGCCGGCGGCGTCGACCGCCGCGCCCAGCGCGGACCACCACGCCGCCGGGTCGACCTCGGTGCCGTCCGGGTGCGGCGCCCGGCCCTGCCGCAGCAGCGCGCCGGTCTCCGCGTCCCGGACGACGACCTTGCAGGACTGGGTCGAGGAGTCGACCCCCGCGACGATCGGCATCGCCGGCGGCCCTCAGCGGGCGCCGAGCAGGTGCTCGACGGCGAGCTGGTTGAGCCGGACGAAGCCGAAGCCCTTCGCGGCGGCCGCGTCGACGTCGAACTCCTCGAACGCGGACCGGTCGGCGAGCAGGTCGGCGTAGCCCTCCCCCGGCGCCAGCGTCGGCGTGCCCAGGTCGGCGACCCGGCTGGCGGCCAGCGCCTCGGCGACCTCCGGGTCGGCCCGGAACGCCGCCGCCCGCTCCTTGAGCAGCAGGTAGGTGCGCATGTTCGCCTCCGCCGACGCCCAGACGCCGGTCAGGTCCTCGGTGCGCGAGGGCTTGTAGTCGAAGTGCCGGGGACCGTCGTACGCGGGCCCGCCGCCGGGGCCGCCGTGCTCCAGCAGGTCGACGAGGGCGAACGCGTTCAGCAGGTCGCCGTGGCCGAAGACGAGGTCCTGGTCGTACTTGACGCCGCGCTGGCCGTTGAGGTCGATGTGGAACAGCTTGCCCTGCCAGAGCGCCTGGGCGATGCCGTGGGCGAAGTTCAGGCCGGCCATCTGCTCGTGCCCCACCTCCGGGTTGAGCCCGACCAGCTCGGGGCGGGCCAGGGTGGAGATGAAGGCCAGGGCGTGCCCGACGGTGGGCAGGAGGATGTCGCCGCGCGGCTCGTTGGGCTTGGGTTCGAGGGCGAAGCGCAGGTCGTAGCCGGAGTCGACGACGTACTGGCAGAGCACGTCGACGGCCTCGCGGTAGCGGTCCAGGGCGGCGCGCACGTCCTTGGCGAGGTCGTACTCGGCGCCCTCCCGGCCGCCCCACATCACGAAGGTGCGGGCGCCCAGCTCCGCGGCGAGGTCGACGTTGCGCAGCACCTTGCGCAGCGCGTAGCGCCGCACGTCGCGGTCGTTGCTGGTGAAGCCGCCGTCCTTGAAGACGGGGTGGGTGAAGAGGTTGGTGGTCACCATCGGGACCACCAGGCCGGTCTCGTCGAGCGCCTTGCGGAAGCGGGCCACGTGCTGGTCGCGGGTGGCGGCGTCCGCGCCGAAGGGGATCAGGTCGTCGTCGTGGAGCGTGATCCCGTACGCGCCCAGCTCGGCGAGCCGGTGCACCGCCTCGACCGCGTCCAGCTCGGGCCGGCTGGCGTCGCCGAACGGGTCGCGGCCCTGCCAGCCCACCGTCCAGAGGCCGAAGGAGAACTTGTCGGCGGGAGTGGGACGGGGTGCCATGGCAGACCTCCGGGGTGTCGTCCGCTATTTGTTCAGTGGTTGAATTATTTGGCCGGCCTGTGGCAGTGTCAAGGGGTGACCCGACCCGACGCCCCGCCCGGGCCCGTACGCCAGGGCAGCCTGCGCGAGTGGAACCTCGCCGTGGTGCTCGGCCGGATCGCCGCCGCCGACCGCCCGCCCTCCCGGGCCGAGCTGGCCGCCGGCACCGGCCTCACCCGGGCCACGGTCTCGGCCGTCGTGGAGGACCTGCTCGCCGGCCGGCTGGTCGCCGAGGCGGAGCCGACACCGCGCACCGGCGCGGGCCGGCCGTCGAGGGGCCTGGTGCTCGCCACCGACGGGCCGGCCGGGCTCGGCCTGGAGATCAACGTCGACTACCTGGCCGCCTGCGTGGTGGACCTCGCCGGCCGGGTCCGCCACCACACCGTGCGCCGCGCCGACCTGCGGCCCCTCTCCCCCGCCGACGCGCTCGCCCGGCTCACGGACCTGGCCGCGCACGCCCGCGCCGACGCCACCCGCGAGGGGCTGACCCTGGCCGGCGCGGCCCTCGCGGTGCCGGGCCTGGTCGACGACGCCGGCCTGGTCCGCCTCGCGCCGAACCTCGGCTGGCGCGACGTGCCCGTACCGGCACTGCTCGGGAAGGGGCCGCCGCTGACCGCGCACGTCGACGGCGTGCCGCCGCTGGTGGTCGACAACGAGGCCAACCTCGCCGCGCTGGGTGAACTGCACGCCGGTCCGGCCGGCCGGCCCAGCTTCCTGCACGTCTCCGGCGAGGTCGGCATCGGCGCCGGGATCGTGCTCGACGGTGCCCTCTACCGGGGTGCGCGCGGCTGGAGCGGCGAGATCGGTCACCTCCCGATCCGGCCCGACGGCCCGCCCTGCCGGTGCGGCAGCCGGGGCTGCCTGGAGACGTACACCGGTCAGGAGGCCATCCTCGCGGCGGCCGGCCTCGCCGGCGCGGACCTGCCGGCGGACACCGCGACGACCCGGCTGGCCGAGCTGGCCGGGGCCGGCGACCCCGCGGCGCTGCGGGCCCTGGCCGGGGCCGGGACCGCCCTGGGCGTCGCCGTCGCCGGCGTGGTGAACCTGCTGGACCTGGACACCGTGGTGCTCGGCGGCGGATACGCCCCGCTGGCGCCGTGGCTGCGCCCGCCGGTGCTCGCCGAGATCTCCCGGCGGGTGCTCACCGCGGCCTGGTCCCCCGTCACCGTCCGCCCGGCGGCCCTCGGCGCCGCCGCCGCGGCCGTCGGCGGGGCCGGTTCGGTGGTCCGCCGGATCCTGGCCCGACCGGCCGGCTGGCTGGCCCGCCCGACCTGAGTCCCGTTCCTCCGATGGCGTCGCGGCTTCGCCTCGGTACGCTTGCCCCGAGGCAACGAACCACATCCGAGGAGTGCACGACCAGCATGCGCACAGGTCGACAGACCGGGGTGCCCGGCGAGCGGCGGTGACCACCGCTTCCCGAGGCGGTGTCACGGGCCCGGCCGACGGCGGGCGACCCGCCCACCCCCACCCCGGCCGCTCCCCCGGCACCGCGCCGCCGGCCGATCCCCGGCTCACCCGCGAGGTGCTCGACGGGCTCACCGAGGCGGTCGTGACGGTCGACCGGGCGGGGCTGGTGACGCTGGTCAACGCGACGGCCACCGCACTGCTCCCCGAGCTCACGCCCGGCACGGACCTGCGCGCCTGCCCGGTGCCGGCCGTGGCGCGGGCGGTCAGCGCCGGGGCGGACGGTTTCGACACCGAGCACGGCGGTCGCCGCCTGCGTGGCGTACGGCGCGACCTGGCCGACGGGCGGCACGCCTGGTACGTGCGGGACGTCACCGAGGAACACGCGCGCACCGAGGCGCTGCACGTCGAGCGGTCCCGCACGGTGTTCCTCGCCCAGGCCGGCAACCGGCTCGGGCTCTCCCTCCAACGCGAGCAGACGCTGCGCACCGCCACGACCCTGCCCGTGCCCTACCTCGCCGACCTGGCTCTGGTGGTGCACCTGCCGCCCCCGCCGGCGGCGGATCAGCCGCACTGGATCCGGTACGACGGGACCGAAGCCGCCCCGGCGACAGGCCTGGCGACGTGGTCGTTGACCGGCTCGCTGCCCGGTCTGGCCGAGGCGCTGGCCGGCCACGCGGTGGGCCCGGCCCCCTGGCCGGACGCGGAGGCGGCCGACCCGGCCACCGTGCTGCCGGCCGACTTCGGCCGCCCCGGCACCGTGCTGGTCAGCCCGATGCGGGGCGCCGGGCGCACCATCGGCGCCCTGGTGCTGGTCCGCCGCGCCGGGCGTGCCGGCTTCGACGGCCGCGACGTCGAGCTGGCCCGGCAGTTCGCCACCCGCGCGGGCACGGCCCTCGGCGCCGCGGACCTCTACGGCGAGCAGGTCCACCTGGCCCGGGTGCTCCAGCACAGCCTGCTCCCGCCCGACCTGCCGGTCGTACCGGGCGCCGCCCTCGCCGGCGGTTACCGGGCGGCCGGCGACCGGCTGCGCATCGGGGGCGACTTCTACGACGTGTTCCCCGTCCCCGGGGGCGCGATCTTCGCGCTCGGCGACGTGGCCGGCAAGGGCGTCGGCGCGGCCGTGCTCACCGGTCGGGTCCGCCAGTCCCTGCGGACCCTGCGCCTGGTCGAGCAGCGGCCCCTGGAGCTGATGCGGCTGCTCAACCAGGCGCTCCTCGACGCCCCGGACGCCGCCCGCCGCAGCCAGTTCACCACCCTGCTGCTCGGCACCCTCGACGGCGCGGCCGACGGCGGGTTCACCGTCCGGATCGCCGGCGGCGGCCACCCGTCCCCGCTGCGCGTACGCGCCGACGGCGGGGTCAGCCCCGTCGCGGTCGGCGGGATGCCGGTGGGCGCGCTCGCCGCCGCCCGCTTCGCCGAGGCCGAGTTCCGCCTCGCCCCCGGTGAGCTGCTCTTCGCCTACACCGACGGGGTGATCGAGGCGCGGGGCGGCCCCGACGGTCAGGAGATGTTCGGTGAGGAACGGCTGCACGCGGCGCTGGCCGCGGCCGCCGGGTCGACGCCGGCGGAGCTGGTCGACCGGCTGCTGGAAGCCCTCGACGAGTGGCTCGACGGGCAGAGCCAGGACGACATCGCGATGCTGGTCGTCGCGGCGGCGCCGGCCTGACCCGCCCTCGTGCCGAGCGGCAGCGCCCGACGGTGCTGGGCAGGACCACGTCGGCCGCCGTGCTGCCGGAAACGTGACGGCCTGGTCGTGGGCGCCCGGGTCAGGCCGTCCTGGCCACCCGCGGCCCGTTTTCGGACCGCTCCTGCGTCGGCAGGCTTGCCGGGCGCTCCCTCGGCACGCCCGGCCAGGGGCCGGTCTCCTCGACGGACTCCACGGACGCGTCGCGGTGGCGCGCCGCCTCGTCGAACTCCCGCATGCCCCGCAGCAGGGCCTGCCGCCCCTCGGGGGTCATGTCGGCGAGGATCGCCGCGAGCTGCTGGCGCCGGTCGTCCCGCAGCTCCGCGAGGAGCCGGCGCGCCTCCGGGGTGAGGTGCAGCGCGATCTCCCGCCGGTCGAACCGGCCGGGCTCGCGTTCCAGCATGCCCGCCGCCACGAGGCGGTCGCAGAGTCGGCTGGCGGAGGAGAGCAGCATGTCGAGCCCGGTGGCCAGGCGGCGCAGGTTGATTCCCTCGTGCTGCTCGACGAGCATGATCGCGCGCAACTGCGCGCCCGAGACCCGGCTGGTCGTGCGCTCGCGCGCGGCCTCCCAGACCGTCAGCAGGGCACCGGCCACCGCGTCGAGCTCGACGGCCATACTCGTCTCGGGTCCGTAGGGACCGTGTACTTCCGCCATGGTGGGCCCGAGACTACTCCGAATCCACTGGTCTGGGCTCGTGATGAAGGAGCGATGATGAGCGAACCGGTCAACCGGGCACGGCACGTCCTCAACGAGGCGCCCGCCGATCTCCTGCTGGACCGGATCGCCGACGTCCTGGCCGCGGGCTACGGGACGACCCGGGTGGAGCTGCTCCAGGTCGACTACCGGCTGGCCGCCCTGCTGCCGCTGCTCGGGGACGAGCCCGTCACCGCACCAGGGCATCCCGCCTGGCGCTGCTTCGACCACCAGACCCCGATCGTCGCCGACGACACCGGCTACCTCCCCGTGTCGATGCGCGGTGAACGCCGGGGCGTACTGGTGGTGGCCCCCGTGCCGACGCGACCGGGCGCGCTCGACGAGCTGACGGAGATCGCGACCGCGCTCGCCCACGAGATCGCCGCCGTCACCGAGGGCACGGACGTGTACCGGATGGCAAGCCGCAGCAGGCGGCTCACCCTCGCCGCCGAGATGCAGTGGGAGCTGCTCCCCGGCCGCAGCCGGACCCGCCCGTCGTTCCGCCTCGCCGGGCAGCTGGAACCGGCGTACGCGGTACGCGGCGACAGCTTCGACTGGTCCGACGACGGCACCCGGGTCTGGTTGTCGACCATCAACGGCACGGGCGAGGGGGTGGCCGCCGCGATGCTCACCTCGCTCGCCACCCACGCGCTGCGCAACGCCCGCCGGTCCGGGCTCGGCCTCGCCGACCAGGCCGCCCTCGCCGACCAGGCCGTCTACGACCTGCACCGGGGCGACCGGCACATCGCGGCGCTGCTGATGGAGCTCGACCTGCGCTCGGGGCGGCTCACCGTCGTCGACGCCGGGTCGCCCCGCCTGGTGCTGCTGCGCGACGGGGACGTGCGGGAGCTGCCGTTGGAGGCGCAGTTCCCGCTCGGCATGTTCGAGGCCACCGACTACCAGGAGCAGTGCTTCGAGTTGTGCCGCGACGACCGGCTCTTCGTGGTCAGCGACGGCGTCATCGACGCCACCGGGCAGAGCGTCCGGTACGGCGAGAGCGCGCTGGACCGGTTCCTGCGCCGGACCGGGCCGATGGAGCCGCTGGACGCCGTCCGCTCGCTGATCGGCGACCTGCGTGCGTTCGTCGCCGGCGACCTGATCGACGACGCGGTGGTGGTCTGCCTCGACTGGACGGGCCCGCAGGACTGAGCGGGCTCAGTACGCCCCGCGACTGTTGACCACCGCGCCGAAGGTCTTCCACAGGATCGTCAGGTCGGCCGCGAGCGACCAGTTCTCCACGTAGTAGAGGTCGAGCCGGATGCCGTCCTCCCAGCTCAGGTCGGACCGGCCGCTGACCTGCCAGAGCCCCGTCATGCCCGGCTTGACCAGCAGGCGGCGGGCCACGTCGCCGTCGTAGCGGGCCACCTCCGAGGGCAGCGGCGGACGGGGACCGACCAGGCTCATGTGCCCGAGCAGGACGTTGACCAGCTGTGGCAGCTCGTCCAGCGACCACTTGCGCAGCAGCCGCCCGATCCGGGTCACCCGCGGGTCGTCGCGCATCTTGAACATCAGGCCGTCGGTCTCGTTGCGGGCGGCCAGCGCGGCCAGCAGGGCGTCGGCGTTGACCACCATGGTGCGGAACTTGTAGACGCCGAACTCCCGCCCGCCCTGCCCGACGCGGGTCTGCCGGAACAGTACCGGGCCCCGGCTGTCGATCTTGATGGCCAGCGCGACGGCGGCCAGCAACGGCAGCAGCAGCGTCAGGGCCACTGAGGAGACGGCCCGGTCAACGAAGCCCTTGACCAGCTTGCGGGCCCCCCGGAACTCCGGCGCCTCGACGTGGATCAGCGGCAGCCCGGCGACCGGCCGGGTGTGGATGCGCGGGCCGGCGACGTCGGTCAGCGCCGGGGCCACCACCAGGTCGATGCCGGTGCCCTCCAGCTGCCAACCCAGGCGCCGCAGCCGGGTGGCGGTCAGCTCGCCGGAGGCGGTCACCGCGACGGTGTCCGCGCCGATGGCGGTGGCCGCCTCGGGGATGCCCCGGAACGAACCGACCACCGGCACGTCGCCCAGCCGCTGGGCCACCGGGGCGAGCAGCGCGTCCGGGATGCACGCGCCGACCACCTGGTAGCCCGCGTACGGCTCGCGGCGCAGCGTGTGCACCAGCTCCAGCACGTGCGCGGTGTCGCCGACCACCAGCACCTTGCGCGACCAGCCGGCGCCCTCGGACCGCGCCCGGTGCAACCGCTTGCGGGCGGCGAACCGGGCCACCTCCAGGCCGAGCATCCCGACGGCGAACGAGATGCCGAGGAATCCCCGGGAGACGCCCACGTCGGCGATGTAGCCGGCGATCGCGATGCCGCCGGCGAGGCGCAGGCTGGCGGTGCCGACCCGCCGGTACTCGTCGGCGCCGTAGCCGAGGACGCGGTCGTCGTAGCAGCGCAGCACCCGCAGCGAGACCAGCCAGGCGAGCACCAGCCCCGGGGCTACCAGGACGTAGGGGATCTTCGAGCCGCCGGGGGCGTCGTCGCCGAACCGGGCGACGTAGCCGACGAGCACGGCGACGGTCAGGACGGTGGTGTCCAGCACCACCAGGGAGCGGACGTAGGCGCGCTCGCGGGTGCGGGCCGGCCCTGGTCGTGGTTCGTCCGGTCTCGACGACGTGCTGGCGGGGGTCAACAGCGTCGCTGAGGTCACCGGCCCTCCCCACTTCGGTCGCCGACGGCCCGCCGGCCGGGCCCGGGTCGCGGGCCCGTCACGGGGGCACCAGGACATCCTGCCCCGGCAACCATGGTCGCCGATTGCTTCGGACGCATTACCGTCACTACTTTCCCCGAGGAACCCCTTTCGGGGAAAGGGCCCACGGCACCCGGTCCCGCACGCCGGACCCGCTCCGCGCTGCGTGGCGGCTCAGGCCGGAGCCTTGCGCAAGGCGATCGCCTTGAGGAAGATGTCGCCGATCTTGGTCGGGTCCTCGGTGACGAACGCCCCGCCGCCGGTGACGTCGGTGATCGACTTCAGCTCGGCCTTGCTCACGTCGCTGCCGATACCGATGATCACGACCTGCACGGGCCGCTCCGGATCCTTGATCTTGTTGAGTTCGCCCAGCAGCTTCTGCTGCGTGATGCCGGCGGAGTCCTCGTTCTTGCCGTCGGTGAAGAGCACGATCGAGTTCACCCGGCCGGGCTCCCAGTTGTCCTGCACCTTCTGGTAGGCCGCCAGCACCGTGTCGTAGAGGCCGGTGTTGCCGGTCGAGGAGCGGATCGAGCCGAGGGCTTGCTCCAGCTTCCCGCGCTGGCGGGACAACGGCCCGATGGGCAGCAGCTCCCGGTGGTCGCGGGCGCCCACCAGCTGCGTGGAGAACGTCCAGAGACCGATCGACCAGGAGTCGTCGAAGAGGTTCAGCCCTCGACGGGCCGCCTCGACGGTGACCTGCTGCCGGGTCGCGTTGCCGGCGTTGGCCACCTTCTCCTTCATCGAGCCGGAGACGTCGATGACGGCGAGCATCCGGCCGGACTGGGTGGCGATCGACCAGCTGGAGACCGCCCGGTCCATGGCCTGCGGGTCGAGCCCGCCGGCAGCCGAGCCGCCACCGTTGGTCGGCGGGGCCGGCGCGCCACCGGCCGGGCTGGGCGCGCCCTGCGGCGCGTCGAAGCCCGCACCCCAGTTGCCGTCCGGCGCGCGCAACGACCGGCTCGCCAGCCGGTCACGGAAGCTGTCGCTGCTGAGCACCTCGTAGAGCACCCGCGCCGCCGACGCCTTGGCCGGCTCGATGCCGGGCAGCACCGCGTACGGGTAGTCCAGCGCCGCGGGCGCCGGCTCCAGGTAGAGCGCGGCCAGCCGCACCGGCGGCTTCTTGCTGTTGTACTGGATCACGTCCTCTTCCGAGAGCGCCGCCGCACCCAGGCTGCTCGCGATCGTCGTCGGGTCCGAGGCGGTGGGGAACCGGGCGAGCAGGTCCGGCCGCAGCGCCGAGCGGTCGGTGGCCAGCGCCCGCAGCGCGGCGACCTTCTCCTTCTCGGCGTCGGGGCCGCCGGAGGCGCTGGCGGCGGCCGTCAGCGAGAGCAGGCCGGACAGGCCGGCGGCGTCGCGGGTCGGCTCGACGATCCCGGTGCGCAACGGCTTGTCGCTCTGCACCTGTTGCAGGAGCTGGGTCCAGCTGAACTTCTTCTGCGGCCAGCCCAGCCGGGTCGCGACCGGCTCCGGCATCGCCACGACCACCGGGCTGCGCGCGATGGACGCCCCGTTGCCGGGCTCGAAGGCGGTGGCGCCGCCGGTCTTGAGCCGGAGCAGCCACGTGGAGGAGTCGGGCACCCAGACGTCCGGGCTGACCGACGTACCGCTGGCCTGCCCCACGCCGGCCAGGGTGACGCCGTGCTTGGCGGCGACCGTCGCGGCCACGTCGACGGGATCGGACGCCGTGACGTTCACCGCGATGCAGGTGTCGCCCACCGCGGCACCGTCCTTCACCCACTGCGCGGCGGCGTCATCGACCGCCGGCGCGAGTTCGGCCGCCACCGCGACGGAGAGTTCGAGCCGCCCCGAGCAGTCGGGTTGCGCCAGCTGCTGGTAGCCGAACCAGCCGCCGGCCGTGACGGCGAGGACGCCCACGGCGGCGGCTGCGGTGGCTGCGTGGAGGTTCGTACGCATGCGATGGCGGCCTGCTGACACGCTGACCATCTTGCGGACCTGTCGGGACAACTGCCACGGCCGTTCGGACGAAAGTTACGCAGGAGAAATAGTTGATCGCCAAATCGTCACTTTACGTGACGGCGCCGCCCCGCCGGAGTGACGTCGCGGGCGTCGTGGCTGGTCAGGGCAGCACGCAGGTCGGGCTCAGCACCGCCACGGGCTCCCCGACCGGAGCCGGTACGCCGGTGGCCGCGTCCACCCGGAAGACCCGGACCATGTCGGCCCGCTCGTCGGCGACGTAGAGGTGCTCCCCGGCCCGGGCGAAGTGCCGCGGCCACTCGCCGCCCGTGTCCACCTCGGCGACGAGCTCCGGCAGCTCACCGGAGACGGCGAAGACCGCGACGGTGCCGACCCCCCGGTTGGCGACGTAGAGGTGCCGCCCGTCCGGGCCGACCGCGATCTCCGACGGCTGGACGTGCCCGGGCCGGTCGCTGGCCTCGACCCGGCCCCGCTGGTGCAGCGCCCCGTCGTCGGTCAGCTCGTAGGCGGTGACCGAGCCGTCCAGCTCCCCAGCCACCCAGCAGCGCCGCCCGTCGGGGTGCCGGGCCAGGTGCCGGGGACCGAGGCCGGCGGCCGTACGCACCCGGGGCGCCCGGGGCACCAGCCGGCCGGTGGCGGGATCCAGGTCGTAGCGGTAGATCGAGTCGGTGCCGAGGTCGACGGCGAGCAGCGGGCCCCGGCCCGGAGCCGGGTTCACCATGTGGGCGTGCGCCCGGTCCTGGCGTTCCGGGTCCGGCCCGTGCCCCTCGTGCTCCACCAGGTCGCTGCGCTCGCCGGGTACCCCGTCGGGATCGAGCGGGAACACCGTCACGCTGCCGCCGCCGTAGTTGGCCACGACGAGGTGGTCGCCGCCCGGCACGACCGCCAGGTGGCAGGGCTCCGCGCCCCCGGTGGGCCGGGTGCCGAGCGGGGTGAGGTCGCCGTCGGCGCCGACCCGGAAGGCGCTCACCTGCCCGTCGGGCAGCTCGTTCACGGCATACAGCACGGGCAGCCGCGGGTGCCGGGCGAGGAACGACGGCGAGGGGGTCGTCGCGACGGTGCCGAGCGGGGTCAGCCCACCCGAGGCGGGGTCCCGCCGCGCCGCGACGATGCCGGTGCCCCGCCCCCCGCTGTGCGCCGTGTAGCCGCCGATGTGGACGATCTCGCCCTGACCTGTCACCGGATCCGCCCTCCGTCGATTCCCGTACCGATCCCACCAGCCTTCCCGCTGGGCCGCCCGCTTAGCCCCGAAAACCCCGCCGAATCGCGGCGGCCCGGCCGGGCGGACGCCCGCCGGGACCGCCGCCACGGGCGGTCAGGCCGTCGGCACCGGCTCGCCGCGCTGCCGGGCCACGTGCTCGACCAGCTCGATCAGCACCTCCTTGCCGGACTGCCGGTCCCGCGCGTCGCAGAGCACCAGCGGCACGTCGGGGTCGAGGTCCAGCGCCTGGCGTACGGACTCCAGGCTGAACTTCCGGGCGCCGTCGAAGCAGTTCACCCCCACCACGAAGGGGACGCCCCGCTGCTCGAAGTAGTCGATCGACGGGAAGCAGTCGGCCAGCCGACGGGTGTCGGCGAGCACCACCGCGCCGAGCGCCCCGAACGCCAGCTCGTCCCAGAGGAACCAGAACCGGTCCTGTCCCGGGGTCCCGAAGAGGTAGACCTGGAGATCCTCGTTGATCGTGATCCGGCCGAAGTCCATCGCCACCGTCGTGGTCGACTTCGCCTCGACGCCGGAGAGGTCGTCGGTGCCGATGCTGGCGCCGGTCAGCACCTCCTCGGTCTGCAACGGCCGGACCTCGCTGAGCGCGCTCACCAGCGTCGTCTTGCCGGCGCCGAACCCCCCGGCGATCAGGATCTTGAGCGCGAGCGGGATCCGGGAGCCGGATCCGGTTCGGTCATAGCGCACGGAGTCCACTGACCACCGCCTTGAGGATGTCGTCGTCGGGCAGGTACGTGGCGGCTGTCGGCTGGTGCACCGCGACCAGGCCCCGCGCCAGCAGGTCGCCGAGGAGTACGCGGACCACGCCCACCGCGAGGTCGAGGTCGGCCGCGAGTTCCGCGACGGGGACCGGCCGGGCGGCCAACTCCACCAGGCGCCGGTGCTCGGGGTGCAGCTCGGGGTGGACGGTCGGGTCGGCGGCCGCCTCGGCCAGCACGTACGCGACCAGGTCGAACCCGTCGGCGGCGGAGCGCACCCGGCCGCCGGTGAGGGTGTAGGGCCGCACGACCGGGCCGGCGTCGTCGTCCAGCCACTCGTGCTGCGGCCCGGGCGACTCAGCCCGCATCGGCGACCCCCGCCGTCGACCGGGCGGGCGCGCTCAGGTTCTCCCCGACCCGGGTGACGAGCATCGCCATCTCGTACGCCACCAGGCCGATGTCCGCGTCCGCGTCGCTGACGACGGCCAGGCAGGCGCCCTGCCCGGCGGCGGTGACGAAGAGGTACGCGGACTCCATCTCCACCACGGTCTGCCGGACCGCGCCGCCGGCCACCTGCCGGCTCGCGCCCCGCGCCAGGCTGGAGAAGCCGGAGGCCAGCGCGGAGAGGTGCTCGGCGTCGGCGCGGTCCATGCCGGCGGAGGAGCCGATCAGCAGCCCGTCCGCCGAGAGCACCACCGCCTGCCGGGCGGGCGGCACCCGTTCCACCAGTTCGTCGAGCAACCAGTCGAGATCGGCGCTCTGCCTCGTCGGATGCATCAGGCGTCCCTCTCAGTCGCGGTCATCGGTTCGGGGTCCACCGGCCGCTCGGCCGGCGTCGCGCTCGGGTCCTCGCGTGGCCGGCCCGGCCCGTCGGCGGTGGCCTGCCCGGGAGCCGCGCCGACGGCCGCCACGGTGGCGTGCGGGGCGGCCTGCCCGGAAGCCGGGCCGGTGGCCGCCACGGCGGAGGCGGCCCGCTCCGACGCGGGTGCGGTGGCCGTCGCGGCGGAGGCCCCCTCCGGGACCGCGCCGGTGGCCGCCGCGGCGGAGGCCCCCTCCGGAGCCGCGCCGGTGGCCGCCGCGCGGCCTCGGGCGGTGCCGGCCTGGAGGGCGGACATGGCTCGCCGTGCCTCCTCCGGGCTGCGCGGGGCGGGACTCTCGATCACCGGTTGCCGCAGCGTCGGGCCGTCCAGCGCGGACCCGCGTCCCAGGCCGTCCCCTGCGGTCGGTTGCCCTCCGCCCGGGGCCGCCGCCCGGGGCCGGACCGCCGCCGGCCGCCGGCGCACCCGCCGCGGCAGCCCGTCGATCTCCCCGACCGCCTCGACGGGGGCCGGGCCGCCGGAAGCCGCGCCGTTCAGGACCGGACCGCCAACAGCCGCGTCGCCCGGGACCGGACCGCCGGGAGCCGCGCCGCGCGCTGCGGCACCTTTGGACGACTCGGCCGGCCGCGCGGGGGCCGGAGCCGCCGTGGCGGGCTCGGCGGAGCGGGCCGGGCGCGGCAGCGTGCTCAGCCGGCTCGTCCGGGCGAGCCGCCGCTCCTCCGGGGTCCCCGTGGCCGGGCGCGCCACCGGCGGGCCGCCGGTCGGAACCAGGGCGGGCTCGTCGGTGACCAGGTCGGCGGGGATGAGCACCACGGCGGTCAGCCCGCCACCGTCGGACGGGCGCAGCCGCACCCGGACGCCGTGCCGGGCCGCCAGCCGGGCCACCACGAAGTGCCCGAGGCGGGCGGTCTCGGTCGGCTCGAAGTCGGGCGAGCGGGCCAGCCGCCGGTTGGTGTCCTCCAGCGCGGCGGCGGACATGCCCAGGCCCCGGTCGGTGATCTCGATCGCGTAGCCGTTCGCCACGTGCTGCCCGGCGACCTCGACCCGGGTCTGCGGCCGCGAGAACGCGGTGGCGTTCTCGATCAGCTCGGCGAGCAGGTGGATCACGTCGCCGACGGCCCGACCCAGCACGCCGGCGGGCGCCACGGCGGTGATGTCGACCCGGTCGTACGACTCGACCTCGGAGATCGCACCCCGGACGAGGTCGACCGTCGCCACCGGGTTGCGCCAGCCCCGACCCGGGGCCGCCCCGGCCAGGATGACCAGGTCCTCGGCGTGCCGCCGCAGCCGGGTGGCGAGGTGGTCGACGCGGAACAGCTCCGCCAGCTCGTCCGGGTCCTCGGTGTGCCGCTCCATCCGGTCCAGCAGCGCGAGCTGCCGGTGCACCAGCCCCTGGCTGCGCCGCGCGATGTTCAGGAACACCTCGTTGAGGCCGCGCCGCAGGGTCACCTCGTCGACGGCCGACTGGACCGCGGTGCGCTGCACCTCGGTGAACGCCCGCGCCACCTGGCCGATCTCGTCGCCGCCGTACTCCAGCGGGGGCGCCTCCCGGGCGACGTCGACCTGCTCGCCCCGGCGCAGCCGGGCCACCACGTCGGGCAGCCGGCGCTCGGCCGTCTCCAGCGCCGCCGTGCGTACGCCGGTGAGCCGGTGCGCGAGGTTACGACCGACCCGCAGCGCCACGAGGACCGAGACCACGACGGCGGCCAGCCCCAGCACGCCGGCGGCGCCGAGCCGGACCAGGATGCGTACGGCCGACGGCACCGACCGCTCGGCGAGCCCGTCGGCCTGCGCCAGCTCGAACTCCCGCAGCGCCTCGTGCACCGCCTGGTAGCTCTCCTGCCAGGCCACCGGGTCCACCGCCGGCCGCGTGGTGGACCCGGCGCCGACCAGCGTGTCCTGCATCGACCGCAGCCGACCGAAGGCCTCCCCCTCGGTCAACCGCTGGAACGCGGCGCGCTCGGCGTCCGGCAGGTCGGCGACCGCCGTCTCGGCGAGGAACCGCTGGTTGCCGATGGTCTGCACGAGCTGGAGGTGCTCGCCGTCGGCGAACCGGCCGGCGGTGAACGCCCCGGCGAGCAGGGCGTCGGTCTGCCCGAGCAGCTCCCGCGACCGGCCGAGCGCGGTGACGGCGAGGGCCTGCCGGTTGAGGTCGCGGTCCGGCAGGTTGGCCATCGCGGAGAACGCCTGGAAGGCCGAATTGATCATGCCGCTGTAGAGCCCGACCGCGCCGGCCCGGTCCACCGCGCGCCGGTCGATGAAGCCCCGCCCGGCCGGCAGCGCCTCCAGGGCGGTGGCCAGCTGGTCGAGCCGGGCGTCGAGGATGTCGTCGGCGGCGTCGCGCAGGTCCTCCCCGCCGACCCGGCGGCGCAGCTCGGCGATCGCCCGGTCGGTCCGCTGCCGCTGCTCGGCGAGCCCCGGTGCGTCCCCGTCGCCCGCCAACTGCACCACCGACAGCCGGCGCTCCCGTTGCAGCTCGGCCACCACGGTCTCGCCGGGACGGCCGAGGTCGTAGAGGAGGGTGCGGGCGGCGAGCAGGTCGAGGGCGGGCCCGAAGGTCAGCGTCGTGGCGAAGATCCAGAGCGCCAGCAGCGCGGTCACCGGCACGACGACCAGTGCGGTCAGCTTCGAGCGGATCGGCCAGTCGCGGGTGTTCAATCAGACCTCGCCCGGAAGGTGTGGCTGCGGGGGCGCCGGCGCCGGCCGGGCAGCGTCGCGGTCGGACCGTTCCGGCCCGCGGTTGCCGGGCAGGTCCGGCGGACGCCTTGGGCAGGATACGTAATCCTCGCCCGATGCACTACCGTCCGTCGCGTCGGGCGTACCGGTCCGATCGTCCACAGTCGACGAACGCCCCGCCGGGGGCCGGCGGGGCGTTCGTGGGCGGTACGGGTCAGGCGTCGACGGCGATGCCGAGGCCCTCGGCGACCCGGCGACCGTAGTCGGAGTCGCACTGACTGAAGTGCCAGACCATCTTCTCCTGGATGTGCTTGTCGCACTGCGACAGCAGGGTGGTGAGGTTGAGGATCAGGTCGTCGCGCTCCCAGTCGTCCATCTCGCGGTAGCGCCGACCGGCCTGGGAGTAGTTGTTCTGCCGCTCGATCGGGGCCTTCATGATCTGGCCCGAGACGAACGGACGGTACTCCCGGTAGGACTCGTCGGCCTCCTGGAGGCCCGCGACCGAGGACGGCTCGAAGTTGATGTGCGGGTTGGCACCACGGTTGTCCACCCCGTACGACATCTGGCCGCCGCCCTGGTTGGTGCTGACCCGGACGTCCTCGCGCGGCCGGTTGATCGGCAACTGGAGGTAGTTCGGGCCGACCCGGTAGCGCTGGGTGTCCGAGTAGGAGAACGTCCGGCCGACCAGCATCTTGTCGTCGGAGAAGTCGATGCCGTCGACCAGCACGCCGGTGCCGAAGGCGATCTGCTCGTTCTCGTCGTGGTGGTCGGTGATGTTGCGGTTGAGCGTCATCATGCCGACCGGCAGGTAGGGGAAGTCCTCCTCCGGCCAGATCTTGGTGTCGTCGAGCGGGTCGAAGTCCAGCTCCGGGTGCTCGTCGTCGCTCATGACCTGGACGTTGAGCTCCCACTTCGGGTGGTCGCCGCGCTCGATCGCCTCGTAGATGTCCTTCGAGGCGTGACCCAGGTCGGTGGCCTGGATGGCGTCCGCCTCGGCCTGGGTGAGGTTGTGCTCGCCCTGCTGGGACAGCCAGTGGAACTTGACCAGCACGCCCTCGCCCTCGGCGTTGACGAGGCGGTAGGTGTTCACCCCGGAACCGCGCATCGTCCGGTAGTTCCTCGGGATGCCGTACGGGGAGAAGAGCCAGGTCAGCATGTGCATCGACTCGGGCGTGTTCGACATGAAGTCGAAGATCCGGTTCGGCTCCTGGCGGAAGGTGACCGGGTCCGGCTTCAGCGAGTGGATCACGTCGGGGAACTTGATGGCGTCGCGGATGAAGAAGACCTGGAGGTTGTTGCCCACCATGTCCCAGTTGCCGTCCTCGGTGCGGAACTTCACGGCGAAGCCACGCGGGTCGCGGGCCGCCTCGGAGGAGTCCCGCCCGCCGATGACGGTGGAGAAGCGGATGGTGACCGGGGTCTTCCTGCCCTTGGTCTGGAACAGCTTGGCCCGGGTGTACGTCGACGCCGGCTGGTCGCCGATCGTCCCGTACGCCTCGAACTCGCCGTGCGCGACGAAGCCGCGGGCGTGCACCACCCGCTCCGGGATCCGCTCCCGGTCGAAGTGGCTGATCTTCTCCAGGAAGTGGTAGTTCTCCAGCGTCGCCGGGCCGCGCGAGCCGACCGTCCGCTGTTGCTGGTTGTTGTGCACGGGGTGACCCTGACGGGTGGTGAGGATCGGCCTGCTGGCCTGCGGGTCGCTCATGGCTCTCCTCCAGATCGGTGTGGCGGCTGGCGTCAGCCGTGTCGCGGCTGGCATGCGGGGCACCGGCCCCAGTACGTGACCTCGGTGGACTCCACCACGAAGGCGGAGGCCCCGGGGTCGAGGCAGGGCCCGGGGGCCCGCTTGCGCCGGGTGTCGACGATCGCGCCGCAGTCCCGGCAGACCAGGTGGTCGTGGTCGTCCCCGCCCAGCTCGTACCGGGCCGGCCCGCCGGCCGGGGCGAACCGGCGCAGCAGTCCCGCGTTGGTGAGCGCGTGCAGAACGTCGTAGACCGCCTGGTGGGAGATCCGCCCGAGGCGGATCCGGGCGATTCGGGTGATCGTGTCAGCATCCAGGTGCGGCCGGTCGCGCACCGCCGCGAGCACCGCGAGCCGGGGCCGCGTGACACGCAGCCCCGCAGCTCGCAGGCGTTCGACATCGGATCCGACCGGCATCACCCCACCCAAGCTCGTTTTCTGGAACGAGTCAAGTTTTAGGCTCCCGATCACGCTGTGTGACTCGTCATGCCCGGCCGGGGAAGGGGCCACCGCCGGGTTCGTCAGGAAAGTGCGCCGGAACGGGATTGGCGATCACCGAGCGGAGGGAATACCACCCACGAAGGAGGAGCCATGTCGCCCACGCAGGTAATCGTCATAGTTCTCGTCGTGCTGGTGATCGCGGCCGTGGCCGTGGCCGCCCGGTCGTACGCCCGCCGCCGCGCGCTGCGGTCGCGTTTCGGGCCCGAGTACGACCGCGCCGTCGCCGAGCAGGACAGCCGGACCGCCGCCGAGCGGGAACTGCGGGAGCGGGAGCGTCGCCACGCGGATCTCACGCTCACCCCGCTCGCCCCCGAGTCCCGGGCCCGCTACGCCGCCGCGTGGGAGGAGCTCCAGGTCCGCTTCGTCGACTCCCCCGCCGAGACCGTGGGTGACGCGGACGAACTGGTCACCCGGCTCATCGCGGAACGGGGCTACCCCACCGGTGAGTTCGCCGACCAGATCGCCCACCTCTCCGTGGAGCACGCCCGCACGCTGGGCCACTACCGCGACGCCCACGAGATCCACCTGCGCAACTCCCGGGGCGAGGCGAGCACCGAGGAACTGCGCCAGGCCGTCGTCCACTACCGCGCCCTCTTCGCCGACCTGCTCGGCGAGGAGCCGGTCGCGGCCCGACCGGCAGAGCAGCGCAACCCGGACAGCCAGCACGACGCCACGAGCCGCTAGGAGGATCACCATGCGCCAGGAAGAGCAGCGGGTGGGCAACGAGCACCCCGAGGCCGTCCGGTCCGAGCCGGTGCCGGTGCCGCCTCCGGGCGACCGGGCCGGCCGCGCCGACGTACCCGAGGACGCCCTCGACGACCGGGGCACCTTCGACGACCCGGCGGTCGCCGGCGACGAGTCGTCGCACGGCCGGGGCACCGGCAGGACCCGCACGGACGGGCGGGACGCCGACGGCGACCGCGCCGAGTTCCACGAGCCGGGGCCGGTGCCGACCGCCTTCGGCGCCACCAGCGTCGGCGGCGCGGTCGCCGCGTCCGCCCTGGCCAGCCCGCTTCCCGAGGACGAACCCGACCCGCGTACGGAGTCGACCGCGCGGCCGGGCGACGGCGCCGCGGGCGGCCCCCGGGAGGGCCGCCGGGCGGACCCGACCGCGGAGTTCCACCGCTCCGTCGGGCTCGGCGACGCCCGTCCCGACGAGCGGCAGCCCCGCCGGGGCGACGCGGAGGTGCTGCCCCCGGACGCCGTCGACGGCCGCCCCGAGCGCCGGGCCGACCTGACCGACGATGCGAAGGCGGGTGCGGCCGGGTACGGCAGCGCCACGCCGGCGATGGTCGACCCGGACGCCGAGCACGCGCCGGCCGGACGTGCGGGCGCCGGAAAGCTGGAGGCCGCCGGTCTGGACCGGCCGGCGGGCGCCACGGTGGCCGCCGAACCGGCCAGCCTCTTCGACCCCGCGATGGCGCAGGGCTTCCGGGACCGCTGGCGGGACGTCCAGCTCCGCTTCGTGGACGACCCCCGCGCGGCGGCCGGGGAGGCCCAGTCGCTGGTCGACGAGGCCATCCAGGCGCTCTCCTCGGCGCTGTCCGCGCAGAAGAACAAGCTGGGCGGCTGGCAGGACGCCGGTTCGTCCGACACCGAGCAGCTCCGGATGGCCGTCCGCCACTACCGCGACTTCCTGGACCGGGTCCTCGGGCGCTGACCCCGGTTCCCACAAGGCGCCCCCGGCCGACCGGCCGGGGGCGTCGTCGCGTCCACGGCCCGGGACGCCGCCGCCGGGGTGCCTCGTGTGCACGGCGCGCAGCGCCCGGTGATCCGGCCCGGTGGGGCGCCGCCGCGTCGACGGGTCCCGGTGACGGTCCGGAGGGTGCCGTGGCCGGCCGGGCCGGGGAGGCCCGCGGCGGACTTTTGACCGCCGCAGGCGTGAAAGTGCGCATTCGGGGTAATTGGGCGCGCGCACTAACGGGCACGGACGGTTGACGAAGGGTTACCGGGATGGACGGCGATGGCCTGCGGCTGAACATGAACGTCCTGGACTACGGCATCCTGGCGCTCTACTTCGTCACGGTGCTCGGTGTCGGCTTCGCCGCCCGGCGGGCCATCAAGACCAGCGTCGACTTCTTCCTCTCCGGGCGCTCCCTGCCCGCCTGGGTGACCGGACTGGCCTTCGTCTCCGCCAACCTCGGCGCGTTGGAGATCATCGGTATGGCCGCCAACGGCGCCCAGTACGGCGCGATGACCTTGCACTACTACTGGATCGGCGCCGTGCCGGCGATGGCCTTCCTCGGCATCGTGATGATGCCGTTCTACTACGGCTCCAAGGTCCGCAGCGTGCCCGAGTACCTGCGGCTGCGCTTCAACCGCCCCACCCACCTGCTGAACGCGCTCAGCTTCGCCGTCGCCCAGGTGCTCATCGCCGGGGTGAACCTCTACGCCCTGGCACTGATCATGCAGGCGCTGCTCGGCTGGCCGCTCTGGGTCGCCATCGTGATCGGCGCGCTGATCGTGCTGGCGTACATCACCGTGGGCGGGCTCTCCGGGGCGATCTACAACGAGGTGCTCCAGTTCTTCGTGATCATCGCGGGCCTGCTGCCGATCACGATCCTGGGACTGGTCAAGGTGGGCGGCGTCGCCGGCCTGATGGACGCGGTGCGCGAGTCGAGGCTGGGCGAGGCGGGGCTGCACACCTGGCAGGACACCGGCGGCACCGACAACCCGCTCGGCGCGCACTGGATCGGCATCGTCTTCGGCCTCGGCTTCGTGCTCTCCTTCGGCTACTGGACCACCAACTTCGCCGAGGTGCAGCGCGCGCTGTCGGCCAAGAACATGAGTGCCGCGCGGCGTACGCCGATCATCGCCGCGTACCCGAAGCTGCTCATCCCGGTGGTCACGGTCATCCCCGGCCTGGTCGCCCTGGTGACGGTGCAGGGCCTCGGCGCGGAGAGCGGCGACCTGGTCTACAACAACGCCATCCCCCTGCTGATGCGCGACCTGCTCCCCAACGGCGTGCTCGGCATCGCGGTGACCGGCCTGGTCGCGTCGTTCATGGCCGGCATGGCGGCGAACGTGAGCGGCTTCAACACCGTGTTCACCTACGACATCTGGCAGCAGTACGTGCGCCGGGACCGCCCCGACGACTACTACATCCGCATCGGCCGGTGGGCGACGGTCGGCGGCGTGCTGGTCGGCATCGGCACCGCGTTCATCGCCGCCGGGTTCAGCAACATCATGAACTACATCCAGGCACTCTTCTCGCTGTTCAACGCGCCGCTGTTCGCCACCTTCATCATCGGCATGTTCTGGCGCCGGATGAGCGCGGCGGCCGGCTTCCTCTCCCTGCTCCTGGGCACCCTGGCGGCGCTGGCGACCTACCTGCTCTACAAGGCCGGGGTGGTGCACTTCAACTCGGACCTGGAGGAGAGCTTCTGGGGCGCCGGCATCGCGTTCGTCACGGCGGCCGTCGTCGCGGCGGTGGTCACGCCGTTCACCACGAAGAAGCGCGACGAGGACCTGCGCGGGCTGGTCTACGGCATGGGCGCCGTCGACGTGAAGGGCGACGTGCTGACCGGGGACGCGGTCTGGTGGCGCTCGCCGGTGCTGCTCGGCCTGATCGCGGTCGCGCTCTCCCTCCTGCTCTACGTGCCGTTCTTCTAGGAAGGGGTCCTCGCCATGAGCATGGACAACCTCAACCCGCACGGGCACGACCGGTCGGTCAGGGCCACCGAGGAGGCCCGCCGCCGCTCGGCCGCCGCCCGGCTGTTCGACATCCGCCGGGTGATCGGTGGCCTTTTCACCGCGTACGGGGCGATCGTCACCCTGATCGGGATCTTCGACGGCGATTCCGCCGTGCAGAAGGCCCAGGGCGTCCGGATCAACCTCTGGGCGGGCCTCGGCATGCTCGTCTTCGGCGTGCTGATGCTGCTCTGGCAGTGGCGCAACCCGGTCGAGCCGCCGGAGACCTCCGGGGAGGAGCGCTGAGCCGTCCCGCCGCCGGTATCCGGCATGGGCACCGCCACGCCGGGTACGCGAGCGGGATCAGGAGACACCACCTGGTGACGGGAGGGCAGCGACATGACGGATCGTGACCGTGACCGGCCGTTGGAGGAGAGCCCGGAGATGGCCGCGGCGGCCGAGGACGACACCGGCATCGCGCAGCTGATGACCGGGGGCGGCGCCGATCGCGACACTCCGTCGTTCACCGGGCCCGGGGACGAGGCGGGTGGCGACGAGTTGATCGGCGACCCGTACGCCGCCGGCACCGGCGCGACGGGCACCGGCACGGGCGCGGCCCCGGACGACATCCGCACCGGGGCGGAGCAGCCCTGGGAGCCGGAGGACCTGGTGGCGGCCCGGGGGCAGGACATCACGCCGGAGAACGTCGAGCGGGCCCGCCGGGACCTGGCCGAACTGGGTCGCGCCGCGATCGAGAAGACGGTGCCCTGACCGGCGTACGCGAGGGGGCCCCCGACCCGACCGTCGGACGGTCGGGCCGGGGGCCCGGGGAACCTGCCGCTGGAGCGCCTCACCTACTGCCAGCGGCGGGTGGGCTCCGGTCTCAGAGCGCCGGGTACGCGTTCTGCATGAGCTGCGTGAACTGCGCGGGGAACCAGGCGCCCGAGATCGGGGCGTCCGGCAGGGCGCCGCTCATGCTGTTGCCGTTGCGGGCGTTACCGGTGTAGGTCGGGTCGCACATCCGGTCGAAGCCCTTGCCCTCGTTGTTCGGGATCTCCTTGCTCGAGCCGTCCGACTCGCCCGGGGGCTTCACCCAGACGTAGGCGTCGATGCCCGGCTCCGGCGCGGCCTTCGGCCGCTCGCCCAGGCCGGCCCCGGCCTGGTTGCACCAGTTGCCGGCGTGGATCCGACGGTCCACCCGGCCGCCGTTGACGTAGGTGTCGACACTGGTCGTCGCGCCCGGGCCGGTGGGCCGGGCGGTGCCGCCCCAGCCGTTGCGGGAGGTGTCGATCAGCATGCCGATCTTCGAGTCGAAGCCCTTGGCCACCAGCTCGTTGCGGAACGCCTGGGCGAACGAGAGCTCGTCCACGTAGAAGTTCCAGTCGATCCACTTGGACTGCCGCACGCTGGTGCCGTTGACGTTGTCGGTGATCTTGATGTACGGCTCACGCAGCGCCGAGTAGTTGGCGGTGTTGACGATGAAGCCGTGCACGTTGTTCACCGTGCTACCGGAGGCGACGGCGGCGTCCTTCAGGATCTGCGCGGTCGGGCCGAAGTTGCTGTCCCAGCCGATCCAGCCGTGGTGGGCGGCGTCGATGTAGTTGTAGACGTTGCCGATCGCGCCCAGCTTCGACAGGGCGTAGCCGACCCCGTTGACGTAGGCGCCGTTGGCCTTCACCGTGTCGCACATCGCGGTGCCGCCGGGGTTGCCGGAGGTGTTGGTCACCAGGTTCGGCAGCGAGTCGATCTCGATGATGTTGACGATCCGCAGGCTGGCGTACTTCGGGTCGCCCTGGATCGCGGCGATCGGGTCGATGTACTCGGCCTTGTAGCGCGGCAGCTCGTCGGCCCGCAGCTCACCGTTGGACGCCAGCGCGGCGCAGTCGCGGCCGGGCAGGTTGTAGATGACGAACTGGATGTAGTTCGCCCCCTGCTCGAGCGCCTTGTTCAGGTGGTCACGGACACCCATCGCGCCGTTGGAGCTGCTGTCCGGGGTGCCGTTGATGGCGGCGATCCGGTCGATCCAGACGGCGGTCGGGTTGTTCGACACCCGGTTGCCGCCGGGCACCGACTCGGCCTTGGCCTTCCACTCCGGGTTCACGTACCCCTTGGCGTTCAGGTACGGGTTGTCCACCCGCTGCCCGGGCGGCGGGGTGGTGGGCGGCGGGGTGGTCGGCGGCGGCGTCGTGGGGGGCGGCGTCGTCGGCGGGGCCGTGGTGGGCGGGGTGGTGGTGGGCGGGGTGCCGCCGTTGCAGGTCACGCCGTTGAGGGTGAACGAGGTGGGCTTCGGGTTGCTGCCGCTCCAGGCGCCGTTGAAGCCGATGCTCACCGTGGCGCCGCTGGCCACCGCGCCGTTGTAGGACTCGTTCTGCGCGGTGACGTTCTGGCCGCTCTGGGACCAGCGGGCCGACCAGCCCTGCTGCACCCGCTGGTTGCCGTCGGGGAAGGTGAAGCCCAGCGTCCAGCCGTTGAGGGCGTCGCCGATGTTCTTGATGTTGACGGTGGCGGTGAAACCGCCCTGCCAGTCGCTGGTCGTGTACGACACGTCGCACTGGGTGGCGGCGTGCGCCACGGTGACCGGCAGGGTCACCAGCCCGCCCGCGACCAGGGCGCCCGCGCCGCCGAGCGCGAGGGCCCGGCGGGGGCCGGACAGCCTTCTCCACACATTCATGCCACTGATCTCCTTGGGCGAGACCGGATCCGCGAACGGCCCGGCGTTACGGCCCGATGGGCGTCCTGCGTGGACGACCGCCGGTGCCACGGGTTTCTTCGGGGGGTGCCCGACCCGGACGGGCGTGTTGGTGGTGGTCCGACCGGCAACGACGTGCCGGCCGGGAGGCGGGACGTCGTCCGGCGAACCGGTGCCCTCGACTCCTGCCTGCGCGGTGTGGCTCCCCGAACCGCGTGCAGCGATTCTTGCATGGGAGCGCTTCCATGGCAATGGCTCGATGAAACGGCCGAGGCCCCCGGGGCCGCCGACATCCGGCGGGGCGGGCGGGACGGGACGATCCGGCCGGGCTGGCGTCACGCCGCCCGAGGAGCACCGGGGCACGCCCGCGGTGGCGAACCGCCCGGCCCGCGCGGCGGCCGACTAAAGCGGCGTAGCGGCCCTAGGGGGCTTAGCCCCACGAAGCTGCAAAAACACGAATCTTTCCCTTCATAGCTCATGAAACGGTCTAACGTCATCGGTAGCTCGGTTGTCACCGAGCCCAGGACAACAGGGATGGAGTGACGCAGGTCATGGCAAACAAGATGCTCGGGAAGGTCGTTGCGGGCGCTGCCCTCGGTGGCGCTTCCCTGCTCGTGTTCACGCCGGGGATCGCGTTGGCGGACGGCCACCACGAGGACGAGGGCAAGGTCTACGCCAAGCCGCACGTCGTCAAGGCGGGCGACACGGTCAAGCTGCTCGAGGTCTGCCCCGAGCCGCAGGAGCACGCCTACGTCTGGTCGAAGGTCACCGGCAAGGTGAAGCTCAAGCCGGCTGAGGGCCGGGGTCACTGGCGTGGCGGCGACGAGGACTCCCGCGACCGCGACAAGGGCCGCGACCACGAGGACAAGGGCCGCGACCACGACAAGGGCAAGGACCACGACAAGGGCCGCGACCACGACAAGGGTGGGGACGGCAAGGACGAGACCCCGAGGCCGCAGCCGCCGGCCAACGGCGGTCAGCCCCCGGCCAACGGTGGCCAGCCGCCCGCCGACGGTGGACAGCCGCCCGCCAACGGCCAGGGTGGTGGCGCCGCCGACGCCGCCGGCGACGAGGGCGAGCGCGACTGGAAGGGCTACGAGCACGGCCAGGACGCCGAGGGCGACCGCGGCGACAAGGGCCACGAGCACGGCCAGGACGCCGGGGGCGACCGCGGCGACAAGGGCCACGACAGGGGCGACCGCGAGGGTCGCGAGCACGAGTACGGCTCGGACAGCTACGGCTCGGACGAGTACGACCGCGAGGACCGCAAGGGCTGGTCGGACGAGTACGACCGCAAGGGCCACCACAAGGGCTGGTCGGACGAGGAGTCCGAGGGCAACGGCAAGGGCGAGGACCGCTGGAAGCACAAGCGGGACTTCGTCTACTACGGCGAGGCCGAGGTGTCCGAGCACGCCAAGCCGGGCCGCTACGAGCTCAAGGGCTCGTGCGGCGAGGGCGAACTGGTCGTGCTGCCGCGCGGCGGGGTCGACGGTGGTGACGGTGGCGCCGCCGCCGGCACCGACCGGGGCCTGGCCGCCGGTGGGGCGAGCCTGATCGGCGCTGCCGCCCTGGGCGGCCTCGTGCTGATGCGCCGGCGTCGGACCGATGAGTCCTTCGTCTGACACGACGGCGACACCGGCCGGCGGCCGTCACGGGAGACCGTGGCGCGCCGCCGGCGCGGCCGTCGTCGTCGTGGTCGCCATGGTCGGCGCGGGCCTGATCGGCGCCTCGCTCAAGACCGCGCCCGCTCCCCTGCCCCCGCAGCCGCTGGCCGCGCCCGTCAGCACCGGGCCGGCGGTCGCCGACGTGCCCGCCCCCGACGCGGACCCGGACCTCGACACCGGCAACGGCAACGGCACCGGCCTGGCCCGCTCCGCCCCCACCACGATCACCATCCCCCGGATCGGGGTCGACGCCTCGATCATGCCGCTCGGCACCAACCCGGACGGCACCGTCCAGGTGCCCCCGCTCGAACGGGCGCAGCTGGCCGGCTGGTACGAGCCGGGGCCCAGCCCGGGTGAGATCGGCAACGCGGTCATCGTCGGGCACGTCGACTCGGCGGAGATCGGGCCGGCGGTCTTCTTCTCCCTCGGCGCCCTGCAACCGGGCGACACCATCACCGTCACCCGCGAGGACGGCCAGCAGGCCACCTTCACCGTCGAGTCGGTCAAGGCGTACCCGAAGACGCAGTTCCCGACCGAGCAGGTCTACGGTCCCAGCGACCGACCCGGCCTGCGCGTGGTCACCTGCGGCGGCACCTTCGACAAGGCCGCCGGCAGCTACCCGGACAACGTGGTCGTCTTCGCCTCCATGCCGGTGTGAGCCGGCGGCCGTGCGGAGGCCACCGCCCGGCACGGCGCGGCCCGGCCGGTCGGGACACCGACCGGCCGGGCCGTCCGCCGTACGCGTCAGGCGGCGGCGGAGGTCCGCACCAGGGTGCGGATCTGGCGCAGCAGCACCGACAGCGCGGCGAGGTCCGCCCGGGACTCGTCGAACTCCCCCATCGCCCGCTCGGCGCGGTGGATCGAGGTGGCGTTCGACTGCTCCCACTGCGACACCCGCTCCTGCGGCGACAGGGCGCCCGGGGTGGAGTCGAGAACCTCCACGGTCAGCGCGGCCAGCGCGGCGTACAGGTCGTAGCGCAACGCCATCCGGGCCAGCGTCTGCCAGCGGTCCTCACGCGGCAGCAGCGAGATCTTCGACAGCAGCGAGTCGACCCGGAAGCGGTCGGAGAGCACGAAGTAGACCGAGGCCACCTCGCCGACGTCCCGCCCGCTGCTCGCCGCCGTCTCCACCACGTCGAGCAGGCCGAAGCTGTACATCAGCCGGGTCGCCAGCTCGGCCAGGTCGCGCGGCAGCCCCCGCTCGGTGAGCGAGTCGATGTGCGCCGCGAGGGACTCCCGCTCGCTGCCGTGGAAGCGCTCCTCCAGGTCGGGCAGAAGTCGGGCCACCCCGTCGCGCAGCCGGGCGATCTCCGCCGGCACGTCGATCGGCGAACGGCGGTTGGTCACCAGCCACCGCACCGCGCGGTCGAGCAGGCGCCGGGTGTCCAGGTAGACGCTGGTCTGCAACTCGGGGTCGACCTTGTTGTCCAGGTCCTCCACCGCGTCCCAGAGCGCGCGCAGCCCGAACACCTCGCGGACCACCACGTACGCCCGGATGACGTCCGCCGCCGAGGCCGCCGTCTCCTCGACCACCCGGAAGACGAACGAGATGCCGCCCCGGTTGATCGCCTCGTTGACGAGCACCGTCGTCACGATGTCCCGGCGCAGGCGGTGCTGGCCCATCCGGTCGGCGAACCGCTCCCGCATCGGCGTCGGGAAGTAGTTGACCAGGACGTCGGTCGTCCACTCCTCGTCCGCGAGCCCCTCGGCCAGGATCTCCGTCTCAAGGACGATCTTGACGTACGCGAGCAGCACCGCGAACTCCGGCGCGGTCAGCCCGGACTCGGTCCGCACCGCCAGCTCGTCGTCCGGCGGCAGCGCCTCCAGGGACCGGTCCAGCGCGCCGGAACGCTCCAGATCCGTGATCATCCGCCGATGCACCGGCAGCAGCGAGGCGGCCTGCGCCTGCGCGTTGTTGATCGCCCGGGCCTGGTCGTAGTTGTCCCGCAGCACCAGCTCGGCGACCTCGTCGGTCATCCCCGCGAGCAGCTCGTCGCGCTCGGGCAGGTCCAGCGCTCCGTCCGCGACCGCCGTGTTCAGCAGGATCTTGATGTTCACCTCGTGGTCGGAGCAGTCCACCCCGGCCGCGTTGTCGATGAAGTCCGTGTAGATCCGCCCGCCGGTCTGGGCGTACTCGATGCGCCCGAGCTGGGTCCAGCCCAGGTTGCCGCCCTCGCCCACCACCCGGCAGCGCACGTTCCGGCCGTCCACCCGGATGGCGTCGTTGGACTTGTCGCCCACCTCCGCGTTGGTCTGGCTGGACGCCTTCACGTACGTGCCGATGCCGCCGTTCCAGAACAGGTCGACCGGCGCGGTCAGGATCGCCTTCATCAGCTCCTGCGGGGAGAGCTGCTCGGTGTCGGCGTCCAGGCCGAGCCGCTCCCGGACCTGCGCCGAGATCGGCACCGACTTGGCCGTACGCGGGTACACCCCGCCGCCGGCCGAGATCAGCTCCCGGTCGTAGTCCTCCCACGACGAGCGGGGCAGGTCGAACAGCCGCTTCCGCTCGGCGTACGAGGACGCGGCGTCCGGGTCCGGGTCCAGGAAGATGTGCCGGTGGTCGAACGCGGCCACCAGCCGGATGTGCTCCGACAGCAGCATCCCGTTGCCGAACACGTCACCGGACATGTCACCGACGCCGACCACGGTGAAGTCCTGGGTCTGGGTGTCGTGGCCCATCTCGCGGAAGTGCCGCTTCACCGACTCCCAGGCGCCCCGGGCGGTGATGCCCATCTTCTTGTGGTCGTAGCCGGCGGAGCCGCCGGAGGCGAACGCGTCGCCGAGCCAGAAGTTGTGCGCCGTGGAGATCTCGTTGGCGATGTCCGAGAACGTCGCCGTGCCCTTGTCCGCCGCGACCACCATGTACGGGTCGTCGCCGTCGTGGCGGACCACGTCCTCCGGCGGCACGATCTCGCCGCTGACGATGTTGTCCGTGACGTCGAGCAGGGCGGAGATGAACTCCTTGTAGCAGATCACCGCCTCGTCGCGGTCCCCCGGCTTCTGCTTGAGCACGAAGCCGCCCTTCGCGCCCACCGGCACGATCACGGCGTTCTTCACCATCTGCGCCTTGACCAGGCCGAGCACCTCGGTGCGGAAGTCCTCGCGGCGGTCGGACCAGCGCAGCCCGCCCCGGGCCACCGGCCCGAACCGCAGGTGCACGCCCTCGAAACGCGGCGAGTAGACGAAGATCTCGAACTTCGGCCGCGGCGCCGGCAGGTCCGGGATCGCCTGCGGGTCCAGCTTGAGCGCCACGTACGACTTCGGCCGCCCGTCGGAGCGCTTCTGGTAGAAGCTGGTGCGCAGGGTGGCCTGGATCATCGTCAGGTAGGCGCGCAGGATCCGGTCCTGGTCGAGGCTGGCGACGTCGTCCAGCGCGGCCCGGATGTCGCCCACCAGCTCGGCGCTGCGCTGCTGGCGCCGCTCGTGGCCGTCCTCGCCGGGCGCGAACCGCACCTCGAACAGCTCCACCAGCAGGGCGGCGATCCTCGGGTACGCGATGAAGGTCTGCTCCATGTACTCCTGGGAGAAGACCGTGCCGGCCTGGCGCAGGTACTTCGCGTACGCCCGCAGCACCACCACCTGCCGCCAGGTGAGACCGGCGCGCAGCACCAGCTCGTTGAAGCCGTCCACCTCGGCCTCGCCCCGCCACGCCGCCGCGAAGGCGTTCTCCACGTGCGGGCGCACCTCGGCCAGCTCCTGGTGCCCCTCGGGCAGCCGCAACCCGAAGTCGTAGAGGTAGACCCGACCGTCGATCCGGTCCACCTCGTGCGGGTGCTCGTCGACGACCTTGACGCCGAGCGAGTGCAGCACCGGCAGCACGGCGGAGAGCATCATCGGCTCGCCGTAGCGGTAGACCTTGAAGCGGACGTCCATCGCCTCGTCGACGTCCGGCCCCCGCCCGCCGGCCCGCGGCGCGAGCTGCTTGCGGAACAGGTGCATCTCCAGCTGGCCGGGCTCCTCCAGCAGCTCCAGCTTCGCCAGGTCCTTCATCGCCTCGTACGGCGTGTGGCCGTCCTTGTAGCCCTCGGGGAAGGCGTCGGCGTAGCGGGTGAACAGGTGCTTGGCCTGCTCGTCGCCGAGCTTGCGCTCCAGCACCAGCCGGTAGTCGTCGTCCCAGAGCCGGGTGGCGTCGGCCAACTCCTCGGCCAGCAGGTCGGCGTCGATGTCGCCGGGGACCTTCGTCGGGTCGGTCCGGACGATGAAGTGCACCCGGGCGAGCATCGACTCGGTGACCCGGGTCGTGTAGTCGACCCCGACGCCGTTCAGCTCGCGCAGCAGGATGTCCTGCATCCGCAGCCGGTTCTGCGTGGTGAACCGGTCCCGGGGCAGGTAGATCAGGCAGGAGATGAACCGCCCGTACGCGTCGCGGCGCAGGAACACCCGCAGCTGCCGGCGGCCGGCCATCCGCAGCACGCCGATCACCGCGTGGTAGAGGTCCTCCGTCTTGATCTGGAACAGCTCGTCGCGCGGATAGGTCTCCAGGATCTGGAGCAGGTCCTTGCCGGAGTGGCTGCGCTGGCTGAGGCCGGAGCGGTCCAGCACCTCGGCCACCTTGCGGCGCACCACCGGCAGCTCCTGCACGCTGGTCCGGTACGCGGCCGTGGAGAACAGGCCGAGGAAGCGGCGCTCGCCGACCACCTCGCCGGCCTCGTTGAAGACCTTGAAGCCGATGTAGTCGAGGTAGGCGGAGCGGTGCACGGTGGCCCGCGAGTTCGCCTTCGTGATGATCAGCAGGCGCTTCTCGGTGACCTTGTCGTGCGCCTCGGGCGTCATCGACGACAGCGGCCGGGCCTCCGGCGAGTCCTGACGCAGGATGCCCAGCCCGGTGCCGAGCACCGCCTCCAGCGCCTGACCGCTGCCCCGCTCCCCGTCCCCGGCGGTGTCGACCAGCCGGTACTCCCGGTAGCCGAGGAACGTGAAGTGGTCGTGAGCGAGCCAGCGGAGCAGCTCCACCGAGTCCGTGATGTCCTTCTCCGGCACCGGTGGGCGGTTGTCCGACGTACGCGCGGCGGCCAGCTCGTCGGCGAGGGCGAGGGCCCGCTGGCGCATCTTCGGCCAGTCCTCCACCGCCTCCCGCACGTCGGTGAGCACCCGCTGGAGTTCTCGGCGCAGCCGGTCCCGCTCGGCGGCGTCGCGTACCGGGTCGACCTCGATGTGCATCCAGCTCTCGACGATGTCGCCGGCGATGGCGTCGTCGGGCTCGACGTCGGCGGAGACCTCGACCAGCCGGCCCAGCGGCTCGCGCCGGACCACCACCAGCGGGTGGACCAGCAGGTGCACGTCCAGGTGGTGCGAGTTGAGCAGGGCGGTCACCGAGTCGACCAGGAACGGCATGTCGTCGGTGACGATCTCGATGACGGTGTGGTGCTGGTCGGCGTCGGGCTCGTGGATGCGCAGCTTCAGCTCGCCCGGTACCCGCTGCTGGGCGAGGTCGCGGTGCGCGCGGGCCGCCTCCAGCATCTCCTCGGCGGTGAAGCCGATCAGCTCCTCGTCCGGCGCGAACCGCCAGAAGCGGCTGACCAGGGTCGCCGCGTCGTGGTCGTCGCCGGCCAGCGCGACCGCCTGGGCGACCAGGCGCTCCACGTTGGGAACGGGCTCGTCGAGCTCGTTGTCCTCCACGTCGTCGGCCAGCGCGTTGGCGGGCAGACCCAGGTCGTAGAGGGTGTCGATACTCGAACCGGTCATCCCGGTCACTCCTGTGTCGAGCCGGCCGAAGCCGTCCCCGTCGGTCGCCGAATCGAAGCTGTCGTCCCGGCTGGTGTCATCCTGCCGGAGGTCGGGTCCCGGTTTGATCGCCGGACGCCGGTCCATCGGTGCCACTCCCCTCGACCCACCGCGTTGTGGGTCACTCTGCCGCCCAGCCTAGGCCCTGCCGTTCCGCCCCTTGCTCGGCGGACCTCAGTGCGGACGTCCGGTTCCGGACTTCGTCCTTTCACCCGTTGCGGGTACGAGGTTGGCCGGTTCGGGAGTACCCCGCCTCCAGTCGTTCATCACCCGTCACCGACCTCTCTTTCCGCACGTCCCGGTGCGGGGGGACGGTGCGGACGGCGCCGCCGTACTAGCGTGCAGGGCAGTTCCGAGATCGGAGATCCGTTCCATGCGCCTGTCGTACCCTCGCCGCCCCCGCCGCAACCGGCTCCGCCCGGCGCTGGCCCTGCTCGCCGCGACCGCGCTCGCGGGCGGCGCCCTCACCGCGTGCTCGGGCGGTGACGGCCCGGAGCGCGAGGTCGACGCGTTCCTCGCCGGCTGGCGCTCGGGCGACCTCCAGGCCGTCGGCTTCGTCGACCCGACCGGCGCCAAGGTGCCGGCGGCCGACGTCGTCCGCGAGCTCAAGGAGCTCTCCGGCGAGCTGGCGGCCACGCCGCCCACGCTGACGCGCCGGGGCGAGGCGAAGGTGACCAAGGACGTCGCGACCGCGGTGGTCAAGGTCGACTGGGCCCTCCCGGGCGGGACCCGTTGGGCGTACGAGCGCCCGGTGCGGCTCACCCGCGGCGGCGACGAGTGGCGGGTGATCTGGGAGCCGCAGCTGGTGCAGGAGCAGCTCACCCGGGGCGACCGGCTGGGGCTGCGCCGCGACACCGCCACCCGGGCCGCGGTGCTCGACGCCGCCGGTCAGCCGATCGTGGCGCCCCGGCCCGTGGTGCGCGTCGGGCTCCAACCGAGCGAGGTCACCGACGCGGCGAGCCTGACGCGCAGGCTGGACGCGGCGTTCCGGGCGATCCGGCCCGCGATCACCCCGCCGGTGGACCTCACCGACCTGCCTGAGCGGCTCGCCGACGCGGATCCCGGCGCGTTCGTCGAGGTGGTGACCCTGCGGGAGGAGGCGTACCGGCAGATCAAGGCGCGCATCTACGACCTGCCGGGCACGAAGTTCCGCAGCGACAAGCTCGACCTGGCCCCCACCCGCGAGTTCGCCCGGGCGGTGCTCGGCTCCGTCGACCCGGCGCAGGCCGACGACCTCGCCCGGCACCCCGACCGCTACGAGGCCGGCGACCTCGTCGGCCACGGGGGCCTCCAGGGCCGCCACGACGAGCGGCTCCGCGGCGCGGCGGGGCTGACCGTGATCACGCAGCGTCCCGGCCCGGACGGCACGTTGGTGCCCACCGGCACCGAGGTGTTCCGCAGCGAGCCGAAGCCGGGGCAGCCGGTGAAGACCACTCTCGACGTGCCCACCCAGAACGCGGCCGACGCCGCCCTGCGGGCCGAGAAGCGCCGGGCGGCATTGGTGGCGGTACGGATCAGCGACGGCGCGGTGCTCGCCGCGGCCAACGGCCCCGGGGCGGCCGGGGAGAACCTGGCCTTCACCGCCCAGGTTCCGCCGGGCTCCACCTTCAAGATGGTCAGCGCGCTCGGCCTGCTCGACCGGGGCGCGGTCACGCCCGACGCGACGGTGGGGTGCCCGAAGACGTTCACCGTCGACGGCCGGCCGTTCAAGAACTCCGACAACTTCGTGCTGGGCGCGGTGCCGTTCCGCACCGACTTCGCCAAGTCCTGCAACACCGCGTTCGCCGCGCTGGCACCGAAGCTCGGCGCCGACGGGCTGGCCGTGACCGGCCGCTCCCTCGGGCTGGAGGGGCAGTGGGACGTCGGCCTGGACGCCTTCACCGGCAAGGTCTCGGCGAACGGCGGCGCGACCGAGCAGGCCGCCGCCGCCATCGGCCAGGGCACGACGCTGGTCAGCCCGCTCGCCATGGCGTCGGCCACCGCGGCGGTCGCCCGGGGCGGCTTCGAGCAGCCCAAGCTGGTGCTCGACCCGGCTCCGGCCCAGCCCGCCGCCCCCGGCCCGCAGCTCAAGCCGGAGTCGGTGCAGGCCGTACGGGCGATGATGCGGGAGGTGGTCACGGCCGGCACCGGCAGCGCGCTGCGGGACGTGCCGGGCGCGCCGGTGCACGGCAAGACGGGCACCGCCGAGTACGACGACAACCCGGCCCATACCCACGCCTGGTTCGTCGGCTGGCAGGGCGACGTCGCGTTCGCGGTCTTCGTGGAGAAGGGCGGCGCCAGCACCGCCACCGCCGTCCCCGCCGCCGAACGCTTCCTCCGCGCCCTCGGCCGCTGACAGCCCACCGGTCCCTGGCCGGACGCCCACCGGTCCTTGGCCGGACGGCCCCCGCCCTCCGCCACCCACCGCACGCAGCCGCACCCGGCACCGTCTTCACCTGACGCCGTCGGCACCCGGCACCGTGTTCGCCCGGCACCGTGTTCGCCCGGCACTGGCCTCACCCGACGCCGTGCCCGCCCGGGGCCGTCGGCGGCGTCTGCCTGGACGGTAGCCGAGCCGGGTCCTCGTTGGCCTCGTCATCGAGGGCGAGGGCCGTGACTGCCCTGCCCGTGTGACGCTGTCGAGCTGCCCCTACGGACGGGGCACACACACCGACCGGGCCGCGACGCGTCTGCTGGCGCAGGTCGCTGTGGCTGAGCCGCACGGTGCCCCTCGTCCGGCAGCCATGGGTGGAACCTCAGGGGTGTCAAAGCCCGTCGGTGACACCCCTGGCGTTCCACCCATGACCCGGGTACGCCGGACGTCATCCCGACTGGGCGCGGGCAGGCACCAGCGGCGCCACGGCAGGAGACGGCCGGGACGGCTGCACGCCACCAGCGCCCGGGACCCGGCCTCGACGGACGGTCCCCGACACCCCGCCGCATGGGCACCAGCCGGTCGGGACCGATCACGACCTCGACGAACGGTCCCCGACGCCCCGCCGCATGGGCGGCTTCCGGCAGATCCCGCCCGACAAAGGACGACTGCGGCCGACTGGTCCGGTCCGGAGGGAGGTCCGGCGGTCAGGCGATGCCGGCGGCGGACGGCGAGGTGCCGTCCTCGGGCGCGGGCAGCGGGTCGTCCGGGTCGAGGTCCGCGAGCGGCGTCCGACGCAGCAGGCCCGGTCCGGCGGAGGCGGGCGGGCCGACGGGTTCCGGCGCGGCCGGGTCGTCGGAAGCGGCAGCCGCGGGCACCGGAGTGCCCGACCCGTCCGCACCGATCGGCCCGAGCGGCACCACCGCCCCGAGCGATCCGACCGCCCCCGGCGGAGCTGACGGGACCTCCTCGGCCCCGCCCGCGCCACGGTCGCCGTCGCGCTCAGGACCGGGGACGACGACCGGGTCGGCGGCGGACGCGCCAGCGACGGATGGCCCGGCGACGGACGGGCCGGCGACGACCGGGTCGGCGACGGACGGGCCGGCGACGGACGGGGGCACGGGGACCTCTGGACGGCCATTGCCCCGCCGCGCCGAGGGGACCGACGACAAACCGGCCGAGACGGCAGACGAGGGGCCAGCCGAGGGGACCGACGAAGGGCCGCCGGACGAGGCGGCAGAGGAAGGGCCGGCGAGGGCGGGATAGGAAGGCCCGGCCGAGGCGGCAGACGATCGGCCCACCGACGGATCCGACGAGGGGCCAGCCGGGGCAACGGACGAACGGCCGGCCGGGGCGACAGACGACGGGCCGGCCGAGCGGGCGGATGTCGACGGGCCCGGCAGCAGTCGGGGTGGCGCCGCCGCCGGCGCGGAGACCGGACGCAGCCCGGCGACCACGGTGTTGACGATCTCGGCCGCGTACGAGCCGTCGGGGTCGTAGTCGGGGTCGAAGACGGTCAGCTCGACGCCGAGGCAGTGCGGAGTGTCGACCAGGCCGGCGAGCAGGATCTCCAGCTCGGCGAAGGCGATCCCGCCCGGGTCGGGGGCGTCGACGGCCGGCATCACGGCGGGGTCCAGCACGTCCACGTCGATGTGAACCCAGTAGCCGGCGCAGTCGGCGAGCTGCTCGTGCGCCCACTGCGCCGTACGCGCGGCGCCCTCGGCGCGCAGCGCCGGCACCGGCCGGGTGGTGATCCCGGCGGCCTGGAGGTCCAGGCGGTACTCGTCCTGCGCCCGGATGCCGAGCACCACCACGTCGATGTCCCGGAAGTACGGCCGACGGCCCTCGATGGCGGCCAGGTCGGCCTGCCCCCGCCCGGTGACCAGGGCGAGGTCCTCGCCGGCTGCCGCGCCCACGTAGGACGCGTTGCCGGGGTGCCGGAAGTCGGAGTGCCCGTCGACGAAGACCAGCCCGATGCGCCCGCCGACCGCCTCGCCGAGCCGGTGCATGGCCAGCGCCGAGCCGAGCAGGATGGAGCAGTCGCCACCGAGCACCAGCGGGAACTCGCTGCGGTCGATGATGGCGCCGATCCGCTCCGCGAGCGCCACCGAGTAGTCGGCGATCTCCCGGGCGTGGCACACGCCGTCACCCGGTCGCCAGTCGCCGGGGTCGTAGCGGGGCGCGGTGAGGCAGCCGGCGTCGCGGGCGCGCAGCCGGGCGAGCAGCCCCTGGTCGCGCAGCGCGCCCGGGGCCTTCCCACAGCCGGGGACCGAGGTGGACGTGGGTGGGCGCAGGCCGAGGTTGCTGGGCGCGTCGAGGACGGCGATCCGGCGCATCATGGGCTCCCGTCCTCGAGGTGTCGGGCGGGCCGGCCGGAACGCCGGCCCGCGCTGGCGTGCTACAGGTTCCGGGCGCGCTCAGGAACAGGGCGGGCCCGGAACAAGGGTGCTCAGAACAGGGCGCTGGCCAGGGCCCGGCGCGCCGAGGCGACCGCGGGATCCTCCGGCCCGGCGACCGTGAAGAGGCCGACCAGGTGCTGGCGTACCCTCTCCCGCTCGTCGCCGGCGGTGCGGCGGACCAGGCCCACCAGGCGGGCGTACGCCGCCTCGGCCTGACCGCTGAGCACCTCGATGTCGGCGGCCAGGAGCTGGGCCTCGACGTCGTCGGGGTTGGCCTGGGCGGCGGCGATCGCCGCGCCCGGGTCGGCCCCGGCCACCCGGCGGGCGAGCCCGACCTGGGCGAGGCCCGCCTCCGCCGCGGCGTCCGCCGGCGACTCGGCGAGGATCTTGCGGTACGCCCGCTCGGCCGCGTCGAGGTCGCCGCTCATCAGGGCGTCGTCCGCCTCGTCGAGGCGCGGGTCCTCCGGCTCCTCGACGCTCACGCCACCGGCCTTGAGCACCGCCTGGATCCACTGCCGCAGCTGCGCCTCGGGCACCACCCCGGAGAAGGCGTCGATCGGCTGGCCGCCGACGACCGCGTAGACCATCGGGATGCCCTGCACCCGGAACATCTGGGCGATCCGGGGGTTGGCGTCCACGTCGACCTTGGCGAGCACCCACGCGCCGCCGCCCTCCGCGGCCAGCCGCTCCAGCACGGGGCTCAGCTGCTTGCACGGCTCGCACCACTCGGCCCAGAAGTCCACGATCACCGGTGTGGTGAGCGAGCGCTCGAGAACCTCGGACTGGAATGTCGCCTCGCTCACGTCGATGACGGCGACGCCGCCACCGGCGGCGCCGGGGAAGTCGGCGGAGGGGGCGGACTGGGCCGGGGTGGCGGGGCGGGCGGGGGCCGGTGCGGGGGTGCGCAGCGCGCTGAGGTCGACCGCGCCGCGGGTGAAGATCGACGAGGTGATCCGTGGGTCGCTCATGGTTACCTAGTCTCGCACGCGACCCGCCGAACTCAGATCAACCGCGACGGCGACAGTTGCGACTGTCACGGCTGCTCCCGCCCCCTGCCCCGCCCTCCCGGCCGGCACTGCCGCGACCGTGCGCCCGCGCCCCCGGCACGCGGACTGCGCGGTACTGGCGGGGGCGCGGGAGACAGGGGTCGCAGTGTGCGGCTGACGGAGGGACGGGGCCGGGAACGGGATGGGTCAGAAGCGGGCCGGTTCGCGGTAGACGCCCCACTCGGCGCGCAGGGCGTCGCAGATCTCGCCGAGGGTGGCCTCGGCGCGCACGGCGTCCAGCATGGCCGGGATCATGTTGCCGTCGGTCCGGCCGACGGCGACCATCCGCTCGATCGCGGCCTTGACGGTGGCCTCGTCGCGGCCGGCCTTCCGCTCGGCCAGCACCCGGCGCTGCTCCAGCTCCACCTCGTGCGAGATGCGCAGGATCTCCAGGTCCTTGGCGACCGTGCCGGTGTGGCAGTTGACGCCGACGATCCGCTTGTCGCCCTTCTCCAGCGCCTGCTGGTAGACGAAGGCGGACTCGGCGATGTGGCCGGTGAACCAGCCGTCCTCGATGCCGCGCAGGATGCCGGAGGTCATCGGCCCGATCTGGTGCGGCCCCTCCCCGCCGAGCTGCCGGATCCGGGCGAAGATCTCCTCCGCCTCGGCCTCGATCTTGTCGGTGAGCGCCTCGACGTACCAGGATCCGCCCAGCGGGTCCGCCACGTTGGTCACCCCGGTCTCCTCCATCAGCACCTGCTGGGTACGCAGGGCGATCTCGGCGGACTCGTCGGTGGGCAGCGCCAGGGTCTCGTCCAGGGCGTTGGTGTGCAGCGAGTTGGTGCCGCCGAGCACCGCCGCGAGTGCCTCGACGGCCGTCCGCACCACGTTGTTGACCGGCTGCTGGGCGGTCAGCGACACCCCGGCGGTCTGCGTGTGGAACCGCAGCCAGAGGGCCTTCTCGCTGGTCGCGCCGTAGACGTCGCGCAGCCAGCGGGCCCAGATCCGGCGGGCGGCCCGGAACTTCGCGATCTCCTCGAAGAAGTCGACGTGGGAGTCGAAGAAGAAGCTCAGGCCGGGCGCGAAGACGTTGACGTCCAGTCCCCGGGAGAGGCCCAGCTCGACGTAGCCGAAGCCGTCGGCGAGGGTGTACGCCAGTTCCTGCGCGGCGGTCGAGCCGGCCTCGCGGATGTGGTAGCCGGAGACCGAGAGCGGCTTGTAGCGCGGGATCTCCCGGGCGCAGTACTCCATCAGGTCGCCGATCAGGCGCAGGTGCGGCTCGGGGTCGAAGAGCCACTCCTTCTGCGCGATGTACTCCTTGAAGATGTCCGTCTGCAGGGTGCCGTCCAGCTTGGACAGGTCGGCGCCCTGCCGCTCGGCGGCCACCAGGTACATGCAGAACACCGGCACCGCCGGCCCGGAGATGGTCATCGACGTGGTGACCCCGGCCAGGTCGATGCCGTCGAAGAGCGCCTCCATGTCGGCGGCGGTGTCGATGGCGACGCCGCAGTGGCCCACCTCGCCGAGCGCCTGCGGGTCGTCGGAGTCCCGGCCCATCAGCGTGGGCATGTCGAAGGCGACGGAGAGGCCGCCGCCGCCGGCGCCCAGGATCATCTTGTAACGCTCGTTGGTCTGCTGGGCGTTGCCGAACCCGGCGAACTGCCGGATCGTCCAGGTCCGCCCGCGGTAGCCGGTCGGGTGCAGGCCCCGGGTGTACGGGTACTCGCCCGGCCAGCCGATCCGCTCGAAGCCCGGGTAGGCGACACCCTCCGGCGGCCCGTAGACCGGGTCGACGGGCATCCCGGAGAGCGTGGTGAAGTCGGCGTCCCGCTTGCGCGCGGCGTCGTAGCGGGCCTGCCAGCGTGCCCGTCCGGCGGCGATCTCGTCGGCGTTCATCCGCGGGGCTCCTCCTCGAGTCCTCGACTGCACTGCGAGTGTAGAGCCCCGACCTGAACGATCGCTAAGTAAGTTCGTACCGGCAGGTAACCTGGACCGCCCGACGCCTCACGCGACAGGTGCCGCCGGACCGCCCAGGGCCACGTCGTCGACCCTGATGTTGATCTCGTCGACCCGCAACCCGTACGCCTCGACCGCCTCCGTCACCTGCGCGCGGACCTCGCCGGTCACCTGCGGCACCGCGCGGCCGGCCTCGATCACGATGACCAGGTTGACCACCGCCGCGCCGTTGGTGACGTGGGCCGAGCAGCCGCGGCGGGCGTCGCCGACCTGGTCGAGCCCGACCTTGTCGAGCACCGCGTTGAAGAACCGGGCCACGTCCCCGCCCAGCTCGACCACCCCGGGCACGGACCGCGCGGCGGCCACGGCGATCTTCTCGACCACCTCGTCGGACACGTGCGTGCTGCCGCCCGCCACCGCGCCCGGTGCCACCGACAGCTCCTGCGTCGCCTCGTCAGCCATGATCTCCCCATACGTCGCACCGCCCCGCGCCGTCGGGGCGAGGCGGTGCGAGCGTACTAGGCGGACGCCGTCCGCAGTGGACGCGCGATCGGCTCAGGAGGCGATCTGGGCGAGCAGTTCGTCGGCCGCCGCGTACGGGTCGAGAGAGCCCTCGGCCACCTTCGCGGCGAGCGCCGGCAGCTCCGTACCGTCGCGCAGGGAACCGATCCGGGCGCGGAGGGCGCCCAGCGCGATGGCCTCGACCTCGGCGGCGGCCCGCGCCTCCTGGCGGCGGCGCAGTTCGCCGTGCTCGACCAGCCAGGCACGGTGCTTGTCGATGGCGGCGGCGATGTCGTCGATGCCCTCGCCCCGGGAGGCGATCGCGCGCACCACCTGCGGCCGCCAGTCGCCCGGACCCCGCTCGCCCAGGGCGATCATGCCCTGGATGTCGCGGTAGGTGGCGTCGGCACCGTCCCGGTCGGCCTTGTTGACCACGAAGACGTCGGCGATCTCCAGGATGCCGGCCTTGACCGCCTGGATCGCGTCGCCCATGCCCGGGGCGAGCAGCACCAGCGTGGTGTCGGCCAGCGAGGCCACCTCCACCTCGGCCTGCCCGACGCCCACGGTCTCCACCAGCACGACGTCGCAGCCGGCGCCCTCCAGCACCCGCACGGCCTGCGGCGTCGCCGCCGACAGCCCGCCGAGGTGGCCCCGGCTGGACATCGACCGGATGTAGACGCCCGGGTCGGTGGCGTGGTCCTGCATGCGGACCCGGTCGCCGAGGATCGCCCCGCCCGTGAACGGGCTGGACGGGTCGATGGCCAGCACGCCCACCCGGTGGCCGCGGGCACGCAGCGCCCGGACCAGCTCGTTGGTGGTGGTCGACTTGCCCACCCCGGGCGAGCCGGTCAGCCCGACCACCTGGGCCTGACCGGCGTACGGGGCGAGCGCCGCCGCGATGCGCGGCAGCGTCTCGTCGCCCGACTCGACCAGGGTGATCAGCCGGGCCACCGCGCGCGGATCGCCCGCCCGGGCCCGCTCGACCAGCATCGGCACGTCCCGGCTGCGGCGCACCGGGGGTGCGCCCGCCGCCGGGACGTCGTCGACGATCTCGCTCACTGTGCTGCCTCTACGGGGTCGGCCGGACCGCGGTCAGTGACCGCTCTCGCCGGGGGCCGGGACGTGGATGATCAGGGCGTCGCCCTGGCCGCCGCCGCCGCAGAGCGCCGCCGCGCCCGTGCCGCCGCCCCGGCGCTTGAGCTCCAGGGCGAGGGTGAGCACCAGCCGGGCGCCGGACATGCCGATCGGGTGGCCCAGCGCGATCGCCCCGCCGTTGACGTTGACCTTGTCCGGGCTGACCCCGAGGTCACGGGTGGACTGGATGCCGACCTGGGCGAACGCCTCGTTGATCTCGATCAGGTCCAGGTCCTCGATGCCGAGCCCGCCCTTCTTGAGCGCGTGCTGGATCGCGTTGGACGGCTGCGAGTGCAGGGAGTTGTCCGGGCCCGCGACGTTGCCGTGCGCGCCGATCTCGGCCAGCCAGGTCAGCCCCAGCTCCTTGGCCTTGGCCTTGCTCATGACGACCACGGCGGCGGCGCCGTCGGAGATCGGCGAGGAGCTGCCGGCGGTGATCGTGCCGTCCTTGGCGAACGCCGGGCGCAGCTTCGCCAGCGACTCGGCGGTGGTGTCCGGCCGGATCCCCTCGTCCTCGCTGATCACCAGGGGGTCACCCTTACGCTGCGGGATGACGACCGGGGTGATCTCCTCGGAGAAGTGGCCGTTCTTCTGCGCGGCGGCGGCCCGCTGGTGGCTGGTCGCGGCGAACGCGTCCTGCTCCTCGCGGGTGATGCCGTGCCGGCCGTTGTGCCGCTCGGTGGACTCCCCCATGGCGCAGCTGTCCCAGGCGTCGGTGAGCCCGTCGAGCGCCATGTGGTCCTTGACCACCACGTCGCCGTACTTGTAGCCGCCGCGCTGGCCCAGCAGCAGGTGCGGGGCGTTGGTCATGGACTCCATGCCGCCGGCGACGACGATGTCGAACTCGCCGGCGCGGATCAGCTGGTCGGCCAGGGCGATCGCGTCCAGGCCCGAGAGGCAGACCTTGTTGACGGTCAGCGCCGGTACGGACATCGGGATGCCGGCCTCGACCGCCGCCTGGCGGGCCGGGATCTGCCCGGCGCCGGCCTGGAGCACCTGCCCCATGATCACGTACTGGACCTGCTCGGGGGCGACGCCGGCCCGCTCGAGCGCCGCCTTGATCGCGACGCCACCGAGCCTGGTCGCCGGGAGGTCCTTGAGGTTGCCCAGCAGGCGCCCCATCGGGGTCCGCGCGCCGCTGACGATCACCGAAGCCATGCCTGCCTCCGAGGGGTGCCGACCTGTACGCCTTAACGATTGTTCGGTCAGACTAGCGCCATGGCTGAGAACTCCCCCGTCGAGACCGCTGCCGACTATGTCACAGACATCGGCCTGCGCCGCATCGACCACGTCGGGGTCGCCGTCGCCGACCTGGACGCCGCGATCGACTTCTACCAGCGCACCTTCGGGATGCGCTGCGTGCACACCGAGGTGAACGACGAGCAGGGCGTACGCGAGGCGATGCTGGCCGTGGGCCCGGACGCCGAGGGCGGCTGCGTGCAACTGCTCGCCCCGCTGAGCCCGGAATCGACCATCGCCAAGTTCCTCGACAAGAAGGGCCCGGGCGTGCAGCAGGTGGCGTACACCGTGGCGGACATCGACGTCGCCTGCGCGAAGCTGCGCGAGCGGGGCGTGAAGCTGCTCTACGACACCCCGAAGCGCGGCACCGCCAACTCGCGCGTCAACTTCGTCCACCCGAAGGACGCCGGCGGGGTGCTGGTCGAACTCGTCGAGCCCGCCGCCGGGCACTGACCCCACCGCCGGCCCCCGTCACCTGGGCGGGGGCCGGCGCCCACCGCCCCGCCGAGCGCGCCGCTGCGCGGTTCCACCACCGCCCGGACACCTCCACTCATCGGCCAATGCAGTTTTTCACAGAGGACTTCCGGCCCTACCTACTGTTCAGTAACGTCCCGGCCCACAGGAGCGCGGCCGGTGCCGGTTGTGTCGGACACCGACATGGCGGTCGGCCGCACCGGCGCCGACGATGGCAGCACCCAGGCCCGCGTGGGCGGGGTGCGGACGAACGGGAGGTCGACGTGCAGGACATCCTCGAAGCGATCATGGCGGCGGAGGGATCCGACCAACCCGCACGGGAACTCGCCGGGATCGCCGGCCTGCCGGTACCCGAGACGTACCGCGGCGTGGTGGTGCGCGCCGACGAGACCCGGATGTTCGACGGCCTGGCCACCCGGGACAAGGACCCGCGCAAGGCGCTGCACGTGCAGGAGGTGCCGACGCCGGAGCTGGGGCCGGGCGAGGCGCTGGTGGCGGTGATGGCCAGCGCGATCAACTACAACACGGTCTGGACCAGCATCTTCGAGCCGCTGCCGACCTTCAAGTTCCTCCAGCGCTACGGCCGGCTCTCCGAGCTGACCCGCCGGCACGACCTGCCGTACCACGTGGTGGGCTCCGACGCCGCCGGCGTGGTGCTGCGCACCGGGCCCGGGGTGACGAAGTGGAAGGCCGGCGACGAGGTCGTCGCGCACTGCCTCTCCGTGGAGCTGGAGGACGCGGCCGGGCACGACGACACCATGCTGGATCCGCAGCAGCGGATCTGGGGCTTCGAGACCAACTTCGGCGGCCTGGCCGAGCTGTGCGTGGTCAAGGCCAACCAGCTGATGCCCAAGCCGCGCCACCTGAGCTGGGAGGAGGCGGCCAGCCCGGGGCTGGTCAACTCGACGGCGTACCGGCAGCTGGTGTCGCACCACGGGGCGAACATGAAGCAGGGCGACGTGGTGCTGATCTGGGGCGCCTCCGGCGGCCTGGGCGGCTACGCCACCCAGATGGCGCTCAACGGCGGCGCGATCCCGGTCTGCGTGGTCTCCTCGCCCGAGAAGGCGGAGCTGTGCCGGAAGATGGGCGCCGAACTGGTGATCGACCGCACCGCCGAGGGCTTCCGCTTCTGGAAGGACGAGCAGACCCAGGACCAGGACGAGTGGCGCCGCTTCGGCGAGCGCATCCGCGAGCTGACCGGCGGCGAGGACCCGGACATCGTCTTCGAGCACCCCGGCCGGGAGACCTTCGGCGCCAGCGTCTACGTGGCCAAGAAGGGCGGCACCATCGTCACCTGCGCCTCCACCAGCGGCTTCCTGCACCAGTACGACAACCGCTACCTCTGGATGCACCTGAAGCGGATCATCGGCAGCCACTTCGCCAACTACCGGGAGGCGTGGGAGGCCAACCGCCTGGTGGCGTTGGGCAAGGTCCACCCCACCGTGTCGAGGACCTACGCGCTGGAGCAGACCGGCCAGGCCGCGTACGAGGTGCACCGCAACGCGCACCAGGGCAAGGTCGGCGTCCGCTGCCTCGCCCCGTCGGACGGCCTCGGCGTACGCGACCGCGAGCTCCGCTCCCGGCACGAGGACGCGATCAACCGGTTCCGGGGCCACTGACCCGGCGGATGAGGCGGGGCCGACCATTGCGGTGAACGGCGATTGCCTTTCCGCCGGGTGTCGGACACTCATTCGAGTGATGCCGACCATGGCGCGACAAAGGGCCGCGGGGTACTCCCGCGGCCCTTTTCCATGTCACGCTCCGTGCCCTCTCCCCTGTCACTCTCCGTGCCGTCCGACCCGCCCGGGACCTGCCAAGATCGGCGATCCGTCCCGCCGTGGACGGAGCTGTAGTTGACCATGTAAAGAGGACACGAAAGCTCGGGACCGCTCTTGCGAAGCACCCTGGGGGGTCTGCGAGTATGTCCCAATGCCCCAGCAGTCCTCCCCTCTTGCGTTCTTCGATAACGCGAACTCGCAGCCCGATTTCACCGTTGGCCTGCGCGGCTACAACACCCACCAGGTCGATGACTTCATCGGCCGGATGACGGCCGCGCTTACCCAGTCCGAGCAGGCCCGCGCCGAGGCCGAGCAGCGGATGAACGACGCCCAGCGCCGCCTGCGCCAGGCCGAGCAGCGCATGAGCGCGCTGGAGCAGAAGCTCGCCGACACCAACAAGCAGCTCGAGGAGAACAGCCGACCCACCCTCTCGGGCCTCGGCACCCGCGTCGAGCAGATCCTCCGGCTGGCCGAGGAGCAGGCCAACGACCACCGCAACGAGGCCAAGCGGGAGTCGGAGGGCATCCTCTCCGCCGCGCGCCTCGAGGCGCGCGAGATCACCGACAAGGCGCGCGCCGAGGCGGCGGCCATGAAGGCCAACGCCGAGCGGGAGGCCGGCAGCGTCCGCACCGCCGCCGAGCGCGAGGCCGCCGAGGTCCGCGTCCAGGCCCGTCGCGAGGCCGACACGCTGCGCGCCGACGCCGACCGGGAGACCAAGCAGCTGCGTACGGTGACCGCGCACGAGGTCGCCGAGCTGAAGTCCACCGTCGAGCGTGAGGTCGCCACCCTGCGGGCCACCGCCGAGCGGGAGATCACCCAGCAGCGGGCGAAGGCCGCCCGCGAGGCCGAGGAGAAGCGCGCCGAGGCGACCAAGCTGCTCACCGACGCCCGCGACAAGCGCGACAAGGACCTCCAGGCCCTCGAGCTCCAGCTCGCCGAGCGCCGGGAGAAGGCCGAGCGCGAGGAGTCCGAGCGGCACGCCGCGCAGGTCGCCCAGACCCAGAAGCTGGTCAGCGAGGCCGAGCAGCGCGCCCACGCCGCGCAGGAGCGGGCCAAGGAGATCGAGCAGCGCGCCGAGGCCCGCCGGGTTGAGTCGGAGCGCACCGCCAACGAGACGGTCGACAAGGCCAAGGCGCTGGCCGACAAGACGCTCACCGAGGCGAAGGCCGAGGCGAAGCGCCTGCTCACCGAGGCGCGCACCGAGGCCGAGCTGACCACCCAGGCGGCCCGCCGCGAGGTCGAGGACCTCACCCGGCAGAAGGACGCCGTCACCTCGCAGCTCGGCCAGATGCTCTCCGGTCTCGCCGGCATCGTGCCGGGCGTGCCCGCCACGCCGCCCGCCGCGCAACCCAAGCCGGAGGCGAAGAAGGCCGACAGCACCGACGAGCGGGTGACCGCCGAGACGTCCAACTGACCCAGACCGACCCACCCGACCGGGGCATGATCGACGGCGCGGGGTGACACCGGGTGACCGGTGCGCCCCGCGCCGTACGCTTTTTCGCGCCGGACGAATTGCCCGGGCGTGTCGGCAGTGAAGTAGGTCCTATCCGGGGCGTCCGTATCGCCCCAGCCGGACTGGAGGCGTGTGAGGATGGGGGCATGTCGCACGGCGAGGAACTGTTCGCTCTCGGCGGGGACGTGACCACGGAGCCCAGCTTCGAGTCCGCTCTGCGGGGGTACGAGAAACGACAGGTCGACCGGTACGTCGCTCGCGCGGAGCACGAGATCGCGGCCCTGGCGGCCGAGCGGGAACAGGCCTACACACAGATCCACAAGCTGGCCGGCCAGGTCGAGGTGCTCCAACGCGACCTCGCCCAGGCCCGCAGGTCGTCCGGGGCGTTGGAGAACGTCTCCTACCGGCACCTGGGCCCGCGGGTCGAGCAGATCCTCACCATCGCCGAGGAGCAGGCCGACGCGATCCTGGCCGCCGCCAACGAGGAGATCGAAGCTCGCCGGGCCGCCGCCGAGCACATCGTGGACGAGGCCCGCGAGCAGGCCGCCACCGCCCTCAAGGACTTCGAGATCGCGCTGGCCGCCCGCCGGACGGAGGAGGAGCGGCACAGCGCCGCCCGCAGGGCCGAGGCGGACGCCGCGGTCAGGGCGGCCAAGGAGGAGTCCACCCGGCTGCGCAAGGCCGCCCAGGACGCGCTGGCCAAGGCCCAGCAGGAGGCCACCCAGCTGCGGGACGCGGCGAAGGAGATCCACCAGCGGGCCCAGCAGGAGGCGACCAAGCTGCGCGAGGCGGCCAAGGAGGTGCACGCCAAGGCCCAGCAGGAGGCCACCCAGCTGCGTGAGGCCGCCAAGGAGGTGCACACCAAGGCCCAGCAGGAGGCCAAGCGCCTGGTCGACCAGGCCACCGAGGCCGGCCGGGCCACCCACGCCAAGGCGCAGCGCGACGCCAAGCAGATCATCGACGACGCCGCCGGCGCCGGGCGGGCCACCCGGGAGAAGGCCCGCCAGGAGGCGGAGCGGCTCACCACTCAGGCGGCCGAGACCGCCAAGCGCAACCGCGCCGAGACCGAGGCGTACGTGCAGCGGATGCGCACCGAGACCGAGGCGTACGTGCAGCACGCCCGGGCCCAGACGCAGCAGGAGCTGGGCGCCTGGCGGGCCGGGGTGGAGCAGGAGGTCAACAACCGGCGCGAGGCCGCGGACCGCGAGCTGACCCAGCGCCGCGCGAAGGCCGAGCAGGAGTTCACCGCGCGCCGCGACGAGTTGGAGAAGCAGTACAAGACCCGCCTCGCCGAGCTGGACGAGCAGCACACGAGCCGGCACGACGAGCTGGAGTCGGAGTTCGAGGCGCGCCGCACCGCCCTGGAGACGGAGTACACCGCCCGCCGGAACGAGATCGAGCAGAGTGCCACCGCCGTCCGCAAGGCCGCCGAGCAGGACGCCCTGACGATGCGCCAGCGGGCCGAGGAGGAGGCCGCGGCGCTGCTCGGCCGGGCCGAGTCGGAGGCGGCCGAGAAGCGCCGCAGGGCCGACGAGCACGTGGCGACGTCGCGCCGGCAGTTCGAGGAGTACGCGGCCACGACCCAGCAGCACCTGGCCACCACCCAGCAGCATCTCGCCGCCACCCAGCAGGAGGCCGCCGCGAGCCGCCAGCAGCTCGCCCAGGTGATGCTGGAGATCGCCCAGGCCCAGCAGGAGCTGGCCGACCTGCGGCAGGAGACCTGGAAGTCCCGGCAGGAGTCCGACGAGCTCCAGCGCCAGGTGGCGGAGCTGCGGTTGGGCGTACTCGGCGCGGCCGACCGGCCGGGCGGAGCGGACGGCGCCGTCGCCCCGGTCGTGGCGGGCGGCAAGCCCGCGCCGGCCACGGCGAACGGCAGCAAGCCCCGTCCCGACGCGGCCAAGACCCCGGCGGACGCGGCCCCGGCCGGCGGGAACGCCGCCGACAAGGCCACGGTCGACGCGGGCGCTGTCCCGGTCGGCGCGGACAAGGCCAAGGCGGGCACGGCGGACAAGGCCCCGGTCGGCACGGACAAGGCCCCGGTCGGCGCGGACAAGGCTCCGGCGGGCGCGGACAAGGCCCCGGTCGGCGCGGACAAGGCTCCGGCGGGCGTGGGCGCGGCGGACAAGGCCCCGGGCGGCGCGGGCGTCGGGACGACAGGCGCCGCGGAGGGCGCGGCCTCCTCGGGTGAGAAGCCCGCTGCCGGCAAGGTGGAGCCCGAGGACGCCGGGCAGCCGGCCAAGGGCCGGATCGAGCCGGCGGACACCGGGCAGCCGACCAACGGCAAGGTCGCCACCGTGACCACCGTCGACGGGGGCACGGCCAGTGCCGGCGTGGACGGAGAGCCGACCGTGGCGGCGGTACCCGGCGAGGGCGGCCGGGGCGCGACCCCGACGAAGATCACCAGCACGGGCGAGAACGGCAAGCGCCCGGCCAAGCCGACCACCGACGAACGCAGCGCCAAGCCGAGCAAGGTGGTCGTCGACAAGGACTGACCCCTGCGCACGGCACCGCCCGACGGCCTGGGTCGTCGGGCGGATCTTGGTAAGAAGCGGCCCCCGGAGGGGCCCGCTCCTACCAAGATCTCAAGATCCGGGCCTGCCCCACACCCCAGCGGGGTGTGTGGGCGGGCCAGAGTGGGTCGGCCGGCCAAGTGGGTCGGGCGGGCGATGTGGGTCGTTGGGCCAGATGGGTCGGGCGGGCTGCGGGGGCGGGTCGGGCCTGCGGCGTACGCTCCCGGGTGGGATCCTTCGACGCGAACCCGTGGTGGGGCCGCCGGCGGAAGTCGATCAGGGGAGGTCCGATGGCAGACGACGGACCGACGGCGTCGAGCGGGAACCCGGAGCCCGGCAGCAGCCCGGGACCGGGCGACGGGAGCCGGAAGCCGGAGCACGCCACCGCGCCCGAGCACAGCACCCGCCCGTCGGGCACCACGGACGGCGGCGGGACGGCGGCGGGCGCCACGGACCGGAGCAGGCCGGGGGCGAACGGGTCGAGCCGGTTCGGTACGCCGGGGCGGCCGCTGAAGCGCAGCAGCTTCCTGGTCGGCTTCACCGGCGCGGCGGGGGTGCTGCTGGCGTACGCCCTCTATCTGGGCCTGCGCAACGCGGCCGGCATCCTGGTCCTGGTGGTCATCGCGCTCTTCCTCGCGGTCGGCCTGCACCCCGCGGTGGTCCGGTTGCGCTCCTGGGGGCTGCCGCACGGCATCGCCGTGGCGGTGGTCGCGCTGACGGTCGTGCTGCTGCTCTGCGGCGGCGTGTTCGCCCTGGTGCCGCCGATCGTCACCCAGAGCGGGCAGTTCATCGAGCAGCTACCGAGCTACCTGGAGGCGTTGCGCCGCAACGAGACGGTCAACGACCTGGTGGTCCGGTACGACCTCATGGAACGGTTGCAGAACGCGGCCAACGCCGACACCGTCGGGCAGGCCCTCGGCGGGGTGCTCGGCGGCGCCCAACTGCTCTTCGGCACGGTCTTCCGGGGGCTGACCGTGCTGGTGCTGACCATCTACTTCCTGGCCTACTTCGACCGGCTGCGCGACCTGGGCTACTCGCTGGTGCCCCGATCGCGCCGGGAGCGCGTGCAGCTCATCGGGGACGAGATCCTGACCAAGGTGGGGGCCTACATGGTGGGCGCGCTCAGCATCGCGGTGCTGGCGGGGATCTCCACGTACGTCTTCGCGCTGATCGTCGGGCTGCCGTACCCGTTCGCGCTGGCCGTGGTGGTCGCGGTCACGGACCTGATCCCGCAGATCGGCGCGACCCTGGGGGCGGTGATCGTCAGCCTGGTCGGGTTCGCCACGGACCTGCCGGTCGGCATCGCCTGCGCGGTGTTCTTCCTGATCTACCAGCAGGTCGAGAACTACCTGATCTACCCGAAGATCATGCGCCGGTCGGTGTCGGTCAACGAGGTGGCCGCCCTGGTGGCCGCCCTGCTCGGCGTCTCCCTGCTGGGCGTGGTGGGCGCGCTCATCGCGATCCCGGCGGTGGCCGCGCTCCAGCTCATCCTGCGGGAGGTGGTCCTGCCCCGGCAGGAGTCCCGCTGACCCCGCCCGGCCCGGCCGGCCAGCGCTGGACAGGTCGGGCTCCGGTGGACCGGTCGGCCGGGTCCGCGACGGGAGCGCGGGGCGGAGGGTCGGTCAGCCGGCCTGGCCGGCGGGCGGGCCGGGCACCGGGCGGTCCGCGAAGGAGGCCACCGTGCGGTCGGCGTACGCGCTGACGTCGCCGGTCTCCATCGGGCCGTCCCAGGTCGTCGGCAGCGGCACGGCGGCGGCCGGGTTGACCCGGCGGACCACCTCGTCCAGCACGGTCTCGGCGTCGCCGACCCAGAGGTGCTTCGCCCCGGGCACCCCGACCACCTCGGCCTGCGGCACCGCCGCGAAACGCTCCCGCGCCTCGTCGGGGCGCAGGTAGTCGTCGAACTCGGGCACCAGCGCGGTCAGCGGCTTGCCGGACCCCGCCCAGTGCTCCAGGTCCGCCGGCGCGGAGAAGCGCAGCGGCGGGGAGAGCAGGATCGCCCCGGCGACGGCCGGGTCGCAGCCGTACTTGAGGGTCAGGTCGGTGCCGAACGACCAGCCCAGCAGCCAGATGTTCGGCAGCTCGTGGAACTCGGCGTACTCGATGGCGGCGGCGACGTCGAAGCGCTCGCCGACCGCGTTGTCGAAGGCCCCCTCGCTGGTGCCGCGGAGGCTGCTGGTGCCCCGGGTGTTGAAGCGGAGCACCGCCAGGTCGGCCAGGGCCGGCAGCCGCCACGCCGCCTTGCGGAACACGTGGCTGTCCATCATCCCGCCGTGCGTCGGCAGCGGGTGCAGGCAGACGAGGGTGCCCACCGGCTCACGGTCCAGGGGCCGGGCCAGCTCGCCGACCAGCCGCAGACCGTCGGCGGTGTGCAGCTCGATGTCCTCGCGGTGGCCGGGCAGGATGGAGGACGCGCGGATCGGTGTGCTCACCCCACCAGTCTCGCCGGTACGGCCGGGAACCGCCGGGCGGGGCGGAAACAGCGTGATCCAGATCGCTCAGCCGTAGCGGGGAGCGCCGCGACCGCGCTGCACGGCGGGCCCGCGCCGGTCCCGGGCCCGCCAGCACCCGCTGTGCCAGTGCCGCCGGTCGGTCAGGTCGCCCCGCCCGTCCGCCGGCCACGCCACCAGGTGCGCCACGCCGGGCCGGATCTCCTGGTCGCAGCCCGGACAGCGGTACGTCTTGGTGGAGGCGCCGCCGCTGATCCCGCGTACCTGCCAGTCGCCGTCGCGCCACTGCTGCACCGAGGCGACGCCCTGGCGGACCCGGTCGGAGTCGAGGTGCACGGCGTCATCGCGGCGGGGTCGGTTGCGACGGGGGCTCACGCTTGCCAAGCGTACGGGCCGACGGCGGGGCCGACCCGCGGCGGGCGGACCGGCGCACGTACACGTCCGGCCGGTCCACCCGGGCGATCTTCCGCCAGTGCACGTACGCGCGGGCCGGCACGTCCTGGGTGAGGTCCTCGGCCCGGTGCTCGTCGCCCGTCAGCAGCCGGGCCAACCGCATCAGGGCGGCCTCGGCTGCTGACGTACTCCTCGAAGGTCACGCCATGCAGACGCCGTCACCGGCGCGCGGCGTTGACCCGGTCAGCGGCGGGTGTGGTCGCGGAAGCCCCGGCCGCTCTTGCGGCCCAGGTAGCCGGCCGTGACCAGGTGCTCCAGCAGCGGGGCGGGGGCGAAGCCCGGCTCGCGCAGCTCCAGGTAGAGCTCCCGCTGGATGGCCAGCGCCACGTCCAGACCGACCACGTCGAGCAGCTCGAACGGGCCCATCGGGTACCCGCAGCCCAGCTTCATGGCGTGGTCGATGTCGTCGGCCGTCGAGTAGCTCGCCTCCAGCATCTTCACCGCGTCGTTGAGGTACGGGAAGAGCAGCGCGTTGACGATGAAGCCGGACCGGTCGCCGCAGACCACGCCCGTCTTGCCCAGCGCGGCGCAGACGGCGCGGGCGGTGGCGGTGGTCTCCGCCGAGGTGCGGATGGTCTCCACGACCTCGACCAGCGGCATGAGCGGCGCCGGGTTGAAGAAGTGCAGCCCGACCACGTCGGCGGGCCGCTGGGTGGCCATCGCGACGTCGATCACCGGCAGCGACGAGGTGGTGGTGGCGAGCACGACGCCCGGCTTGCAGATCTCGTCGAGGCTGGCGAAGAGGGCCTTCTTGACGCTCAGCTCCTCGACCACGGCCTCGACGACGAGGTCGACGTCGGCGAGGTGCTCCAGGGTGGCCGACCAGTTGATCCGGCCCAGCGCGGCGTCGCGGTCGGCCTCGCTGAGCTTGCCGCGCACCACGCCCTTGTTGAGCGAGGTCTTGACGGCCTCGAAGACCTTGGCGGACTTCTCGGCACCCCGGGTCACCGAGACGACCTCGTAGCCGGCCTTCGCGAAGACCTCGATGATGCCGGTGGCCATCGTCCCGGAGCCGACGATACCGATCTTGCTCACGGCGGCGGGGCCGGCAGACTCTCCCCCCGCGCGGGTGCCGTCGCCGAGCGCGGCGTCCGCCGTCACCGGCGTCTGCTCGTCGGGTACGACGACCGGGGAGCCCGGCCGCTCGTAGGTGTAGAAACCCCGGCCGGACTTGCGACCGAGGAGCCCGGCGGTGACCATCTGCTTGATCAGCGGCACCGGGGCGTGCCGGCGGTCCCGCCCGCCGCGCCGGTACATGGTGTCGAGGATCTCGTACGCGGTGTCCACGCCGATCAGGTCCATCAGCGCCAGCGGGCCCATCGGCAGGCCGCAGCCGAGCTTCATGGCGGCGTCGATGTCCTCGCGGGTGGCGTAGTGCGACTCGAACATGCCGACGGCGTGGTTGAGGTAGCCGAAGAGCAGCGCGTTGGCGATGAAGCCGGCCCGGTCGCTGATGGTGACGTCGACCTTGCCGAGCCGCTTGCACAGCCCCTCCACGTCGGCGACCACGTCGGCGGAGGTGACCACCGTCCGCACCACCTCGACCAGCTTCATCACCGGGGCGGGGTTGAAGAAGTGGATGCCGATGACCTGGTTGGGCCGGCTGGTGGCGACGGAGATCTCGGTGACGCTGAGCGACGAGGTGTTGGTGGCGAGGATCGCCTCGGGCTTGCAGACCCGGTCCAGCTCGGCGAAGATCCGCTGCTTCAGGTCCAGGTGCTCGGGCACCGCCTCGATGACCAGGTCCACGGAGTGCAGCGCGTCCAGCCCGACGGCGAACCGTACGCGGCTCAGCAGCGCGTCCCGGTCGGCCTCGGCGAGCTTGCCCTTGGCCACTGCCCGGTCCGTCGACCCGGTGAGGATGGCCCGCCCGCGTTCGAGCGCGTCCTCGGAGACCTCCACGGCGACGACGTCCACCCCGTTGCGCGCGAACACCTCGACGATGCCGGCACCCATGGTGCCCAGACCCACTACGCCCACGCTGGTGAAATCGCGCGCCACGGCCAGCCTCCTCGATGCTCCGCACGGCCGCATGAACGACCATTAAGGTTATGCGCGCGAGTCTGCCACCTGACGCTGAGTTGTCGAGGCGCCGTGGGAAATTTCACGAGCCCAGCGGGCCTGCGCACCGGTCGGGCGGCGCCGTCGGTCAGCCCGCGCCGCGTCGGTCAGCCCGCCGGGTTGGTCAGCCTCAGCAGCTCGGCGACGAACTCGGCCGGCCGTTCCAGGTGCGGGCTGTGCCCGCAGCCGGGCAGCAGCACCTCACGGTACGACCCGCCGGCCGCCGCGTACCGCTCCAGCACCGCCCGGGTCTGCCCCACCATCGGCTGCGCCGGGCAGGCCGCCTCCCCCGGCCAGCCGGGCAGCACGCCCAGCGAGCCCAGGTGGGCCAGGTCCATCATCGCCGTGTCCGAGACGATCACGTCGGCGTCCCCGTGGATCCAGGTGATCGGCGGCTTGCCGGCCACCGCGACCAGCTCGTCGGCGACGCGGAAGTACGCCGGCGAGAGGGCGTTGAGCACGCCGCGCCGGCCGGGGGCGGTGCCGGGCCAGTTCGCCGAGGCCACCGCCGTACCGGGGTAGTTGTCGTCGCCGGTGGCGGTGGAGAGGAGGCTGTCCAGCAGCAGTTCTTCGTCGTCGCCGAGCGAGGCAGGGTCCGCCACGTAGGTCGCCCGCAGCACGGCGCGCGGGCTGGTCGGGGCGTCCACGCCCCGGTCGCCGGCCGCCAGCCGCTTGACGAAGTCACGGTTGCCGGTGCCGCCGCCGGTGCCGGCGAAGTCGGGGGTGGTCGGCGTGCCCGTCAGGTCCCGGGTACCGCCGTAGCCGTACGGCGAGACCGGAGCGGCGAGCAGCAGCGCGCCCACCCGGTCGGGGTGGTCGACGAGCAGCCGCATGGCCACCCCGCCGCCGAGCGAGTGGCCCACGACCACCGGCCTGGCGCCGGACGGGAAGAGGGACGGGTCGTCGAGCAGCGCCGCGACGTCGTCGGCGAAGTCGCTGAGCCCCCGGGTCGCGTCCACCCCGACGGTGTCGCTCAGCCCGTAGCCGCGCAGGTCGGGCGCGACCACCCGGAGGGTCGCCGGCAGCCGCCGCACCAGCGGCTCCCAGAAGGCCGCCGACGAGCAGTTGCCGTGGATCAGCAGTACGGGAGCGCCGTCCGGCGGCCCGGCCACCCGTACCGCCTGGGTGACCCCGTTCGCCGACACCAGCCGCTGTCCGGTCTCCATCCGCCGGATGCTGCCACGGCGACGCCGGACGCGTCCATGGGCCGGCCCGCCACCTTCGGGCACCGTACGGTGTGTGCCGGCGGCCCCGGTCAGGACGGAGCGGACGACACCGCCGGAACCGCCCCCGGCGCCGGGTCGACGGCCGGGACCGCCACCGCCACCGGGTCGACGGCCGGGACCACCGGCGGCGGCGCCGGGCCGACGGCCGGGGTCGCGAGCGGCAACGGCAGGGTCGGGCGACGGTCGCGGCGCGGCGGGTTGAAGCTGAAGCTGAAGCCCACGGGGTCGGTGCGCGCCACACCCGGGTCGTAGACGCGCAGTTCGGTGCGGCCGAGCCGGATCACGTCCCCGTCGGCCAGCCGCTCCACGCCGGTGATCCGCCGGTCGTTCAGCCAGGTGCCGTTGGTGGAGCCCAGGTCGGCCAGGGCCGCCCCCTCCCCCGTCAGCCACACCTCGGCGTGCCGGCGGCTCAGGTGGGCGTCGTGCACCACGACGTCGACGGTCGGCGCCCGACCGATGACCTGCCGCTCAGGACCCACCCGGAAGCTCAGTCCCCGCATCGCCCCGCCGGCCACCGTCAACAACGGTCTCAGTTCCGGATGTTCCTCCATGGACAGTCAGCCTCCACCCCGCACGGTCACCCCGTGCGTCAGCCTGCCAGCACACGGTAGTCGCCCTCCACCGCCGCCTGGTCACCTACGCGCCCCCGGCCGGACACCCCGCGTTCAGCGGTTCGGCGCGTATCGGCCCAAGAATCATCACAAGTCCGACCGAGGGCCGTCCACCCCGTTCCGTGCCCTGTGCGGCCGGTCCGGCGGACGGGACCGCCGCCCGCGCCCCTACCGGCGAGTAATCCTCGGGTCTAGACTTCCGCCATGACGGCTGTGCATGTCCCGGGCACCCCGGTCATCGAGGACGGTCGGCTGGTCTCGACGAGCCCCGCGACCGGAGCGGAGGCCGGGCGCCTGCCGGTCGCCACCGCCGAGGACGTCGGGCGGGCCGTGGACCGGGCCCGCGGGGCCGGCGAGTGGTGGGCCGCGCTCGGCTTCGACGGGCGCAGGGAACGGCTGCTGCGCTGGCGCGGCCTGCTCGCCCGGCGGATCGAGGAGATCGCCGAGCTGGTGCACGCCGAGGGCGGCAAGCCGGTCGCCGACGCCGTCGTCGAGGTCGTCACCGCCGTCGAGCACGTCGACTGGGCGGCCCGCAACGCGCGCCGGGTGCTGGGCCCCCGCCGCGTCCGCTCGCGGCTCGTCCTGGCCGAGTTCTCCGCCCACCTCGAATACCAGCCGTACGGGGTCGTCGGCGTGATCGGCCCGTGGAACTACCCCGTCTTCACCCCGATCGGCTCCGCCGCGTACGCGCTGGCGGCGGGGAACGCGGTGGTGCTGAAGCCCAGCGAATACACCCCCGTCGTCGGCCAGTGGCTCGTCGACACCTTCGCCGAGGTCGTGCCCGAGCAGCCGGTGTTCACGGCGGTGCACGGGCTCGGCGACGTCGGGGCGGCGCTGTGCCGCTCCGGGGCCGACAAGGTGGCCTTCACCGGCTCGTCGGCCACGGCGCGCAAGGTGATGGCGGCCTGCGCCGAGTCGCTGACGCCGGTGCTGCTGGAGGCCGGCGGCAAGGACGCGATGATCGTCGACTCCGACGCCGACCTGGACGCCGCCGCCGAGGCGTGCGTCTGGGGCGCGCTGACCAACGCCGGGCAGACCTGCATCGGCATCGAACGGGTCTACGCGGTCGAGCCGGTCTTCGACGCCTTCGTCGGCAAGGTCGTCGAGCGGGCCGGCCGGCTGACCGTCGGCCCGGACGACGCGGACATCGGCCCGATCACCATGCCCAGCCAGCTCGACGTGATCCGCCGGCACATCGACGACGCGCTGTCGCGGGGCGGTCGGGCCGTGCTCGGCGGCGCGGACGCCGTGCAGCCGCCGTACGTGCGGCCGACCGTGCTGGTGGACGTCCCGGAGGACTCCGCCGCCGTACGCGAGGAGACGTTCGGCCCGACCCTGACCATCAACCGGGTCCGCGACGCCGACGAGGCCGTCGACCGGGCCAATGCCCTGTCGTACGGCCTGGGGGGTTCGGTCTTCGGTCGGCGGCGCGCGGTGGCGATCGCCCGGCGGCTGCGCTCGGGCATGGCGTCGGTGAACTCGGCGCTGACCTTCGCCGGGATGTCCACGCTGCCGTTCGGCGGCGTCGGCGACTCCGGCTTCGGGCGCATCCACGGCGAGGACGGGCTTCGGGAGTTCAGCCGCGCCAAGGCCGTCACGCGGCGGCGGGCCCGGTCGCTGCTGCCCTCGACGACCTTCGAGCGGACGCCGGCCGACGTCGCGCGGCTCGTGAAGGCCATCAAGGTCATGTACGGCAGGTGAGTGTCGGATAACCGATCATGAAGGTCCCCACGTGTGTCCAACGTGGTGGGAGCGGTACATTGCGTTAAATGCGCCCCCATCGATTGCGCTTCCACCTCGTCGACAGTGACCGGTCGTGGAGTGCCCGGCAGCGACGTCGACGCGCCGACTGGCTGGCCCGCACCTTTCCCGACCTGGAGAAGATGCACGTCATCGACCTCGGGGGCCGGCTCGGCACCTGGACCCGCGCCGACGTGCGGCCGGCACGCGTCCACGTGGTCAACCTGGAGCGGCCGCCCGCGGACGTCCCGGATTGGGCGCAGGTCGACCGGGCCGACGCCTGCGACCTGCCGGCCCGGATCACCTCGCGCCGCTACGACCTGGTCTTCTCCAACTCCGTGCTGGAGCACGTCGGTGGCCACGAGCGGCGGCTGCGCTTCGCCGACGCCGTGCGCGGGCTCGGCGACCGGCACTGGGTGCAGACGCCCTACCGCTACTTCCCCATCGAGCCGCACTGGATCGCGCCGGGGATGCAGTTCCTCCCCGTACGGCTGCGGACGGCGTTCGCCCGCCGCTGGCCGCTCGGGCACAAGCCGACCCGCACCCACGAGGCCGCCATCCACCAGGTGCTCTGGACGGAGCTGCTCGACCGCTCACAGATGCGGCACTACTTCCCCGACTCGCGGATCCTCGTCGAGCGGGTGGCCGGGCTGCCCAAGTCGCTGATCGCGGTCCGCGCGGACGGCCCCTCGGCCCCGCCGCACTGACAGGTCGTGTCTCCGGCCTCCGCGGCACCCGCCGCGGGCGACCTTCAGAAGAGGGTCAGCTCGTCGCGTTCGATGCCGCGCAGCTTGTCGTAGTTCACGACCACGCAGCGGATGCCCCGGTCCATCGCGAGCACCCGGGCCTGCGGCTTGATCTCCTGCGCGGCGAAGACCCCGGCGACCGGCGCGAGCAGCGGGTCGCGGTTGAGCAGTTCCAGGTAGCGGGTGAGCTGCTCCACACCGTCGATCTCGCCCCGGCGCTTCACCTCGACGGCGACGGTGCCGGACGCGGCGTCCCGGCAGAGCAGGTCGACCGGGCCGATGGCCGTCATGTACTCCCGGCGGATCAGCGTGAACCCCTCGCCGAGGGTCTCCGGGTTGGCCGCCAGCAACTCCTGGAGGTGCGCCTCCACACCGTCCTTGCGCAGGCCCGGATCGACGCCCAGCTCGTACGAGGTGTCCTGGAAGATCTCCTCCAGGGTGATCCGCAGCTCCTCGCCCGCCTTGTTGACGACCCGCCAGACGCCGGGGGCCTCCTCCAGCCGGCAGGGCGGGCTCATCCAGTTCAACGGCTTGTACGCCCGGTCGTCGGCGTGGATCGACACCGACCCGTCCGCCTTCACCATGAGCAACCGGGTGGCCGGCGGCAGGTGGGCCGAGAGCCGTCCGACGTAGTCCACCGAGCACTTCGCAATGACCAACCGCACCCGACGAGGGTAGCCGAGACCCCGACCCACGCCAGCGAGCGGCACTGGCGTGCCGGTGCCATGCTGAGACGGTGCTCGAAGTTCTCACCGGTACGGGTCTCGCCGCCTCGGCGGGGCTGAACGCATACATCCCCCTGCTCACCATGGGCCTGCTGGCCCGCTACACCAGCCTGATCGACCTGCCCGGCGGGTGGCAGTGGCTGGGCAACGGCTGGGTGATCGCGATCCTGGCGGTGCTGCTGGTCGTCGAGGTCGTCGCCGACAAGGTCCCGGTGGTCGACCACGTCAACGACGTCGTGCAGACCGTGGTCCGGCCGACGGCGGGCGGCCTGGCGTTCGGCGCGGGCTCGTCGTCGGAGACGGTGACGGTGAGCGACCCGGGCAGCTTCTTCTCGTCCAGCGAGTGGGTCCCCGTGGTGACCGGTGTGCTGATCGCCCTCGGCGTGCACCTGCTGAAGTCCGCCGCGCGACCGGTCATCAACGCGACCACGGCCGGCGTCGGAGCGCCGGTGGCCAGCACCGCCGAGGACGCCACCAGCGTCGTCATGTCGGTGGTGGCGATCATCCTGCCGGTGCTGGTGCTGGCGTTCCTGCTCGGGCTGGTCGTCTTCCTCTTCTGGTTCCTGCGCCGCCGCTCCGAACGCCGCCGGGAACGTCAGGCGGCGCGGGCCGCCGGCTTCCGCGTCTGACCGGCGTACGCCCCGACCGCCTCCTGCCCGCCGGTGGCGCGGTGCTGCTCTTCACCCGGCACGTTGGCGAACTGGCCACGGCCCGCCGAACGCCCGCCCCGGTCCCGGACATGCGTCTGGCCGGCACCCGAGTCGGGTGCCGGCCAGACGCACTTGCTCACGAATTGTGGTGTGGTGGTGGTCAGCTGTTCCAGTACTCGGCGACCAGGTCGGCGGCCTGCTGCTCCCACTGGGCGTAGTGGTCCGGGTAGGCCGACACCTGCACGGTCTGCG